>NZ_JASOYM010000004.1:0-679185 GCF_030226665.1 Paenibacillus sp. UMB7766-LJ446
AGTCAATCCATGTCACGTAGAGGAAACTGTTGGGATAACGCTCCACAAGAATCATTCTTTGGGCATTTTAAAGATGAAACGAATTTCAAAACGTGTATGACTTTGGAAGAAGTTACGCAAGAAGTGAAAAGCTACATGATCTATTACAATCATTATCGAGGTCAATGGAACTTAAAGAAGCTGCCGCCTGCGCGTTACAGGCAGCAACTTGAAGTGGCCTAACCTTTTTTTAATTGTCCTTTACAAGGGGTACATTTTATAAAGGGCTGCCTGCGAAGGTGGCCTTTTTTTGTATATGCTAACTTTCCATACGGCTATTTAGAAATTGTTGAAAAATTGAAAATATAACTTAATCCTATAATTTAGTTTTTTTATTCAATTTTATGATTACTACCACCCTTAAATGTTTTACAAATTCGGTGATTTACCAAATCATTCTTCTTACATTCAACTTGTATCCTACTTGTGTACCAGAGAAAAAAGAATGGAATCAAACCAAATTTCAGGAGGGTATACATTGTGAAAAATAGTAAACGCAAAGGTTATCAAAGCTTGATCCTCTCGCTTGTATTTATGCTTGTCATCCTGTCTGGATGCGGGGCATCAGCAAGTTCAAGCTCCAGTGAAGGTGGAATGCCGAAAGTAATCCGAATCGGGATTATGCCAAGCGAAGAGGGCGAGATGAACCGTTCCCAGGAACAGTTAGCAACAGACATTACTGAAGCAACCGGCATCCCTTCTGAAATTTTTGTAGCTGAAGATTATAACATGGTTATCGAAGCCCTCCGTGCAGGCAAAATTGAAATTGGATTAATCGGACCATTTGGTTACATCATTGCAACGGAACGTGCCCATGCCAAACTGCTTGTCCGTTCTGAAAGTGATCAACAATCGAATACGGTCATCCTCGTTCGTAGTGACTCTCCTTATCAAAGTGTACAAGATCTGAAAGGAAAAGATTTTCTGTTTGCCGATCCGGCATCCACATCAGGCAATCTGTATCCACGTGCCACATTGATGAAAGAGCTTGGTCTTTCCAATAAGGAATTGGATTCCTTTTTCGGCAGTGTAGCGTTCTCCGGTGGACATGATAAATCACTACTTGCACTGGCAAACGGCAATGCGGATGCGATTGGTACGTCAAGTCTCATGGTGCCGATGATGGCAGAATCAGGACTTGTCAAAGAGGAAGATTTCCGCGTAATTGCCGAATCGGATCCGATTGTCGGTGGAGCTCCGCTGCTTTATCGTCAAGAATTGCCAGAGGAATTGGTTACACAGCTGCGTGATCTTATGTTGGATTACGATACGAAAAATCCTAAATTCCTCGAAAGTGTAGGCGCAGCCCGTTTTGTAGAAGGCAGTGACAGTGATTTTGATCCCATCCGTGAAGTCGCCAAAGCACTGGACATGTCCCCAGAAGAACTGCTGAAGAAGTAGGTTTAAAACTTGAAAGAGATAAGGAGGAATTAATATGACACTTTTACAAGTGGAAGGGTTGTCCAAGGTCTATCCAGACGGAACAAAAGCGTTGGATAACTTGAACCTGATGATAAATCCCGGAGAGTTCGTTGTCATCATTGGACCGAGCGGCGCCGGGAAGAGCACCTTGCTGCGCAGCCTGAACCGAATGATCGAGCCGACAAACGGAAAGATTCAGTTTAAAGGCAGTGAAACTATGGGCATCAAGGGTAAAAAGCTCCGTGAACTCCGCCGTCATATGGGCATGATCTTTCAGGGATATAATCTGGTCACACGCGTGTCCGTTCTTAATAATGTGCTGCATGGACGATTAGGCTATATGAATCCGCTCAAAGGGGCACTGGGTCTCTACTCAAAAGCAGATACAGAAGCAGCCAAGATCATGCTTCACCGTGTGGGTTTACATGAGCAAATGTACAAGAGGGCAGATGAACTCAGTGGGGGTCAGCAGCAGAGAGTAGGCATTGCACGTGCACTTTCACAGAAGCCGGATTTGATACTGGCGGATGAACCCATAGCCAGTCTCGACCCTGCTTCCTCAGAAACGATCATGCATTATTTGTATACGATCTGCAAAGAGGAAGGCATTGCCTGTCTGTGCAATCTGCATCAGGTAGATATCGCGAAGAAATACGCAACCCGTATCATCGGGATTCATAAAGGGTCCAAGGTGTTTGATGGTACACCTGATGAACTGACGGAAGAAATGATCCGGCTCATTTACAACCAGACTAACCCCAAAGTGAAGGAGACAGCCTGACATGAATGCTGCTCAGTTGCAATCTGCCCGAAAAATGAAACGCACGCAGATGATATTGTTCTTTATCGTGCTGTTGGCTCTCATCATCTGGTCTTCCATCGGCGCAGAGTTTTCATTAGGAACTTTGTTCGCAGGGGTAGGGGAGAGCTTCCGATTTATCATTTTTGATTTTCTTCCACCTGATCTTTCTTCGCTTTCCCAGCTCATTGAACCTGCACTGCAGACCCTTTATATGAGTATGGTAGCGATGGTCATCGGGTCGATTGTAGCAGGGATGCTATCCTTTTTAGCCGCGGCCACGACAAGCCCGCACCCTTACCTTCAAGTATTTGTTCGTGCGGCTACATCGCTGTTTCGTAACATCCCGGTAATTATTTGGACGATTCTGCTTGTTGCAGCATTTGGACTTGGGGCTGTAGTCGGTACGATGTCGCTGATCCTGATCTCGATCGGGATGTTGACCCGTTCCTTTGCCGAGGTGCTTGAAGAGATTGATATGGGGCAGGTAGAAGCGGTTCGTGCTGCTGGCGGAAGTTATTTTCAAGTGTTGTCCCAAGCAGTATTTCCACAATTCTTACCCGGGTTTATCGGCTGGAGCCTGTACAACTTCGAAATCAATGTACGCGCATCCACGATTGTAGGCATGGTTGGAGGCGGTGGTCTCGGATTTATCTTGCAATCAAAATTGAAGTTGTTTCAGTATCAGGAAGCTAGCATGGCCGTGCTGCTTGTGCTCGTTATCGTTCTTGTTGTGGAAACGATCACCAATCGCGTAAGGAAGCGAAGCAATCATTTACGCTGTATACTTCCATCCCAGAGCCACCCAAGCCGAAAAGGAGCAAGTTATTAGTCATCGGTCTGCCGCTAATTGCTGTGCTTTTTGTGTTCAGTCTCGTTCAGCTGCAGTTCGACTATTCCAAGATTGCCCAGGGCTTTACGAAACTAGGCGGTTACATGGGAACCATGTTCCCACCTGATTTCTCGGCCTGGCGCCATGTCCTGCTCGCTGCTGTAGAATCATTGCAAGTTGCCATTCTTGGATCGGTGCTGGGGATCGTCGTAGCGTTCTTTCTCTCCTTTTTGGCTGCAAGCAATTTGACGCCTCATCCGTTCGTTGCTTGGATCGTTCGAAGCGCTGCTTCCTTGCTTCGTGCGATTCCTACAATCGTGTGGGCTCTCATCTTTATCGTGTCTGTTGGTCTTGGACCACTTCCCGGAGTGCTTGCGATTGCTGTCTCTGCGGCAGGTATGCTTGTCAAAGTATTTGCCCAGTCACTGGAAGAAATCGACAAGGGCGTACTCGAAGCGATGCAGTCTACGGGTGCTAGCTGGCTGCAGATTGTCATACAAGGTATTTTGCCTACGGTGAAAACAGCCTTTATTGCCTGGTGCGTGCTGCAGTTGGAAGGCGGTATCGCCGAATCCACTATTCTCGGTGCAGTTGGCGCGGGAGGCATTGGATATGAGATGACTCATGCAATGAAATCCTATAACTTTGCGGCTGCTTTGTTTGTCGGATTGGTCGTTTTCGCCATGGTATTCAGCGTGGAGTTTGTGGCAAACCGATACAAAATGAAGCTAAAAACACGTTTGAACTAATTCATTCAAATTCATAATGATGAATACTACTTTGAGGAGGAATATCAATGTCAACATCTAATTCACTTTTGAAACAAGGCCCTCAGGTTCAGGCTAAGTACAGCGATAATAACGGGATTATGTTAGCCTGGAATATGGCAGAGAACATGGAGGCGGAGGCAGTCTACCATTCTGTTAGTCCGGAATTTATGGAATCCGGCAGCACGCTGCTTGATATAAAGATTGACCCGGCAGGAACGGTATTTACGAGAACGGTGTCTCCTGGCCGCAACTATTATCATGTGAAGTTCACGAATGGGTCGGTGTCTACCATTAACGATCGCATGATTTACACTGATGGCGTAATTAATTTCCGGGATATGGGTGGTTACCTCACAGAAGATGGTCGTACGACCCGATGGGGGATGCTGCTGCGATCTGCTGACTTACATGAGCTTAGTGAGCAGGACCTACAAACGGCAGCCGCGCTGGGTATTGACTGGATTTGTGATCTGCGCAGCGATTTTGAAGTAGTCAGCCGTCCAAGCCCGGCCATTGGTCATGCGATCAACACGAATATTCCCTTTATGGCGGAAGTAAGTCCTGAGGAAATGCAGAAGATCGGGCATGATCTGCATGCAGGATACAAAGCAATGATTTTAAATACGGACAAATGTACACTTATCCTAAATGAACTATTAAAAGAAGAGCGGGATACCTCCTTATTCCACTGTGCCGCTGGTAAAGACCGGACCGGAGTTGTATGTGCATTGATCCTTCTCACCTTGGGGGTTCCACGTGATGTGGTTATTGAAGACTACGAGTTGACGAATCTCGCGGTGGACGGACTCATGCAGCGTTTCCTCTCCGGTAGCAACAAGGATTATCAAAAATATATGGCCCAAATGCCTGAACTACAGGGAGCGATTCCGGAAATGATGAAAGCGGCCTTTATACAGGCTGCCCTCGAAGCCATCGACGAGAACTACGGGTCTTTCGAGCAGTACCTTACAGAGGGGCTTGACATTAGTGCAGAGCAAAGGACAGCTCTTCAAACCAAATATCTGATTTAAAAAAATGGAGTCCAGACATGGGAATACAGTGTTGGACTCCTTCTTGTCTCAGTCTGGTTGCGTAACTTCTTCTAGGACTGGTAATATAGGGTGAAATGTGTAGATCGCGTTAAAATTCAAATGAAGTCCTCATCAATGGGAGAAAGGGATTATGATATGAACAAAATATCGCTTGTCGATACAGCTTACATGATGCTGCGTGAGCGAATGGTTAGCGGAGAATTGATGCCTGAAACCCTGCTATCAGAGAACGAATTGGCGGAGGAGTATCAAATGAGCCGTACACCAATCCGTCATGCCATTGCTCGTCTTGAATCAGAAGGTTATGTGACTTCTCTCAAAAATCGTGGTGTATTGGTCAAGGATGTAGGCGGGAAGGAATTCCTAGATCTGATCGAACAGATTCAATCCATGCTTTTTTACTGTTTCGAAATAATGAAAAATCCGAACAGAGAGATCTATTTAGATCTTGAATCGCTTGCAGCTCATGTTGAAGTACAGCGAACCGCCGAGAAAAGGAATGACTATGCCTTATACACCGAACATCATTTTCTTTTTATGCGGGAGATTGTTGGATCCTTGAATAATGGCGTAATGCTAAACACATTTGACTCATTTCGGGATAAACTTTACATGTATTCCATGGTCCGCTTCAAGCGAACTCCGCATATCAAGCACTATAATGCGATCGGAATTAATCGGGATACGCTGCAAGCATTATCCAGCAATGATTATAAGGCAGCTCAAAAGGTTGTGTTATCCCTCATTCCGATAACCAGAGAACGCATGCTGGCCACAGGGCAATTTTAACTTCTTTCCTCACGTCAAAGGCTTGTTGTTTTAAGACATTACTCCTCGGAATTCTTTGTTATACTTTTTCTATAACATTGCGATTGGGGGTTATTCAGATGGCAATGCTGAATTGCTTGTTAGCTTGAAATAACTCATGCAAAGCCTGATCGGGGGCGATATTTTGCGTGGGGTGCGATAGTGTAGACTCTTTCGCCCATACTTAACTTTATCTTCTAGTAGCAGGCTTTGCCTGTATTATTATAAATCGCTGGAGAAAGCTTTAAATATAACAATCTTCATTTTATTTATTATTGGAATGGTATAATCAAGTCGGGGATATTGATATTTTTTATTAATATCAGTTGAATGATCATTGAGTTTTTCCAGTGCACATAGCCCCAAATATTATGAATCGTGAGGACCTAAAATATGAATAGTCCTACTCATAACGATGAATTGAAAATTGTATTTGAAGATCATGAGGAGGATTACCATGCTGTCTGTAGTAACCTGTATCAATACAATTTAAGAGAAACAAACGGTTTGTTAAAGAAACCTGGAAAAAGCATCAATTTGTTTCTAAGAGATAAGACTGGCAAAGCAGTGGGTGGGATCTTCTGTGCAACGTACTGTTATACTTTATATATTGATAACTTTTGGATTGATGAAGAATACAGAGAAAATGGGTATGGGAAATCATTAATCATGCAAGTAGAGAGCATTGCAGTTAAAGAGGGCTGCAAACTTGCACACACAAGTACATTCTCTTATCAGTCTCCTGAATTTTACAAGAAGATGGGTTATGAAGTGTTTGGAATGATAGATGAATATCCGGAAGGAATTATTCAATATTTTTTGAAGAAAAGATTGTAAATTTACATAAGAATCTCAAAATCATTTATATAACACATACAAAGGAGAAACAATATGACGATCGTTGGAATATTGGGGACGATTCATAATCCAGAATTAAGAGAGAAATATAATAGCTCACTTACCTTGTATCAGGATTTGATTACAGAATTCAACCCGGATATTATCTGTGGTGAAGTGCATCCCCTAAGTTGGAAGAAGTATAACGTGGATAAACAGGATAAGGGATACTGGGGAGAGCCGGCCAGTGAGTATTGGGAATGATTTTGATCCCTTTAACGGTTTCACAGAAGAGGAGCGCAAAGCGTTGGAGAAGATCGATGATGAATGGTTTGCTAAACAAATGAATACATATGACGTTGGATCGATTCCCTTTAACTCGGATGCGTTTGATACTATGACCAAACAAAAATATGAATGGCTGGATAAGATTAATCCAAAAGCCAATAACTTTAGATGGATCGTACGAAATCAGATTATGATTCAACGTGTGAAGAACACATATCATTCAAATCCGGGTAAGAAAATTCTATGTGTTGTGGGAGCAGATCATAATTATATTTTCAAAGAGGAATTGAGTAATGAACCGATTGAATTGATATATCCTTTACGATAGTTCAATCCATATACTATGAACCTTTAGGAGGCTTATGTCATGATCAGATTGTGCAATAGCATGGATACGGATGCAATGGTTGAGATCATTAATGATGCAGCAAAGGCATACCATGGAGTGATTCCTGAGGATCGCTATCATGAACCCTATATGTCATTGGAAGAATTGAAGCAGGAAATCCGTGATGACGTCGTATTTTGGGGTTTTGAAGATGATCATAGATTATGGGGCGTTATGGGAATTCAGGATAAAGGCGATGTTGCTTTAATTCGGCATGCGTATGTAAGAACTCACCAACGGGGGAGCGGAATCGGCACAAAGCTGTTGGCTCATCTGGTGGCATCAACCGATAAACCGATATTAATAGGAACGTGGGATTCCGCAGAATGGGCTATCAAATTCTATTTGAAAAATGGTTTTACCCTAGTTTCATCGGATGAGAAGAAGCAGTTATTAACTCGATACTGGAATGTCCCCGAAAGACAAATCGAAACCTCTGTCGTTTTATGTGACGGGAAGTGGAACACTTCTCGGAATTAGAAAGCATTAGTCGGAGATTAAATCGTAACTAAATGATGAGAGGTGCTTGTATGCTTTATCATTTTAGCGAGGTTTCAGATATCCAAGTCTTTATTCCGAGGGAGAAACAAAACAGACCTGAATTTCCTGCAGTGGTGTGGGCCATTGATGAAGAGCATGAATATTCATATTACTTTCCAAGAGATTGCCCGAGAATCATCTGTAATAAGACAAACACGATAAGTGATGAGAATAACGAGAAGTTTTTCAAACATTCTAATGCCAATATCATCGTTACGGTTGAAAGTTCATGGTATCCAAAAATCACGAATCAGATCATGTACAGGTATCATTTCGATGACACCAATTTCGAGCTTTTTGATCCAACCGCGGGATACTATATATCTTATCAGGTTACTAAGCCTCTACATATAGACCGCATGGATGGTTTAATAGAGAGATTATTGAAGAAAGGAATTGAACTCAGATTTACTCCAAATCTTTACCCGCTGAGAGAGGCGATACTTACATCGGATTTCGATGAATTGGGAATACATAGATTCAATAATGCAACTAAAATGTAGAGAGAAAACTTTTCACCAAGATCCATCATGATAAGCTGCTTAAAAGAAAGAGGAAATTCATCATCGAAAATCAGCCCGTAATGAGATTGATGTGTTCGTAGCGTTGCAGTAGTTATAGACTTTTTTTGCGATACAGAATCTTCTATTTCGTATATAATAGAAATTCATATGAGTCTATATAACTACATAACATCGCGAGGTGCACTAATCTTATGCCAACCATCTATGACTTTAGCGTAACCAAAACGAGTGGTGAACGTTTCCCGCTCTATCAATACGAAGGAAAACCTGTACTGATCGTGAACACAGCGAGCAAGTGCAAGTACACACATCAGTTCGACGACATGCAGAAACTGTACGATCGTTATAAAGAGCAAGGCCTTCAAATCATTGGTTTCCCATGTAACCAATTTGCGGAGCAAGAGCCGGGAAGCAGCGAAGAGGCAGCATCCTTCTGTCAGATTAACTATGGCGTGAAATTTCCCATGTTCTCCAAAATGGATGTCAACGGCGAAGCGGCGCATCCCTTATATGACTTTTTGAAGAAGTCGGGACCTTTTGCAGGCTTTGATGAGTCAGATATACAAGCGAAACTGCTGAAGCTGATGGTGGCAGACAAAGCACCGGAATGGCTGCATGGGGATGCAATCAAGTGGAACTTCACGAAGTTTCTGATTGATGCCGAAGGAAATGTGGTCAAACGTTTTGAACCTGTTGACTCGATCGACGAGATTCAGGCGAGTATTGAACAGCTACTTTAAGTTATCTTTCATAATCTCAAAGGGCCATGACACGTACCGTGCATACAAACGGATATGTGCATGGCCCTCTATATTTCAAAACTCCGCCCAGTACTATCCGACATGATGTGAAACGGGTAAAATGGGAAGAAACCTCTCCAGAACAGGAGGTGCTTGAACGTGCCAAGTATCATGCAAATTAGTGGTCCAATGGAATATAACTACCGCTCCACCAGCGCGTACGATCCTGGAGTGTCGGACGGATTTCATTCGCATCCGCATTACGAGGTGTATTATTTTCATGATGGAGAATGCACCTATCTTATTGGAGATCGAGTGTACAACCTTGAACCGGGTGATCTGGTCCTCATGCATGGCATGACCCTTCATCGACCACATCCAATGCCGGGCAGGCCGTATGTGCGAACGACGCTGCATTTCGACCCTTCGGCTCTCCGCAGCAGTCTGCACCCGGAACGGGTCAGCGATGTACTGAGGCCGTTCGAAGAACTGAGAAACTGCCGCATCAATTTGACAGGGAATACCCGCTCCGAATTCGAAACCTTGCTGCTGAATCTTCATCAGCTTATGGTGAATCCGGGGGATTTCAAAGAGGAGCGCATGAACGTTCGATTATGTGATCTGCTGTATGTTATAGCTGGCATCTGCCGAGGCAGGGTCGAGGACCACAGTCCCTCTTCCGAGAAGGAGCGGCATGTACAGCATATCATTCGTTATGTGGACACCCATTACATGGAGGACATCGGTCTGGATGATCTGGCAAGTGAGCTTCATCTGTCCAAGCCTTATCTGGCAGGACTGTTTAAAGAGATGACGGGCAGTACCATCTTTAAATATGTGTATGACCGCCGTATCAATCAGGCCAAGCTGTTATTCCAGTTCCAGCCGGAAATCAGTGTAACAGAAGCCAGCCGGTTGGCCGGGTTCAAACGGTTATCCCATTTCAGCCGAATGTTCAAACAAAGTGTAGGGTGTGCACCTGATCTGTACCGCAGTCGTTTACATCGATCCCTTGATTAATGTAGGTTACAGTCCAGAGATTACATACTGCACAGCCTGAGGAGGTTTATTCAATGCAATCTGAACAACCATTCAAGCTTCATTACCGAATTGGATCAGCTGATGCCGATTACCAATCTCAATGTCGTCCATCTGCCTTACTGGAGCTTATGCAGTTGGCAGCAGACCGTGATTTAGCAGGCATGGGAGTTACCGTATCGCAGATGCTGGATCAGGGATTCGGATGGATGCTGTTAACGACAGATGTCACGATTTTACGCCCAGCTCAATTGGAAGAAGAAGTATCTTTGCAGACGTGGCATAAAGAAAATAAAGGTGTGACCTGGTTAAGGGATTATATCCTTACAGATCGAGACGGAACACATCTGGCTGAGGCTCGCACGGCTTGGGCATTGGTCGATCTAAAGAGACGCAGGGTCGTCAGACCATCAGCTCTGCCTTTTGAAGTGAAATCGCATCCCGATTTATCATTGGGCGAACCCCCTGCCAAAGTGACGGTTCCCTCTGAACTGAGATTGCAGGAACAATATCGTCTAACTGTACAATATAGCAGCACAGACAGTAATGGACACATGAATAATGCCAGATATGCAGACGTGTGTTGTGATGCGCTAACACAAGAGGAGCTGGCCGCAGGTATAATCCGTCTGCAAATATCATATCACCGTGAGATTCGCATGCAGGAGCAAATGATCGTTGAGCGTTCAGCGGTTACGGATGGAGCTGTGTGGGTCCGAGGAAAATTGGCAGAAGAGAATGAGAGTGTTATTTTTGAAGCCAAATTGAGCTTGGGGGATTTCACCACACCGCCCCTTGTTGAATGAATTACAGTTGAATACAAGTAGATCCAAGTCAACTAGTCTGTTCTGGTTGGCTTTTTGCTATTTTGCCTCGTGATGCACACATGGAATAACTTTTTACGTTCATCTCATATGTACTCCGTGTTTAGAAGGCAGACAGAAAAGGTAAAAGAAGGGTAAATGAAAATAGAGGAGGAATCACGAATGAAAGAGCGCACCCCGGATCAAAATAACAAGGATACACATCAAGATCGTTCCCATGATAATCCGGAGCAGTATCCGACAGAGAAGGAAAGTTTGCTTGATCGGCATGAAGAAGAGCAGACGGTGGACCCCATTCCGATGGAAGATCTGAATATGGAGAAGCAGGAAGAGAAGAATAAGGATCAAACCAAGAGCAATTCCTCAACGGAAGAAAAATATCGAGCGGATTATCGCGAGTCGCAGTGATCAGATTCATTCTAAAGAATAAAAGTACATTTAGTGAAAATAAAATAGTTTGTTGACTAATGTATGTTACTATATTATAGTTACTGTGTTGGCAAATTAGGAAATACCATTTTGGGAGGCGAATGTTTTATGTCTAAATCTTTCTTTGAAGCATTGAAAAACAGAAGATCTTATTATGGAATCAGCAAGGAATCCACAATCTCGGATGCTAAAATCCAGGAAATTGTGGAAGAAGCGGTGAAATACACTCCGACTTCATTCAACTCACAAACATCTCGCGCCGTAGTATTGCTTGGTGAACAACACGACAAACTGTGGAATCACACAGAAGAAATTTTGCGTGAAGTAGTTGGAAACGAAGAAGCATTCCAATCTACAGCTGAGAAAATGGCCGGATTCCGCAGCGGATACGGTACTGTACTTTTCTTCGAAGACAACAATGTGATCGCACAGCTTCAACAAAACTTTGCAGCTTATGCGGATAACTTCCCAATCTGGGCGAACCAATCTAATGGTATGTTGCAACTGGTGATCTGGACTGCATTGGAGCAAGAAGGTCTGGGCGCATCCCTGCAGCATTATAACCCGTTGATTGACGAGAAGGTCAAATCGGAATGGAACATTCCCGAGAACTGGAGACTGATCGCTCAAATGCCATTCGGCAAACCTACTGCAACACCAGGCGAGAAAGAATTCCAACCGATTGAACAACGTGTAAAAGTACACAAGTAAGGCTTTCGCCTGAATTCGAATGTCGACCTTGATTGAAAATATTGAGGTACATCACTTCAGCGAATTTCCCAATATTTAACCACATACGGCCTCGCTTCAATTTGATACGATTGTGTAGATCGTACTCCAATGAAGCGAGGCTTTTTGATGTGAATAATAGAATAAACAAACGTACCCGCCAAAAGCTATGGAATGCTGTGTTGTGCGGTGTACTTGCAATAGGATCAATCTCCATCGGTAACCCCACAGCTCAAGCAGCAGCTCAGCAGGTGTTCCAGGATACAACCTCCAGCTATGCGAAGGATGCCATTGCACATCTGGTCAAGGCGGGAATTGCTGCTGGAACCTCAGAGAATACGTTTGAACCGAAAAAGGCGGTTACTCGTGCTGAATTTGCAACATTTGCCGTGAGACTGCTAGGGTTGAAGCCCGTTAAGAACAATATTAATCCATATAACGATGTCAATATCAACGCATGGTATTACGGCAATGTCGCAGCCATGACGAATCTTTCCATTCTTGAGGGCAAGAGTCAGGGAGTGTTCCAGCCAAACGCCTCCATCACTCGGGAAGAAGCAGCTGCACTATTAGTGAGGATGTTAAAACAATCTTCCAAATCAACGAATCTCCTGTCATCCACATATGACGATGCAGCTGAGATATCCGACTGGGCGCGTCCGTATGTGCAAACTGTATATCAGCTTGGCTTAATGCGCGGCAGTGACGGCAAGTTTCGGCCGCATGACCAGGTGACCAGAGAAGAGGCAGCAGTGATGCTGGATGCCATTTTGCAAAAGAAAACCTGGTCAGACCAGCTGAAAAGTGAAGACCAGCTCGGTATCCAGCTGGGATGGCAATATAATGCCTCTACTGCTGAGTTCAAGAAACAGATTGAACAGTCGGAAGCAAACACACTCGTTCCTCGTTGGTTCTTCCTGAACAGCAGCATGAAAATCACGGATCTCACGGACACATCACTATTATCCTGGGCATCTGCTACAGACAGACAGGTATGGCCATTGCTTGGCAATCGTTCAAACCCGGACCTTACCCATCAGATGTTATCCAGTTCTGCCAATCGGGCGGCGGTGATCTCACAAGTCACGTCGTATGTAAAAACATACAAACTGGATGGTATTAACGTGGATTTCGAGAACGTACTGCCTGCTGATCGCGCAGGAATGACCGCATTTATCACCTCTCTGACAACGTCATTGCATCCCCTGGGAGCCGTCGTATCCGTGGATGTATCCCCCGATCTGGGGACAGACTGGACCGATGCATTTGATTATGCCCAATTGGGTGCCGTCTCGGATTACATGGTACTGATGGGATATGAGGAACATTGGAACGGCGACCCACAGGCGGGATCAGTGGCATCTCTTCCTTGGCTCGAAAAGGCTCTGGATACGATGCTCGCTGAGGTCGTTCGCGCCAAAACAATTCTGGCCCTGCCCTTATATACACGAGATTGGTCTTCCGTTAATCCGGCAGCCAGTTCATGGGATATCACCCTGGCAGAACAAGGAACACGTGCACGAGCTTCAGGTTCTGTGAGACGGTGGGATGCATCTCTGGTCCAATATGTCATTGGATATAACAGTAACGGTACGCCAAGATATATATGGGCAGAGGACAGTCGTTCATTATCCGCGAAAGTAATGATGAGTGAAGAACGTAACATTGCTGGATTAGCCTATTGGTATATGGGCGGAGAGACGGCAGATGTATGGAATGCCATTTCTAACGCTTCACGATTTGAATCATACATTTTCTGAATTCCGGAATTATCATTCTTTCTTAAACTGACCCAAACACACCGTTATTCAGTCGGATGGTTTGGGTTATTTTATTTTGGTAAAAGCTAAGTTGTAACAGATAACGTTTGATTCTGGTTGAATGGTGTAAATGGATAGAAGGATAGTGAACTGTCCAATAACATATAAGAGATAGAAGCATAGGAGGGAGATGGAGCATGCGAGAGTATGATTGCATTATCGTAGGTGGAGGACTCGCAGGACTTCAGGCGGCTATTCAGATGGGGCGATACTCTTCCCATCGGGTGTTGGTGGTGGACGCAGGAGAAGGCAGATCAACGTTATGCCGAACCTATCATAATATTCTTGGTTTTCCTGATGGAGTATCCGGTGAAGAGCTGCGCACCAAAGGCAGAATGCAGGCAGAAGGGACTGGAGTAGCTTTTGAGAAAGACCGTATCATTAAAGCAGGACGCCGGGGAGAACAGATTCAACTATTCGGCTCCTCCGGCTCTGAATATATGGCAAAAACAGTCCTGCTGGCAACCGGACTAACGGACAGGATACCAGACATCCCGGGATTAATACCTACGTTGGGACGAACCGTATATGTGTGCCCGGATTGCGATGGATACGAGATTCAGGATCAGCGCACGATATTGCTGGGTGCAGGTGAAGCGGGTGCAAACATGGCTATGGTTTTAATTCAACGTACCACTGAGCTGCTATACATCAACCATGAGCAGTCACCCATCTCCGCTGAGCTTCATCGCAGCATGAAAGAGGCAGGCGTTCGTTATCTTGAGGCGGCGGTCCAAGAAGTGCAGCAGATGGAGGATGGCCATATAACAGGTGTACTGACGGAAGATGGACAGATTTTTGAGTCGGAGCGTGGATTTATTGCGTTTGGAGGCAATCGTGTACATTATGAACTGGCAGAGCAGCTTGGTGCCGTCATCGCGGATAATAAACATGTGGAAGCCAACCCGCGCAGCATGCTGGCCGCACCTAATGTATGGATTGCAGGGGATCTCGGCCTGCACGCGGAACAAGCTACGGTTGCCATGGGCGAAGGTTCGATTGCAGCGATCTGGATTCACAAGGCATTGCAGCAGATGAATAAGGAAAACGAAGTGAATCAGATCAAAACGCAAATTGTGAACGGACCGATTTCTCATTAATACAAACACCAACAATGCAAAAGTCCCCCCACCGGTTATGACTAAGGCTGGAGGGACTTTTTGCGTTGGCGCAAACGGCTTGCCAAAGAATGATCCAGATTTACTTGCTGTTTGTATTGCGGGTCTCGTTTGTTTTGGCTTTGTGAGGGTGGGTGATGTTGTCGACAATATCTCCTACAGCTTCCTCGATCATGTCTGTCGGTCCAGGATTGTTAGGGTCCGGATGAAGAATGGTATTAACACCAGGTTCGAGATCCTTGTTTTTTCGCTCCTTTTTATGTTCGCTCATGGAAAATTCCTCCTTATTCAGGTATGTTTAAGGTGTTCCTTAACATATCCAATCCTTGTAATGTATATGTAAACGATTAACCAATGGAATTAAATTGAAACGTTATGTTTTAGGAGAGGAGGAGTCCATTTGTTCAAAAAGACGAGCGTGCTCCTGTTACTTCTGATTTTATGTGTGTGGACATATTGGAGAACCGATAGTGATGATCAGAATCCGTATTTGATTACCGATTACAGCCGCCTGCATCCGGTTAAGGTTGAACGTATAGTGGAAGGGCGTGAAGAGCAGCAGCTCGTTGAACTGCTTCAGGATGCACGAAAGCGAAATCTGACGATATCTATTGCCGGGCAGCGTCACAGTCAGGGAGGGCACACCTATTATAAGGACGGCATTGTCATAGACATGACCTCGTATAACAAAGTGCTGGAAGTTAATGTCGATACCAGAAAGGTACGTGTACAGGCTGGTGCAACCTGGGCTGACGTACAGCGAGCCATTAACCCCTATGGATTGGCAGTCAAAAATATGCAGTCCCAAAATATTTTCACCGTAGGCGGATCTATCAGTGTAAATGCACATGATTGAGAGCTCCATCAGGGTTCCTTGATTCAAAGTGTCGATTCCTTTCGTCTTTTGACGGCAGATGGTCAGATTCGGCAAGTGAGTCGCACCGAAAATGCCGAGCTTTTCCCGCTTGTACTTGGGGGTTACGGATTGTTTGGACTGATTCTGGACGTTACATTGACGTTAACGGATGATGAAGTCTATCGTCTCACGACGGAACAGGTGCAGGTTGAAGACTATCCGTCTTATTTTCAAAAGAGCGTGCTTGGAGATCCGATGATGCAAATGCATTTGGCCCGAATTTCAGTTCAGCCTGGTGAAGGCTACTTTCGTGAAATGTACGCACTGAATTATGCCCTTGATCCAACGGCTTCATTGGATGATTATAATCATCTGGATGAACGTGAAAGGGGCGTGCTTCCTAGCAAACTCCTGTTCAACCTAAACCGTGAATTCGAGTGGGGCCGGGCCTGGTTTTGGCCGCTGCAAAAGCGTTACTTCGAATCGCAGGAGGGCAAAAGATTGAGCCGCAACAATGCGATGGCTTCTGCGTCTGCCTTTATGGAATATCATCAGCCGGGCGAAAATGATCTGCTGCAGGAATATTTTATTCCGGTGGAAACGTTCCCGGCATTTGTGCAGGAGATGGGAGAGATCGTTTCCCGGGAGCAGTTGGATTTGCTTAATATTACCGTTAGATATGTGAAACACGATGAAGAAGCTGTGCTTTCATATGCAACGCAGGATATGTTCGGTCTTGTCTGTTTGTTTCACGCTTCATTGTCCGAGGCAGAACAAGAAAAGTTCAAGGGCCATATGCAGCAGTTGATGGATGCCGTCTTTCGATATAACGGAACTTATTATCTGCCCTATGCAGGTTACGCATCTTCAGAACAATTCGAACAGGCTTACCAACGGAAGAATGAGTTTTTTGCAGCCAAAGAAAAGTTTGACCCCAATCATCTTTTTATGAATTACTTTATAGAGCAGTATGGAGGAAATCATCCATGAATATCAAGTGGCTTGTTCGATCTCAAAGCATCGTTACGCTCGCATCGGGCATGATTTATCCGTATTATCTTTTGTTTCTCAAAAATCTGGGTAACAGCTTCTCCAAATACGGACTTGCTTTTGCTGTATTTACAATCACCTCGGCTGCTGCTTCGCAATGGCTCGCTCCCCGAATGGATCGACATGCCAAGCAGTGGCTCACGGTAAGTTCGGTGGGGATGGCAGCAGCCATGATTGCCTTTCCGTGGGTCATTTCATACATCTGGGTGCTGCTACTGCAAATGTTGATGGGGATATGTAATGCGATGCAGCGAATGAGTGAGCGGGTGTTGCTCGCGGATTACACGATGGCTGGACAACGGGGCCCAGCTGTAGGTAACTATCATTTCTGGACATCCGCCGCGTCAGGATTTGCCGTTATTGTAGGCGGTATTCTGATCGATTGGCTGACAATCGATGTATTATTTTATCTCAGTGCCATTTTATATATGTGGGGAGCACTGGCAGTATGGCGATTACGAAGTATTTCTGATGAAGGATAGAAATGGTCTGATTAATCTCCAGCGAGAAGTTTATATTATAGATAACACTGGTATGATTAAGCATTTTGCTTAGTCCCCAAAACGAATATTCTCAAGGAGGTTTTTCAAATGAATGAACATGTGATCCACAAAAATGGCCAAGTTTCAACTGACAAGGTTGACAATGCGATTGAGAAGATTGCCCCTGAAGAAAGACAACAGATTTTACAGAACTTTGATTCTTTCAAAGAATATCTGGGCAAACGAATTGCAATGGGCGAATCGATTGGGCTGGGCGAAGAACAGATGGCCAAAATTGCCGAGAAGGTTGCCGATTATTTAGCAGCCCGGGAAGAACCGCGTAACCGTGAAGAGAAGTTGCTGCAAGAACTGTGGAATGTCGGGAAAGAGGAAGAGCGTCACATGCTGGCTCACATGCTTGTGCGTCTGGCGCAAGGCTCAACCCCGAATCATTAAGATTAAGCTATAACTAAAAGCTAAGCCAATAGAGACTCTGGATGCCAAGGCATACAGGGTTTCTTTTATGATGATGTTATCCTACTTTTGTTAAGATGCTTCGCACAAGGACTGATGACACCTATTGTAACTATTTTTCATCTGGCTGATACTTTTGCAGAGTGCACACCTAGTATGATAGGGAAAGTAGAAAACAGGATTAAATATTTCATATGAGCGTTTGAAGGGGAAGCCTTCCGGTTAAGGATTAGTAACGTTCATAATAAGGAGAGATGCTGCCTATGAAGAACGCGGCGAAACAATGGAAATTACGAATGCTGGGTGCGGCTGTTGCTTTACTTGGCATGATTGTGCTTGCTACATATTTACTTACGCCAGCGAACGCTGAGGAGAGCACGGACCATGTTCAGGCATCTGCCAAAGAGGCTCAGGCTGCAAACTCCGAGATGTTTACAGCGTATGTGGATGATATACAGCATGAAGATGGTAAGTTATTCTTAATTGTAGACAAGATTGGCTGGTACCAGGGGACAGAGGCTGATAAAGTTTTTGAACAACGGAATCCAGACTCCGGTATAGATGGTGCTCCTGATGGATATTATATTGTCAACGACAGCAAAGAGCAGGAAAAGGTGGAAGTTAGTGCTAATGCTGAAGTGTTGATGCAGTTGTATGATCGTGACGGTACGGTGCAGGGCACCAACATTCAATGGAATGAGTCAGTGGCGCTCAGCAAGTTCAAATCCTTGTATGACAATACGAAACTGCTCGATCTGTCCATATTCCCGTATCACCTCACTGTACAAGACGGAAAAGTGATCAAAATTGTGCAGCAGTACATTCCATAAATTCAAATTCAACTTTTAATGGTTAAGCATTCCTCCGGTTCCATACCGGGAGGAATGCTTTTTGGTTATGACAAATTCATGAAGGAGATTGTAATTCATGTTATGTACAGGTATCATTATAGGAATGGTGTTTTTACATAGTTCAGGAGGCTTCTCATGCTTAAAGACATGATCGCATTAACGAAACCCGGACTTTTGCGGCTGAATGTGTTTGCGGTAGCCGTAGGGTTCTGGGTCGCTTCAAAATGGGATATCTCGTGGATATCGCTGCTCATGGTATTGATTGGATCAACCTTGGTCATCGCTTCGGCTTGTGTCATTAATAATTACTGGGATCGTGAATTGGACCAGAAGATGGAGCGAACCAAAAAACGGATTGATTACATCAACCATCTTAAACCCAACTTTGTATTGGGGTATGGAATTGTTCTCGGTCTGGTCGGTTTTGTGCTTCTATACTTCCTGGTCAATCCGTTGTCCGGTTGGATGGCACTGGTCGGATGGTTTGCTTATATCGTGATTTACACGATGTGGCTCAAACGCAGCTCGACCTGGAGTACTTCACTGGGTGGAATTGCGGGGGCGATGCCGCCAGTAATAGGTTATTGTGCGGTAACCAATCAGATCGATGTAGGTGCCTGGTTGCTGTTCGCGCTGTTATTTCTGTGGCAGCCGCCTCACTTCTGGTCACTCGGTATTCGCAGAGTGGAGGAATATCGTGCAGCAGGTTTCCCGTTGTTGCCGGTAGTCAAAGGTGTGAAGCGTACCAAGTTCCAAATGATTCCTTATGTGTTTCTGTTGCTTCCTGCTGTATTTCTGTTGTATTACTACAACTACGTTGGTCTTGTGTTTCTGCTTGTCTCCGCTATTGGTGGTCTGATCTGGTTTGTACATACACTAAGCGGATTGAAAACTCAGGATGATGAGAAATGGGCAAAGGTTAACTTTCTGATCTCTGTCAATTATCTCATGGTTGTATTTATCGTAATGGTGGTAAACACAACCTGGTCCTGAGCGAATCATCACTTTGTACATTACTTGAATATGAAGATGCCAATGGAGTTGGCACCTTACGAAGAAGCATGCTGCGAAATCGGTTTGGACAACCTCTGGTTGCTCCAGCCTATTTTGCGGGATGTTTTTTTGCTATAATGAATGAATGATTTCCATACTATGGAAAATGGGATTTTGGAAGGATGGGAAGTACCGTATATGAATGATTTGGATCAGGCTATTCTCTTGAGGCAAGAGGGGCAAATGCAGGAGGCGATTGAGCTATTACAGGAACTGGCATTACAGGAACCGGAGAATGCGCAGATATGGTACCAGCTGGCTTGGGCTCATGATTCACTTGGATTGGAGCGGGATGCAGTACCGCATTATGAGAAGGCCTTAAGTCTAGCGCTTCCGAGTGAGGACAGGGCAGGTGCCATACTTGGACTGGGCAGCACCTATCGGACTCTGGGGCAGTATGGGCAGGCGAAGGTTTGGTTTGAAAAGGGATTAAGTGAATTCCCGGAGAACCGGGAATTTGAAGTTTTTCTTGCCATGGTGCTCTACAATCTGGGCGAGCATGCAGAGGCAATGAAACGGCTGCTGATACAACTGGCAGATACATCAAGGGATAAGGGAATAACCGACTACAGCAGAGCCATCCGTTTTTATGCAGATCAACTGGACCGGGTGTGGGAGTAAACAGAGTGTATACAAGCGATAACACCTAACTTAAAGGAGATGATTGGATGAATTCGAATCACGAACTTGAAGAGGTGCACGAGAGACTAGACCGGATGGAACAGAAGCTGAATTATCTGGCAGAAGCTCAACAGGTGAATAGACGCTCACCCGGCGTACGCTTCTTGATTGGTGTTGCAATTGTGATTGCCATCGCATTTGTTTTAATGATGGTCATTGGCATCATACAATTTGTAAGTAACGTCGATTAGAGCGATGGAGTTAGCCATTCTTGTACCTCTTCAATGAAACGACGCGAAGCGGGTGACAGATTGATAAGAGACGGGCAGGCTATGCCAATCGTACGATAGGGATCTCCAGTGAGTGGAACGAGAGCCAGCTCATTGGTATGGTGTTGCAGAACCATTTCAGGCAAGAGGCTGATTCCAAGGCCGTTTCGAACCATTGCCATAATGGCCTGATCCTCGGCAACTTCATAGACGACATTCAATTTGGCTGCATGCTGCCGGATCAATCGTTCGATTTCGTTATCACCGCCCCATTTGGGCAGAATAAAGGGCTGTTCGAGCAATACATCAAATGAGACAGATCTCTGCAAAGCGAGTGGATGCTCCAGAGGCAGGATGCACATCATCCTGTCTTTTTGTAATGGAATGGTTTCAAAAGGCGAGGAATCCCCAAGAGAAAGAAAGCCGAGATCGATGGCGCCTCCGGCTAGCCAGCCTTCAATTTCTGCATAGTCTCCTTCCCACAGCTTAATTTCGATTCCAGGATGATGCAGGCGAAATTGCTTGAGGATACCAGGCAGCCACTGTGTGGATACACTGGCGAATGTGCCAATACGCACGGTTCCAATCTCGGCGCCGCGAATTAATGAAATTTCCTGGTTCATCAGTTCCGTCCAGCGCAGAATTTCACGCGTATAGCCCAGAATACGTTCCCCCTCGGCAGTCACTCGTACACCTGAGCGGCCACGATTTAGCAGCGAAAAACCACACTCGGTCTCCAGACTGGCGATCGCATGACTGACCGCGGATTGGGTAATATTCAGTGCTTCCGCTGCTTTCGTAAGGCTGCCGTATTCGACTACGGCATTCAAAATTTCGTATTTGACCAATGACATGAAAGATTCCGTTCCTTTCCTCATTTAATACATGAGTTTATTTCATATATACTATTATAAATATTCATTTTTATAATGCAAAGAGATCGTTTATACTTGCCAAGGCGAGTTAGTTCGAGAGAGCCTCGGATCGATTACAATACATAGAAATGAAGGTAGAAGCAAGATGAACGGAGTACGTGCACTACAAGGTCAGGCATCAAGAAGAGCGGATTTGCAGATGCTGCTCGCAACGGTAATATGGGGATCATCCTACCTGTTTATGAAATCTGGACTAGAGTCCATGCAGGAGCTGAATCTGGTCGCTTTTCGGTTCGGCATTGCCTTTATCGCGGCAGCGGTCCTTTTCCATCGGCGACTGTTCAGAATAGATCGCAAGACGCTTGTGGCAGGGGTTATCATGGGAACAGCGTTATTCGCGGCCTTTGTATTTATCACATATGGAGTCCAGCGCACAACGGCTTCGCAGGCAGGATTTCTGATCAGTTTGGCAGTGATCTTCGTGCCTATCCTGACGACAATTTTGCATCGAAGATTGCCAGATTTGCGGTTAACGATAAGTATTCTCGTGGCGGTAGCCGGGCTCGGATTGTTGACGCTTCAGCATCAGCT
This sequence comes from Paenibacillus sp. UMB7766-LJ446, assembly GCF_030226665.1. NCBI lineage: Bacteria > Bacillati > Bacillota > Bacilli > Caryophanales > Paenibacillaceae > Paenibacillus > Paenibacillus sp. UMB7766-LJ446. The sequence goes on from NZ_JASOYM010000004.1 coordinate 22,119, forward strand.
CAGTCTGCATATGGGAGATATCCTTTGTATTCTCGCAGCATTAATGTACGCAATCTATATTATGATTGCTGGCAAGTATACGCCGAAGCATGATCCGCTAACCCTGGGAACGGTTCAACTGGGCGTTGCAGCTCTGTGGGGGTTGGCTGCTACATTCCTGCTGGAGACACCACGTCTGCCTGACACGCCGCAATCTTGGGCGGCCATTCTGGGTCTGGGGGTATTGTGCAGCGGCATTGGTTACATTTTGCAGACCCTTGCCCAGCGGCATGCTTCACCAACGAGAACGAGCCTGATCTTTTCGCTCGAACCGTTGTTTGCCGCAGCATTTGCGTTTACCTTCCAAGGGGAGTCTCTTACGATGCAAGGGTATGCGGGTGCTGCGTTGATGCTCATTGGTGTTCTGATTACGGAGATCAGAGTCCCTTATCCGTTATTCTGGCGCAGAAAGCGGACGGCATTACAGACCGAACTGGGAGATCAGGGAGCACCGAGCATATAGTTTTGAAATAATGGAAGAGTTCTTCCATCATCTTCATCGTGAAGGTGGTAGAGGAACTTTTTTTATTACACTCGGGAGAGTTTCAAAATCCCTAGCAAAATAACCTAACAAAATGGAGTTTTTCATAACTTGTTTTGTTGAATTGCTATTTTTATGCTACACTAAATGAAAAATGAAGGAAAAACGGGTGAGTAGGATGGGCAAAAGAGTAACCATGCAGCAAATTGCTGATGCTGCGGGGGTATCCAAATTCGCAGTCTCCCGTGCGTTGACCGGCAAACCTGGTGTCAGTGAACATACCCGGGAGATGATTGTCAGGACGGCAGGACAGCTTGGATATTTCAAAGCTGAACCGAAGCGTTATTTGGTAGAACCCAATGTTGAACAGGAGATGAGACTGGATAGACAGGGGACTATTCTGATCTTGTTCCCCAATATCCGTTCACAGAATCGTTCCTCCCTGTACTGGGGTCCCATCTTTGACGGAATTTCTGCACGGCTGAATGAGAAGGGCATGGATATCCTCACCTTGACGGAACCTTCCTCGGATCGCATGTTTTCGGTGCTTAATCCCGAAGCCATCAGCGGAATTATTACCGTCGGTTCCATTTCCACATCCGTATTGCTCGAAATCTACCGACTGCACATTCCGCTTGTGATGGTTGATCATGAAGACCCGGCGATTCATGGAGATACGGTATTTACAGATAACATGAAATGCATGAAGGAACTGGTGCTGATGCTTGTTGGAAAGGGCTATAGGCGGCTGCAGTTTGCTGGTGAATTGCCTGATGCAGCCAGTTTCAGAGAGCGATGGCTCGGTTATCGTTCGGTTTTGGAAGAGATGCAATTGCAAGTTACGCAGCAAACCGATCTGCTGGGACCCGATCTGGATCACATTCGGGAATCCATCGTGGCTATGCAGATGGAAGACATCCCCGAAGTGATGGTATGTGCGAACGATCACATGGCTGCTGTTGTGATTGGTGCACTCCAAGGCAGGGGCATCGAGGTGCCGGAGCGCTGTGCAGTAACCGGGTTCGACAATACACGTTCAGAAGAGCCTATTCTTGCTACGGTTCATATTGACAAGGAGAACATGGGCAGACGGGCGGTGGACCAACTATTGTGGCGCATGGAGCATCCGGATGGGCCTTTTGAAAGAAAGCTGATTTATTCGGAATTAATCATTCGTGATGAGTACAATGCTATTTTGCAATGAAGTGAACGAGCGCGGTTCTGGAATGCCAAGGATAGAACGCACCATTCTATATAATCATGGGGTGAAAAGACATGGAGAGATAAGGCTTCATGTCTTTTTTTGTTTGAAGAAAAAGGTTTTTAGAAATAAATCACAAAACAGATTGACTGAATTGAGCATATCATGTTAATTTTGTTTTGTAAGTTATTTGTTTTTATAATAACAAAACCTAACAAATTGTTTTCCAAACAACTTCAACGATAACGGAGGCTGTCATGAGCAAAATACAATCGCAGACATTTCAGAATTGGACGTTCAAGGCTTGTGAGGATCAGGAGTGGATGCCGGCTCACGTGCCCGGCTGTGTGCATACGGATTTGCTGAAATTGGGTAAAATACCGGACCCTTTCTATGGAACTAACGAAAAGGAAATTCAATGGGTCGACAAGAAAGACTGGGAATATCGTACCGAATTTGACGTTAATGAAGTCCTGCTGTCACAGCAGTATCTGGAGCTGGTCTTTGATGGTCTGGATACGTATGCCGATGTGTACGTGAATGAAGAGCATGTGTTGTCGGCGGATAATATGTTCCGGGTGTGGACAGTTGACGTGAAATCGGTTGTAAAGGCAAGCGGCAACATCCTCCGAATACGTTTTCGTTCCCCGATAAATGAAGACCTGCCGAAGCTGGAGAAGCTCGGCTATGCCCTGCCTGCATCGAATGATCAATCTGACGTGGGGGGACTAGGCGACAAAAGAGTGAGTATTTTTGCACGGAAAGCTCCGTATCATTATGGCTGGGACTGGGGGCCACGTTTTGTAACCAGCGGAATCTGGCGCGAAGCGCGTCTCGAAGGCTGGACCGACGTGCGGATTAATGATGTTTTTATCCAGCAAAAAGAAGTAACCGCTGCTTCCGCTTCTCTGACTGCTGTCGTGGAAGTGGAGTCTGCGCAAGTAATAGAAACGGTTATTCGAGTAGGAACGGACGGACAGAGCTGGGAGCAGGCTGTAACGCTGAAACCGGGCGTCCAGACTGTGGAGGTTCCAATCTCCATGGATGAGCCGAAGCTGTGGTGGAGCCGCGGACTGGGTGACCCGCATATGTATTCCTTCCTTACGGAAGTGATTCAGGGAGAGCAAGTTGTGGCTGAGTCCACGGTGAAAACGGGCATTCGTTCCATACGTCTAGTTCGTGATCAAGATGAAGCGGGAGCCTCCTTTTATTTTGAATTAAACGGAGTTGCTGTCTTTGCCAAAGGTGCAAATCACATTCCAAATGATAGCTTCATTACAGAAGTGACGCGTGAGCGTTATCTGCATGAGATTGTGTCAGCTGCCGAGTCGAATATGAATATGCTCCGTGTATGGGGTGGTGGCTTCTATGAGGAAGACGTGTTCTACGAGTTGTGTGACGAATATGGTCTGCTCGTATGGCAGGATTTTATGTTTGCTTGCAGCATGTATCCTGGAGACGAGGCTTTCCTGAACAGTGTGAAGCATGAGGCGATTGATAATGTAAAACGTCTGCGCAATCATCCAAGCATCGTGCTGTGGTGTGGCAATAACGAGATTGATTCCGCATGGGCGCATTACATTGAGGATGGCGGCTGGGGCTGGAAAAAAGATTACAACGCAGAGCAAAGAGAACGCATTTGGGCGGATTACGAAGCTATTTTCCATGATCTTTTGCCGGAAGTGGTGGAAGCCTATGCTCCTGGTGTGGATTACTGGCCTTCTTCGCCACTCGTATCCCTGTCGGGAGACGAGAAACAGCATGCCCATCCATCCACGTCAGAAGGGGATATCCACTATTGGGGTGTATGGCATAATGTGGAGCCATTTGAGAACTACAACGTTCATGTGGGACGCTTCATGAGTGAATATGGCTTCCAGTCCTTCCCTGAATATGATTCGGTTCGCAAGTATGCAGAGGAGGAGGACCTGGCGCTGGAGTCTGAAGTGATGCTGGCGCATCAAAAGAACGGGGCGGGTAATCGTCTGATCAAACAATACATGGACATGTACATGCATGAACCTAAGGATTTCCCTTCCTTCCTCTATATGAGCCAGGTGCTTCAGGCTGAAGCGATGAAAACAGCCATTGAGGCTCACCGTCGCCGCAAACCGTTCTGTATGGGAACGCTCTATTGGCAGATGAACGATTGCTGGCCGGTAGCATCATGGGCGGGGATGGACTACTTTGGCCGCTGGAAAGCATTGCAATATTACGCCAAACGCAGCTTCAGCGATGTTTTGGTATCGGTAGATGGCACGAAGCAAGATGTGACGGATATTTATCTGATCTCGGATCAGCTTGAACCTGTGAAAGGGAAACTTCAGCTGCGCCTAATCGGCTTTGATGGCACGGTATACCGTGATGAAGAGCATGAAATCGCTCTGGCATCCAACTCTGGTCAACAGGTGCTGTCATTGAGTCAGGCTGAATGGCTGGAAGGTCGTGATGCTGCAACAACGTTGCTGCGCATTGATCTGAAGCAGGATGGGGCAGCCGACATCGTACAGGAGCATTATTTTGTACCATCGAAGGATCTTTCACTGCAACCAGTGCAAATTAAGGTAACCGAAGTGACTGAGAACGATGGCGTACATTTGGTCCTGGAAAGTGATGTGCTTGCGAAACAAGTGTGGATTTCTACAGAGGCAGAAGGGGTGTTCTCAGACAATTTCTTCGATCTCATTCCTGGCATTCCGGTGAAGGTTAAGTTCACATCCAGAGGGGAATTACAAGGATCTGATGGCGCTGTCTCCCAGGCTGGGGCCATCCAGGTTCGTTCTATGGCTGACTTTATCAAATTGTAATTCATCATGTATCAAACAGGCATAGTAGTCTATTATTAAACTCAAAAAAACGTGCTGCCCAGTCTCTACTGAGCGGCACGTTTTTACTATATATGACTGAACAGTAGGAGGGGAATGGGTGCAGGTCCAATGAGGTTATTTGTTCTGATCTTCGTTCTGGATTTCTTGCAGCTCCTCGATGCTTAGCGTGAGATGATTCTCAGGGTTGGCGCTCACAACAACTTCGGACTTCGATTGCTGCTCGCCGGGTTGAGTTGATTTAGCTGCGGGTTTGATCACATACAGGCTTTGCACGGAATTCAGCAGGCTGGCGGGAGTGTCCTCATACGTCTCCAGGAAGAGCACATAATCTTTGGTGGGGATGAATTTGATATTGTCATCGTTAATAATCTCGGTATTGCCCAGCTGTCCGCCAAGCTGCTTCACTTCAATGGTGTCCCCGGCTGTATGAATTCCCTTGAAGGATTCAGCAACCTTAATCGTATATATCGTATAGATTTTATCAAAAGGAACGATGTCCTCACCGCCCGGATTCAATTCTTCATCCAGAGCACTTTTATTTACAGCCGGGGCTTGTACCATGTCATTCAATGATTCAACCCGTGTCTGGATAACACTGCCTCTGACGATGGTATTGGCTCTCTCGGATAGATCACCGATGCTTGAGTAATTGGGGAAGTCCTCGGAAGCAATCATGGTAATGGGTCCATCCTTCGTGGCAGCCGTATTAGTCGTAACTGAGGAGCAACCTATAGCAGACAAAATGAAAATGGAAGAGGCCAGCATCGTCAATACTCGAATTTTTTTCATGGGTAGAAATCCTCCTTGGTTTTAGGGGTTTGAGAATAGCGGATTAGTACTTGGATCTGACATTGTTGATATCGAAGGTTTGAGGCTTAGTCATGGTGTTCCGGTTGCGGGAGTACAGCATAATGGAAGGGCTGGTGGTGGTTGGGTTGTCTCCAAGCCAGACTGAATGTCCGAGCTCATGAACGAATACACTTTGAATAAAATTGGACAAGTTGGTTGCGTCAGCCGTAATGGTGGTTGCATTCAATTCAATGCGGAAGCTTACGACCTGACTGCCTGATACAGAAGCGTAGTTGACGCCATACGCCGTGTTATTGAAATTTCCGGCAGTAATGGTATTGGGGGAGCTGCTCGTTTTGGTAAACTGTACTTTGGCACCGGCATTGTTCCAATTGCTGAGGGAAGCGTCCATGGGAGCTTGCCACGTAGAGGCGTAATTGTAAGTGCGAATCGGAATTGTCGAGCTCGGGTAGCCGTAGGTTAGAAACGTTGCCGCATAGATCGTACTGCCGAACATCGCGATGGCTGAAAACAACATGATGCTCATGAGAAACTTCCTTTTCATACTTAAAACCTCCAATAATTGTATTTTTTCTCTATTATAGTAACAAGGAATAGAACTGTTGAAATGAGTCTTAAGTCTTTGTTTTCGTGATAAAAACAATGGATTCTGCTGAATTAGACCTTATTTTCGTCTGAAAAAGTCGATTGCTGTCCATATATGCATGCATAATTTCCCTGCAATAACAAACAATACATTCAACTTCACACAGGGAAAGGAAGCGTTGAACATGTGTAACCGTTTTTCATTGGCAGCCGATTTGGATGAGGTCAGAGATCATTTCAAGATTGAACGGGTGATGTATTATTACAAAAACCGGTACAACATCAGCCCAACCCAGCACACACCGATAATTTTGCATCAGGATGGAGAACGGGTATTGGACGAGTTCCGGTGGGGCTTCATTCCGTTCTGGGGGCGCGATGCAGTTAACGCCAATCTTATGACGGTGCATGAGAATCCAGCCTACTATAAGCTGGTAGAGACGAAGCGTTGTGTTATCCCATGTAATGGTTTGTACTACTGGCGTCAGGAAGGCAAGAAAAGCTATGCGGTGCGTGTGGTTATGCCGGATCGTGGATTGTTTGGCATTGCGGGATTATACGAGGTATGGAGAGATACACGCAAACAGCCACTGCGTACCTGCACGATGCTGATGGCGGGTGCGAACATGGTTACACGTGAATTTGGCAGCAAAATGCCGGCGATTCTGTCTGAAGAGGAGATTAATACTTGGCTGGATCCGGCAAATACACGAGTGACCCAGCTGCTGCCTTTGTTGAAATCCTACAACAGTACTGAGATGAATCTGTATCCGGTCACTCCGATGGTAGCCAATGATGAGCATGACTGTTATGAATGTGTGGAAGAGATGGATCAGAAGCTAGCCTACGTACGCAGTTTCTAAGCGGATAAAGGGAGTGAAAGAGGCGGAGAGTCACAGGACACTCCGTCTTTTTTGGGTTGAGCAACGAAATAAAATGTACTGAAAAAAATGAAAAGTTGCAATGTGAGTGAAACGTAACTATAATAATTACAGTAAGTGGAAATGTATATTCATATATCTATTAAAAGAGATGTTTAATCAGGAGGGAACCACGAATGAATCCAAAGTATAGCCCGATGTTTGAACAAGTTTCACTGCCAAGCGGCATTACATTGAAAAACCGGATTGTGCTCGCTCCCATGACTCATATGTCCTCGAACCCGGATGGTACTGTTTCAGACGCTGAACTTGCTTATTATGCACGTCGTACCGGCGGTGCGGGCATGTCCCTTACAGCGGTAACTCATGTAAATCCGAATGGAATCGGTTTTCCGGCTCAGTTCGGTAGTTATGACGACAGCTTTATTCCTGGTCTGAAACGTCTGGCCGATACCATGAAGCAGCAAGGTTCCAAAGCCGTACTGCAAATTTTCCATGCAGGTCGACTCACGCCAGAACAAGCGGTTCCAGCCGGTCAAGTCGCTGCTCCAAGCGCTGTTGCCAGTGAGCGTCCGGGATCTCCTGTACCAAGAGAGTTGACTGATGACGAAATTACGTCCATCATCAAGGACTTTGGGGAAGCAACCCGTCGTGCCATTGAAGCTGGATTTGATGGAGTTGAGATTCATGGTGCGAACGGTTATCTGATCCAGCAGTTCTTCTCTCCGCATTCCAACCGACGTGAAGATCGCTGGGGTGGAAGCATCGAGAAACGTCTCACATTCCCACTCGCTGTAGTGGATGAAGTACAGAAGGTTGTAGCTGCACATACGAAACTGCCGTTTATCGTTGGATACCGTTTCTCCCCGGAAGAGCCGGAAACACCGGGATTGACCATGGAAGAGACGTATGCATTGGTGGATTCGCTAAAAGATAAAAATCTGGATTATCTGCACGTATCCGTTAACGAGTTCTGGTCCAAACCAAGACGAGGTGAAGCCGATACACGCTCCAGAATTGAATTTATCCTTGACCGTGTGGCGGGTAAAATGCCTGTCATTGGTGTAGGTTCTATCCATACTGCAGACGAGGCAGCTGAAGCTCTTCAAAGTGGTGTGTCATTGCTTGCGCTTGGTCGTGAGCTTATTATTGAGCCGGATTGGGTTGAGAAAATCGAAAGCGGTCGTGAAGAAGATATCGAGACGATTCTTACCAAATCGGATCAGGAACGTCTGGTTATCCCTGACGGACTGTGGAATGCAATCATTCACACACCGGGCTGGTTCCCTATGGCTGATGATAAATAAGACACATGATTTCATTGAAATTGGAGGGAGCGGAAGCTCCCTCTTTTTTGCACTCACTGCATTTCGATGAAATTCTACTTCCGGGAGCACTGTGGTATGATGAGATGAACAGGATTCATCTTGGATAATCAACGGTTTGGAGTGAATGAAGATGCTCGTGGCTGAACGTTATGAGAAAATTGTGGAATGGGTAGATGCGCAGGGAAGCATGCGTGTGACCGAGCTTAGTGAGCGCTGCGGAGTGACGGAAGAGACGATTCGACGTGATCTGGACAAGCTTGAACAGGCTGGAAGGCTCAGGCGTTCCCATGGTGGGGCTGTCAGCGTAAAATATAAAGAAGAAGGACAGTCGGAAATCCCTTATCCGGAGCGGGCTGTAACTCATGCAGAAGAGAAACGCAGAATTGCGGACGAAGCAGTAAAAATGGTAGAGCCTGGCGACCGGATAGCGCTGGATGCCAGTACAACGGCGTGGTATATGGCGGCAGGACTGCCGAACATACCGCTCACCGTGTTGACCAACTCCATTAAGGTTGCGGCTGAGCTGAGCAACAAGGAACAGATTCGTGTGATCGCTACAGGTGGGCAGCTTGCTTCGAAGTCCTTGTCGTTTGTAGGACCGCTGGCTGAACGTTCGCTGGATGCCTATCATGTGGATAAAGTTTTCTTATCCTGCAAAGGTGTACATCTGACCAAGGGCATCAGTGAGTCGAATGAATTGCAGGCACTGGTGAAGCAGAAGATGCTCAGCATTGCGGATGAAGTTATTTTGCTGGCGGATTCAAGCAAATTTGGCGTGCAGGCTTTTACAAGAGTGGCGGAACTCAGCAGTGTGGCCAAAGTAATAACGGATCTGGGTTTAGATGAAGAACAGGTTAGCACACTAAATGAACAATCCATAACATGTGTCCGTGTCTAATTCGAAAGGAATGAATATAATGAAACATCCTTTTCACCTGAAAGCCGTTTGGAATGGTGGACGAAACAGTGAAGGGCATATTGATGCAGGCGGATTAAAAACAGTTATTTCGATTCCACAGGAGATGGGTGGTCCGGGTACCGGCACCAATCCGGATGAAATGCTGCTTGGTGCAGCGTCCACCTGTTATTTGATTACACTCGCAGCGATGCTGGAGCGATCGGATATTACACCGGATGAGCTGACACTGGAGTCCGAAGCGACGGTGGATGTGACCAATAATGTATTTACGTACGAGCGGATCGTACACAGACCTCGAATTGTGCTCAAAGCGGATGCATCTGATGCTGATGTGACGAAGGCAGAGCGCCTGGCACATAAAGCAGAAGAGTCCTGCATGATCTCCAGAGCTGTAGCTGGCAATGTTGCTATCGAGACACAGCCAGTGATTATAACAGCAGGCGTTAACGCGGTGTGATATACTGAAGAATAGGCGGCTTGAGCCGTCATTTGTGTAAGATAAGGGGAAGTTCGGTATGAACCTACAGAAAAGCAAAAACTCACGTTTTGCACGTTTAACACGTGCTTTGAAGCTTAATTTTCTCAAATTGTTACGTGCTCCCGGCGGGGCACATAAAGTATCTACCGGATTTGCTTTGGGTTTTGGTCTGGAACTGATCGTTATCTCGACTGCCTCACTGGTTTATCTCGTGTTCTATCCGATTGTACGTTTGTCCGGTGGTTCGCTGCCAGCAGCTATCGTGGGCAATGTGGTCGGCAAGCTGACATTCCTGCCCATCATTTTAATGCCGCTTGCCAAGCAAATTGGTTCCTGGATCTTGCCGGCACATAGCATGGGGCAGGGACCTGTTCATGAGAGTGCCTTTATGGAGCTGTTTCGCGGCAACTGGTCCGCACTAAGTGAACTTTTGCTGGGTGGTTTGGATATTCTGGCAGGTATGTCCGTCTTTGGAGTTATCCTCGGCGTGATTTCTTACTTTGTCGTCAAGTTCTTCTATGTGAGAGCACTCAAACGCCGCTTTGAACGCCGATTGGAGAAACGCAAGCAGGCAGCGATGTCTCCAACACCAGCTTCTGTGCTGATCAGGAAGACATCACAATCATGATCGGCAGAATAACCATTGACGCCGCGGTTGTCCACAGAATACAGCGGGACACAAACTGCGGAGAGGCATTGAATTGCTCGGCCAAAATTACTGCGTTCACTGCGGTCGGCATTGATGCCAGGATGAGCAGCACACTGAATAACGTTCCTTCAATCTGAAGTGCGGTCAGAATCAGATATGAGAGTACTGGCGCTGCGGCAAGTCGAACCACGAGTCCAGTCCAGAATGCTTTGCGGACGTTGGGCTTCCAAGGTTCCACAGAACCACGCGGCCTTAGCATCTGTGCACCCAGAATGGCCAGTACGACAGGGGAGTAACCGGCTGCGAGCATGGAGATGCCTCCATTCAGTGCCAGGGGCAAGCTCAGATTGGTTGCGCGCAGGATGATGGCTATCGCAGCAGCATAGATGGAAGGCATACGGAAGACGGACAGGATCGCGTTTTTGACGGTAAATTCGGATCTGGCTGCAAAAAAGATTCCTACCGTGTTAACAATGATCATCTGTCCGATGACATATACCGAAGCCTTATCCAATCCAAGCTGTCCAAAAGCAAGTAATACAAGCGGGAGCCCATAATTCACGCAGTTTGTAAACGTAGATACAAGGGTGAGGCCCGCTTTTTCGCTTGCGCCAAGATGGAATATCCGGCTCAACAGTTCAGCCAGTGCCCATAGGGCGATTAAATTAATAATAGAAAACCAGAACGTACCGGTTACGTCTGTCCATGTAATCTCGGCATGCAGCAGTGTATCAAAGATCAGTGCAGGGCTCAAAATATAAAGGGAAAAGGTTGACAGCGGCCGGGTATCCCAATTTTTGAAACGTTTTAACAAAATGCCTCCAATCACCGGAAGAGATATCGGCAGAAATACATGATATAACGTGAGCAGAAATGAATTTAACAACCGAATTCAGTCCTTTCTGGATGAAAAACCTATTTTATCATAGCAGAAGTTGTCCTTCGTCCGGAATGGATTTTGGTATTGTCTTACATAGTGGGCGATGTGGATGCCGCTTCTTTGATGGCTGCGCAGGGGCGGTGGATTGCTATTTTGATATGGCAGATTTATTATAGAAGAGGTGCAACCAGATTACATACACATAGAGGAGGAAACTGTAATGAGTGAATCAAAACGCTTGCTCGTATTGGCCGGCTCTTATGCCGAAGCGGAAAATGAGGGCATTTACGCATATGAATTGAATGAAGACACAGGTAGCCTTTCCAAGCTTGACGGCATCTCGGGCGTGAAGAACCCAACGTTTGTAAACGTGGATGCTGAAGGTAATAAACTGTATGCGATCGGTGAAACGGCGTCTGCTGAAGGCAATAAAATGTCTGAAGCTGTAGCTCTGAGCATTGATCCTTCTACAGGAAAATTGTCTTTGCTGAATCGTCATGATTCGATCTCGGCTCCGCCATGTCATATCCAACGCGACCCATCCGGTCGTTACTTGATCCTTTCCAGCTACCACGGTGGTCTGGTCGGTCTGCAAGCTCTGACGGATAACGGTGAAGTTGGAGAACTTCTGGATGAGAAGAAACATGAAGGCAAAGGTGCGCATCCTGAGCGTCAGGACAAGCCACATGTGCATTCCGCGTTCTTTAGCCCGGATGGCAAATTCATGATGGTACAGGATCTGGGTGCGGACAAAATCGCAATCTACTCCATAGATGCAGACAAGAACGAACTTGTACTGCACAGTGAAACCAAAACACATCCGGGTGCAGGGCCGCGTCACCTGGCATTCCATCCGAATGGTCAATTCGCCTATGTCATTAACGAAGTGGATTCCTCCATTACATCGTTCCGTTATGATGCAGCAGCAGGCACGTTGAAAGAGGTTTCCACCGTGTCCACATTGCCTGATGGCTATGACGGCAGTGAAAACACAACAGCTGAAATCGCCGTATCCAACGACGGACGTTTCGTATACGGTTCGAACCGTGGACACGACAGCATTGTTGTATTTGCAGTAGACGCTGAAACAGGACATTTGAAACTGGTTGAGCATGTATCTGCTGAGGGTAAACACCCGCGTCACTTTGCACTGACTCCGAATGGCAAGCTGCTGATTGCAGCTAACCGCGATACCAACAATATCGTTTCCTTTACAGTGGATCAGGAGAGCGGACGTCTGAAATACACAGGTCACAGCACAGGTGTATCCAAGCCGGTATGTGTCAAACCTGTTTATCTGTAAACCCAGGATTCGTAAGATAACCGAGAGGTTTGAATAAGGCTTTAGATCAATAGATTTGAACTAATTGACCTAAAATTTTGGGAAGACCCTGCCCTTGTGGCGGGGTCTTTTTTGATGAGGTGAGCATGGCGACTTCCTAAATGCTCGTACTTGATCCTTGTGGAATATAACATTTTTCATGATATCAGTTCAGATAACAATGAAATTAAGTCAATAGTATCGTGGAGGTAACTACCTGACTTCAAAGTGCGTACTTCCCCATTGGATAGTCAGGATCTACAATGAATGAGCAGCCAGGAAAAATAGTGCTTGCATCTGAACAGGTGGATTAGTGCAGGCTAAACCTTTAAATAATCTTTACGGAAATACTACTCACACTCGAACAACAAAGGAGAAATAAATGATGAAATTGCAATTGGCACTCGACTTGGTAAACATCCCTGAAGGTATCGCACTGGTTAAAGAGGTTGAACAATATATCGATATCGTTGAGATTGGTACCCCAATCGTTATTAATGAAGGACTGCATGCGGTTAAGGCGATGAAAGAAGCTTTCCCTAATCTGCAAGTACTCGCCGATCTGAAAATCATGGACGCAGGTGGCTATGAAATCATGAAAGCTGCTGAAGCTGGTGCGGATCTGGTCACAGTCCTTGGAGTAAGCAACGACATGACGATCAAAGGTGCTGTTGAAGAAGCGAAAAAACAAAACAAACTCGTTCTGGTTGACATGATCAACGTGTCTGATATCGAAACACGTGCACGTGAAGTGGATGCCCTTGGCGTAGATTACATTTGCGTACACACAGGTTATGATCTGCAAGCGGTTGGACAAAGCCCGTTCGAAGATCTGCAAACGATCAAAAAAGCCGTGAAAAACGCCAAAACGGCTGTAGCTGGTGGCATCAAACTCGAAACTTTGCCAGAAGTAATTAAAGCACAACCTGATCTGGTCATTGTAGGCGGCGGAATCACTGGACAAGCAGACAAAGCCAAAGTAGCAGCTGAGATGCAGCGTCTAGTTCAACAAGGGTAAGAACAGATGAGCAGCCGACAATACGCAGCAGACATCTTGAAGGAGTTGGAACGGACGTTAAGCCAGATCGACGACTCGGAGATGCAGGCCATGGCGGAACATATTTTGGCGGCCGAACAGATTTTTGTGGCAGGCGCAGGTCGATCGGGTCTGATGGGCAAGGCTTTTGCCATGAGGCTGATGCAGATGGGGCTTCGGGTATATGTCGTTGGAGAGACCGTAACACCGGGGATCAGCCCGAAAGACTTCCTCTTGTTATGCTCAGGCTCAGGGGAGACAGGCAGTCTGGCAGCGATGGCTCAGAAGGCCAGTAAAGCAGGTGCTCCTGTTGGTTTGATTACGATCAAGCCGGAGTCCACAATCGGACAACTGTCTAATACCGTGGTTCGTCTTCCGGCATCCGCCAAAGAGGATACGGCGACCACCGGAGCGGCAGTAACCATTCAACCGATGGGCTCCCTGTTTGAACAGGGGCTACTGCTGAGCATGGATGCCCTGGTGCTCACCATGATGCAAATGAAGAATATGACTGGAGCAGATATGTTTGGGCGTCACGCCAACCTGGAATAGTCCATTCGTCATAGATTGGTGAATTAAAAATAGATGGAAGACCGGAATTCCCTCAGTAGCGGGGAGTCCCGGTCTTTTCTGCTATCGTTGTCTGTGGACTGATTCGGGTCTGCTTAACAACGGGGTTGTGCTGTAGTAGAATGTATACAAGCTGTATTAAACCAATGAACCCGTTATATGATACAAGGAGGCAGCATGCTCTTCTTGTTGCGGAGTGTTATTGTAATATGCGTATTGCATTTTAGCGATATAAGATGAATTGAAAGAAAAGGGGGCTTGGAGCTATGGCGTCCGAAGTCAAGGAACGAATCAACTTGAAAGAGATTAACTGTGAGAAAGAATTGACCCTTGCTGTTATTGGCGGCAAATGGAAACTGATTATTTTATGGCATCTGGGTCTTGAAGGCACCAAGCGTTTCAGTGAACTGAAGCGATTGATTCCTCATATTACCCAAAAGATGCTGACCAACCAGCTGCGTGAACTGGAGGAAGACAAGCTAATTGAGCGCAAGGTCTATGCAGAAGTACCTCCTCGTGTCGAATATACGTTGACGGATCACGGACAGAGCCTGATGCCCGTGCTGCATGCCATGTACGATTGGGGTAAAAACTATGGTGAGAATGTGATCTGGAAATCAGAATCAATTTAAGTTAAAACGAACCGCTGGGTGTAGGGAATTTTTCCATCACCCAGCGGTTTTTCTTTCCCCTTAATTAACTAACAGTTTTACAAAAGTTTTCTTGAAACGTAGAGGGCAGAAATAGCCTGAAGAAGCGGAGCTAAAAGCATTCTGAAAGAAAGCTACATCGGAAGCATGCGCCTAGCCTTTATCACCAGATTTTCACCTTTGTAAAATTGAATCAAAAAATCTGGGGATAACAGCGATCGGAAGGTTGTTCTGTCATCGGAGTGGTAAGTGTGAATATTCTTTAGTCCAATCATATGATCCCTTGAATCTAAAGGCTCATTTTAGGAGATGTAAGGTATAAATGCTTCGAATATGATACGATGAGAGATATTGGAAATGCGAGGAGGATGACATTTAACGATGGAAAAAATACGTACACGCGATGAAGTAAGCCAGGAGACTACCTGGGACTTGCGAGACTTGTTTGGGACTGACGAAGAGTGGGAGCAGGAGCTTAGATCACTGCCTGAGGCCGCTGCCCATATCGAAACATTCAAAGGACATCTGGGCGAAGGCGCCGAGCAGTTACTCGCTTGTCTGGATGCCCGAGAAGCTTTGCAGGAACGCATTAGCAAAACGGCTTCGTATGCCCGGCTGAAACAGTCGGAGGATAGTACCAATCCCGCGAATATTGAGAATTCAGCCAAGGCGGGAGATATTTTATCGAATTTGTCGTCGTCCTTGTCTTTTGTGAATTCCGAGATCGTGGATCTTCCCGATGGAACGGTCAAACGTTATATTGAAGAACTTCCGGGTTTGCAGCCGTATGCTCGCAGCTTGGATCGTCTAATACAGGAAAAGGCACATCGTCTTTCGCCCGAAACGGAGAAAGTACTGGCTTCCCTTGGGGAAGTACTGGATTCGCCATACCGGATCTATCTGCGCGGTAAACTGGCAGACATGACGTTTGACGATGCACTTGATAGTGATGACAATAACCGTCCGCTGTCCTGGTCATTCTATGAGAACAATTATGAAATGTCATCGGATACGAAGCTGCGCCGCTCTGCTTATGCCGCGTTCAGCTCCAAGCTGAATGATTACAAAAATACGTTTGCTGAAGGTTACGCCACCGAAGTGAAGAAACAGGTCGTTTTGTCCAGGCTGCGTGGATACGATGATGTTACGGATATGCTGCTCAGTCCACAGCAGGTAAGCAAAGAGATGTACAACAATGTACTGGATATCATCCAGCAGGAACTCGCCCCTCACATGCGCAGACTGGCCGCGCTCAAGAAACGTGAGTTGGGACTGGACAAACTGATGTTCTGCGATCTGAAGGCACCACTGGACCCTGAATTCAGTCCTGCCATTACATACGAGGAAGCCTGCACGCTCATACGTGAAGCTCTTGCCGTAATGGGACCGGAATATGGCGATATTGTGGAACGTGCATTCAGTGAGCGTTGGGTAGATTATGCTGATAATGCAGGCAAATCGACAGGAGCTTTCTGCTCGTCCATCTACGGTTCCCATTCCTATATCTTGATCTCCTGGGCAAATAATATGCGCGGTGCGTTCACACTTGCCCATGAAGTGGGACATGCCGGACATTTCATGCTTGCCGGGCATTATCAACGGCTTACGAATACAAGACCATCCCTCTATTTCATAGAGGCGCCTTCCACGATGAATGAAATGCTGCTGGCAGATCATTTGTTGAAACGTTCTGATAACCCGAGAATGCGTCGTTGGGTCATTTTGCAATTGCTCAATACGTATTACCATAACTTTGTTACACATCTGCTTGAAGGTGAATTGCAGCGTCAGGTGTATGCACTCGCAACCAAGGATGAACCGATTACGGCGAAGACGTTAAGTCAGCTGAAAGGAAATATCCTCTCCGAGTTCTGGGGGCCTGATCTGGTGATCGACGAAGGGGCCAAGCTGACCTGGATGAGACAGCCTCATTATTATATGGGATTATATCCATATACCTATGCAGCAGGTCTGACGGCATCTACCGCCGCTGCACAGCTAATTCGGGAAGAGGGACAGCCTGCCGTAGATCGCTGGCTCGACGCATTGAAAGCGGGAGGAAGTCTTGATCCGCAAGAGCTGATGAAGCTTGCGGGTGTGGACATGTCCGGAACTGAGCCGATTCGTGCTGCTGTCGCCTATGTTGGCAGTCTTGTTGATGAACTTGAACGTCTGTATTCGTAATCAGGTTCATATAGTATACGGACAAGGCTTGTAGGGTTGTCTGCGTGCACCGTCTCCTTGGCAGGGGGCGGTGCATCTTAATTTGCAGGGAGAAGGGAACGATGATGAATGACGTCGTTGAGCATATCTTCATCGCTGGGCTGGTTAAGCATGGACGGGTTCGGTATTTTTGATGACATGAATGATGTTCCGGGATTTGAGGGCAATCAGGGAGGTTTTTTTTCAGGAATCAATGAGTTCACTACGATGAGCACGTTTGGTTCGATTTTTATTGGCGGCATATTTCTCATTATTGCGGGTGTTATTGTCTATGCCATTATCTCAGGGGTGAGCACATGGTCATCGAACAATGCTTCAGCACTGTTAACCTTGCATTCAACGATTGTGGCAAAGCGCACAGAAGTCACAGGTGGGAGCGGGGACAGCAGTGCATCAACCTGGTATTATGCCACGTTTGAATTGGATAATGGGGACCGTGTGGAGTTAAATGTTGGTGGCAGAAATTACGGAATGTTTGTGGAAAATGACCGAGGCATGCTGACGTATCAGGGGACAAGGTTCAAGCATTTTGAAAGAGATGTGCAGCCTCAGTCCGGTGCGAGCAATAATAGCTTTTATACGTAAAATAACAGGAAAGCGGCTCCTCCCGAGTGGAGAGAGTCGTTTTTGGTATAGGTAAAAGAAACGAATCACAGGGTATTCAAACGCTTACATTGGTGATATACTCATTAAATAAAGCAAAACAGTACTAAACAAAAATAAACAAACAATAAAGTGAAGAATAAAATACAGAGTAGTGATGAATAAAATCAAGCCATGTTCGAGCGCGAAACAGAGTATGGGATGAAAGGCTGGTGAAGAGTGGTGAGTGTACTGGCGTATGATTTGGGTGCTGGAAGTGGGAGAGCACTGCTGGGTCATCTGAATGATCGGGGAATGGAAACGATGGAGATCCATCGGTTCAAGAATGAGCCGGTCAAAGCGGGGGAGCGGCTGCACTGGGATATATTGAGGCTGCACCATGAAATTCTGGAAGGGCTGAACCTGGTCAAACAAAAGAGGGAACTGCCTGAAAGTCTAGGTATTGATTCCTGGGCGGTTGATTTTGGATTGGTTGGAAGTCATGGTGAATTGTTAGGCAATCCGTATCATTACCGTGACACACAGTTTAACGGCATGATGGACCAGCTGCGTAAGGAATTGACCTCTAAGCGGATTTTCGAACGCACGGGCATCCAGTTTCTTAGCTTTAACACACTGTACCAGCTGGCAACACTTAAGCGAAGTGGCTCCCCCCTGATTAACGAAGCGGAGCGTTTCCTCATGATCCCCGATCTGCTTCGTTACTTTCTGACTGGTGAAGCGGTAAATGAGTTTACCAACGCCACCACAACGCAGCTCTATAATCCAACCATAGGCTATTGGGACGCTGAACTGCTCGCACATATCGGCATTTCGGAGACGTTGTTTGGAGAAGCAGTCATGCCAGGTACTCGTGTGGGACAGTTACGCAGCAGCATTTGCAGTGATCTTGGCCTGCCAGCCATCCCGGTTATCGCGGTTGCCGAACATGATACAGGTTCAGCGGTCGTCGCTGTTCCGGCAACAGAGCGTTCATTTGCTTACCTGAGTTGCGGAACCTGGTCACTTATGGGCACGGAGATTGACCATCCTGCCATTAGTTCCGAGAGTTTGGCGCTCAATTTTACGAATGAGGGCGGTGCAGGAGGCACATTCCGTTTGCTCAAGAACATCATGGGCCTGTGGGTTTTGCAGGAATGCATGCGCGAATGGGAACGCAAGGGACAGGGAATCAGCTATGCGGAGTTATTGAGCAGGGCTGAACTTGCACCTCCGTTTGCAAGCCTGTTTGATCCCGACGATGAACGGTTTATGGCAGCAGGGGATATGACCTCTCGTATACAACAGTATTGCCGTGATACAGGTCAGGCTGAGCCGCAAGATCAGGGAGCCATCGTCCGTTCCATTCTGGAGAGCCTTGCACTGAAGTATCGAAGAGTGCTGGAGTGGACAGAACAACTGTCCAGACAATCTTTTAATGGCTTGCATATGGTTGGTGGTGGCATCCAGAATCGCTTGTTGTGTCAATGGACTGCCAGTTCCATTGGCAAACCCGTATGGGCGGGTCCGGCAGAAGGCAGTGCGATCGGAAACATGGCTGTACAGTGGATAGCAAGTGGAGCCTTTAAGGATATATGGGAAGCCCGCAGGGTCATCCGCGATTCATTCCCGGTTACCGATTATGAGCCAAGGGACAGAACGATCTGGGAAGAAGCATACGGCAGATTTCTAAGATTGACCGCATCATCGGAATCGCAAGCCGGGAGCGAGGTGTAACATGCTGGCAGCAGAACGCTATGACCGGATTGTCGAGATGGTTAATGTGAAAGGGAGTATACGTGTATCCGAGCTTAGTGAGCACTGCCGGGTAACAGAAGAGACCATTCGGCGTGATCTGGACCGTCTGGAGCAAGCAGGACGACTGCGTCGTTCCCATGGCGGCGCTGTCAGCGTAAAGGAAGAGCAGCCGGAGATCCCTTACCGGGTAAGGGAAACAACACATGCAGAGGAAAAGAAAAGAATTGCTCAATCGGCCCTCTCCATGATTCGCCCGGGTGATCGAATTTTACTGGATGCCAGCACGACAGCAGGATACATGGCGGCCAATATGCCGGATATGCCACTAACCGTATTGACCAACTCCATACAAGTAGCCACCGAATTGAGCAGCAGGGACAAGATTGAAGTCATCTCGACTGGAGGCCAGCTGGCCCAACGGTCTTTGTCTTTTGTTGGACCGCTCGCTGAACGTTCTCTGGAAACATACCATGTCGATAAATTGTTCCTGTCTTGTAAAGGTGTGCACCTGGAAGGCGGCGGCATCAGTGAATCCAATGAGCTTCAAGCCCGGTTGAAGCAGAAAATGGTCGGCATATCCGACCAGGTCATTTTGCTTGCCGATACGAGCAAGTTTGGGGTTCGTGCATTTGCCCGGGTAACCGGGTTAGATGCGGTCCATGAGGTGATTACGGATCAGTCGCTTGACGATGATTTGATAGAACGTTTGAACGGCTATGATATCAAGATCACAAGGGTCTAAAACAAGCGGATATTCGATACTTATATGGGTTATAACCACAATTCATCAGTTATAGGAGCGTGTAATCATGAAGGTCTCCTTATTCATTACCTGCCTCAGTGATGCCATATATCCCCGTGTGGGGGAGGCGATGGTGAGATTGCTCGCCGCGCATGGCGTTCGGTTGGATTTCCCGTCCGTGCAGACCTGCTGCGGTCAGCCTTCCTACAACAGCGGGTATTGGGATGAGACACGGGTAGCCGCCAAAACCATTCTGGAAGCTTTTGATGACAGTGATTTTGTCGTCTGTCCCTCGGGCTCCTGTACGTATATGATTCATCATTATCCCGAGCTGTTTGCCAATGAACCTGTATGGCTGGAGAAGGCTAAACGCTTGGAAGCCAAAGCATACGAATTTACTCAGTTTCTCGTTCAGGTGCTTGGGATCACGGATTTGGGTGCACATTTTCCGCATAAGGTTACATATCATCCCTCCTGTCATGGCAGCCGTTTGTTAGGCGTAAAGGATGAGCCTATGGCATTACTGTCTGCAGTAAAAGGTTTGGAATTTGTTCCCCTTCCTTTCGGAGAGGACTGCTGCGGCTTTGGCGGAACATTTGCTATCAAAATGGCGGATATTTCCGGTGCCATGGTCACGGAGAAAGTGGATCATATCAAAGAAACGGAAGCCGAAGTTTTGGTGGGCCTGGATATGGCCTGTCTAATGAATATTGCGGGCAATCTGCGGTATCGGAATGAACCGGTACGTGTAATGCATTTGGCCGAACTGCTGTATGAGGGGGTGCAAACAGGATGAGTCAGCCCGGTGTAATGGATGTTACCGTCAAAGAACGTGCAGAACTGGCGTTGAATGATGATTTCCTGCGCAAAGCCGTCAAATTTACGACAGAGCGATTGCGTAATGGCAAGAAGTCTGCATCCGAAGAACATGGCAACTGGGAAGAATGGCGTGAACGTGGACGTCAGATTCGTCTGCATACGATCGCACATCTGGATTATTACCTGAATGAATTCGTCAATAATGCACGTGCTAATGGGGTTCATATTCATTTTGCCGATACTTCGGTGGAGGCAGCGGCGATTGCACTGGATATTGCGACTCACAAGCAGGCTTCCACCGTGGTCAAATCCAAGTCCATGGTGTCCGAGGAAGTGCATCTCAACCATGTATTGGAGTCCGCAGGCATTGAAGCGATAGAGACCGATCTGGGTGAATACATCATTCAATTGGCAGGTGAAGCCCCATCTCATATCGTCATTCCGGCTATTCACAAGAACCGTTACCAGATTGCGGACCTGTTGTCCAAGGAAGCGGGTGAAATTCTAGAACCGGACACCACCGTACTTGCCGGATTTGTACGCAAAAAGCTGCGCGAGAAGTTTCTTGAAGCCGATATTGGCATGACAGGCTGCAATTTTGCGATTGCTGAGACGGGTTCCATGGTCCTATTTGAAAATGAAGGCAATGCCCGCATGGTATCCACCGTGCCAAAAACACAGATTACCTTAATGGGCATGGAACGCATCATTCCATCCTGGACGGATCTCGAGGTAATGGCAACCCTGCTGCCACGCTCTGCGACAGGTCAAAAATTGACAATGTATATGTCAGGCATAACCGGCCCTCGTCGAACAGAAGACGGGGACGGGCCGGACGAAATGCACATTATTATCGTCGATAATGGACGCTCACTTCAGTTGGGTGATCCCGAATTCCAGGAACTGTTGAACTGTATTCGCTGCGGGGCCTGCCTGAACGCTTGTCCGGTGTATCGTCATATCGGCGGGCATGCTTACGGTGGAACGTACAGTGGACCGATCGGAGCAGTACTTACCCCTGCACTGAATGGCAATATCGATGAATGGAACGACATCGCGGGTGCTTCCAGTCTGTGCGGAGCCTGTTACGAAGCCTGTCCGGTCAAAATTCCGCTGCATGATATGCTCGTATATTTACGCAGACGTAAGGTGGAAGAGGGCCATGGCAATAAGCTTGAAAGTGCTGGCATGAAAGGGTTTGCAGCGGTTGTAAGCAATTCTAAACGATTCGGCGCGGCTATTCGTCTCGGACAGATCGGCCAGAAAGCATTTGTACGCAATAACGGAATTTCACTCAAACTTGGGCCTCTTAAGGGCTGGAACAGCTATCGGGTTGCGCCAAGTCTGGCGAAGCGTTCCTTCCGACAGCAATGGAACAAGCTGGATCAGGAGCTGAATCAGGAGCAGAAAGAGATGGATTCCTCCGTGCGAAGCCGAATGGAGCAGATTATTCGTGAACGCGAGGGAGGGGGTGGTCAACATGAACACTGAACATCAGGAATGGCTGGAGCAAATGGAAAAGAAGTCTCGTGCGAAGCAGGAGCACTTTATGAATGATATTGCAACCAAATTGAGAAGACCACGCCAGAGACATGCTCCGACCCAACCTTTTCGCGGTGCACCCGGGTTCTGGACGGACCTGGAGTGGGATATAGATAAGCGCATACAGGCATTCACCGATAATTTTGTGAGTGTAGGTGCTCATATTGCGCGGGTAAGAGATATAGGCGAAGCCGCGGACTTCATCGCTACTAAATCTCATGAATTGAGTGCGAAATATATCATACGTCAGAATGAACAGGCGCTAACGGAGCTTGGATTGGAAAAGCAGCTCCCGGATGTGCAGATTTCAGTGTGGAACAGTCAGGCAGACGAAAACTGGAAGGCGAGGGCAGCTGAGGCAGACATCGGTGTAGTGATGGCGGATTATGCTACAGCATATACGGGTTCCGTCACAGTGCTTTCTTCGCCGGAGAAGGGGCGTTCCGTTAGTTTATTGCCCACGGTACTCATCATTATTATTCCTATCGAACGGCTCTACACCAGACTTGGTGAGACGCTTAATCGCTTCGATGAAGCGGGAAGAGAGAATCTTCCGGCAGGCATTCATTTTATTTCAGGTCCCAGTCGTTCTTCCGACATTGAAAATGATCTGACCATAGGGGTACATGGACCAGGCATTGTATATGGTCTTATTATGGGGTAACTACATTTCGGAAAATTTGCATTAATGACGCTCTTACTAACTGTCCAGGAAGCAGCTTCTGTCTGCTGAGGGCAGTTTTTTGTTGCATTCCTGTATTTTCATTATATAGCCATATCCTATAAATCTAATATTAATTATATATTTAACCTATTAAGAGGATAAGTGTATAATCCATTTCAAGAGAAGGTTTATGTGAGAACCGACCAAGGAGGCGTTATGAATGAGTATATTTTCTTATCAGGTTCCATTCATGGATGGACATACGGGCGACTTATCTGCTTATGAGAGCAAAGTACTACTTATTGTGAATACAGCGAGCGAGTGCAGTTACTCTCGACAATTCACCGAACTTCAGCAACTGTACGAACAGTACTGTGATCAAGGGCTGGAGATTCTGGCGTTTCCCTGTAATCAGTTTAATCACAAGGAGCCGGGGAGCAATGATGAGGTAGCTCAGTATTGCAGAAATCATTTTCATATATCCTTTCCGATTTTTGAGAAGATTGAGGTCACCGGGCAATCCATGCACCCTTTGTTTCGCTATCTGGTCGAGATTGCCCCATTTAAGGGTTATGATACGGCATCGGAAGAAGGTCGATGGATGGATCAATTTGTTAAGGAGAGACATCCCGACTTATACCGGGGAAACGGGATCAAATGGAATTTCACCAAATTTTTAATTGATCGAACCGGGGAAGTGAGTGGCCGCTATGAGACTACGGTTGCGCCGTTAGAGATGGAGTCTGCGATTAAGGATCTGCTGATGAGGTCCTAGATTTAACGATTTATTTCGAGAATGAAGCAGCTCATTAAGTTCTAAAAACTCAATATGGTTGGGCCAAGAGGGGGGGCGAAATTTTCCACATTAATCTGATGGCTACCCATTGGTCCTACGACTTTGAGACTGTTGAAGATTGAGACTGGAAATGTTAGGGTAAAAGAAAGATAACGAAGGAACCCATTTTTTTTAATCTAAAATGACCAATATACCGTTTTGGTCAGTTGGTTCCGTCTATGATTTTTAAGTTATCTGGATGAAATATGAAAATGTGCAGAAAATGAAGTCATGTCTATTGTTCTGAAGTCGTAGTTGAACGAAGGTATTATTTTTTTGTAGAACGTATTACTTGGAAGAGGAGTGAGTATCATGGCGCAAATTTCAGTTCCCCAACCCAAAACGTTTGGGCCTTTAGGAAACTTACCACAGATAAATACCGATGAGCCTGTACAATCCCTGGTGAAACTCGCTGAAGAGTACGGACCCATTTTTCGAATGGAGTATCCGACACGAAGCGAACTGTATATCTCAGGTCACAATCTGGTAGCCGAGGTAAGCGACGAGTCCAAATTCGATAAACGTGTATGGGCACCGCTGGAGAAGGTTCGTGCATTTGCCGGAGATGGCCTGTTTACGAGTTGGACTCAAGAACCGAATTGGAAAAAAGCTCATAATGTGCTGCTGCCAAGCTTTAGCCAACGTGCGATGCAGGGATATCATAACAAAATGATTGATCTCGCTGTACAGCTCGTGCAGAAGTGGTCCAGATTGAACCCGGATGAGACGGTTAACGTACCGGATGATATGACTCGTCTCACCTTGGATACGATTGGACTGTGTGGATTCAATTATCGGTTTAACAGCTTTTACCGGGAAGAACCACATCCGTTCATTACGAGCATGGTTCGAGCACTGGACGAATCGATGAGTTCGTTGCAGCGTTTGCGTCTGCAAGACAAGCTGATGATCACCAAAAAGAAACAGTTTGAGCAGGATATCCGTTCGATGTTCTCTCTGGTGGATCATATTATTGCGGAGCGCAAGCAGCAGCCTCAGGAAGGGGCAGACGATCTGTTGTCCCATATGCTTAGTGGCAAGGACCCGGAAACCGGGGAAACGCTGGACGATGAAAATATTCGATACCAGATTATCACCTTCTTGATAGCTGGACACGAGACGACGAGTGGCTTGTTGTCCTTTGCCATCTATTATTTAATGAAAAATCCGGATACACTCGCCAAGGCTCAAGCTGAAGCAGATCACATTCTGAAAGATCCGGTTCCGACATACAATCAGGTTCGCAATCTGAAATATGTTCGCATGGTTTTGAACGAAGCTTTGCGGTTGTGGCCTACAGCTCCGGCATTCTCCTTATATGCCAAGAAAGACCTTGTTCTGGACGGGAAATATCCTTTGCAAAAAGGGGACAGTGTCAGTGTGCTCATTCCCAAGCTTCACCGGGACCGCGATGCATGGGGTGACGATGTGGAAGCATTCCGTCCGGAACGGTTCGAAGATCCAAGCAAGGTGCCGCATGATGCCTACAAACCGTTTGGTAATGGTCAGCGTGCCTGCATTGGTCAGCAGTTCGCCCTTCAGGAAGCCACACTTGTGCTGGGCATGGTTCTGAAGCATTTTGAACTCATCGATCATGCGGACTATCAGTTGAAAGTGAAAGAAACGTTGACGCTCAAACCTGATAACTTCACGATCCGTGTTCGTGCACGCGGAAATCAGCCGGTCATGGCTGTTCCGGGTGTTGCCATGGAGGAGCCGACTCCGGTTGCCAAAAGACAAGAACCGGATACAGCTAATGCCCATCACACCCCGATGCTAGTCCTGTATGGATCCAATCTCGGGACGGCGGAAGGCATTGCGCGTGAAATCGCAGATACCGCCAGATATCAGGGCTTCCGCAGTGAGGTGGCTACCCTGGATGATCGAGTAGGCAAACTGCCCAAGGAAGGCGCCGTCATCATTGTGAGTGCTTCCTACAATGGTCAACCGCCAAGCAATGCCAAGGATTTCGTTGAATGGATTGAACATGCGGATGCAGGGGAATTCAAAGGCGTGCGGTTCTCTGTTCTTGGATGTGGGGACCACAACTGGGCCAGTACGTACCAGCGCATTCCGCGTTTGATTGATGAACAGTTGTCTTCCAAAGGGGCAGAACGGTTATCACCGATCGGAGAAAGTGATGCCAGCGGGGACTTTGAGAAACAGGTTGGAGACTGGACCGAGCAATTATGGCCAGATCTGGCACGAACGCTGGGTCTCAAGTTAAATACAAGTTCAGGTAGTGAACGCAGCTCCTTGTCTGTACAGTTTGTCAGCGGACTGGCGGTAACACCGCTCGCAGATACGTATGATGCACATGTTGCCGAAGTGCTTGAGAATCGGGAACTTCACGATGCAGGCAGCGAACGAAGCACACGACATCTGGAGATTAAACTGCCTGAAGGCGCAACATATAAGGAAGGCGATCACTTGGGCATTTTGCCACAAAACCCGCCTGAGCTCGTAGAACGTGTACTTAAACGATATGGGTTCACGGGTACGGAACATCTTGTTTTGGATGCCTCCGGTCGCAGCGCTGCTCATCTGCCATTGCACCAACCGGTTAATTTGGTTGATCTGCTCAGTCACAGTGTGGAGCTTCAGGAAGCGGCAACTCGGGCCCAACTGAGAGAACTGGCGGCGTACACGGTGTGCCCACCGCATAAGAAGGAGCTCGAAGAACTTCTTGATGAATCTGTATACATGGAAGAAGTGCGTAAGAAACGCATATCCATGCTGGATTATCTGGTCAAATACGAGGCATGTGAGCTGCCTTTCGAGCGGTTTTTGGAGCTGCTGCCTTCCTTGAAAGCACGATATTACTCAATCTCCAGTTCACCGCGAGTGCAGCCTGAGCAGGCCAGCATCACCGTCAGTGTAGTGCGTGCACCGGCTTGGAGTGGTCAGGGCGAGTATAAAGGCATAGCATCCAACTATCTGGCGAACCTGAAGCCGGGTGAAGAGGTCGTTATGTTCATACGGACGCCTGAGTCCGGGTTCGAACTGCCAGAGAAGGCAGAGGCTCCGATTATTATGGTCGGTCCGGGAACAGGTGTGGCTCCATTCCGTGGTTTCCTGCAGGCAAGACGTGTAATGAAGGAACAAGGTCAGCAGGTTGGCGAAGCCCATCTGTATTTTGGATGTCGCAACCCGGAACATGATTATCTGTACAAAAATGAACTCGAAACAGCCGAGCAAGAGGGTCTTGTTCAGCTTCATACCGCGTTTTCCCGCGTGGACGGGGAAGAGAAGTGTTACGTGCAGCATCTGATGCGAGATGATGCCCACAAGCTGATTCCTCTGCTCGAACAGGGGGGACATCTGTATGTTTGCGGCGATGGCAGCAAGATGGCACCTGATGTTGAAGCAACACTCAAGAAAGCGTACGCTGATGTCAGCGGCAACTCCACGGAGCAAGCCGATGCTTGGTTAGAAGGTTTGCAGCAGGAAGGACGTTATGCCAAGGATGTGTGGACAGGTATCTGATGTGATACATCTTGATCCCTTTAATAAGTAGGCATCTGCGCGGTGAGACACAGAAGGGTTCTGTGCTCACCGCTTTTTGCTATGGCACAATATCCAAGCAGACCCATGCATGTATGAGTTATACTAAGAAAGAGAAACATGCATATTATGACACGAGGTTAACCCCGGTATGGATTATTTCTCTAATCGAGCTGTTGCAGGTAGAGATATGATTTAGCTATTTCTGGACTCCTTATTTCTTCTTTTTTTCGTTGGACGATAGATCGATTCAACCTGGGTTAAAGGAAAGAGAATACGTGAGGAGAATTTACCTTTTCCCTGGAGCTCAATGTAATCCAATCCAACACCAACAAGTCGGATATTTTTAAATGCATTTCTCGATGGGAATACCGTACGAATGCCTACCCGT
This sequence comes from Paenibacillus sp. UMB7766-LJ446, assembly GCF_030226665.1. Lineage (NCBI taxonomy): Bacteria > Bacillati > Bacillota > Bacilli > Caryophanales > Paenibacillaceae > Paenibacillus > Paenibacillus sp. UMB7766-LJ446. Next base: position 49,835 of record NZ_JASOYM010000004.1, read on the forward strand.
ACACCCCGTCGTGCTCGTGGAATATCAAATACACGAATGGAAAACAAACTAAGTGGAACAAATAACTGCCGATTGACTTTGATAAAACTGCGCGGAAAAACTTTGCTGATTATTCCAGGTTCCAGACCGGACAATGGAGCATTCAATTCTGCCAGATGTCCCTGTAACTCGGCCAGGCGCTGCTGTAGTGTTTTTCCTGTATGAAGTTGGTGCCAATTCATAAGCAATCCTCCGTTCGCCATTTATACCTACTATATGAATGGACGAGGGCAAGAGGTGAGCAAAATGGCGCCCATGTTCTTTACTCATAACAATAGTACAACTTAAGATATAGGGAGTGATTCAGATGATCGTGGAAATGTATAAAGACCTCATTCGGGATGAACGTGGCAACTATTATATCGCGATACAGATGGAGGGGGATGAGCTTACGCTCGTCAACGCCTTTGTTGAAGCATCGTTTACGCCGGAACTGATCTATAATGAAGAATTTCGGAATAAACACAAGGAGATGGAAGGCGGCTTTGTGGGCAAAATCGCAATGGATCTTCTTCGGCATGACGTGGTCATGGGTTTGAAACAAATCGACCGAAAGCTGCTGGAGCTGTCGGAAGTCGAACAGAAGTACACGGTGAACTATATTGATACAATTGAATTCTATCGTCACCCTGCGTGGGAACGGAAAGCGTAAACGAAAGGTTCGTTTGATAATAAAAATAAAGGGAGTCTACGGAACCATCATCGGTTATTCATCCGTTGTGGAGAGACTCATCTCGATAGCAAATCACCAAAAGCGCAAGTACAGGGGGATGTTCCCTGTCACTTGCGCTTTTGGTGTTGTAGCTATTTATCGGGAATGGGCTTTTTAATGTTCCTGAGAGAAGACACTTTTTTAACTCCCTATCGATAGGAAGGATAGATGATGCCGATATCTCGTTCTGATTTCAAGCTTCCGTCTGTATATCGCTGCATTTCATTTCCTTTGATTCGAATTGGAATGGATATACCTCGATAAACCAGTTCACCCTCAATGGTGCGCACGCTCATTCCGATGATACCTTCCAAATGTCCACTGCGGTCCGTAACCAACCGGATTCCCGCTGGACCCTCTATAAGAACGTTACCATCCTGATATACCTTTACCCGTTCTGGCGTGTTCACCAATTCAAAATGCAGCCCATTCACCGTGCGGCTATACGCCGTGTGGCCAGCGACTTCTTCGCCATGATCCATGTCGATGGGGAGAAGACCGGTAAACCACAGTTGGTCCGATCCAACCGGCATGATGCCGCATAACCGTTCCACATAATCAAGCAGGCAAAGCATGGAGGGGGAGTAGGTTTCGGTAAAACCTTCCTCCCCGGTCCAAGGGCTTAATGCCTGCGCAAAACGCTTTGCTTTGGAAAGGGACGACAGGATAGGTTGCATCACCCATGACAATTCCACATACCGATGATGATATTCAAATGCATGCGGTGCACGAATCAGGCTCAGGAAGTTGGACGCTCCGCCCCAGCTATTATAAGAAGAGAAGGGATCAAACCTTGGATCATCCATCGACATGGACGTAAACGGGTACTTGGCAAAAAACTTGCTTGTATTCAGCAAATACCTGCGCAGCATGTGATCAAACATTTCCCGGTCGCCCACCTCGCAGGCCATCACACGCAGCAGCACATCAGACTGTACTCTAACGAATTCGTCATTGCGATCCCGGTCGTAGAAGAACATGTCTTCTTCGTCATAACAGTAACGGAAGAGACTTTCCAGACTGGCTTCAGCTTTTGCTTTCCACTCTGCACCAGACTCCCCGAGCTCCACGGCCATACGGGATAAGTACATGCGCTGGCAATAAATATTGGCGGTTAAGTCTGGTGCCAAAAAAGGCAGAACCGGAGAATCCGGATGGTAAGACGCGGCATCATTCTTATAAGGCGTATCCGGAACATGCCAGAAGCGGGGGGACAGATCATGCCCGGTATCAAAGGTGCTAAAAGCCTCCACACAGCCGGTCCCTCGGGTATTGCGATACGTTGCAATCCATTCGTCATAACGTACCATGGCCTCGTACATGGTCTTCAGGAACGAACGGTCCTTTCCATGAAGCTGATAGTGATTCCATACACTTCGTGCCAATGGTGTAACGAGCTGAATCTGGCGAAAGGAAGGACCGTTCTCCGTTAGCTTATATGGCAGCAATCCATCTTCTCTCTGGTGTTGGACAAAAGCGAGATAGGTCGTTTCCGATACAGAAGGAATCAGACGTGACAGCAGCTCCGCATTAATGGTGCCGGTACTCTCCAGCCAGCAGCCCAGATAGATGCCACCTTCCTGAAGAATGGGCTCACTGCCATTCAGGGGCACAATGCAAGTGAGTAACTTCTCCAGGGCGGAATAATAAGTCGCTTCTAGTCGTCCTCCGGATGCCGCGAATCGAACACCCGACGCCTGCCATTCCTGTATTAACTTTTGATCTTCCGGTTTATCTGGCTTCACATTATCGTGGATCGAGATCTGGCGCAGCTTGTTCAGCACGGCTTCTGTCATGTCGACCTCCTTCTAGCGGTTATTTATTGATTGGATTCAAAGATTCGCACGGTGCCATTATAGAAGTCAGTTACAGCTTGCTCCACACTTTTTCGGCCAAAGCCGATTTCCTGGTTGGTTGTCTGGGCCAGCTTGGAGAACTCAGCAAATCCCGGAGGATTATAGCTTACGTCGAAAGGCTCCGTTTTTGTAGCATCAGATACAAAGCTGGTGTAATTATATACAATCTCTTCAACAGGTCCCGCTTCTTGCTGAAGCAGATTGCGGTTGGCTTCCGTCACAGGTACGCCGCGGTCGTTACCGAGAATTTTGGCTGCATCCGGATCATTAATCCAGAAATCCATCAGAATCGCGACTTCCTTGGCATGCTTGGTATTTGCATAACCTGACAATCCCTGACTGGACTCGAATACAACTCCAGTTCCCTTTGGACCTCTCGGTACAGGTAAAAGAATTAACTTGTCTTCGGTCAGACTCTGGAAAGCAGCCAGTTGATTTGAAGGAAGCAGGCTCATCGCCGCTTTGCCTGTAATAAGCAAGGATTTACTGGTGTCATCCGGTGGATTGGAAACTTGCAATTCAGGTGTGACCACACCTCCCGACTTGGAAGCCTGCTCCCAGTAGGTGAACCACTTCAGAATGTCTTCTTTTGCAAATCCGAGCGTGCCGTTCTTCATATCATATAGCTGTTTGCCGTGCTGTTTTAAAAAGATGTCCATACCGTCAACGGTGAAATTATAAGTTCCGTAATAGCCCTTGCCGAGTTTGTCGGACAGCTCTTTGCTGATCGCAGCATAATCTTCCCAAGTCCAATCTGAGGCTGGCAGCGGAATTCCCGCTTGATCGAACAGCGCCTGATTGACGACAATGCCCCGTGCATTCGCACCAGCGGAAATATGCTGCAGCTTTCCATCAAGACGGCCATACTCAACCATGGTGGTATCCATGCCGTCCAGATTCAGTTCATTACCAACATGTGGGTCGAGATTCAGAAGGACATCCTTCTTCGCGTAATCAACTACATTACCACCGAGGAAGAAAATATCCGGAGCAGTGCCTGACGCCAGCTGTGTATTTAACTTGTCAAAATATCCAGAGGAAGGTGCAAATTCACCTACAATTTTAATATTCGGATGTTTCTCCTGAAAAACCTTCAGGGCTTCATTCGTAATATCTGCCCGTTTTTGATCGCCCCACCACATCATGCGCAGTTCGACTTGCCTTCCTTCAGCGGTTCCTGTTCCTGTCTGCTCATCGGCACCAGTATGATCCGTTCCAGAGCAGGCAGTTACCAATAACAGGAGTGAAGCTATACTACTAATCATCAATCGTTTGAACATGATATATCCCCCTGACGATAGATAATGAAGAGCACAATATCTGTTGTACACTTATTGCGTCTGGACAGGTATTTTCGTACTCATTTCAGTCCAGTCGTTGCAATCCCCTCAAGAAAATAACGCTGAAATACCAGAAAGATGATTGTCACTGGCATCAGAGACAGCGTGGACATGGCGAGCAGTGCTCCCCAATCCGATTGTCCTGATGGATCGAACAGGGACCGAATGCCCAGCTGTACGGTAAACAGATCAATTTTGCTCAGATAGATCATCTGGCTGAAGAAGTCATCCCAGCTCCAGATGAAGGTGAAGATCGCTGTTGTAATCAGTGCAGGAACGAGAAGAGGCACTACGATTCGGAAAAAAATCTGCGATTGCCCGCAACCGTCAATGGTTGCACTCTCATCCAGCTCCCGTGGGATACCACGGATGAATTGAACCATGAGCAGAATAAAGAAGGAATCCTGTGCCAGCCACTTGGGCAGAATGAGCGGAAAATACGTATTAATCCAATGCAGCTCGTTATACAGAATGTACTGAGGTACCAGAGTTACATGGTAAGGGAGCATGATCGTGACCAGCATAATGCTGAACCACAGTCCTTTGAACTTAAATCTCAATCTGGAAAAGGCGTAGGCTGCAAGGGAGCAGGAGATCACATTTCCCAGCACACTCATGACCGAGATCAGCGCCGAGTTGCCGAAGAAGCGGCCAAACGACACACCCTGTAATCCTTTCCATCCATTTATAAAATGATCAAGAGTGAAGCTGGTTGGAATGAGGCTGCTATTGGTGAAGATGAGATGATTCGGTTTAAACGAACTGAGAATTAACCATAACACCGGATACAACATCAGCAGACCGAAGAGGATAATGGCGGTGTGCCTCCCGGCTTGAACCAATCGTCGCTTTAATGGCATGTGCATTATCTCCCTTCCTGATTGTCGCTGTAGAATACCCAGAATTTTGAGGTGAGAAAGACGATTGCAGTGAATACCCCGATAATGACCAGCATGATCCACGCCAGGGCAGAAGCGTAACCCATATCAAAGAACGAAAAGCCTTTCAGATACAAATACAAGGTATAGAACATCGTTGCGTCGAGCGGGCCTCCCCGTCCATCCCCAATCACATAAGCGGGTGTAAAGGCTTGAAATGAATTGATCATGCTCATGATCAGGTTGAAAAAAATAACAGGGGAGAGCATCGGGAGTGTGATGCCGAAGAACTGGCGTATCTTTCCGGCCCCATCTACGTCCGAAGCTTCATATAAATCGGCTGGAATTTGCTTCAGACCGGCAAGGAAAATAACCATGGCCGAACCGAACTGCCATACAGAGAGCGTGACGATCGTATAGACCACGTAATCGGGATGGGCAATCCAGGCGGGGCCGGTGATCCCGAACCAGCTTAGGAACTGATTGACCAAGCCACTTCCCTCGAAAATCTGGCGCCAGACGATCGCAATGGCCACACTGCCGCCCAATAGGGAAGGGATGTAATAGACGGTCCGGTATAAGCCGAGCCCCCGAATTCCTTTGTTCAGCGCCATCGCTACCAGTAGGGCAAAGGCAAGTCTTAGCGGAACGGATAGAAATACATAGTAGAACGTTAGCCCCAAAGATCTGCGAAAGGTATCGTCTTCGGTAAAGATCTGGACATAGTTGCTGAGCCCCGTCCACGTGGGTGGTGACAGCAAATTAAATTTCGTCAAGGATAGGTAGAATGACGCAACCATAGGTCCCAGTGTCAGACAGAAGAGTCCGATGAGCCAGGGCAGCAGAAACAAATAGGCTGTCATATTCTGCTGGTCATATAACGGCTTGGACAGCTTTCTCATCATAGGCCTCCCTTCAGGATGGATGTGTTTCATGATCACCTCGGAATTGAATCCGCTTACAATACTGGCGGCGATTCTCTTGGTAAATTCATCATACCGAGGAGGGCGGAAAGCTGGAATCTCATTTCTTCGGATCATCATTATCATTTTTTTCGGAATGCAGTAATCGATAGTCCGAGGGACTCATATGGAACATTTTTTTGAACTTTGAACTGAAATAGCTTGGAGAATGGAAGCCTGTCAGTTCTGTAACATCCCAGACAGTTAATTGGGTTTCCTTCAGTAGACGAAGAGCATGTTTCATTCGAACTTCGGTCACATACTGAATAAAAGAGACCCCGGCAGCCTCCTTGAACATTTCCGAAAAGTAGGTTGGGTAGTAGTTATATTGCTCCGCTAACGAAGTTAATGTCAGTTCCAGCATGTAATTTTCCTCGATATATCGCTTGGCCGATTCAATGACCGTAGCTTCTCCAACCTCGGATGGCTGCTGTTGATTCACGAAATCCTCTGCCCAATGCATCAGCAGCAGTTCTGCCTGCTCTGGAGTCTTTAGCCAAAGCACCCATTCCGGGGAAATCCACGTGGATTCCTGTTCGAAAGGAGGCTGATTAAATTCGATAGCGATGGACTCCATCAATAATGAAATTTGAAAAAGGCTTCGGATCATACGGGAGGTGGATAGCCGAAAGGAGTCAGTAAGTTCCTTTTGAATCACGTTGCGGAAGGAATCCAGTTCTCCACGTATAAGACATCGATGCAGCATTCGGTTGGTTTCCTCAGGCAGCAATGGACTATGATCTACTACGGGCACACGATCCTGTGCACCTTTGCGTCCAGCAGAGTTCCATGCCAAGAGGGAATGAATATAGCCATCTTTCCAGCGCTCAAGCCCTGATACGGGCAATCCTAATCCAACCTGTACGTCCATCGTAATGACGGAGCGTGTCTGCGCTGTGATTTGCTGAGCAAATTCGTGCTGAATCCCGTCCAATGTAATGAAATGCATCATCCCGGGGTGTGCTCCGTCATGGAACACTTGAACGTTATCTGGATAGGACTGGGCCAGTTCGTGACAAAGCAGCTCAAAGGCAAGATGGAGCTTTTCGGGAACACGCTCCACCGAGGCAGTCTGTATATCGGAGTCTCGCATGCCGGCGGTGATGAAACAGACGCTGTGATCCTGCCAGGATTCCAGATGAAACAGCCGCATCCGCTCTGGCAATGAAGATGGAGGGAGGCTATGACCCCGAACGAGATCTAGCAGGAAACGTTGCTTCATTTCTTTGTAATACTGGGAGAGACGCCATTGCATCATTTCCGAATCGCCGTGTACCTTTTTCTTGTTATCCAACGTCTCTTTGATTTTGTATAATGTGGTTTTCAGTTCATCCCGGGTTACAGGCTTCAGCAAATAATCCATGGCCTGGCTGCGCACACCTGCTCTGGCATAGTGGAAATCTTCATATCCTGTGATGATCATAATCTGAATGGAAGGATTATGACTTCGGCAAATGTCCAACAATTGCACGCCGTCCATCACAGGCATGTTCATGTCTGTAATTAACAAGTCAAAATGTTCAGCTTTCAGAAGCTTCTCGGCTTCGATGCCATTTGCCGCTTCACCTGAGATGGCAAAGCCCATGCCTTGCCAATCTACTTTCAATTTTAACCCTTCGCGGACCTCAAGCTCGTCATCTGCGATCAATACGTTGTACATCATATTCCTCCTGTACGGGTAGAGTCAGTTCAATACATGTGCCGCAACGTTCTCCGTTCTTGATCTGAATTGCAAACAGGGTGCCGTAATGCAAGCGGCAGCGTGCAACCACATTTCCGAGTCCGATGTGCCAGCTTTGGCTTCGCAATAGGGGCTCCAGTTGAGAAGCTTCAACAGGATCATGGAGTTTTTGGATAATCTCGACCGGAATACCGGGTCCATTGTCTGAAATGTGGAAATGCAGGCGGTTATTCCGTCTGGAGATCCGGATGTGTATCTCGGCAGTTGTCTGGTGCTGGAAGCTGTATTTGACGGCATTCTCAACAAGTGGCTGAAGGATAAATTTGATGATGACCAGGGAATCCAGCTTGCCTTCCTGTGTCAACGTAATGTGCAGCTTATGACCGAAACGGGTTTGCAGAATGGAGATATAGTGGCGGATATAAGCCAGCTCCTCTGCAAGCTGTACCCTGTCGTCACTTGTGTTCATGGAGAAGCGCATCATTTTGCCCAGATCCTCAATAACCTGAACCGTATCATTTGTTCGGCGCTGCATGGCAAGACTGCTTACCAGTTCCAGCGTGTTAAACATAAAATGGGGATTAATCTGCATGAGCAGTGCTTTATATTCCGCTTGTTGACGGAGCAGCTTCAACTCGAACTCGTTCTGGATATGCTGACGCAATCGGCTGATCATGTAGCGGAAAGTGGAGATGACATAACTGACTTCGCTTTTTACGTTTTTGTCCGGGGGCAGAAGGGACTCTGCCTGATCGAATGCACCGCGCTGTACCTGTCTCATAGCTAGTACCAGTCGAGTTAAAGGTTTGGTGACGCCATAAGAGAGCCATGCAGCGGCAAACAAAGAGACGATAATTAGAACAATTGTGACCACCAAAATGGTACTCTGAAGCTTGTGAAGAGAGGAATATAGCTCTTTTTCCGGTGCCAGACCAGCCAGCATCCAGCCGGTACGCCCCAGCTTTTTGTATACCAGAATGTCACGCTGTCCTTGCTCGTTGTTCAGATACACCACACCCGATTTGAGCGAGTTGTTCCGAATTTGATCGATTTCCGCTAAAGCTCCGGCGCTAAGCTGATTTGTCTGCTGTGAGAGAATAGGGTTTCCTTGTTCACCCAGCAGAAAAATAGTGCTGCTCTCGGCCAGATGGATTCGGTTAAGCGGTTCCAGAAAGTAAGATTCGCTGACATTAATTTTCATCACATTCTGGGCTGTAGCATGGTGAAAGGTCCCAATGGGCATCAGCAGACTAACCACCGGGTTGCCATGATCCCTAATGTTTTCATGTTGATCGGTATGTGCAGGCAGCCAGTGATTCCCTGAGATGAAGAAATTTCTGTACCATGATTCTTGCAAAAAGAGAGGGTCGGTCGCTACTTGATTCTCACTGCCAATCCGCAGCCCATTCCGTCGATAGATGGATACATCGGAGATACTGGTGTAACTGTTCGTAGCCTGGGTCAGAAAACGGCTCATTGCCAGATTGACAAGCATCTTTTCCCCTTCAGGAAGGTCGGGGTCACTCATTGCGTTATCCCAGTTCTTGGCTGTATCGCTGTTGAAGACAAAAGAGGCCACATCATAGATCTGCATTTGAACCATATCGACATAAGAACCGTATTCCTCCATTTTCTCCAGAGCAGAGGATTCAATATAGGAGCGGATCACGGTACGCGACTCCTTGAAGAGCAGGAAGGAGAGCGTGCCAAAACAGAGGACGAAGAGCACAACGATAAAGGCGATCAGGCGACTTTTTAATGAGAAAAACATAGGGTCCTCCTTACGTAAATAGACTTCAGGGGCGACGTCAAATGTGAAAAAAGACTGCGTAATATACGCAGCCTTGGATGGGAATGTGGTTGGAGCGGCCTTGTGTTCCTAGAAACGAACCAGATTGTTGATGCGAACAGGCAAGCCAGTTGCGATGGCGCGATTGGCTGCAATTCCGGTGAGGATAGATCTTGCTCCATCTAATTGATTGGCAGCACGGTGGTATGGATCTTCCGCAGGCTCTCCGAACAGATCATTCAGAAGAACCGGATCGCCTCCGCCATGACCGCCTTCTTTTTCCTCCACTTGAACCTCGTACGGGGCATCAAACATGGGAAGTACTCGCAGTGTTTTCCCAATCAATGCACCTTCGAGACTTTTGTCACCCAGCGAATTAACGTAGGATTGTTCCACAATGTTCATCTCAATCCGGCCTTTGGTACCGTTAATGGCGATACGATAGCCTTCCCACGGCTGGTATGCAACAAGCGAATAGGTCAAAATAGCTCTGTTCTGATACTGAACGAGCACGCCCATCGTATCCTCGATGTTGATGCCATCTCCGAATACGCTTTGATCCCGCTGATAGCCGTCTTCCGGCTCGGCATCCAGATACATGGCTTTGAGATGTGCATCCGAATCCAGGTGCAGGGCAAAAGGGTCCTCTTGTGCAAGTGGGTTGCCTGTTGCGCGAGTGTAAAACTGGGTCAGGCCTCGCTCCTCGGCGTTCTCTCTACCATAGTACATGAGATCCCCGAAAGCGAAAACGGTCTCAGGCTGCGAACCGATCCAGAAATTGACCAAGTCGAAGTGATGGGTGGATTTGTGTACGAGCAGTCCGCCACTATTACGCTTGTCCCGGTGCCAGCGGCGGAAGTAATCGGCACCATGGCGTGTATTCAGCAGCCATTCAAAATGGACCGAAGTCACTTTCCCAATCGTGTCATTCTGAATTAGTTCCCGTATTTTGGTGTGGTGTGGTGCGTAACGGTAGTTAAAGGTGACGCGTATATTTTGTCCGGTCCGCTTGGCGGCATCAAGAATATCCTGACATTTGTACTCATCGATGGTCATCGGCTTCTCAGTTACGACATCACAGCCAAGCTCCATTGCGCGAATGATATATTTGTGATGGGTGCGGTCGATGCTGGTTACTATGACAAAGTCCGGCTTCTCATTCTCAATCATCTGATCGAACTGATTCGCAGGATAAGTAGGCACCTCATTGTATTTATATTTTTCCCTCAGCAGCTGATTGGCATAATTCATGCGGGTCTGATTAATATCGCAAAAAGCTGCCAGCTCGGATGTTTCCCTGAAATTTTGAGCTAATGCTCCATAGAAAAATTCAGCACGGCCGCCTGTTCCGACCAATACGTAGCGTTTTTTGTTACTCATGTCTATCGCCTCCTTGAATATAGCTCTAGACTATAACAAGGGAGCACTTCTTTCGCCGCTTTTTGTGCGTAATCGCTTTCAAATGCCGCTTATTTTGCTATAATTCAAGCAAAGGGGGCAGCTGCATGGCACAGACATTTCGAGCGGATTACAATGATCCCACCGGTTATTTGAATATCGAATATGATCGTCGCATTGGATATTTCTCCATGACGGATGACCACCTGCATGACCATTATGAGTTGTACTATCTGTTATCCGGTGAGCGCATTTACTTCATCAAGGACCGTACCTACCAGGTCAAGGCTGGTGACTTCGTATTTATCAACCGGAATACCGTTCACAAAACGATGGAGAGTGGAAGGCCAGACCATGATCGAATTGTTCTGTATATCAAGCCGGAGCTGTTCACGGAATTGGCTATTTTACCTGAGTTGGCTGAGGGGCTAAAGGAGCCATTCGGCTGGGATACTCCCATTCTCAGACTTCCTTCACAGGTAAGTGAGGCAGCAGATCGAATGGTCAGCGAAATGATTGATGAGATGGTTCATACGAGAGATGGAAGCAGCCTGCTGCTGCGTCACCGATCCATTGAATTGCTGCTGTTCGCTTATCGTAACAAACATCTGGGCACCGTGCATTCGGCCGACAGTGAGCCGGTTCTGCATCCCAAGGCTCAGGCAGTGGTCCGCCATCTTAACGAAAACTATCATCAATCTTTAGCGCTGCCTGAGGTTGCAGCAATGTTCCGAATCAGCCCGCATTATCTCAGCCGTCTGTTCAAACAGACCACTGGTTTCACGTTCAGTGATTATCTTAATCTGCTTCGGGTGAAGGAAGCGCAGCGTTTGCTGCGTGAAAGCGAGGATTCCATAACGGAGATCGCTCTGCAAGCGGGATTCAGCAATTTTTCACATTTTGGAAAGATGTTCAAGCGGACGGTTCAGGTGTCCCCCAGAACATATCGGCAGGAGTACAGAGAAGCAGGTTCGATGGGAGCAGTGAGATAGGGTGAACTACGAGATAGAAATACGTATAGATGTAGATCTGGAACAAGTCGTATCATGTTTATTTCAATCGTTGGAGTTCCTTAATAATGATGTTTGTTTTGTCACTTACCTTTTGAAGTTCTTCTAATGTAAGTTCCGCATAGTCCGGGGGAAACAAGTGCCAGTACTGATAGTAAAAATCACTTCTCTCAGTATATAACCTTTGTGTCGTTCCATCGACCATAATCGTAATGAGCCCATAGTGGTCGAAAGCGTTTTTAATATTGTTTGTATAAAGAGTCAGTTTTGTTTTATCTGTTGTCTTGTTGCTTTTGATATATCGATCAAGCTCTTTTTTATAATGAATACTTTCCAGTATAACACTGCGGTATGCTGAGTCAGCAGAGGACTCGATGGGATGTTTGAGTTCACGATACTTATGAAAAAAGATGGATGCAATAATTAGTATGATGGTGAATAAAATCAAAATAATATGCCGTGTTTTTGTACTCATAAGGTGTCCTTTTTATGTATTTGGGTCATTTCCATTTTGAGAATGGAGTCCTATATTATAACATAAAAGGACACGCTAAGCCTATAGGTAAATACAACAGGTTGGTATTAGATATCTGGGAATCAGAAGCCAAACATATAAAAAAGAACCTGAGAAATCTTGCCTGGGAGACAGTGGATCAGGTCCTTTATTATGTTTCCCTTTTTATATTGCAGTTCAAGAGGAACCGGCGTATATTGAGATTTATCTAAATTAGAAATAAATGGATAGATTGCAAGGACATTTTTATACATAAAGGAGATGCTGATGATACAGACCAGATTGGAAGAATTGGGCATTGTACTACCTCAGGCAAGCGCGCCATCAGCGAAGTATGCGAATGCCGTAATAGTAAACGGAATCATGTATGTGGCTGGTAAAGGGCCGGATACGCAAGAACGCGGTAAACTCGGGGATGATTTTACAACGGAGCAAGGATATGATTTTGCCCGAAATGCTGCCATTGAGGTACTGGCTGTCGTTCAGGAAGTGCTCGGTTCGCTGGATCGGGTGAAGCGGGTGGTCAAAGTGCAAGGATTCATCAATGCCACCGCCTCTTTTCAGGAGCACCATAAGGTGTTAAACGGTTGCTCGGATCTGATGCTGGATGTATTCGGAGAACAGGGTGTACACGCCCGCTCCGTATTTGGTGCTGTATCCGTGAGGGATAACTTGCCGCTGATCATTGATTCGATATTCCAGGTGGAGGAGTAGGTTTCATGACCAATTCGGATTCATTTAATCCGTTAATGCTGTCTTTTCCTGAAAGTTTTGACACACCACGTCTGACCATCCGTGCCCCGAGGTGGGGAGATGGAGCCGCAGTGAATGAGGCAATTCGTGAAAGTGCGGAGCAATTGCGTTTGTGGCTGCCTTTTGCCGAGAACATACCTTCACTGGAGGAATCGGAAGCGAATGCCCGCAAAGCCAGGCTGCAATTTCTGGAGCGGACCGACATGATGCTTCATTTACGTGACAAATTTACGGATGAATTCGTGGGCAGCAGCGGATTGCATCGAATAGACTGGAATGCACGCTGTTTCGAGATCGGTTATTGGATCAGAACTTCACGTACCGGTGAGGGTCTGATGACGGAAGCAGTCAAAGGCATCGAGCAGTTCGCAATAAACTATCTGGAGGCCAACCGACTGGAAATCCGCTGTGATGCACGGAATGTCCGAAGTGCCAAAGTGGCTGAGCGTGCAGGCTATACCCTTGAAGGTATACTGCGCAAGATGCGGCGTGACAGTACAGGTGAGCTGGTGGATATGATGGTGTTTGCGAAGGTGAGAGGCAATGAGTTTGAATAGAATAGTTTGAAATGAGATCAAAATGAATTGGAAAATGGCTTATAAAGAAAGGATGGCTTGTTGAGGAATAAGCGAATGGGCTGTTCTTCCGGGCCATTTTTTGTGTGCACATTTTCTGGTTACTGTCCAGAAGCACATGGGTAACAAAAAATTTGAAATGGAAGCAGGAAGTGTATCATTTTAGGGGGAATGAAAAGTGAGACGGATTGGGCAAGGAAGAACGGCTGAGATCTATGAGTACGCATCAAATCAGATTATGAAGTTATACCATGCCGATTTTCCAGCCGAAGCTGTCCAGAATGAGTTTCGAATTACTGAGGCAGTATTCCAAAAGGGCTTACCGGTGCCACAGGCAAGGTTGTTTATGGATGATGGATTGCGTAAAGGGATCATATTTGAACGGATTGAAGGCAACACGATGTTATCCCTCATGTTTCAGGAGCCCGTGTTGATCGAAGAACTATCTCGTCAAATGGCAATCTGTCATCATAGCCTACACGTCGAGCAGGATGATGCAGGAGCACTCCCCACACAAAAGCAGATTCTTACTGGAGCCATTCGAAATACCTCTCTATTATCGGAAGAGGATAAGACGCAGGTAATTGCTTATCTGTCGTCTCTTCCAGAGCGAAAGCAAATTTGTCATGGCGACTTTCATCCCGACAATGTTATGTTGAATGAAATGAGAGATCAATATTGGGTTATAGACTGGATGACAGGCATGTCGGGTGATCCGGCGGGTGATGTGGCACGCAGCTGGGTAATATTAATGAGCGGCACGTTGCCGGAGGATATGGACCCGGCTGTTCATAGGAAATTTGAATTGGCTCGCCATGTAATGCTGGATCATTATATTCAACATTATATCCAGATTTCCGGGATATCCCGCCAGGAGTTGGATGCTTGGATTCTGCCTGTCGCGGCTGCACGTCTGGACGAGAGGTTACCTGCAGTGGAAGCGGATCAGTTAATCAAGCTTGTGCAGGATCGTATTCGTCTGCTGAAATGACATATTTAGCTTAATAAACAAGGATAACGAGGTGAAGAGATCCATGCTGCACTCATTAAAGTCCATACAATCTTACAAGTCAGGCCAGCTACCGGAGGCGAAGCAACCACAGTGGCTGCAGCTGCTGGCAGCGGCGGAACAGCCGAATATTAACCTGGAACGTATTCATTCCATAGCAGAGTTGGAAGGTACGAACCCGGTACTGGATTATGTAGAACGCACACTTCAGGTGCTGGATCAGCTTGAGGTTTCTTTTTGGATTCGAGAAATTTTGGAGGATGTGCTGGTCTGGTCGGAAACGGCAAAGGCGGGATCACTGAAACAGCGCAGAAGTTGGCAGAAACAGGGGGTTAACCTGTTCGTGCACAATGTGGGTTCAGCACAGTTGTACGACATGTATGGAAGTGTTGGAGATTTGCAAGGCAAGCAAGGTAATTGTGAAGAGAACGATGCATCACGATCGGAATCCCCGAGTGATTTTTTAAATGATCTTCCAAGTGATAGTACACAAATTGCACAATCAGCACATAGTTCACCCACACCACGGGATGAGATCATTCGCACCCTTATTGCCACACACGGGCTTATTGGTCAGTACATAAGAGGAGAAATCCCGTTTGCTGAAAATGCTCCGCTGCATTCGTTCATAACGCAAGGGTGGCTGACCTCTGATGAATTGCAGGCCATCCTGATGGCGCTGAATGAATGCGTCATTGCAGGCGTTGACCCGGCACTGTGGAATCAGGTTCAGCCTGAAGTGCAGCTTATCGTGGGCTGGATCATGGCAGCTCCGGATCATACCGACTGGAATGTGAAGGAGCGGCTGTCACGCTTGCGGAGCTCGTCTATACGTCAAGGAGAGGCGATGGATGAAGCATATGCCAAACTTCAAGCCCAGATTGAGATAGAGAAACTTCTCGCTCCTCTGGCTCATCGGACCTTATGGTATGTGGAGTCAGCGATGCACGATTTTTCGTTGCAGGAGATGGTTAAGATCTTCCTTTTGACGCTGAGCAGTGAAGCTATGGTGCTATCTGTAGATGATTCGATGACGAACAGCACTGGCAGAACAACGGAAGAATCAGACAGAAATTCGACTTCGCGGGAGCAACGATTGGATGTAGTAAGGCATATCAGCTTTGAACCATTAATGAACACGATGTATTACGACTACAAGGGTGTCAAGAAACTGAATATTTACAAGAAACGAATGATCGAAAAGTATTTGGAGCAGTATTCGTGGGCGCAGATTGAAGCAGGTGGGACGATCACTTACCCTCACTTGACACATCGAATTAAACGGCATCCCAATTTGCGGGATACGGTATTTGTAACATTTGAATTTTCCCCGGCGGCGGAGAAGCTCATAGTGTTCTGTATTGAGGCAGAAAAGTCTCCATTATATGAGAAGGCTGTGCTGCTGTTATTTGACCTGTTCGGATTGCGACGGGATGCGTATGATCGGTTCCATAATGAAGAGACGTATCTGGCGGACATGAACAGCTCAGGAGATTACAAGAAAGTGCTGCTGGATTATATGGTTGGCAAACGTGTGCTCGATATCGGTCCCGGCGGTGGAATCTTGCTTGATCTGATTGAGCAGGAACGACCTGAGATGGAGCCAATTGGCATTGATATTTCAGCGAATGTCATTGAAGCGCTGGAGCGTAAAAAGCAGCGTGAGGCACATCGCTGGCAAGTATTGAAGGGGGATGCTCTTCAACTGGATCAATACGTGCAGCCAGGCACGGTGGATACGGTTATTTTTTCATCCATTCTGCATGAACTGTATTCGTATATTGAACGTGATGGCCGGAGGTTTAACAGCGATACCGTCGCTGCTGCACTGAGAAGTTCGTTTGACGTGTTGTCCCCAGGGGGCCGAATTCTGATCCGGGATGGCATTATGACCGAACCCGAAGCACAGAAGCGCCGGGTTCGTTTCCTTGAACCGGATGGGATGCGGTGGCTGGAGCGGTACGCACAGGATTTCCAGGGACGCAGCATTGAATTCGAGCGGATCTCCGGGAATGAGGCGATACTGGATATCAACGATGCGATGGAATTTTTGTACACGTATACTTGGGGTGAAGAAGCATATGTCCATGAGATTCAGGAGCAATTCGGCATATTTACCCCGTCGGCATATAAGGACTGCATTCGCAAAGCGCTGGGTGATCAAGCAGAGATCATTACGTTCCGGCACTTTCTTCAGGAAGGATATACGGAGGCGCTTGGAGAACGAATTATCTTTATGGAGGAAAACGGTCAACCTGCACCTTTGCCAGACAGCACCTGCCTGATCGTCATTGAAAAGAAGAAAGGAATGGCGGACAGATGACGAATGAAGCCAACACGGCTTTATATTTTGTAAGGCACGCGGAGTCTGAATATATGGAAGGGCAAGAACGCGAGCGTGGTCTGACGGAACAAGGCAAAAGGGACGCGGCCACCGTCGCGGGTTTGCTACATCGGGAGCAGATCCAGTTGTTTTATTCCAGCCCGTATAGACGGGCCGTGGATACGATTCAAGGATTGGCCGAAGTGTCAGGCGGCATTGTGGTCACCGAAGAGGATTTACGGGAGCGTGAGCTGTCAGGTCCTGAAGTGAAGCATGAACATTTTCGGAAAGCTAAACAAAGACTCTACGATGATCCTGCGTTTGCTTATGCAGGTGGAGAATCCGGTGAAGTCGCCGTGTCACGGGCAATCACTGTAATACAGCGAATTCTCGATAGGCATCCGGGGCAAAAAATAGTGATTGGCACCCATGGGGATATCATGACGTTGATTTTCAATTATTATGATCCGTCCTATGGTTATGACTTCTGGGTAAATACAACGATGCCGGACATTTACAAACTGGAGTTTGATCGTGAAAGCAGGTTGGTTCAGGTAACACGATTGTGGGAAGAACAGGTTTAGTTTCTCTAGGTAACACGTTCTAACGACGATAGGAGGCGATGATACTGAACCTCAAGTTGATAGGGTCCGTTTTGGAGCAACAAATCCGTTTTAATGACAATAAAAGTTTATTTTATAATCGGGGCAAGTCTGCATTAGGGCCATCTCCGCGAACGTTGTGCTGGATATTGGAATATCGCGCTCAAGTGGCAAAAGCATTAGAACGTATTATTGCAGATGGATTATTGAATCATTATACAAATAAACTAGCAGAGCAAGGAATCCGCCAATTTATCCAGGTGAACCAGTTTATGCAGTTTACGAGCAAAGACAAGTTGCAACTGGCAGAATTATATAAAGATCAATTTATGGGGATCTGGTCTCTTTTAAAGGACGAAGAGGCTGAGGAAGAGGTAGTGCAGCAATTTTTCCAGAAGCATTATCAACAGTTAAGAACATTTCTAATACAGACCAACGGCGAGGAATTGTTTAAAAAATATGCGATGGATCCACATCTGTTCTGGGTGCCTTGTGAGGCGTACTCGGCGGATCTGCAGGTATCCTGGCTCGGCTTGGATGTAGAGGACCTGCATCCGCCTGTGCTTGATCTTGGTTGCGGTCCGCAGGCCAATTTGGTCCAATTTTTACGTGGTAAAAAGATAGAAGCCTATGGGATGGACAGACAGGTGGAGGAATCGGAGGATCGGCCGTTTTTGCGACGTATGGGCTGGATGGAATCTTCTTTTGAAGAGGAACAGTGGGGGACAATAATATCCCATTTGGCATTCTCCAACCATTTTACACATCATCATCTCAAGGCAGACGGCGAGCCAGAAGCATATGCTCAGAAATATATGGAGCTATTAAGAGCGCTAAAACCAGGAGGTTCCTTCTTCTATGCGCCGAGTGTTCCTTTCATAGAGTCATTCGTAGATCAACTACCCCAGTATTTTGTATGTCGAACCTGGATAACACCAACACAGCAAATGACGAGAATTACGCGGCTGGACTAGATGAAAAAGGGGACAAAGCGCCAAATGAAGATTACGTTTATGCCGGATACGTATACTGTTGGTGTGATGAAGCGTTTTGTGATTCCCGAGATGTATTTAACAGCACCGGTTGGAGGAGAGAGGCCAGATGAGTAGGATTGTTATCAACAAGGTACATTGCCCCTGCGATAAGCGGGGGTGACGGTTGTACATCCTTTTCGTTTGTATAAAAAAATAGCCTCGAATGTGTATTGTGAGTCTTACACAGCATAAGGTACAATTCATCTAAGCATTGAGTGAGAATGATAATCATTATTTATAAAAATGTGTTCTCACCGATACAACAACAGATTACATAGGGGTGAAGAGTATTATGGTAAGATCCAGTAGGGGTTTCAAAGGGTGGACGATCATCCTGCTACTCATGGTTGTAGTTATAACAGGATGTGGGGCAAACTCCGAGTCAGAGGCAGAACAGGCTCCTGCATCTGGGACCGCAGTATCGGATGGAAGTACATCTGAAACAACAGAAAAAGAAGCAGAGACGCGTGTCGTTCAGGATGAATTCGGTGATGTGACGATTCCGGTGCATCCGCAGCGGATTGCTGGTATCTATGTGGAGGATTATCTCAAGGCTCTTGATATCGCACCTGTAGTACAGTGGTATAATCCGATGTGGGGTGTGCAGGAATATCTGGACCTGGATGTGCCACAATTTGATACTACAGGTAGCATTGAGGCTTTGCTGCAGTATGATCCGGATCTCATCATTGTGGATGGTGGAGTGGACATGGAGAAATATGAAATGTATTCAAAGGTGGCGCCCACGTACCGTTTGCCAGAAGACATTTTGCAGGATTCCAATCAAATCTTGACGACCATTGCCAATGTTGTTGGTAAACCGGACAAGGGTAAAGAAGTTGCTGCGGCATTTGAGGCCAAGATTGCAGACGCTAAGGCGAAGCTTCAGGAAGCAGTCGGGGATGAGACCGTAGCGGTTGTCCGACTGAATATTAGCAATAATACATTGGCATTGTTCGGCGTGAAAAATCGATTTACCGGATTTATTTATTCAGAGCTTGGTCTAACGCCTCATCCACTGGTCGGCAACATGGAAGAATATCAGGAGATCCTTTCTGAAGAGGCTTTTCCAGAGCTTGATGCGGATCATATTATTGTATTTCCATCCAATGGAGAATGGTCATCCCCCGAGAACAAGGAAGCTTTGAAGGTGCTAGATAGCAAGTTGTGGAAATCTCTTCCGGCAGTTAAAAACAACCAGGTGTACATGATGGAAAGGTCATATTGGCAATCAGGTGCGATTACGGCAAACACAATGAAGATTGATGATCTCTTGCAAAAAATGACACCATAAGCCTTCTCCATAAGAAAGTTCTTCCCTCAGGGTTGAAGAGCTTTCTTTTTTCGTTTACACTAATTCAAATGATAACAATTCTCAATTAAGGAAGATGAATATGTGTCCCACGATTGTACAACTAATTCCCAAGCCCTGGTTATGCTTACTTCGACATATAGAATACGTAGATGGCAATAAGCCCAATATACTGAAACGGCTCGCATACCCGATGTCTGACTCATATTCCTTATTCGTTGTGACGTGTGGAAATGGTTCAATGGCCTGCTCGGACAGGGAAATCCGTATGGAAAAAGGAATGATTATATTTGTTCCCGTTGGAAAATCCATAGTAATCGAAGATTCTACTGGGACTGAAAATGAATTGCAATTTTATAAACTGGATCTGACGGTGGCTGAGGTGAAAGAGGATACTTCGAACCGTATGAATATTGGAGACACTACTGAGCAGCATGGATTCGTTAAAGGGATAGATATCCAAGGATCGTTATCTCTTATCGAGCTGAATTACAGTCCATGGAGTTCCTGTTTGGAACCCTTGGCACAATTATTACGCCAACAGACAACTTGTGATTGGCTGGAACAGTGGGAGGTACAACTACGCTTCCAGGAATGGTTCAGGACCTTGCTTCGGCAAAGTGTTCCCGAGAACGAGGAACCGAATGATCGCGTACGGCTTCAACGTTCCATTCGTTATATTCGCGAACACTATAATCAGGCCATAACGGTTGACGATTTAGCGGCTGATATCCGGCTCACCAGAGCCAGTTATACTCGACAATTCAAAGAAATTACGGGTAAACTTCCGCTTGACTATGTGAATGCTGTTCGGTTGGAACGCTCCAAACAGCTACTGCAACTGACGGATGATCGTATGCATGATATTGCTCAGAATGTGGGATTTAATAACGAGTATTATTTCGGCCGTCGCTTTAAGCAGTATGCTGGCATTTCACCAGGATTGTATCGGCGTCATCATCGTCAAGACGCGCGTGTATTTGCACCTTATCTGGAAGACTTCGTACTGGCCCTTGGAGTAAGGCCGATGTTGCAATATTCCCATCGTTCCTGGGGCAGACAACACTATTTAGGATTGGATGATGTACCGGAATTCGATGTGAGCCAGCACGATGCCCAGTTTAATGTGGCGAATACCCCCGAATTTATTATGCTGAACAAGGGCTTTGAAAGATGGAATCTGGGGCGCTTCGAGCAGGTAGCACCGACGTTTTATCTAGAACATTGGGGTGAGGACTGGCGTTCCATTTTGAAATCCACCGCGGATGTGCTGGGAAAGGTAAGCCGGGTGCAGGATGTAATAGGTGATTATGAGGAAAAGGCGCAGGAAGCCAAGAAACTTTTGACACGACATATGCGTGGAAAAACCGTCGCTTTTTTGCGTATTTCTGCATCGGAAATTACACTCTATGGGAACCAGTTTGGTTACGTAGGTCCTGTATTGTATCAAGATCTAGGATTAACTCCGCATTTCTGTGTACAACAATGGGCAAATCAAAGTAGAAGAATCAGCATTGAGCTGGAGCAGCTGAGACAGCTTGAGGCAGATCATCTCTTTATCACATTTGACAATATGGATTCTGCCTATCCCCGAGAGGAACGGAAGCTCTTGGAAAGTGATGAGTGGAAGCGGCTGCCTGCAGTGAAATGCGGTCACGTATACGAGGTGGATTTTATGACCTGGATGAATTATGGTGTCATCTCCCATGGGAAGAAAATCGACGATATACTGCGGTATTTGGGCTGAATTAGATAAGACGGGAGGACTAAATTATTCTTAACTGACCTCTTTGATCAATTCCTCGTTATTATTTCGCACATGACCTACTGCAGAATCCACCTTGTATGCTATCATTTCATCGGCCTTATACGGGCTGAGAAACCTCAGAACGCTTTCCTTGTCCGATTCCTTGTTTAGCCAATCCGCTTCATCTTGCGGCCGGAGAATGACTGGCATACGATCGTGGATGTCCGCCATAAGACGGTTAGGTTCAGTAGTAATGATAGTGCAAGTTGAAAGCTTTTTACCTTCTGGATCAATCCAAGTATCATATAGGCCAGCAAGCGAGAAGATGGAGTCATCTTTCATTAGAATCCGCATGGGTTGCTTTACGGATCCATCCTTTTTCCATTCATAAAATCCCGAGCATGGGATAATACAACGCTTGGAATTGATTAGGCGTTTAAAGGCTGGTTTCTCTGTGAGTGTTTCTGCACGGGCGTTAATCATCTTATTGCCTATTTTTTCATCCTTGGCCCAATTAGGAACTAGACCCCATCGGAGCGCCCCCAATCGATTACCGTCTTTGCTACCGATAATTGTGGGGATGAATTGCATAGGCGCAGCGTTGTAATTAGGTTTGTACTCAAATCCTTCAGCAATAGAAGCATAGTACCTGTCCATAATTTCTTCGATTGGATCTGTAATCGTGAATCTTCCGCACATATCGAAGCCTCCTTTAAAACGCTATAGTATGTAATTTAACTCAAATCTTTAACGTTAGAAACGGGTAATATGTGGTGCTGCATAGCCAATAAAAGTGAATATGCAATAAATTAGATGATTTTTATAAATTAGCATAAAACTGGATGCAGGTAGGTTTGCATTTAAGCAAAATATATAGAAAAAAAGCCTGTTCACTACTGAACGGGCTTTTTGGTGTGGCATCACTTCGGTAAGCCAGAAGATTTAGTTTTTCTCCATAACCGCAAAATAATTGTTTTCGTCATCTGCAAAGTTGAATACTCTTCCGCCAGGCATCGTTACAATCTCGCCAACCGTAACTTGTTTATTGGATAAGTGAGTGTAAAGTTGATCCAGGTTATCTGTGAAAAGCATAAGAGATGGCGTGCCAAGGTTTAATTCAGGGGACATTTTGGCAACGAATTCCTTGTCGTGCAGGATGATTGTGGTTTGGGCATCCTTCACAGGAGCAATCTCGATCCAGCGCATGCCATTCCCATTGACTTCATTAACAACATGGAAACCTGCTTTTTCCGTCCAAAATTGAAGAGCCTTGTCCTGATCGTTTACATACAACATAATTTGCCCGACTTGAGTAAACATTGATTTACACTCCTTATATACGTAGTTGAATCATGGGTGAAGCAGGTATATCTTTGGGTGAAGCTTTTTAGATTGAGTCAAGCTTTATATTACCATATATGAGCACCCACCATACAACTTCAATTCAGGCACAAAAAGAGGAAGCAAATGTCCTTGACTGCCGCATTGCGACATACCATTAGATTAAGGATAATTCGAGCGACCGAATTGCCTTTTAAGCACAGCCATGTATTGGCAGATGGGAGCGCTGTAATGACGAAACGGGTAGTTCTATTGGAAGAAGGTACGGCAGAGATGAAAGGGCTGATGGGCAGTAAAGGGGCTGGACTTGCAGCGATGCTCCAGGCAGGTTGGCCCATTCCGGCCGGGTTCATTGTAACAGAGGAAGGCTGTCGCGCGTTCTGTGCCCGTCGTGCACCTCTTTCAGCTGAAGGAGCCCAAGAGATTGGCAGCGCAATTCAGCATCTTGAGCAGCAATCCGGCCAATTCTTCGGCGATTCCTTAGCACCACTGCTGCTTGCCGTCCGGTCAAGTGAAACGTGTTCCCGTAATACAGCTTCTCAGGATTTGCTTCATGTAGGACTGAATGATGTGACGGTGGAGGGGCTCGCAAGGCAAACCAATGATCGTCAGTATGCCCTGAATTGTTATCGGATTTTTTTGCAGGATTATGGTCAGCTGGTACACGACATTCCGTATGCCCTTTTTGAAGAAAAATTGGAAGACATCTCGATACTCGATGAAGCGAACCTGGAATTCGCCATCGCTGAATATAAACGTTTAATAGAAGAGAGAGGATATCATCCTTTCCCTCAGGATGTACAGTTACAGTTAAAAAAAGCGATGCGGGTAATCTCTGATGCACATCGTGTTCTTCGGCCCAATTCCCAACAAGAGCTTCTTCGGAAATCCTCTCATTTCTCGGATGAAACTCAAGGAGCAGCTGTTCTTATACAGATGATGGTCAATGGCGAGTGTGGTGACCACAGCGGGATCGGCACGGTATATTCCCGTCATCCGGGTACCGGGGAACGAGGCATGACAGGTGATTACGTTTCATCTGCTGCATCCGAAGGTTTTAATGAAGGACTGGATGAGTTACGGAGAGAAGAGCCCGAAATGTATGCACTTCTGCAGGATGCTTGCGGTTATCTGGAGTCACGCACGAATGAGGTACAGGAGATCCAGTTTGCTGTGGATTCAGGGGCGCTGTATCTGGTGGAAATTAGTGAAGCGAGGCTAACCTCGAAGGCTGCACTGAGGAGTACTGTAGATCTCGTGGATGAAGGGATTATTACCAAGGAGGATGCAATATTACGTATCCAGCCCTGGCATGTGACGGAAATGATGAAAACATCATCAACTTTATTACCAGAGCTGCAGCTTCTGCTCGAATGGGCTGATGAAATAAAGGCACTTACAATACTATCCAATGTGGATCATCCCAAGGATGCCTTGAAGGCCCGCGCGTTAGGGGCTGAGGGCATTGGCTTGTGTCGGACAGAACAACTGTTGTTGTCTGCTTCGAGATTTCCTTTTGTACAGAAAATGATTCTGGCAGACAGTGAAGCTGAGCGCAAGCGTGGACTGGAACGTCTGCTGCCGATGCAGCAGGCTGATTTTGAACAACTCTTCGAAGCGATGGATGGTTATCCGGTAACGATTCGATTGCTCGATCCGCCGCTGCATGAGCTGCTGCCTGATATTGAAAGGTTAAACGAACGAGGTGAGCATTTGGCTCTCAGCAAATTAGAGGAAAATAACACCGAAGTGCAGGAGCTTGATCGCGTCATCCGCAGAGTGCTGGAATTGCATGAACAATATCCGTTGCTAGGACAGCAGGACTGTCGACTGGGAACCGTGTTCCCGGAAATCTACGATATGCAGCTTGAAGCAATCTTTCGTGCAGCGGTGAAGGGTATCCGCCAAGGGCTGTGGGTGCGGCCCGAAATTATGATTCCTTTGGTGGGGAATGCCAATGAACTTCAGGATATGAGAGAGCTGGTGGATCATGTAGCGGACCAGGTGCTTGGAGAGGAGAAGCGTCACTGTCTCTACAGAGTAGGCGCGCGAATAGAAGTACCACGAGCGGCACTGACCGCAGCACATATTGCCCGACATGCGGACTTCTTCTCGTTTGGCACCGATGACCTGACACAGATGACATTCGGTTACAGCCGTCACAATACGGAGAAGTCATTCCTTCATTTTGCCGAGCAGCAACGTTCAATGCCCAGCAATCCATTTCAGGTACTGGACATCGACGGGGTGGGGCAACTAGTGGAGATGGCTCTCGTTCAGGGCCGAATTCGGAAACCGCATCTAAAAGCAGGCATCTGTGGTGAGAATGCAGCCGATCCGGCTTCCATTGCTTTTTGCCACCGCATTGGTCTGGATTATGTGAGCTGTCTGCCAGAACAGGTGCCGCTTGCCCGTATCGCTGCCGCCCAGGCGGCACTCCTTACCGAGAAGCAGGATCACAACGAAAACAGGCAGGACGTAGATATATCGACGATTGCGTAAGCTTTCTATATCCCCTCATGGAATACAAACCATAAAACTGTTATACTGAAATATGCGTTTTGTAAAATGAACGTAAAAATTTCAGATAAGGGTTGAAAGCGACCATGTTTAATTCCAAAAATGAGCGGACCTCATCACGGACCTTATTTATCGTGTTATTTATTCTTATGCTGCTGAAGTTGTCGCTTTTGCGGTATTTCTTTTTCCAGGGACTGTCCGGCATCGGTTTCGTTACTGACGCATTGGGGGCCCTGACCGTGGTATGTATCCTCGATCTGATCGTGCCAAAAGGCTGGAAGCGTGCAGTGTACGGAGGCTTCAATGTGTTGTTCTCGCTGGTATTGTTCGCGGCGACACTCTATAACGTACATTTCAGTTCGGTTCCCACTTATACGGCACTGAGCGAGATCGGCCAGGTTGCTCAGGTGAGAGGAAGTATCGGACCTTTGGTACGACCTGAGCACTTCCTGTTTTTTGTGGACATCGTACTGGCTGTACCGGTATGGTTTATCCTCCGCAGTCGTCGTACCTCAGGCCGCAATAGCAGCTATCGCGACAGTGGACTCCATTTCGGCAGAAGCCGGAGACGGTACTGGGGCAAGTTGGGAGTAGCCCTGACCGCTGCGTTCTGCATCACGCTGTCAGGCAGTTTCATTGTCAAAGGGGAAACGATTGATAATGAGCTGGTTCGTGCCGAAAACCTCGGTTTCCTGAATTATCAGGTGTCATCAGCGATACTGACGAGCAAAGAGAATGAAGCCATTGCGAATGGCAACATTAATGAAACGATCGACAAGATTAATCAACTGGTTAGCAAGTATCCGTACCAGGAGAAGCCCAGTCAGGGCACGGCGATTAAAGCCAAATATTTTGGTCAGGCCAAGGGAAGTAACCTGATTGTCCTCCAACTGGAGTCATTTCAAAATTTCCCAATCAATGCTTCCCTGGACGGTCAAGTATTAACCCCGGTTCTGAATGATCTGGCTAAAGAAAGCTATTATTTTTCTCATTTTTTCCAGCAGATCGGACAGGGAAATACATCGGATGCCGAATTCATGTCGAACACTTCCATCTATCCAACCGGGGTTGTACCCATGTCAGCAGGGTATAGTGACCGTGATCTGCCAAGTCTGCCAAAACTGCTTGGTAAAGAAGGATATGAGTCGGAGACGTTCCACGTCAATGACGTCACCTTCTGGAACCGGAACAAAATGTATCCGGCGCTTGGATTCAATCGGTATTTCGACAAGCCCAGCTTCGAGAATGATAAGTTTAATGATTTTGGACCATCGGATGAGGAGCTATATCGTGTAGGTATGGAAAAAATGAATGCGCATCAGGCTGCTAATCAGCCATTCTATGCTCAGTTCATTACAGCATCCAGTCACTCGCCGTTTACGGTTCCTGCGGACCGAGCTAGAATTACCATTCCGGCCACAATCACCAATACGTTGCTGCACGATTACTTGCAAGCGATCAATTATACGGACTATGCGGTAGGTCAGTTGATCAATGAACTCAAGGCGAACGGATTATGGGATAACACAACACTTGTGATATACGGGGACCATTTCGGTTTGCCAGCAAACGATGAGATTACAGAGCAGATCCAGACCAATCTGGGCGTGCCATATGACGGTAAAGTAAGTCGTTTCAACATCCCGCTCTTGATCCATACGCCAAAACAGGCAAAAGGGCAAATCATTGAACAGCCTGGCGGTCAGTTGGATATCATGCCAACGGTGTTGAACCTGATGGGAGTTTCCTTGAAGGAAGAGAAATTTACAGCCTTTGGCCACGATCTGCTTAACATGGACCACAATGCGTTCGGTATCCGGTATTACTTGCCGACAGGTTCATTTGTGAATAATGACATTATGTTTATTCCGGGTGCGGGCTTTGATGATGGAACAGCCTACTCGTTAAAAACGTATGAACCCGTCACGGATCTGGAGCCGTACCGTTCGGATTACGAGCACGTGCTCAGCTTGATGAAGCTGTCTGACGAGTATGTGAAGCTGCTGCCCAAACGTGCACCGTAAATAAAATTTTTTATGTATGAAACACCATAACGTCACTGGCTCAGGAGCTGGTGGCGTTATTTGTTTATTCATTGTACATCCTAAACGTGTAATGAAAAAGGAGATGTTCTTTGAAACTGTAATTAATAATGTTACAATGGAAGCTGCAGCCATTAACGCAGATAACGAAAGGAATGAATATAGATGAAACTTAGTGTACTAGAACATGGACATATTAATGAAGGACGGACGGTACAGGATACCCTTCAGGAAACCGTAACTCTTGCCAAGCATGCAGATGAGCTGGGCTTCTCCCGCTTCTGGATGTCGGAGCATCACGGCAGCGGGGCACTGTCATTTTCCAGTCCAGAAGTTATGATTGCGCACGTTGCAGCACATACAGATCGAATTCGGGTAGGTTCAGGTGGCGTGATGCTGCCTCATTACAGTGCATATAAAGTCGCCGAGAATTTTCGTTTGCTGGAAGCGCTGCACCCCGGCCGAATCGACCTTGGAATTGGCAGAGCACCAGGAGGAATGCCTATTGCAAGCAGAGCCCTGAATGAAGGAAAGTCATCGAATGTACAGTTCTTCCCGCAGCAAATTGCCGATCTAGGTGGGTATTTTCATGAACAGCTTCCGGAGGATCATCGGTTTGCTTCCCTGGTTGCCGGACCATCCGTACCCACTGTTCCGGAAGTATGGCTGCTCGGCTCCAGTTCCGAAGGTGCCCGAATTGCTGCGGCACAAGGGACCGCTTATGCATTTGCCCAATTTTTCGGAACGCCGGGTGGGGAGGAAGCGATGAAGCATTATCGCAGACATTTCAAGCCATCCATCCTGAATGACCAACCTCATTCCATGATTGCGGTGTCGGCATTCTGCGCGGAGACTGAGGAAGCAGCCGCTGAACTGGCTCGCAGCAATGAGCTCTTCTTCCTGCGGCTTGGGCGGGGTCTGGAGCAGAACTCCTTCCCATCTCTGGAAACGGTGAATAACTATCCATTTACGGCCATGGAGATGGAACAGATCCGTCAACGTCGTTCTTTTTCCATCGTGGGTACACCGGATCAGGTGAAGGACAAAATTACGGCAATGGCTGAACGCTATGAAGCGGATGAGGTTATTATTGCGTCAGCGATTCACTCCTTTGAGGATCGTTTGCGTTCATTCAGTCTGATAGCGGAAGCCTTTGGTTTAAAGCAGGATTAATTGGTACTGAACGGGAATTAGTATTCTGAACTAGCTGGAGCCTTGTCTTACAAGGTTCCGGTTATACTCTTGCGTGATCAGGGAGAGGAGAGATTCATATTCGCAGATGTGTCATTAGTGATATTCATGGCTGTTACGACGAATTCAATACGCTGCTTGAGCTTGCAGAATACGATCCAGAGCAGGACGAGCTGATTTTGTTGGGTGATTATGTGGACCGCGGGCCGAAGAGCAAAGAGGTCGTGGAACAGATCATGCAGATGCATGAGAAGTACAACATTATTACGATCAAAGGAAATCATGACGCGATGATGTTCAAGGCGCTGAACCATGATGTCGAGGAGTATGACAAACACTGGATTCGTAATGGCGGCTTACAGACGCTGGCTAGCTATGTCGAGGTCTCTTTGGATCATGAGCAGTTAGACTGGGGTGCTTATACTGAAGCCAAGCATAGGCTGCGTACACACTATGAGCATCATCTTCGTTTTTTGGAACAGCTTCCCCTTGTATACGAAATTCCTGGTTATATCTTTGTACATGCCGGAATTAATCCGGAGGTGGAGGATTGGCGGACCCAGTCAGAGCGTGACTTCATTTGGATTCGGGAGCCATTCTATTCAAGACCAACCTCGCTCAAGGAGACGGTGGTATTCGGTCATACGCCAGTCAAAAATTTGCATACTGAGCCAGGTGTCTGGTTTGACCCCAGTGGGGACAAAATTGGCATTGATGGTGGTTGTGCTTATGGTGCTCGATTGAACTTACTGGAGATCAGTGAAGACGGAAGTGTACAGGTCTTTTTTGTGAAAAGAGGAGAGACCCGTCAGGGTCCCGAGGCTTAATCTACGTTGCGAATTTCAAATAAATCATTGGGTGTAATATCGAAGTATACACAGAGTTTCACAATGAGGGATGCAGAAATCTTTTTCTTATCCATATTGGTGTTGTGCAACAGTTCCATAATGGTTGTTCTACGATGTCCAATTTCTTCTGACAATTTGAGGACAGACATGTTGTTGTGCTTTTTCAAGATCTCATCGAGTTTGCAGTGTAGTGTGACTTTATCGAAATCCATAGTGATCCTCCAGCAAGATTATTTAAAAGTTTTAGTTGGAGATGCATATCATATTAAATACTTTGGATCGACGCAATGAGTTTGTCCAGCGGATTCTGGATATAAATGAACATAGCATTTTTATACTGTTGTATGAGTTGAAGGCGGAGTATTTGGTGCAGGACTCGATGCCAGAGATTACCTTTAAACAAAAGTATAAATCAAATCCTTTTGAAGCTCTGACCTTTTACTTTTTGGAGAATGTGGATTGGTATACATACCGGCAATGGATCGAGGCTGGGGGGACGGCAGAGTTGTGCATTCGTTTTCGGAATGATAATCCGTACATAAGCCTAACTGAAGCTATCGAAAGGGCGGAACAGCATTTATGCTCACTGTGAGTATAAAGGCAAGACATTGACATGAATTTGTAATTAATTCGCTGTAAAGGGATTGGAATTAAGCCTTATTAACGCTATAATCAGTAAGGGTATGATTGAAACATTACATTTTATTCATCTAAATCAGAATTGACGGAGGGCTATTAATATGGAAAAAGCATTAATCTTCGGTCACAAAAATCCCGATACGGATACGATCTGCTCGGCCATTGCCTATGCAGACTTGAAAACAAAATTGGGTCAAGACGTTGAGGCTGTTCGACTCGGCGAAGTTAACGGCGAAACTCAATTTGCATTGGACCAATTCAAAGTGGCAGCGCCACGTCTGATTAAAACAGCAGCCAATGAAGTAAACAAGGTCATCCTGGTTGACCACAACGAACGTCAACAAAGTGTCAGCGATATTGAGGAAGTGACTGTTGTTGAAGTTATCGACCACCATCGGATCGCAAACTTTGAGACAAGCCAGCCTTTGTATTTCCGTGCAGAACCTGTAGGTTGTACAGCAACCATTTTGAATAAATTGTACAAAGAAAACGGCGTGGAAATCAGCGCACCGATTGCTGGTTTGATGCTGTCTGCGATTATTTCGGATTCTCTGTTGTTCAAATCCCCAACATGCACAGAGCAGGATGTAGCAGCTGCGCGTGAACTGGCTGCTATTGCTGGTGTGGATGCAGACAGCTATGGTCTGGATATGCTGAAAGCGGGAGCGGATCTGAGCCAGAAAACGATTGCTGAACTGATTTCCCTGGATGCCAAAGAATTCGTAATGGGTCAAGCTAAAGTGGAAATTGCACAAGTGAACGCGGTTGACGTGAATGATGTGCTTGTGAAGCAACCTGAGCTTGAAGCAGCGATTGAAGCGATTATTTCCAGCAAAGGTCTCGACCTGTTCGTATTTGTCGTAACGGACATTCTGAACAACGATTCTGTTGCATTGGCATATGGTGCTTCCACTCAAGCTGTAGAGAAAGCATACAATGTAACATTGTCGGATAGCAGAGCGGTGCTCAAAGGCGTAGTATCCCGCAAATCGCAAATTGTGCCGGTTCTGACCGAAGCTTTCAACTCGTTGTAAGATGAACAAAACCGACGTATAACCATTACGTCCAGATATACGATGAATATTCAGTTACAACATCCAAGCCTGCTCTTGATCTGTCATAGGTCAGGACAGGCTTTTGTTGTAGAGGAGGATGTACCATGATCAAAAATGAAAAGATTAAAGCGACTGAAGTCCAACTGACCGGCTTGAACGGTGAGGATCTGGGCATCATGTCTACCCGTGACGCGCTCGCACTTGCGAAGCAGTACAAAGTGGATCTGATCTGTATGTCCCTGATGAGCATCATTGTCCGACACATAAAAACGTCTGTAGATTCTATACAGGCGTTTTATGTTGTTATAGATTGTACTAGACTTAACTAAAATGAGAACATACATTCCTACTCGTATCGACTATAATTTATAGTTGAGTTGCTGTGAGTAAGTGTTATCACGATCAACTTAGCTACTTAACTCTTTCAGACTGTTATGTACTCCCGTAATTGAATGTAGTAAATTACAAATGAATCCCATCCCGCTTCCTTTTAAATAATAATTGCTGAACTAACGGGCAGTTTAATTGAATAAGAGACACGTTTTGATTAGGCAACTCCATAGTTGCTTACACTTGACATGCAACCCAAGGGTTGCTTATACTCGGTATATGACTTGGAATAAAGATGTTATATTCAAAGCACTTGGCGACTCGACTCGGCGGCTTATATTAGACGAACTTTCTGAACGCAATGAGCAAACGTTGTATGAACTTACGGTGCGTCTCATTATGAAACACGACCTTTCTATTACGCGACAGGCAGTAGCTAAACATATTTCCGCATTGGAGGATGCAGGGCTCGTAAAATCAGAAAAAAAAGGAAAATATCGAGTGCTTTTATTCAACAACGAACCACTTAAAAATTTGTTGAAAGGATGGGTAGAATAATTTTTAGTTTCTGAGCCAGATGGTTAGCAGAGCACTAGCACCGCAAATATCAAAGGAGGCAAAAACATTATGAAAATCATTGTTACCAGTATATTCGTTCAAGACCAAGACAAGGCATTGGAGTTTTATACGCAAACGCTTGGCTTTGTAAAAAAGCATGACGTTCCCGTCGGAACCTTCAGGTGGATAACACTTGTATCCCCCGATGAGCAAGACGGTACCGAGCTTTTACTCGAACCGAATGACCATCCTGCTGCCAAAGAGTATCAAAAGAAGATATTTGCCGATGGCATCCCGGCAACAATGTTCGGCGTTGCGGATATTCATAAAGAGCATAAACGATTATTGGAAGCCGGCGTGAAGTTTACAATGGAGCCGACAAAAATGGGGGAAAACACAATAGCTGTCTTCGACGATGCTTGCGGCAACCTCATTCAAATAATTCAAAAGTAACTTTGTGAAGATTCGGTACTTAAAAAATAGCCATGGTTTTTATGCTAACGGAGAACGATAGTTAAACTAACAACCTTTTCAGAGGGCGGTTTTCTTTTGGGGTAAAAACAACATTGCAGTTTAGGGCGTAACTTGTTTTACAGGTTTAAAATGTTTGAGCATCTGCCCGAAGTAAAGCATTATGAGTATAAAGACATGAGACTGCCATCAGATTATTAGGTTGGACAGAGTAACTTTCATGTCGGGATGTGAATGGGAGGGAAATCCATGTTGATAATGGATGAACAAATCAAAGCGTCAGAGGTTTTGCTAACAGGACTCGATGGTGAAGACTTAGGCATAGTATCAAGAGAAGAAGCACTGCGAATGGCGAAAGAACGTAGGGTTTCGCTAGTATGTACCTCCCTGATGACCAGCCCGCCGCCATGCAAACTGATTGGTGCTGGAGCAGCGAGACAGGAAAAGCAGCAAGAGAAGAAGAAAACTGCGAAATCACCCGACAAACGCAAAGTGAAGGAGATTCGGCTGACCCTGCAGATGGAAGACCACGACCGGGAAACCAAGCAATCTCAGGCAGAGCGCATCCTGACGAAGGGTGACTCGGTGAAGTTCGTCATCCAAGTGCATGGAGCCAAGGAAGGAACAGCAGGCAAGGAATGGGCAGAACAGCTGTGCAAATCTCTGGCTGAGTATGGTAGTAAAACGACGGGGGTTCAGGTAAGCGGCAAACAGGTCGTTGTGCAATTGGACCCCATTGGATAATAACGATGAATGAAATTAGCTAAATAACAATGGAACGGTGGGGCTATCCAGTCGTTAATGAATTGGCTGTCCCAAATGCTCCAAAAACCCCGTGAAGCAACAGTGGAACTGCTGCTTCACGGGGTTTTCAGCATGGAATGTCGTTAAACCCTGCTGAACGAACTTCTAATGACCAATACACTTCAAGCTATGTTAGGTTCGCAAGTAACGGCTGCCGCCAATGCGCACATACAACTGTCCCGGCAAGACCGGGGTAGACGAGGCTGTCTGTGAATTTCCGTTGTTACCGTTCTTGGCATATCGGGACAGATATAAAAAGTCTGGATAAATGACCGTATCCATTAAATAGGCTGATACTGTACTTCCAGGAATACGGTTTTGGTTCAATGAACGAATGATTTCTTCCCTGCTTGCAATCCCGATTCCATGTCCATAATATAAATCTTCACGCAGCATAATGGCATTCTCTCCCTGCCACTCTGGTGTTTCAGGGGAAACGTCCGGATTTTTGAAGTACAATACATCTCCAGGAAGCGCAGAGTTGCTTCCGTTCTTTTCCGTTAATCGCAGATCGCTGTCATAGTGCCAGTCATAGAGCAGCAGGTTGCGAAACAGGGAATTGAAATCCTCTTCCCGAATGCTGTTCAATACACCGCCATACAGAACAATTACAGTCGCTGTTGCGCATTCAAAGGCATACAAATGACCATTCTTCCAAATGTCCCGGATTCCCTGCGCAGGCGTCACCTCAGCCCGTAGCTCAAAGCCTCCTTGAGCATTTCGGTTCCAATAGGCCGGGTTACACCTGGATTTCTCGAATGAGGCAAAGCTGACCCCGCTTCGATCCAGCGCTTCCGCAGCGTCTACCAGAGACTCCCGCAGCGTCCATTCAAAGTGAAGATGATCCATGGATTGATAGGTGTATACTGTGGGACTGTTCTGTAGTCGCTGTAACCAGTGCCATGCAAAAGCAGACCAATCCGAACGCACCAGCTCAATCGGTTGATTCGCAACAATAATCATATTCATAACCTCCAGTATCATTGGGATGTTCAGCCTTGTACAAACGGGGATGCACGCGTTATTCTGTAGTATATGACGCCAGTTGTGCGGTTTTGTATGTCTGCAGGTGCAGACAGCATGAACACACGATAAGAATGTCGATTATGGCCTGGATTTTTTGTTCAACTCGTTTATAAATCATTACATTTGGGGTACATCTCTTATAGATGAAGTTATGTTCAGGTCGATCTGTTCATACGGAATATATTCAGATTCCTAATAAAGGAGGATATGCGGTGTCGAATCTAATTGCAGAGAATCGCTCTCTGTTCGAACAGTTATACACACATGCACCGATCGGCATTGCTGTTGCCTCGCATGTGAACGGACGTTGGCTCCAGCTTAATCCGGCATTTTGCGAGATGCTGGGATTCAGTGAAGATGAATTGATTAACGCCCCTCTCGTACATATGATTTATGAGGAAGACGTGGAAATGGGGGAATTTAGATCCCACTTCTGGGATATGACCAACGGATTAAGTCTGATGTATGAAACCGAGCTACGGCTTAAGCGCAAGGATGATTCTCTTCTGTGGGTGACGGTAAGAGCCTGTATCGTCAGGGACGAAGCGAGCGGTAAGCCGCTTTATTTGCTTGTGCAGGCAGCGGATATTTCGAAGCAGAAGGACGCGGAGAATCGACTGATAATACAGCGTGAGCAGTTGGAGGAGAGCAGCCGAATCTCAAGATTACTGGCCGAATCCTCGCTTGACCTGATTGCCATACACCATGCCGACCCGGAACGAACGTTTAAGTACGTATCTCCAGCCAGCACAAGCATGTTGGGATATGATCCGAAAGAAGTTATTGGTCAATCTGGCCTGTTCTGCATTCACCCCAACGATGTGGCTCTGGTCGAGGCTTACGTGGCTGGTCAAATCCAGGGCCTTGCCCCTGACCGAATCAGCTATAGGCTCCTGCATAAGGATGGTTCGGTTGTATGGGCGGACACCATCTCTCATTATTTATATGACAAACAAGGAAATCTGCAGGAAATAATCGCGGTGACCCGTGATATTACAGCGAGTAAGCAGCAGCAATTAAGTCTTCAGGAATACCAGTCATTGTTTGACTGCAACCCTCTAGGCGTTGCTTCATTAGATTTGGACGGAAACTTGCTAAAGGCCAACGCAGGACAGGAGCAATTGACAGGCCATACCAAGGAGGAGCTGCTCAGCAGACCCTTTGATCATCTCATTGACCCGGTTGACCTGGATAAGACGAGGTATCACTTTGAAGAGACTGTAAAAGGAACCGCACAACGCTATGAAGTAGGGCTGATTCACAAAGACGGGCAGCGCATTGAAACGAGTGTAATTAATGTTCCGATTTTGCTCGAAAATCGCGTTGTTGGCGTCTATGGAATAACCAGCGATATTACGGAGTCCAAAAGGTATGTAGAGGAAATCGAAAATCTCAGTTACGAGAGGGCATTGATTCTCGATGCCATGTCTGAGGGAGTTATTGGCCTGAATCAGAACGGAAATCTGATATTTGCCAATCCGATTGCAACGCAGATGATGGATTTTTGTCCGTCTGAAATGAATGGAAAGCCCCTTGAAGAGATTATGTTACAAATGCAAAGTGAGGGTATTCCTTATCCGTCCAATGGTAATCCGATTCTCCAAGCGGTACGTGAAGGGCGAAGCCTGCCGCGATCAGAGTCAGTATTTTGGAAGCAGGATGGCTCCAGCTTTCTTGCGGAGTTCCAACTGAAACCAATTATGGATCAGGGAGACAATCGTGGGGCCGTACTCGTTTTTCGCGATATGACATCGGTGAAGGACATCATTCGTGCCAAGGAAGTGGCAGAGCATGCGGACCGGGCCAAGTCAGAGTTCCTGGCGATTATGAGTCATGAGCTTCGTACACCATTGAATGGGATCATGGGCATGGCTCATCTGTTAAAAGAAACAGAGCTGGATGAGGAGCAGAACGGATTTGCCGATATCATCATCGACAGTGGTGAATCACTGCTGCATATTCTGAATGAAATTTTGGATTTCAGCAAGATTGAAGCAGGTAAAATGGATCTTGAACGCCAGCCAGTTGATATCAAAGCCCTTCTTGGCGGGGTCATGGAACTATTCGCGCTTAGAGCTTCCGAAAAAAATATTGAACTCTACTGTGAAATGTCAGAAGAAATTCCCGAACGTGTAAGAGGCGATGAAACACGGATTCGTCAGATTTTAATTAATCTGGTAGGCAATGCCGTCAAATTCACGGAGAAGGGAAGCATTCAGGTTCACGCGAACGTTAAGCCAGCGGAATTTTACGATGAGAATCACCTTCTCTTGTCAGTTTCAGTCAAAGATACCGGGATTGGCATTCCGTTCAACAAGCAGCATCAACTGTTCCAGTCCTTCTCTCAGCTTGATCCGGCTATCAATCGCAAATATGGAGGCACAGGCCTTGGACTGGCCATCAGTAAGAAGCTGGTAGAACTGATGGGCGGCGCCATTGGTGTACAGAGTGAGACAGGTGAGGGAGCAGATTTCCATTTCACTTTGTTACTTGAACGATGGCAAGATGAGTCGACGGATCGGATTGAAAAGGTGGTTGATCACGACCTGAAGCTGGATCGAACAAGTCTGGCAGCGGGCATCAAAATACTTATAGTTGAGGATCAGTCATTAAACAGTCATTTGCTGGAGGAAATGCTTCGGAAGCTCGGCGGTGTATGTGATATCGTGGAAAACGGTGCAGAAGCGGTGGAGGCATTGGAAAGGGAATCATACGACCTTCTGTTTATGGACATCCAGATGCCCGTTATGGATGGGATTGAAGCGACCAGCAGAATTAGGCAAACCCATCCTGAAATCCCGGTCATTGCTGCCATCACCGCTTTTGCAGGGGCGAACGACCGTGAAGCCTGTCTGAGATGCGGCATGCAGGATTTTATCAGTAAACCGTTCAGCTCTGCGGAAGTTAGTCGTGTATTAAACACATGGGTTCCGTTCATTCGAGCAAAGCACGAGCGCTGATGAGCTCCAAGTGCAACTTATCGAAAAAAATAACCTGCCCTGAAATTTCAGGGGCAGGTTATTTGCGTCTTTCATCGGTGTTGTTAATCTAATCGTCTGACACAGATGTCAGGACCATCCTCCAATTAACCCCGAAAGGGTTACGCACTCGTCATCTTCCAGTTCTGCAATTAGGGTGAGTTCTTCGTTGTCACTTGGGTCCACCGAGAACAATTCACGGCGTCCGTCTTCGTGGACAACAATGACCAACTTATTACCGCTTTTTGTATCAAACTGGTACTTAACTCCGATACCAGGCAGTGGGCATTCCCGGATATTCATGAAATCTGTCACCTCTTTAGCAATTCCATAGTTAATTTAACCGTTCACACAGTACGGATGTATTCTACTATCCATAACACCGTTTGGCAAGTCGGAAGTGAAATAGTAGTCATATCATCCGAGCTTCTTGAGCTGTGGTTATATTTTCCGCGCCTTTCTGGTTCGTCTGCGATGGACTATAAACCAAATAAGTAATGCAATGAATAGCACCAAGGCAATGCCCCCCGTAATAATGATATTCCGAATATTTGGGACCTGTACGGTTAAATCCAGCTTATTCGTATCCAGTGGGGAGACGTGCCAAATTAGAGTTTTTCCATGATCTTCGACCAGATCTGCATTGGATTCCTGTGCCTTGATTGGAAGAGTCAGCTTGAAATCAAAATTGACATCTTTCAGCAGCAAGTTTTTGAGAAATCCAGGCACCTTGTTAATTTGGTCTTTAACCTCACCGTCGGGAACGGTCTGCAGCAGGTCTACTTCCGCAGCTATATGCAATTTGGAAGTGAAAAAACCTGGTGTGGTGGATTGCTCCACCTGGATTCCATCAGGCAGATCCGACGTGCTGAAGGTAGAGACGGTATTACTTTTCTCATAATGGGTCGTCGCCTTGAGTTCTGTGCGATCTCCTTGGTCCGAGACTTCAGCCTGGAAATTATTCTTTTTCAACGAATCTGCGAGCAGTGTCATGAGATTATCTTGTCCCATCATTCCCAGAGCAGAGTCGGTTACGCTGAGATTCAGATCGAGATCTGATGAACCATCCATATTGACCGTGACATGAGCTTCACCATCAGCACAAGCGGATAGGATAGACAGCATAAGAGTAAGTAAAAAAGCGAATAATAGCTGACGATAATAGGGTGTGCGAGTCGACATTCTGTTCAAACCTTTCTGCGTATAATCCAATTCCAATTCCATTTCATAGAAGTATAGTATACACCGTAAGTATGACGGATGAAACTTTGTACCCTACAAGAGCAAGGCGGGAAAATCAAATATCAATGCAAATCTGTTGAATTAGCGATATGACGATTGAAATTACAATGAAAAAGGACACAATATATGGAGTGAGAATGAAGATTTCGTATTTTTGTCAATGTTCAGTCAACTCAAAAGGGGTTTCACCGTGTAAACTGGTAGTAGTGTGAAGAAAAACGGAGCAGGGGGGTTACATTCATGACATACATCATTATTATGGGGATTATTATGGTTGTGGGAATGCTCGGAATGGGCTGGTTCTATAAGATTATGGACAACGATCAACACTAAGATTATAAAAGAAACATGAAAAGACAAGCTTATAAGCTGACTTCGTAACGTATTGCGAGGTGGGCTTATTTGTATATAATCCCAAAAAGTCTAAAAATAGCATGAAATAATGTCG
Source organism: Paenibacillus sp. UMB7766-LJ446 (assembly GCF_030226665.1). NCBI lineage: Bacteria > Bacillati > Bacillota > Bacilli > Caryophanales > Paenibacillaceae > Paenibacillus > Paenibacillus sp. UMB7766-LJ446. The sequence continues at coordinate 88,862 of NZ_JASOYM010000004.1, forward strand.
GATTTAAGTGGTATGCTTGTACATGGAAATGTTTTACACTTACTGTTGTAAGCGTTTACAATAAAATTTACGGGAGGCTACATTATGGGTTTGAAGTTGAAAAAAAGATCAGGCAAGAAAGCATGGATGCTGCTGGTTATGTCATTACTGATTGCGGCCGTTCCCATTACAGCCAGCGCAGCATCGGATTCTACAGCGTATGCCAAACTTAATTTCAGCAACAACAAGTATTATATATTCAACAATAGCTGGGGAAGTTCGAGTGTCAGTGGGTGGTCCCAGTCCGTGTATGTGAACAGTAATACAGATCTGGGTTACGTTTGGAACTGGCCAACAACGTCTGGTGGAGTCAAAGCCTATCCTTCTCTTGTCAGTTGCTGGCACTGGACAGAGGGCTATACACCAGGCAGTGGGCTGCCAACACGTTTGTCTGCAAACAAAAGTATCAATACCGGAGTAGGTTATTCTAAGGCGTCCAACACCAATGGAGAATATAATAATGCGTATGATATCTGGCTGCATGACATCGGGAATGCGACCTGGTCAAGTACACCGACCGAAGAAATTATGATCTGGAACGAATGGACTTCCGGTGTAGGACCCATTGGTTCCAAAGTATTTTCGGATGTATCCATTGGTGGACAGACCTATGATCTATACCGTGGCGAAATTACCGACAATGGGGTGCATCAATGGTGGGTATACTCGTTCCTCAAAAAGTCTCAATCCCCCAACAACTTTAGCATCAACGTCAAAAATTTCACCGATTATCTGATTTCCAAAAGTTACTTCACCAACAGCAAATATGTCAGCAGTGTTGAATATGGAACCGAAATTACGAAAGGCAGCGGCCAGATCAATTACTCCAATTGGTATGTAAACGTTCAGTAACTGCTCTATTTATCACGCATTATTCCTGACTCAATGAGATGCTGCTCGGAGGGAGATCTATTCCCGGCTGATGCAGCATCTTTTACATGCATGTCATACCAGACATTCAAGCGTAATATATGTAACGAGTGATGTTGTTCCATTTGACCGATGGACAAATATTTTTCGTAAAGATGGGATTTTTAGGCTGCTCTTTTGTATAATAGGGTTTAGTTCAACTCGGGGAATCCCGAAATATGCCTAATAGGAAAGGGTGTACATAAATGAAATTTAGTGAGTATACGTATACACGTCCCGATCTGGAACAAATCAAAACGTCATTCCGTGAGCTTCTGAGTGGTTTTGAAGCTGCGAATACGGTTGAAGAACAGAGTGGATATATGGACAAAATTAACGCGCTGCGCAGTGATTTTGAGACTCAGGCACAATTGGTCTACATCCGTCATTCCATTGATACCAATGATACGTTCTATAAAGCAGAAAACGAATTTCTGGATGAAAGCTCTCCGATCATTCAAGAATACATTACCGATTATTATCGGGCATTGGTGAACTCCAAATTCCGTGCTGAACTGGAACAAAAATGGGGTTCGCAGCTATTCCAGCTGGCAGATCTGTCCCTGAAGACTTTCAGCCCGGAAATTATCGAAGACCTTCAGAAAGAGAACAAACTTTCTACGGAATACAACCAACTGATTGCTTCGGCCAAAATTCCGTTTGAAGGGGAAGAACGCACATTACCGCAGCTGCACCCTTTTGAGTTGTCCACGGATCGTTCTATGCGGGAGCGCGCATCGGAAGCAAGATATACGTTTATGGCTGAACATGAAGCTGAATTCGATCGCATTTACGACGAATTGGTGAAAGTACGTACGCAAATCGCGAAGAAGCTGGGATATCCATCGTATGTGGAACTCGGCTATGACCGTATGAACCGTACGGATTACAACGCGGAGATGGTGTCCAATTTCAGAGCGCAAGTCCGTGATTATATCGTGCCTGTAGCTACGAAGCTCAGAGAGCGTCAGCGCAGCCGGATTGATGTGGATAACCTTTATTATTACGATCAAGGATTCAGCTTTAAGACGGGTAACCCTACTCCTAAAGGGGATGCGGACTGGATCATTGACAATGGTAAGAAAATGTACGCTGAATTGTCACCGGAAACGGATACGTTTTTCCAAATGATGACCGACAATGAATTGATGGATTTGGTGAGCAAAAAAGGCAAGCAGGGCGGGGGATATTGTACCTTCCTGAACGATTATAAAGTGCCGTTTATTTTCTCCAACTTCAACGGTACATCGGGCGATATCGACGTATTGACACATGAAGCGGGTCACGCGTTCCAGGTATATGAGAGCCGTCACTTTGAAGTGCCTGAATACAATTGGCCGACGTATGAATCCGCAGAGATTCATTCCATGAGCATGGAATTCTTCACTTGGCCTTGGATGGAATTGTTCTTCAAGGAAGATACGGACAAATACAAGTTTGATCACCTGTCTTCCGGACTGCTCTTCATTCCTTACGGTGTAGCCGTCGATGAATTCCAGCATTTTGTCTATGCCAATCCGGATGCAACACCAGCGGAGCGCAAGCAGGCATGGCGCAACATTGAGAAGACTTATCTGCCGCATATCAATTACAAGGATAACGCCTATCTGGAACAAGGCGGATTCTGGCATAAGCAGGGTCACATCTTCTCGTCGCCTTTCTATTACATTGACTACACACTGGCACAAATCTGTGCATTCCAGTTCTGGAAACGCAGCAACCAGGATATGAAGTCCGCATGGGCCGACTACCTGACTTTGTGTAAAGCCGGAGGAAGTCTGTCCTTCACAGGATTGGTCGAACTTGCTGGTCTGAATTCTCCGTTTGAAGACGGCTGCGTATCCTCTGTCATCGGCGATATTGAAGCCTGGTTGGATGGAGTAGACGATAAAGCACTGTAAGCTATATATATTGAACTAAACATTTACACGATAACGCAGAGGACAGAAATAACCTGAAGAAGCGGAGCGTTCGCCTTTATCCCCGGATTTTCCCTTTAAAGAGGGAATCAAAAAAATCTGGGGATAACAGCGATCGGAAGGTTGTTCTGTCATAGGAGTGGCAAGGGTAAATATACTCTAGTTCAATAAAAATATAGGTCGAAGAGGTGAAAGGGAACGAGGAATAGACCAGACGTTATCGCATTCTGAGGCAGGGCGGATTTGAATGTATTCATTTTCCTACCCTATACAAAGAATGCGAGGTTATACCATGTTGGTTTTACTGAATCAACCGTTCCAAAGGAATCAATTAACACCCTTCATCTCGGGTACGAACGGGCATGTGGTCATGGGGGGAGTGCTTGCTGGACTTCAATGCGGCCGCGTCTATGCAGACCGGCTTCATGCTCCGAAAAGTGCACTGATCTGGGCAAAAAACGAAATGTTCTATCTGATCGGAAGATCGGATAATGAACAGTTCAACAGTCTTGTCAGAGAGGTACTCGTTCAGGAGCTTTTCCCTGAGGCGTTAGGCGCTGGAGAAGACATGCTGAATCTTGAAGTGTACCCCGACCCAGGCTCAGACTGGTCTCCAGTCCTGCATCACATGTTTAATGGGCGTTTGCGAGAAGGGGTGCGGGTTCCTTTTCAATTCAATCTTGCAAAGTATGAACAGTGGCGGGAACGCAGTTCCAGCTCCTTGTTTGTTCCTTCTGGATATGAGCTTCAAGTTATCGACCAAGCTGTAATGGTAGAGGACAAAGGTGGTATCATTGAGCATGAAATTTTGAAATTCTGGCATTCAGTGGAGGACTTCTTCCGATACGGAGCAGGCACATGTACGGTTTATAAGGGGCAGGTTGTAGGTACGTGTATCTCGGTGTTTGTCAGTGGCATTCACCACGAAACAGGTATCAATACCTTCGATCCGATACACCGGGGCAAGGGTCTGGCTACGGCCATGGCAAGCGCTTATGTGCAATTCGTTCTGGAACGGAATTGTGTTCCACATTGGACGACAGAGGATTTTCGTCATGATTCCATCGCGATAGCGGGTAAGCTTGGTTTTGAACAAGGCAGACCCTATCCCGTCTATTACATGCCGATTCAGGAGCTTCTGGATTGTGAATAATAAAGATTGAACGAATAAAGTGTGCCGGGTTCGTTAAACGTTTTTTGCACGTTGAAGATTTGCAGGGGCTGTCCCAGAAGTCATGAAAATGACCTGGGATAGCCCTATTTTTGAATTTGTGAATCCAAGAGCAACTTGTTTTTCTTTTCAAGCGCTGATGAGCAGTTGTTGAAGAGCAGTCGCAATCATTGGATGAATTCGTCCAGATGAAACATTTATCAACTTGGTTGTGATTTATTTCACTATATCTGAAAACGGATTCAGTTACAATAAAGACAGTAAATCAGGGGTAACAGGAGGCTGGTTCAGATGGCAACACATGCTTATTATGTTCCGCCCGTGAACTTGATGGGCAGAGGGTGTTTACAGGAAGCAGGCAAGTTGATACAGAATATGGGGATTCACAAGGCGCTTGTCGTAAGTGATCGGCGATTGATCTCTTGCGGCGTTGCTGAACAAGTGCTGTCTATACTAAGAAAAACAGGGTTAGACTATGTGATATATGATGAGGTTCAGCCCAATCCGACCTGTCAGAACGTACATGACGGACTTCAAGTATTTCAGGATCATGGCTGTGACGCCATTATATCGATAGGCGGAGGTTCACCGCAGGATGCTGCCAAAGGCATCGGCATTGTAGCAACCAACGGTGGACATATCCGTGAGTATGAAGGATTACATCAATCGAAACACAAGTCCGTGCCGCTAGTTGCGATTAACACAACAGCAGGCACGTCGAGTGAGGTGACCATGAACTACGTGATTACAGATGAGGAACGCAAGGTGAAAATGGTGATGCTGGATCGAAACAGTCTTGTCGACTTGTCGGTGAATGACCCGGAACTGATGCTGAGCAAGCCTGCCAGTCTTACTGCGGCCACGGGCATGGATGCGTTGACCCATGCGGTGGAGGCCATGGTGACGCCTGGTGGTTTTACTGTAACGAGCGCCACAGCGGCAGCGGCCGTTGAGCTGATCTTTGAATATTTACCCAGAGCCGTTAAGGATGGCAGTGATCTGGAGGCAAGAGAGCATATGACTTATGCGTGTTTCCTTGGTGGAATTGCTTTTAACAATGCGGGCTTGGGCTATGTTCATGCGATGGCTCACCAGCTTGGGGGAGTCTACGATCTGCCACATGGAGTATGTAACGCGATGTTGCTTCCTTATGTAGAAGAGATGAATGCCAAGCATGTACCCGGTAAATTCCGGCATATTGCCAAAGCGATCGGTATGGACGTGAAGGGCAGAAGTGATGAGGAATGCTCCGATTATGTGATTGAGGCAATTCGTCAACTTTCCAAGGAGGTTGGCATTCCCGAGAAACTGTCTGAATTGGGTGTGAAAGACCCTGATGTTGAATGGCTGGCGGATAACGCCATGAAAGATGCCTGTGCACCAAGCAATCCGTATGAACCCTCCAAGGAAGAAGTGATGGAGTTGTTCCGTAAAATTATATAGAGTATCATAGCAATTCGTATAATGGAATGGAAAGTCCCGCTGAAAACAGGAATGGGGATGAGATTATCCAGTGGATAAAAGGAGAAATAGGCCGGGAGGGATCTCGGCTTTTTTATCATATAGTTTTAAAATTTAATTACTTATTTTTCCAGTTAATGTTAAGAGCAAAACAAAAGGATTTTGAAGACCTATTATCGAATACAATATTTAATAACAGCGGCATAAGGGAGGGAGTGATATCCACTTATACTTTTGTCGAAGTTTTCCAGCAAGATTCCTCAACCCGTTTCGTGTTTAATGTTATATAGGAGTCGTGTATTGCATTTTTCACGGGGTACACCTTAATTTGTACATCCACCTATCACCTCTACACAACAAGTCCAGGCAATTCTGCATGTATCATCTACTTTCAGACACTACAAGAATGACGTTCGGCTGCAATTTCGATGAAACACAGTCTGTACAGCATGCTCCTAATCATGACAAAAGTGTCCACACAACAACATATCGGATTATGGGCTCTGAAATGAATCAGAACGAATGCACATGGAGGAGGCTGTAATGATGGCAAAAAAAGAAGTTGTAGCGATGCTGCTCGCTGGAGGGCAAGGCAAAAGATTAAAGGGATTGACCAAATCACTGGCCAAGCCCGCTGTTTATTTTGGCGGAACTTATCGTATCATTGATTTTCCACTTAGTAACTGCTCCAATTCAGGCATCGACACGGTCGGTGTGTTAACCCAATATGAACCTCTCGTGCTGCACTCCTATATTGGCATTGGCAGCGATTGGGATCTGGATCGGAAAAATGGCGGGGTATATGTTCTTCCTCCTCATGAACGTGAAGACGGCAGTAACTGGTACCGAGGTACGGCGGATGCAATCTACCGGAACCTGAATTTTATCGAACAATTCGATCCTGAGCATGTGCTCATCTTGTCAGGGGATCATATCTATAAAATGGATTACGAGAAAATGCTTCAATACCATAAGGAAAAGGATGCAGATTGCACCATATCGGTCGTTGACGTTCCGTTGGAAGAAGCCAGCCGGTTCGGGTTGCTCAACACCCACGATGATTATCGCATCTACGAATTTGAAGAAAAACCTCCTGAACCCAAGAGTACGCTTGCTTCCATGGGTATCTATCTCTTCAAGTGGGATGTGCTTAAACGCTTCCTGATCCAGGACGAACAACAGGCATCCACCTCCTACGATTTTGGCAAAGATATCATTCCCTTGTTACTTGAAAATGAAAAATCACTATACGCCTATCCGTTTGAGGGGTATTGGAAGGACGTAGGTACGATCCGCAGTCTGTGGGAATCCAATATGGACCTGCTGGATGAGGAGACGCCGTTTAATCTGAACGACCCCGACTGGCGTATCTTTACCCGTAACCCCAATCAGCCTGCGCAATATATTTCACCTTCTGCGAAGGTGCGGAACTGCATCATCAGTGAAGGCAGTGTTGTACATGGGGAGGTTAATCACTCGGTGCTGTTCTACGGGATTGAGGTGGGTGAGAATAGCTCAGTCACGGATTCAGTGATCATGCCAAAAGTGAAGATCGGACAACATGTACGTATCCACAAAGCTATTATTGCCGAAGGACTGGTGATTCCGGATGGAGTACATCTGTCGCCTGCCCCTGAGGATGAAAGTGATATTTTACTGGTTGATCAGGAAGAACTGGAACGTCAGCTTCACGAGGGAATGACAAGCAAAGCCTAATCTAACCCCAAAGGACGGTGCATGCGATGAAACCATTGATCGGAGTTATTAACCTTGACCATGAGCTTGAGGAATTGAAGGAATTGACGTACTTTCGCTGCGGAGCCGCGGTGCCATATGCCGGGCGCTACCGTCTGATTGATTTTGTATTGTCCAATATGATGAATGCTGGCATTGAGAGTATCGGCGTATTTGTCCGTCGGAAGTATCGTTCACTCATGGATCATCTGGGAGACGGTAAGCCGTGGGATCTGGATCGCAAGCATGGAGGCATGTTTATTCTGCCCCCGGACTGGAACGATCCAACCGATACGTCACAAGGGGATTTGCAGCATTTTCACAATAATCTCGATTTCTTTCGTCGGGGTTCCGGGCAATATGTCGTTCATGCAGGCAGTCGGCACGTGACCAAAGCAGATCTGCAGGATGTGTACAGGTACCATATAAGCAAAGGCGCGGATGTGACATTGGTTTGCAAAAAAGTGGATCAACTTCTGCCTGAGCATGACGCCTGTGTCAAAGTTGAAGATGACGGGAACGGCAATGTGGTGGACATTCACCAAAGCGCCGATCACCCGAATATATATACAGAAATTTTCATTATGGAAAAAGAACTGTTCCTGCGCCAGGTGCAGCGCTGCATCGCTCATGGAGAAAGCCATTTCTTCCGTGATGTAATCCAGAAAAACCCGGATGGCTTGAACATTGCTGCATATGCCTATGATGGCTATCATGCCGTGATTAATTCAATCGACAGCTATTACCGCAACAGTCTGGAACTGCTAAATAGCGGACTGTATGAACAACTGTTCAAGGAACAGCCTGTTCAGACCAAGATTAAGTATGAGGCTCCGGCTAAATATTTGGACACCGCTGAGGTGAAGCATTCCTTACTCGCAAACGGCTGTATTGTAGGCGGGGAAGTGGAAGACAGTATCCTGTTCCGTGGGGTGCATGTGGCGAAGGGTGCCAAAATTAAAGGTTCTATTATTATGCAAAAATGCTACATCGGAGAAGGCGCCGTTCTGGAGAACGTCATTCTCGACAAAGATGTGAAGCTAAGCGGCGGCCAGACGCTGATCGGCGACCCGTCCAACCCGTATATTTTGGCAAAGAGTACTATTATCTAATACCAATACTTAACCGATATCATCTATAAATATATATAAAATAAAAATCCTGTAGGATGGATTTAAGGTTCATGCTGCTTCGAAGCATGGGTGCCACAGCTAAAGCTACGGTTATACGTGCTAACGCAGTGGAGGTGACGAGATCGATTCTGAAGAAGCGTCAGCGTTCGCCTTTGTCTCCAAATTTCAACCTTTTATAATGTTCATCAAGAAATTTGAGAGACAACAGCGATCGGAAGAACGATTCGTAACCGGAACGGGCTCTTAGCCGAAAGTGCAGCTTTGAAAGGTGTAGCACTCATGTGTAAGAAACAAGTGTGAACCGCCACGATCCTACAGGATTTCACCGGGAGGAACCTTCTTTTGTTTGACAACAAGGAAACGTTCAAGAGTATTTTTAGGCGGAATCTGGTCAGCAAATTGGGAAAACCGTTAGCAGAAGCGACGCAGGAGGATGTCTATCACGTACTTGGTAGCATGATTCGTGAATATGTGGGTCAGGATTGGGCGGCGTCGAATCAGGGGTTTAAGCAGCGCCAGGATAAACAGGTCTATTACTTCTCGCTGGAATTCCTGATTGGACGTCTGCTCGGCAACAACCTGCTAAATGTGAATGAACTGGAGCTGGTTCGTGACAGTCTGGCTGAACTGGGCTTCTCTTTGGAAGATGTGGAAGAACAGGAGGCGGATGCAGGTCTGGGTAACGGAGGTCTGGGACGACTCGCGGCCTGTTTCCTGGATTCATTGGCATCGCTCGGTTATGCAGGACATGGGTGTGGAATTCGATATAAATATGGCTTGTTTGAGCAAAAAATCATCAACGGCAATCAGGTGGAATTACCTGATAATTGGCTCGATAAGGGAAATGAATGGGAAGTCCGCCGTCCGGACAAAAAGGTGGAGGTACAATTCTGGGGCCGGGTGGAAGCCCATGAACAGGATGGACATTACCAATTTGTCACCAAGGATGCGGAATCCGTTGTAGCTGTGCCCTATGATGTACCCGTCATTGGTTATGGTCAGCCCCATGTAAACACATTACGGCTGTGGAGTGCGGAGCCGAAGCGGGAAACATCGCAGGATACCCCTTCGAACTATTACGGATATCTCGATTACAGTCGTTCGGTTGAATCCATTTCAGAGTTTTTGTACCCCGATGATTCCCAATACGAGGGTAAGCTGCTCCGATTGAAACAGCAGTACTTTATGTGTTCAGCAGGTGTACAGAGTGCCTTGCGTACGTTTAACAAATTGGAGCTTTCCTATGATCGATTGCCGGATAAAGTGGCGTTCCATATCAATGACACCCACCCAACAATGGTCATTCCGGAGCTGATGCGGATTCTAATTGATGTCAAAGGCTATGGATGGGATGAGGCTTGGGATATCACGACCCGTACGGTATCCTATACGAACCATACAACATTAAGTGAGGCGCTTGAAAAATGGCCTGTAGCCATGATCAGTAAGCTGCTGCCACGCATTTATATGATCATTGAAGAGATCAACAAACGATTCTGCGGCATGCTGCTTGAACGTTATCCAGGAGACCCGGATCGTATTCAGCATCTGGCGATTGTTGCCAATGATCAGGTGCGGATGGCTCATCTGGCGATTGTGGGCAGTCATAGCGTCAACGGTGTGGCGGCTCTGCATACCGAGATATTGAAGGAACGGGAGATGGCGCCGTTCTATGCACTCTACCCGGAGCGATTCAACAACAAAACCAATGGCATCACTCATCGCCGCTGGTTGATGCATGCCAACCCGAAGCTGTCGGATCTGATCACCCATACGATTGGTGGGAAGTGGATTACAGAGCCGGGAAGGCTGAATGAGTTGGCAGGAGCTGCGGATGATGCTTCATTCCAGCATCAATTCCAATCCATCAAACGCCACAATAAGGAGCGGTTGGCTACATATATCCTGGATCATACAGGAACAGCTGTCAATCCGGATTCCATTTTTGATGTACAGGTGAAAAGGCTTCATGGTTACAAACGGCAGTTGCTGAACATTCTGCACGTCATGCATTTGTACAACCGGCTCAAGAGCGATGCTTCATTTGATATCGTGCCACGTACATTCATCTTTGGAGCAAAAGCAGCGCCAAGTTATTATTTTGCCAAGAAAATTATCAAGCTGATTAACACGGTGGCGGATACTGTAAATCGGGATACGGCCGTGAACGATCGTTTGCAAGTGTTTTTCCTGGAAAACTACTCAGTCTCTCTTGCGGAAAAAATCATTCCGGCAGCGGACGTCAGTGAACAAATCTCGACTGCAGGTAAGGAAGCTTCCGGTACCGGTAACATGAAGTTCATGATGAACGGTGCATTAACCATCGGTACGATGGATGGGGCGAATGTCGAGATGGCAGAGCAGGTCGGGGAAGATAATATGTTTATCTTTGGTCTGCGGGCAGATGAAGTCCTTGAGTATTATCGTTCCGGCAGCTATCGACCGGGTGAGATTGTACAGCAGGATGAACGGATTCGCGAGGTGGTGGAGCAGTTGGTACATCCAGGTGCGTTCTGTGAACGTGACGGTGAATTCTGGGATATTTATGACTCCTTGCTGGCGCATGGCGACGAGTACTTTGTATTACGTGACTTTGCTGCCTATGCCGATGCCCATGCAGCCATTGATTCGGCATATCGCGATGTAGCGGGCTGGACACGCAAGGCGGTGCTGAATACGGCTCAATCCGGCATCTTCTCCAGTGATCGCACCATCAGTGAATATGCGACGGATATCTGGGGCATTCATCCGGTGTCCGGACACTGGAAAGGTTAAAGAATTATTGTTTAACAAAGAAAACCCCTTGTACACTAGGTTTGATCTCTGTTGGATTCATATACATTCATCAGAGAGCGCTCCTTGTTGTACAAGGGGATTTTTGTATGAATTAGCCGACTGGTCGTGACACGCTTTGGGCCTTATCGTGCCGCTTTTCACGACGGAGGATGATCGGAACCGTGATCACTGCAGCGATCACCAACAACGGAGCTAGTAAACCAGCGATGGGTAATGCCGACGCGCCATTCGCTGAGAAAACGCTCAAGTCCCAGAACCCGTGCAGGAATATGGAGGCCACGAGCGAACCGGTAGACCGCCGGGCGAGGTAGAAGATCGAACCGAGGCCGAAAGCGACCACTACCTGGAACAGGGCTCCCGCTCCGATGCCCCAGAACATGTTTGGCAGATGGAAGACTGCGAACATCGCTGTTGAGAGCAGCCAGACCCCGGATTCGCCGAATCGGCTGCGCAAAGCAACGATCAACTGACCTCGGTTGATCATCTCTTCATTGAAGCCGACCATGATACTGCCAAAGATGAGATACAGCCACATGAGGGGCGTGACACGCGTGAAATCGCCGGTCAGCATGTTCACGATCGCGACGACCATCATGATGATCGGGAGAGTCATTGTCCATTGAGAAAGACGCCGTCTTTCAACCAGGCTAGGGCGCCACCATCCGTAGATCGTGACCATTGTTATGGTCAGCACGGCACCGCCGGACAGCGGTGCTATGTACCAGAGAAGAAGGGTCCGCTCACTTTCACCCACTCGTGTGTAGTCGATGCCGTTGAGCAAGAAGATTGCGTAGAAGACTGCGCTGTAGAGGAAATAGGTGAGAACACCCCATCCTACGCGGGCACGAACCCGAAGGTCAGGATCCAAAGATTCTTGCAGCTTGTCCCTATTGATTGACATTATAAACACTCCTACAATAAATTATTTGCTAAGTGACGAGGAACATATTTGAATTGCTCCCTCATATACAATTCTAGTAGACCAAGTTGAATAGAAGCTAAACAAATGGATGAAAACCAGCTAAATTTATGCTGCTGTCATTTAGGTTCTGTTTAGGTAACTATGTTTTACGGTGACCAGGGTGATCATGGTCTTTCCTACTTTGGACTTGGTGAACAATAGGGATGTAGGGAAGTGTATGGAAGTCTACCCCTAAGCAACTGGACATGAAGATCTAGATCCCGGTAAAATAGACCTTACCGCTCCGCGGAAAAAAAGGACGGAGGAATTCAGATAATGAACGAAGGCTCGTGGCTCCACTCCAGACGGATGCTCGCTATCGTTGCCTGCATGGCAGTGCTGTACATGTTGATTATGGGGAACTTGCTCTTTGTCAACGGGAGAACGCCTGGCGTGAATTATCAATATAATTTAGTACCTTTAGAGACAATCAAGCCTCTACTTTTTGAAAGAGACAGATATCATACGGAAGCCTGGGTGAAGAACCTGTTTGGCAACATTGTCTTGTTCATCCCGCTTGGCATATGGATACCCTGGTTATTCCGCAGGTGCCGAAAGTTCTGGCCATTTACAGGGGTTGTCGTCTTACTTTTGTTCGCTGTTGAGGTTACACAATTGATTACCCGCCTGGGTTCGTTTGATGTCGATGACATTATGTTGAATACCGTGGGTGCCTGGATTGGATACATAGGGTTTGCCTTATTCCTATACTCACAGGGAAAGACTCGAGATTGAACTGCAACTAGCGGTCAATGATCGGTTTTTTTTTGTGTTCCGGCACCTTCTTGAGTCTTTCAAAGTGTTTATAATAGGGGCATTTCGGATAAAACATACTAACGGGTTATATAGTAATGAAGAATGAAGTAATGAAGGCGAGGTGGGCAATATCGTTTGGTGGAAAGAGAGTGTGGTGTACCAGATCTATCCCAACAGCTTCAAAGATTCGGATGGGGACGGTTTGGGTGACTTGCAGGGGATATATGACAAGCTTGATTATTTGACTGGACTGGGCGTGGATGTGATTTGGATCTGTCCAATCTACGATTCACCTGGTCATGATAACGGATATGATATCCGGGATTATTACTCTATATTACGCAAATATGGCACGATGGAGGATTTTGATCGTTTGCTGGCCGAGGCTCACAAGCGTGGTCTCAAGATCATGATGGATCTGGTGCTGAATCACACGTCAGATGAACACGCATGGTTTGCCGAGTCACGTTCATCGAAAGTGAATCCGAAACGGGATTATTATATTTGGCGCTCAGGCAAAAATGGCCAGGTTCCAAACAACTGGGAGTCCTATTTTGGGGGTTCAGTGTGGAAGCATGATCCTGAAACGAATGAATATTATTTGCACCTCTATTCTGAACACCAGCCCGACCTGAACTGGAACAATGCAAAGATGGCAGAAGAGATGTATGAGATGGTGCACTGGTGGTTGCAAAAAGGTGTGGATGGTTTCCGGTTCGATGCGGTGGCACATATCGCCAAGGCAGAGGGGTTACCCAGCGCGCATAATCCGGATAATCTGCCAGTCGTTCCAGCGTACCAGCTGTTTTCCAATCTCGAACAGGTGCATTCGATTCTGAACAAACTCAACGACATGATCCTGAAGCCATACGGTCCAATGACCGTTGGAGAGACTTCGGGGCTTGGACCGGAACAGGCGCTGGCCTATGTTGGGACAGATCGGAATGAACTCAATATGGTGTTCCAGTTTGAGCATATGTTTGTGGACGCCCAATCGTCCGGAATCGGCAAATGGAACTATCGGGAGTGGAAGCTGCCCGAGCTGAAAGAAATTATGAGCCGCTGGCAAACCGTGCTGCATGACAGAGGCTGGAATGCCAATTATATGGGCAATCATGATCAGCCGCGTCCGGTATCCCGCTTCGGTGATGATGGAAGGTACAGGGTGCGATCTGCCCAGATGCTGGCTACATGGATGCTTACACTGGAAGGTACGCCGTACATTTATCAAGGAGAAGAGATCGGCATGACCAATGTCGTCTTCTCGGATATTGAGCAATACCGGGATATCGAGACGAAGAATTATTACAATCATTATATTGGTCAAGGTAAAGCGAAGCATGAAGTCATGCAGGCGATCTGGCGCAAGAGTCGGGATAATGCTCGTACGCCGATGCAGTGGGATGATACGGAGCATGCCGGATTCACCGATGGCCAGCCATGGATTCAGGTGAATGAGAATTATACCGAGATTAATGTGGCCGATGCCGAACGTGATCCACAGTCCATTTTACATTATTACCGCAGGCTGATTGCACTTCGCAAACAACAAAAAGTGCTCATCTACGGGGCATATGAGCTGTTGCTGCCAGACGACCCTGATATCTATGCCTATACCCGAACACTGGATGGTGAGCAGATATTGGTCATCCTGAATTTCCGTGAGCATGAGCCTGAGATGCACTGGCCGGAAGGCTGGCAAGCTGAGCATGCCAAACTACTCATCAGCAATGTAAGCAAACGTTATTCCACTGATGAAGATGCAATTCTCCTTCAGCCGTATGAAGCAAGGGTTTATCAAATGCAGCGATAAGAGCACAATTTTGCTTTGGCGAAGAGGTTTGATTTATAATAAATGTTGAAATCAATCGAAAAGAACACATATGTCAGGAGGACAACAAGTTGCTGAATATTACCTTCCACGGACACTCCAGTGTACAACTGGGAACAGAAGAGAAGTCGTTGATTATTGATCCTTTCCTGCGTGGCAATGAACTTGCTGTCACCAAACCGGAAGATATCAAGACCGATGCTGTTTTGCTGACACATGCCCATATGGATCATATTCTGGATGCTGAACCGATTGCCAAGGCCAATCATGCCAAGGTGGTTGCCATTGTCGAGCTGGCTACATATATGTCATGGAAAGGTCTGGACACCATAGGCATGAACATGGGTGGAACGGTGGATCTTGGTTTTGCCCAAGCCAAAATGATTCAGGCTTTCCATACATCCGGCATCGTGCTGGAAGAGGAACAACGGATCATGTACGCAGGATTGCCTGCAGGATATATTATTAACATAGGTGGCAAAACCATTTTGCATGCCGGGGATACCAGCTTGTTTGGTGATATGAAAATGATTGGTGATCGTCATGACATCGACGTAGCGTTCCTGCCTATTGGCGGACATTTCACCATGGGGCCGGAGGATGCACTTCAAGCCGCTGAGTGGTTCAATGCCAAGCTGACGATTCCGGTGCATTATGATACATTTCCGGTCATCCGTCAGGATGCGGAACGTTTTGTTCAGCAACTGGCTGAGAAAGGTCTCGAAGGTCGTGTCCTGGCACCAGGACAGTCCCTTACTCTCTAATGATCTTTTATTAAGCACTGTTCAATACTAAAAGAAATAACAGCTAAAGACGAATATGACGTCAAGATAACTGACGTGGTATTCGTCTTTTTTCGGTTTCAAGTTCAATTTCGACCTGAATAGTTGGTACGGATCACAAAAAAATGCAATAGGCATTGTTGAAAACCTCCCCCGAATGTTATAAAAAATTACACGGAAATTAACCGGAAATCCGAATTGACCGAAAACAGGGGGAGCGTTCATGTCATTTGTGAAATCATTATTTTTTCAAATTATTGTAGCGGTTATCATCGGAATTGGTGTAGGCATTCTGTGGCCTGATCTGGGCAGTCTGCTGCAACCGCTCGGAACAGGTTTTATCAAGTTGATCAAAATGATCATTGCACCATTGATCTTTATGGTGATCGTGACAGGCATTGCCAAAATCGGTGATCTGAAGTCGGTTGGCCGCATTGGACTCAAAGCGATTCTGTGGTTTGAGATTGCAACGACGGTTGCGCTTGTCCTTGGACTTGGCACTGCCAATCTGCTTCGTCCCGGCGCAAGCATGAACGTGGACCCTTCGACTCTGGATACCAGCGGCATCGAAGCCAAAACTAATGGTTCCGAGCTGCCGCATGTGGTGGACTTTATTATGAATATTATCCCGACAAGTGTTGTCGATGCTTTTGCACAAAACGCATTGCTGCAAGTACTGCTCGTTGCCTGTTTATTTGGGGTAGCTTTGGCGGCGACGGAGAGTAAGGCAAAAGAGAATGTGCTGACGCTGATTGAAAATGTACTGGGTATTCTGTTCCGCATAATCGGATACATCATGAAGCTGGCGCCAATCGGTGCATTCGGAGCTATGGCTTATACGGTAGGAGCCTATGGTGCTTCCACACTCTCATCCTTCGGGTTGCTGATTATTGCATGTTATGGAGCGGCGTTGTTATTCCTGGTGATGCTTGCGCTGGCTGCCTGGTGGATTACAGGACTGAACTTTCTGCAATTTGTAAAATATACCCGCTCCGAAGTCATGCTGGCGATTGGCACAGGTTCCTCGGAGGTCGTTATGCCCCGAATGATGGACAAGCTGACCAAAGCAGGCTGTGATCGTGCGGTCGTCGGGCTCGTGGTTCCAACAGGCTATTCGTTCAATCTGGACGGAGCCTCGATCTACCTATCGCTGGCAACCGTGTTTCTGGCTCAGGCGGTTGGTATTGATCTGACACTGGGACAGGAGATTACGATTTTACTTGTATTAATGCTTAGCTCCAAGGGCATGGCAGGCGTGCCTGGCTCAGCGTTTCTTGCATTATCTGCTACTGCGGCGGCCCTGAATGCCTTCCCGGTAGCTGCAGTTGCCTTACTGCTCGGTGCAGACCGCTTCATGGATACCATGCGAGTATTCACGAATTTGATGGGCAACTGTGTAGCGGCATTTGTAGTGGCAAAATGGGAAGGGCTGTTGGACCAAAAACGTATGCGGGCTGTGCTCTCTGGAGAGATCAGTGCCGAAGAGCTGGAAAGAGAAGATCAAGCGTCCTTGTCCTCGGTGAATTTGAACAAAAGAGAACAGGGTAAAGGAATCATTTCGACAGAAATGCTGTAAAAAACAGGAAGTGACCGGGCTTTGCTTGATATGTTAACTCATCCAATTTTTAAATCTGAATCGTCTGTTTACCCGCATGAAATGGTGGGGAGACAGACGTATTTTTTTGTTTTGAATACAGATATCATGGAGTTCACGAACGTATGCGGCAAAATAATTGTTACAGAGGAATCATAAATGGGGAATGTGTAAAAGAGGCAAAAGATAGCATATTTAAGTTTCAACTTGTATATACATGTTTAGTTATGTAATATATAAATGAAGTTAGGCCAAGAGAACCATATAAGCAATACAATTTATTGGAGGCGTTAACATGAGTTCAACGAACACAACTTCATCATCGTGGTGGAAAACCTCCACGGTGTATCAGGTATATCCCAAGAGCTTCAACGATACAACCGGATCGGGTACCGGAGACATTCGGGGATTAACCGAAAAGCTGGATTATTTGCAGCATCTCGGAATTGATATCGTGTGGCTGCAGCCGGTATATGTATCTCCGCAGCATGATAACGGGTATGACGTAGCGGACTATTATCGGATTAATCCTGATTTTGGTACGATGGAGGATTTTGACGAACTGCTTAAAGGTCTGAAGGCACGTGACATGAAGCTGATGATTGATATCGTGGTGAATCACTCCTCTACGGATCATGAGTGGTTCCAGCAATCACGCTCTTCCAAGGATAACCCTTATCGTGATTATTATATTTGGAAGGACCCTGCGCCGGACGGTGGTGTACCGAATAACTGGCAATCCAAGTTTGGCGGACCTGCGTGGCAGTATGATGAGCAGACAGGACAATATTTCCTGACGTTGTTTGACAAAACACAGGCTGACCTGAATTGGGAGAACGAGCAGGTACGCAAGGCAGTACGGGACATGATCAAGTTCTGGGCGGAGAAGGGTGTAGATGGTTTCCGCATGGACGTTATCAACCTGATCTCCAAGGACCAGCGTTTCCCTGATGATGATGGTAGCGTTTCCCCAGGCGACGGACGCAAGTTCTATACCGATGGCCCACGTGTGCATGAGTACATTACGGAGATGTATGAAGACGTGTTTGGACCACACAATATGGTAACAGTTGGGGAGATGTCCTCTACAACACTGGAGCACTGTATTAAATATTCGAACCCTGCTTCCCGGGAATTCTCGATGACGTTCAACTTCCACCATCTGAAAGTGGATTATCCGAACGGACAGAAGTGGGAGCTTATGCCTTACGATTTCGAAGCGATGAAGCAGCTGTTCAGTGAGTGGCAGACAGGCATGCAGGCCGGTGGTGGATGGAACGCGTTGTTCCTGAACAACCATGATCAACCCCGTGCGTTGTCTCGTTTCGCTGATGATGGCGATTATCGTGCTGAGAGTGCCAAAATGCTTGCTACAACCATTCATGGCATGCAGGGAACACCATACGTATACCAGGGCGAAGAGATCGGGATGCCGAATCCGGTCTGGAACGACGTTAGCGAGTTCCGTGATATTGAATCGACAAATATGTATCGACTGCTTCAGGAAGAACGAGGCAAATCTGCTGAGGAAGCATTCCAGATTGTGAGAGAGCGTTCCCGTGACAATTCCCGGACACCAATGCAGTGGGATGGAAGCGATAATGCCGGATTTACTACAGGTACACCGTGGATCAAAGTGGATGAACGATATCCGTCGATTCATGTGGCCCAGCAAATGGCTGACCCGAATTCGATCTATTATCACTATCGCAAGCTGATTGCTCTGCGTAAACAGGTTCGTGTGCTGACTGATGGTCTGTATGAACGTTTGGACGATGCACATCCGGATGTATTTGCATATGCGCGGACCAATGGAAGCGAGACGCTCATTGTAGTATCCAACTTCAGCAAGCGGGACGTATCTTTTGCTTTCTCGGATGCTGTCTGGAATGATCACATTGCGGGTAAATCAGCAGAGTTGCTGATTGGCAATACAGAAGCATCGCCTGCACTGGAGCAAGAAATCTCTCTTAGCCCGTATTCATCCTATATGTGGCTTGTACCGCAACAGGACTAATTCACATCATATAAATGGGAAGTGACAATATGGCAATGGATAAAAAACAGGTTGAGGAGATCGTACGAGCGGTCGGCGGCAAAGAAAATATTGAAGCTGCAACACATTGTGTCACACGCCTCCGGTTCGCCCTGTACGACGAAAGTAAAGTAGATACGGAAAGTCTGGAGCAGAACGATCTCGTCAAAGGCCAGTTCTCCTCTCAAGGACAATTCCAGGTGGTCATCGGACCTGGGCTTGTAGATAAAGTGTATGATGAAATGATTCAGATTACCGGAGGCGAACGCGCTTCCAAGGATGACGTGAAGGCTGTTGCGGGTAAAAAGCAAAACCCAATCCAGCGTGCGATCAAAACGTTATCGGACATCTTCATTCCGATCCTGCCAGCCATCATCACGGCCGGTCTCTTGCTCGGTATTAATAATATTTTGACAGGGCCGGGCATTTTCTTTGATGGAAAATCACTGGTGGATGTATATCCAGCATGGAAGGATCTTGCATCAATTATCAATACCATCGCGAGCACAGCCTTCACCTTCCTGCCAGCATTAATTGGTTGGTCCGCTGTAACAAGGTTCGGCGGCAGTCCATTGCTCGGGATTGTGCTTGGTCTGATTCTGGTTCATCCGGATCTGCTGAGTGCTTATGGTTACGCCAATGCAGTGAACGAAGGCACCGTGCCTACGTGGAATCTGTTCGGCTGGCATATTGAGAAGATCGGTTATCAAGGGCAGGTTCTGCCGGTATTGGTATCCGCCTATCTGCTTGCTGGAGATTTTCCTGAACAAAAGGGTGCATGATTCGATCAAACTGTTGGTCGTTGCTCCTGTCACCTTATTGATTACCGGGTTCCTGGCATTTACAATCATTGGTCCGGTTACATTTGCGATTGCGAATGGAATTACATCCGGCTTGATCTATATTTACGATTCATACGCGGCTCTGGGCGGTCTGATCTACGGTGGACTGTACGCATTGCTCGTTATTACAGGCATGCACCATACGTTCCTGGCGGTAGACGTACAACTGATTGGTAGCCAGGGCGGAACGTTCCTGTGGCCGATGCTGGCGCTGTCCAATATCGCGCAAGGTTCAGCTGCACTTGCCATGATGCTCGTGCTTCGTGAGAAGAAGATGAGAGGACTTGCGGCGACTTCATCCGTGTCAGCTTTCCTCGGGGTAACCGAGCCGGCGATCTTCGGGGTGAATATCCGTTATCGTTATCCGTTTATCTTCGGTATGGTCGGTTCTGCGATTGGCGGCGTACTGCTCACGATAAACAATGTTCAGGCCACCTCTATTGGTGTAGGTGGCGTACCTGGATTCCTGTCGATTTTCCCGAACAAATGGGGAGTATTCTTCATCGGCATGGCGATTGTACTGGTTGTTCCGTTTGTACTGACGGTTCTTTTCGGAAGAGCGAAATTGAGAAAAGAAGACCGCAATGCAGATCAAGCTACTGTAGCAGGCAGTCAAACATCTACAGCTAATTCAGCGTCTAGCACAACTACAACAAATACAGATACAGAGCAACGTACACGCAGTGCTGCTCAGGTGGCGGATGAGCCAGTGAATACGCTGGAAATCATGGCACCCTTAACAGGTACAGCCGTTCCGCTTGAACAAGTACCTGATCCGGCGTTTGCTGAGAAACAAATGGGTGAAGGCGTCGCGATTGAGCCTTCCGGCAATCAGGTGGTTGCTCCGTTTGATGCCCAGGTTGCCCATGTGATCAAAAGCAAACATGCGGTCATTCTTGAACACGCGAGTGGCTTGCAGATTCTGATTCATGTCGGGATCAACACTGTATCTCTCAAAGGCGAAGGGTTTAACATGCATGTTGAAGCTGGAGAGAAGGTAAGAGCCGGACAAACGCTGCTTGAATTCGATCGTAAAGTGATTGAAGCTGCGGGATATCCGCTTATTACGCCAATCATTATTCCGGACGGTCAGGATATGGTTGAGCGGGTGGAGGTCACTACAGGTGATGTTACATCCAATCAGAACGGCGTGCTTAAGGTTCATTTGAAAGGCTAATTTACGAACAATGGGGGAGCTGCGAATATCGCAGCTTCTTTTTTCATCTTGAGATTCAGAATAAAAGCTGAACGCATACCACTTGTGTGGTATGACTCTTTATGCAGTTCTTTTTTTTATTTGTATCGTGGTAAACTGTAACTAGAATGTATGTGCAAAATCTCATGTTCACAGCGATCGGAAAGCATGTTCAGGTGAAGAAGTTCATATGGTTCAAAGAGAGTGGCTAGTCAATGGACGGAGGAGGAGAGCCATGACTCGTGTTGCGGTAATGGTCATTCATGGTCTGGGTATGCAAAAGGAAGATTATGCGGATACACTGATTTCGCGTTTGCATAAGGAATTGGATCAGGTTATGGTGTTGCCGGGAGCAGCCAAGCAGGTTCTGGATATTGAGCCGGTATTTTGGGCGGATGTATTTGAGGAACGGGAAGAGGCGCTGTTTCAGCAGCTTGTCAGCTCTCAGAGATTGAACTATCAAGTGCTGCGTCGATTTGTTATCCATTATCTGGCTGATGCTGTCGCGTATCAACCCGTGGAAAATCAAGGTCATAACTATGATGCGGTACATCGTACGCTGAATCGGGCGATGCATGCACTTGCACAGCGGAATGGGCCAGATGCTCCCCTCTGTATTATTGCTCATAGTCTGGGGGCAGTGATTGCAAGCAATTTCTTCTATGATCTGCAATATCCGTCTAGTCGCACGCCATCCATCGTGGATGTGACTTCTGCATTGGAACGGGGAGATACCTTAATGAACTTTTATTCCTTTGGAACGACGTTGCCGTTATGGAGCTTACGATACCATGATTTTAGCCGGCCAATTCAGGTGCCTTCCCCGCTGGCGGAGCAGTACTTCCCCGGGCTGGAAGGCGAATGGATTAACTTCTATGATCGGGATGATATTCTGGGTTACCCGCTGCGCCCCATTGATCCGGCATATGAGGCGGCGGTCAAAGAAGACATGGAGATTAACTCTGGCGGGATAATCGGGAGCTGGAATCCGTTGAGTCATGGCGGGTATTTCTCGAATGGAACCATGAATCGGAGAATTGCACAGGGTTTGGCCCGGACGTGGACATGGGTGAATCGTGGATCAGGTTCAATGCCAGATATGGAGGGAGGACAATAATTATGGAATGCAGGACAGGCTGTGCCGCATGCTGTATCGCGATTTCGATCTCATCGCCGATACCCGGGATGGCTGACGGCAAGCCGGCAGGTGTACGTTGTGTACAGCTGACGGAGGACAATCGCTGTGGGATCTTCGGTCAGAAAGAGCGCCCCGCTGTATGCAGCGGATTGCAGGCTTCGGAAGAGATGTGTGGCAGCACAGATCAGGAGGCGTTTGAACGATTGAGCTGGCTCGAACAGGAAACTGCCCCGATTTCAGCGTGACAGAGTTGTTTTGAGATAAAAGGATAATTATACTTAATATGGAAGGGGTTTGAGATAAGAAAGGGGTATTGGATGAATGGAACTTGCCAGACGGTTTGTAATGATCGTTGTGAATATGATTGGAGAACTGTGGATGGGATTCTACAGGCGAAACTCAGACTTCTATGACAAGCAGACATCAGGGGTAAAAAGCAAACTTGGCTATTATGCATTTATTATTGTGGCGGCCGCTGTAACCGTGGGCATTATAAGCTGGATGTATAGTCGGGTTTATTCATAACTTGAGCAAACATATTAAAGAGAGTATCCGCAGGCTGGAAATCAGGCGGATACTCTCTTTAATATGTACATTTCGTTTTACGTGACCGAAGAGCGGGTACTCGCTTCTTTTTTCCTCAACATACGCATGAGAATCATCTTTAGGAGCGAAGAAACGATAAAGAATATAAATAAGATGCGAAACAATTGATATCCAGACACAACCGAGAGGTTAGCATTGACTTCATGAGCCATGATGCTCATCTGATCCATTCCGCCAGGTGCCATGCTCAGCAATGATGTAGCGGCCGAGAGGGAGAACAACTTCATTAATATATAGGTCAAGCCAAGCGAACCTGCAATGAGGAGAACACTGCTCGTGATTGCGAGTGTTACGGTCTGCATCTTGCGTTGCAGCTGCTGAGGACGAAGCATCAGACCCACATGGCTGCCAATCATTAATTGCGAAATGTTAAGCAGGGAAGACGGCAGATTGGGTGTTTGCATCGTTGTGCTTAATTGAATAACACACATGACGATCATTGGTCCGAGCATAAATGCGGTGGGAAACCGAAGCTTACGTGCAACCCATGCACCAGCGACACAGAGCGGGGCATAGAGCAGGATTTCGGGGAAGAGTGCTGACCAAGTTGCTGGTTCGATCATTGGCTGATCCGTCCCCCCACCTGTTGTTCCTCCGATCCATAGACTAAATAGCAGGAACGGAACACAGAATACAATCATGATCAACCGCGTGACCTGCAAAAAAGTAACGAGCGTCAGATTGATGGATTTCATCTCTTCCGCAAGGGAGACCATCTGGGACAGTCCGCCGGGAATGCTGCCAACCAGCAGGGAGGGAAAGTCAAAGTCTGTCAGTTTAGAAGCAACAAAGGCGGTCAAGGTACATAATCCGATTAAGAGCAAGGTCATGAGCAGCATCATGGGAAGCTGGTGCAAAATGCCTTGAAGCGCTTCTCCCGTCAGTGTTAATCCGATGGAGTAACCGACGATTAGAATGCCATAGTCCCGAATGGAAGTGGGCCACAAGAGTGGCAGCTTGGCAATCTGTGAACCAATCAGCATAAAAATCATTGGTCCAAGAAGCCAAGGGATGGGGGTATGGATCGCTGTAAATATGAACCCGCCAAGGACAGAGACACCCAAACTCAGAAAAAACCGAAAGACAACGTGGGAACCGAGCTTGTGCATCAGTTCCATCTGCGTCGTCTTTCGGCTGCATGGGGTAGATTGAAGTACATGTAAGATCACTCCTGATGATAAGATACAATGATTGATCCTTGAACGGTGAAATGGCACATTACGAAGCAGAACAGGAGAGCAGGTCGATCCCGCTATCCTGCTGAATTGTTGTCATTTATCTGTTCGCCGCAATTACACGGGCAGAAGGCTTCGGTTCTTTGAACATCATATAGTACATCAGCGATGAAATCACGTATAAACTGCCTGTAATGCTGAACGTGATTGCATAACCCCAATATGTGCCATAAGTGGTCACAAGATAGGATTGAACAGGTCCCATGGTGGCCCATCCGATCATAAAAGCGGTTTGCATCAGAGAATTGGCGATTCCACGGCGTTTATCCGATACTCTGTCCACCAGAATGGCGGATTGAATCGGATTGGCCGCATTCATCAGTGCTTGTCTGAATAGGAAACTCACCGAAGCGATGAGCAGCAGATTCGTGAAGCCAGTTAACAGCAGGAAGGGCAGCGACATGACCTGGAAGATGACGACAGCCCGAACACTTCCCACCTTGGCCGCAAGTGTGGGACCAATCAGCATCGATACAATGGTCATGATCTGACCCAAAGAGATTAGCAGACTCATGGCACTTAAGGATACCGAAAAACGGTTGGTAAAATACAGGTTGAGATAAGGCACAACCAGTCCGGAACCAAACCCGATTAATAATTGGGTGATGACAAATTGTCCAATCAAACGGGAATCTTTCTTTTGGCTAAGGGTATCGTTCTTGCTGTCTTGTTCTGCAGAATGAACGACACCCTGTTTACCATCAGCTGCAGATGGTGCAGATTCAGTAACAGGTTGCACCGGTGTATCCGCTTGCGGTGCCTTCTTATCCTCGGATACAAATAACATCGGAATAAACGCAACCAGCGTGGCTGCCCCACCCACAAACAATACGGTTTGCAGACCCGTGACTTTGGCAAGTCCTGCCGTATGAAGCAAGTCTGCAAACACGCCGCCACCCAAGCTGCCAAGAACCTGAGAAGCAAGCACGAGGGAGGAATAATAGCTGAACATCTTCAGTCGTTGACTCTTCTTCACATTCTCAGCGAGGAAAGGAATGGCCAGTACCTGAAATACGCCAGCGAAAAGTCCCGAAAATACAGCAAACCAGATCAGTCCGCTGGCAGAATAATCGAAGGAACGGCCAATCAGGAAGATTCCGCTGAACAAAGCGCCGGTAATCAGGAGCCGCTTGCGGCTGAAGAAATCGCCGCATAGTCCGATGGGAACAAACATAATCGCTGTCGCAAGTGATTGTATACTTACAATCTGGCCGTTCATTGTATCATTGTAGCCGAGACCCTGAATGTACAGATTGTACAAGACAGAGAACATGCCATTTCCGATCTGATACAAGATACTTGCCAGAAAAAACAATTGAATATTGCGGGACCAGCCCCGAATTTCAGCTTGAATCTGTTGTAGAAGTCTCAAGTGGTTTCCCCCAGTCTGCCTGTGCAGTAATTTCAGTTTAACAGGAATGGGGGATTTGCGGAAGAATTGACCATTGTTTATTTTGTCATAGGAGATTCCAGCACACGGGCAATCACGAATCCATCATAACCTTTACTGCCTACAGTCTGAAGTGCTGTCGCTTCAAGACGCGGGTTGTCCGCAATTAATTTCAGGAAAGATTGAACGCCCATAACTCTTCGGTCCGTACTGTCTGCATTGATAACTTCACCGTCCCTGACGATGTTGTCACCAATGATCAGACTTCCCGGGCGAGCCAGACGCAGCGCCCATCTCAGATAATCAGGATTACTTGGTTTGTCAGCATCAATGAAGATAAAATCAAAAGGCTCCCTGTATTCTTCCTGAACGTCGGGAAGAGTAGTCAGAGCCGGACCTACTCGAAGATCAACCTTGTGCATAAGTCCTGCACGCGTAAGATTGGTTCGTGCCATATTTGCATGGTGTGGCTCAGCCTCCAGTGTAACGATGCGTCCGTGTTCGGGAAGGGCCCTTGCCATCCAGATCGTACTGTATCCGCCAAGTGTCCCGATTTCGAGCACACGTGTTGCGCCTTGTATTTGAAGCAGGAGCTGAAGGAGTTTCCCTTGATTGGGCGTTACATCATGGGCGGGCAAGCCGGCTTCTGTATTTGTACTTAGAGCCTGCTCCAGAAGGGAATCTGAGGGAATTAATAAGGCGTTCAAATAGTCGTCGACCTCACTCCAGGTTTGCTGTTGAGCAGAAACATTCAGATTGTTCATCGTCATCTGTTCCTTTCCGATTGCATGTATTGGATTTCATATTTCAACTATAAAGTGAACAGATATATAAATAAAATATATATTATGTATGTTACTATAACTTTAGATTATACATTTCAAGTGAAGGAGGTGTAAGATTTGAATTTGCACGGATTACGATTGTTTCATGCCATCGTTAGATTTGGCGGAGTTACGCGTGCGGCAGAAGAACTCAACATTAGCCAGCCAGCGGTATCCTCCCAGGTGAAGAAATTTGAGCGAGAACTGGGCATTCAATTATTCGCTTCGGAGGGGAGAAGACTGGTCCTTACCGATGCAGGAACACAGTTAACAGGTTATGCGGAACGTCTGTTCATGCTGGAACAGGATGTCGAGAACTTTGTAGAGGATTTTCGGGCGGGCAAAAAAGGGCTGATTCGTCTTACCGCAACCTATTTACCCTCGAATTTTCTGCTGCCGGGCTGGATTGCCCGTTTTAAGCAGATGCACGAGGATGTGGAGCTGGTGGTGAGTACAACCAATACCCGGATGGCTTTTGACCAACTGCTGCGTTATGAGGCCGAGATTGCGGTGTATGGTGGAAGTGGCATTACACATTCAGGTATCCATTGGGACGAATTGTTTGAAGATGAGATGTGGTTTGTCGTCCATCCTGATCATCCTTATGCGGGGAAAGAAATTGAGCTTCGGGAAATGGTAGCGGAGCCCTTCATCATGCGCGAAGAGGGCAGCGCTACACGGGAGCGTCTGGTTTCTCTTTGCACCACAAATAACCTGGCTGCTCCCCGTATTGCGCTTCAGTTTAATGGATTGAACGAAACGATCAGTGCGGTGAAAGCAGGGTATGGAGCCAACTTTATTTCTTCTCTGGTCGTAAAGGAAGATGTCCAAGAAGGCAAGCTGGCACGTGTATTCGTTCGAGGTGTGCAGTTGAAAAACACGGTAGCCGTATGTACACGAGCTGGGGAAGTGTTATCTCCTGCCGCACAGCATCTGGTTGAACTTATCAGACAGGAAGCATCATTAATGTAATAAAATAGTAGAATAATCGGATAAGAGCTAGCTTTGCATGTCATCTGTCGCTGTTTTGGCAGTTCTTCTGGAGTATAAACGGGCGTATAGGGTGACACCACCAACGATGAGAACAGGGATCCAGACTGCCGTCATAGGTACGTGGTGGAATAGAATCGCAGCTAGAATAACGCCGCACAAATAGATCACCACGGCGCCTGCGCGAAGGTACGCATCTGCTGACAGTGCTTTGACCAGTGAGCGAATATTGGCATGTCTCAGCCGTTGAAGAATGCTTACTGCATCTTCAACCACGGCGGCCAGATTGTTGGTGAGCACGGTGGTTGAGATACCGGCAATCCCAATGCGGCGCGCAGCAGTCGTTTGCATCCCCATAGCCGCGGCCAGGATG
This sequence comes from Paenibacillus sp. UMB7766-LJ446, assembly GCF_030226665.1. NCBI lineage: Bacteria > Bacillati > Bacillota > Bacilli > Caryophanales > Paenibacillaceae > Paenibacillus > Paenibacillus sp. UMB7766-LJ446. The sequence goes on from NZ_JASOYM010000004.1 coordinate 116,576, forward strand.
GCAATTAGCATATAGGACAATTGTTCCGAATAAGGACTGATCATCGTGATGGCAAAGAGCAGAAGCAATATACTTTCTACAGTGAACACCGTTGTAACCCGGGAAGACCAGCCATTTTTCGTCTGCACCCGTCCGATCATATGTGCCGCTATGGCATTTCCGGCAATAAAACCAATGAGGGCAAGCAGTGCGCGCAGCACAACAAATTCCTGAGCACGGGCAATCGCAATCCCCAGCAGCACAATATTGCCCGTCATATTGGCTGTAAGCACATGCCCCAGTCCCAGGTATCCGATCACATCGACCATTCCGGCAGACAGGCACAGCAGCAGCATCGCGTACTTTTGGAGGGTATTTTGATTCATGAATATCCGTCCTTTCCAAAAAACGTAGCCCCTCCAGTATACATCCACAACGCATGATCCTTCAAAATGAAGTTCATGATGCAATGTAAACTTCCCATATCAGCAAACATGTTTAAATCGTCTCTAGCTTGAAGCTAAGGTGCGGCAAGCCAGTCAAACATATTGTTCACCGCCGCCTCATGCACCCTCTCCTGAAAACGATGATCCTGTCCCCCATAAGCGTGAAACGTAACACTCACGCCTCTGCGTTTCAGCCAATGATACATCCGGGTTCCATGACTGTAATTCACCTGTGTATCCGACGTGCCATGCATGATCAGCACAGGACAGTGAAGTTTGTGTGCCTTCGACAAGGGAGAACGGGCGAGGTAAGCTTCCGGAACGGAACGTGGTGAACCGCCAAGCACTCTTTTCAATGTACGTCTCAAGTCGGTTCGTTCATGATAGGTGCGTTCCACATCGGCGACACCGCTCCAAAGCACCAGTTTATGTATCTGCCCAGGCCCTTCATTGTAGGTCGTTGCTGTATGTACGGCATTAATGGCTCCACGAGAAAATCCCATTATTGAAATTCGCTTCGTATCGGCAAAGGGCCACTCCTGAACGAGCCGGTAAGCGGCATGCACGTCTTCGGCATCTCGACCGCCATACTCGTCATGCCCTTCGCCACCCTCATTGCCACGATAGGATGGAGCAAAGACGATATAACCTTTATGGACAAATTGCTCCAGCCAAGCAGTATTTACCCCACCATAGTTGCCCAGCCCGCCGCGACAATAGATCAGAACCGGCCAACGTGCACCATTGCCGTCCAAGGTGTGTTGTTTTGCAGGAGGATAGCGGCTTGTGAGCTGTTGTACTTGCATGGATTGTTGTGCTAAGGCGAAGCCTGAAAGGGCAGAGCTGGTATATGCTTTTTCATATGCTGAGAAGGCGGGGAGGGGGCAACCGTCCGGCAGGCCTAAATAGCCTTTTACCCGGAGCGCATCGGACGAATACGTCACATGATAGAGCAGGGAGATCGACCTCTTTCATCGGAAATGGGATGCCAATGGATAATGATCCTTCTTTAGGATGCGCCTAAACGAGGTTCCCATACCTTCCAGTCAGCAACGACAATTCATTGCGAGAAATTCGTTTATTGGCTCCATATGATTTATAATGGTTCAGGAGACATTTGGATTGACCGATGTCCTCTTATTCATAAAACTAACTTTAGTGTGCACGAAGAAAGGAAGAAAACCATGATGAACGCTCCACATCCGATTGATCAATTCAAGAAATTCAAATACGAAATTACAAGATTTATGATGATCTATAAATTTGCTTTGGATCAAATGGAGACCAAAATTGAGGTGTTGAAGGAAGAGTTTCAGTCCCTGCATGATTACAGCCCGATAGAACATACGAAATCCAGATTGAAGTCACCTGAGAGCATTATGAACAAGATGTTCCGCAAAAATCATGAGTTAACCTTTGAAAGTATCAAGAATAATATTAAGGATATCGCTGGCGTACGCATTACCTGCTCCTTTATCTCAGACATTTATCGCATTAAGGATATGTTGTGCAACCAAAGTGATCTGCGTGTGCTGGAGGTAAAAGATTATATCCAGAATCCGAAGCCAAACGGCTACCAAAGCCTTCATCTTCTGGTGGAGGTGCCTGTTTACATGTCTAATGGAGAGGAACGGGCGTGTGTGGAAATCCAGATTCGTACGATTGCGATGGATTTCTGGGCCAGCCTGGAGCATAAAATCTTTTATAAATACAATAAGGATGTTCCCGAGCGTTTGACCAAAGAGCTGAAAAGTGCAGCGGACTCTGCGAATGCACTGGACCAGCAAATGGAGAGGCTGCACCGGGAGATTCAGGAAATCAAGGATGCCGAGAACGATCGGGATGAAGAAGAGCTGCGTCGTATTATCATTAACAATCAACAGTTCACACTGCCTTCCAACCTGCTCAAGCTGCTGGGAGACGGAGAACACTAAGGAAAAGAGAACTACCGCAGGGAAAGGAATATGTTATTCATATGAAAAGTACACCAGCCTCAATAAGCACCCATTCTACATCCCGGGTACGTATGGCACTGATTCTGGGGACACTGTCGGCCTTTGGCCCGCTGTCCCTGGATATGTATTTGCCGGCACTGCCCACACTGGCCGATGAATTCCAGTCTTCCACTTCTTATGCCCAGCTCAGTCTTACGGCATGTATGGTCGGGCTGGCGGCAGGACAGCTGCTGGCAGGACCTCTAAGTGATGTGCGTGGTCGTCGTATGCCGCTTATTGCGGGTCTTATTCTCTATACAATCGCTTCCATACTCTGTCTGGTCAGCCCGACCATGGGTTCTTTTGTTGTGCTTCGGTTCATTCAGGGGGCAGCGGGAGCGGCGGGAATTGTCATCTCACGTGCGGTGGTAAGGGACGTGTATTCCGGACCGGAGCTGACACGATTCTTCTCGCTCCTAATGCTGATTAATGGCGTCGCACCGATAGCTGCACCGATTATCGGTGGACAATTGCTCGCGTATACATCGTGGCGCGGCGTATTTATTTTGCTGAGTATCATCGGTATTTTGACTTTAATTGCTGTGGTGATTGGTCTTGGAGAGACCCTTCCTCCAGAACGCAGATCCAGCGGTGGGCTCAAGCAGACCCTGGTTACATTCCGCAAAATTGCGGGGGATCGCCAGTTCATGGGATATGCTTTAACCCAAGGGTTCGTCGCTGCTGGCATGTTTGCCTACATATCAGGTTCGCCATTCGTACTTCAGAAAATATATGGCATCTCCCCGCAGATGTTCAGTGTCTGCTTCGCCATTAACGGTTTGGGCATCATATTGGCAAGTCAGATCGCCGGAAGACTCGCAGGTAAAGTATCTGAAACCCGTCTGTTGATCGCAGGGCTGCTCACTGCTGCGCTGGGAGGAACATCTTTGCTCATTGCCATTCTGGCCGGAGGCAATCTGATTGCAGTCCTGATTCCTTTATTCCTCGTGGTATCCAGTGTGGGGTTGGTTAATACGGCTTCCTTCGCCCTGGCGATGGCCAATCAGGAGAAATCGGCAGGCAGTGCCTCTGCTCTTATTGGGGTAATGACGTTTCTCTTCGGCGGCATTGTCGCTCCGCTCGTAGGTCTGGGAGGAGAAAATACGAGCTGTGCCGATGGGCATTGTTATCGCTTGTGCGGATCTTGGCGCGTTGCTAATTTACGTTGTAATGGTAGGCAAGAGCGGCAGACGTCAGGATAATCAGCGATTGGTGTAAAAAAGTATTGTGTTGTTGCTTGGCAAAAAAGCGCTCCAAGTGGAAGGTTCTGTCCTTCAGCTGGGGCGCTTCTTCTATGTCTGAACGAGTTTTAGCAAAGAGCAAACAAAATTTGTGTATTGAGCAGGATACCTGGAGTCAGAAAAGGATAGAAGTAACCGATGACAAAACCGAACAGATTGGTGGAAGGCCACATTAAGTATACGTCATTGTACGTAAATACAAGAGACCAGCGGTTGTAACAGAAATTTTGCAGTACACGTTGCTCGGGATCACGAGGCGTTGCTACTCCGGTTTGGGCAAACTGCACGGCCTGAGTCAGATTCTGTGGTTGTTGCTGGATGAATAGCGGTAGAAGGCCGGGACTGCTTTTGATCAGGTTATATAGAAAGACCATCTCTGAAGGGGGCTGACCTACAGGGCGAGGATAGGCGCTAAGCAAGGTGGGCAGATTGCTCTGTGACAGCTGAGCAGGAACACCCGGCGTCGTCCCAGGTACGCCTCCAGGAAAGTAGGGAGGTTGACCGCCTGTGCCTCCGCCTCCACCTGGAATATAAGGGGGGTAAGAACCCGGTCCTCCCGGAATACCTGGCACGGGCTGACCGCCTGGAGCGCCACCTGGAAACAAAGGAGGGAGCTGATAGGAGCGATCTTCTCCATAAGCTGAATATGTGTTATATACGTAATCCATGTACGAACATCCTTCCTGTCGTCGTATTCTGGAATTAGCATATGGCGGCATTCGCCCAAATGTGAATCGTTCAAATGAATGCCATTCGGCCTTATCGGGCAAAAACTGCATTGACAACTACGTTGATAACAATTATCATTGTCAATGGAATTGGACAAAAGTACATACAAGTATAATATGCATGAATAATGTATAAACGTCTAAGTCTGTCATAACAACTCAATCCATTGAGGTGTTCATTTCGAAAGGGGATAGTCACGTGTTTAAACAAAATAAAAAAATGATCATGCTTCTGATCACGGTAATGGTCATGTCTATTTGGCTGGCAGCATGCGGATCGAAGCCAGCAGAGAACGGTTCAGCAGCAGGAGAGAACAATACTGCAACGGAGACAGAGACACAAACAGAAGCTCCGGCAGAACGTACTCTGACAGATGCAATGGGCCATGAAGTGAAAATTCCGGCGAATCCCGAGCGTATTATCGCTTCCTATCTGGAAGACAACTTGGTTACACTTGGCGTTAAGCCTGTTGCCCAATGGTCTGTAGCCAACGGAATTCAGGAGTATTTGCAAAAGGATCTGGACGGTATTCCTACCATTGCCTTCGATCTTCCTTTTGAAGCGGTCGTAAGTTTCAACCCGGATCTGATTATTATCGGTTCGGAAAGTGTGGTTGAAGGCGAAAAATACGCGCAATACAGCAAAATTGCACCTACGTATGTACTTGGTGATGAGATCAATAACGACTGGCGTAAAGCGTTGCTGAAAATCGGTGAGATTTTGAATAAAGGTGATGAAGCACAAAAAGCGCTGGATGATTACGAAGTCAAAGCCAAAGAAATCAAAGGAAAACTGGACACAGTTACAGGTGGAACGAAATCTGCTGCAGCCATTTGGCTGGTGAGTGGCAAGTTCTTCATCGTAAGTGACAACGTATCGAGTGGAGAAGTAATGTACAAGGACCTTGGGCTTGCAGAGCCTGAAGTGGTGAAAGAAATCTCTGCCAATGCGACGGGCAACTGGTCTTCCATCTCGCTTGAAAAATTGGCGGAAATGGATGTTGACTACCTCTTCTTTGTGAACAGTGATGAAGGTACTGGCGCAGAAGCACTCAAAGATCCGGTTTGGCAGAGCATCCCTGCGGTGAAAAATGGTAACTTGTTCGAATTTACCCGTTCAAGCAGCTGGTTGTATAGCGGAGTCCAAGCAAACCTTCAAATTATGGAAGACATCCAAAACAGTATCGTAAAATAACAGATATCAAATACGAAGTCGAATATTTATACTCCATGGTGCGATGAGCACCATGGAGTTTTTTTGTGATTTCAACATTTTACGATATATAATATTAATGAAGAGAAGCTCTTGAGAGATGAGTATCGCTTCATGACAAGGAAGGGGACATTCTGAATGTTTACACTAGATCCACGCGAATTAACCGGAAGAGAAAACTATAAATTGATGAGCGGTTCGGTGGTACCACGCCCAATCGCATTTGTGACAACACTTTCTCAAGATGGCAGCGTCATTAATGCAGCGCCCTTCAGTTTTTTTAATGTAGTCAGCTCTGACCCGCCGCTATTATCCATATCCATTGCTCGCAAGGAAGGGGTTATGAAAGATACGGCACGCAATGTGCTTGCCATGCAAGAACTGGTTGTACATATTTGCGATGAAGCAATCGCTCTGGATATGAACGAGACAGCAGCGATGCTGGAGCCCCACGAAAGTGAGCTGGAACGGACCAATCTGACGACTGTGCCAAGTAGCGTGGTGTCCGTACCGGGGATACAGGAAGCGCTTGTTCGGATGGAGTGCACACTCTATCAGCATATTCCGATATCGAACGATGAGGGGAAACCCGTGAGTGATCTGCTTCTGGTTCGCATTGTACAGTATCATTTCAGTGAGAACGTGTATGATCCTGCCACCAAATATATATTAATGGACCAGCTGAAACCAATCAGCAGACTGGCAGGAAATGACTATGCCAAACTTGGCGAGAGATTTACAGTGGTCCGCCCGGAGTAGCATCGGTTCAGGCTGAACAGCCTGTAGATGGATAGGTCTATATAATAATCTTCGTCTAATAAGGCGGACAACTTATGTGTAATTCGCATATGTTGTCCGTCTTTGCTTGTTTCGTGAACATAAAGGGGGCAAGCCCTGAATAGACTTGTACTATATCCTGCACATGTGACATGAACCTATTTTATATATAAGGGGGTTGGAGCCGATGAGCCAACTTGATGGAACAGTAGCCGCAAGTATCATGGGAATAGGAACGGCATTGCCTAGTCACCGCATTGACCAAAAGGATGTGTCTGCCCGGCTCGCACAAGCGCTGGAACATGAGCCGGATTCCAGACGATGGGCTAAGCGAATATTCAACCAGTGCGGTGTCGAGACACGTTATACATGTGAACCGAACCTGCTGGAGCCTGTAGAGTCTTGTCGTTATCTGCCCTTTACCCAGGCGGAGAACGTTCCGACTACAGCCGAACGTATGACTAAATATAAGGCGGCTGCCGTTCCTCTTGGTATCAAGGCAGCACGTCAGGCACTTGAGGATGCCGTCGTTTCAACTTCGGAGATTACACATCTCATTACCGTCAGTTGTACCGGACAGTTTCTGCCCGGGCTCGATGTTCGGCTGATTCAGCAGCTTGAACTATCGCCGCGTGTAAACCGGATTCCGCTTGTATTCCAGGGATGTGCCGCCGGTCTGAAAGCTATACAGTTGGCGAATTCGATTGTGACGAGTGAAAAAGACGCAACGGTTCTTATCGTATGTGTGGAGCTGTGCACCCTTCATTTTCAGCCCTCTGCCAAGCGGGATGACCTGTTCGCAGCGTCCTTCTTTGGGGATGGGGCTTCGGCCTGTGTTGTCGGCCTGCCCGGAACAGGGCGCAAGGAACTGTTCCGACTGGGGGAAGGACAATCCGTTTTACTGCCAGACTGTTCGGAAGAGATGATCTGGGAAGTGGGCAATACCGGCTTCGATCTGTATCTCTCGCCACAGATTCCGAAGCTGCTCGGCTTGCATCTTGGTCCAGAAGTGGAACAATTGCTGAACGGCAGTGATCTACCTGAAATCTGGGCGATTCACCCCGGAGGCAGAGGCATTGTGGATGCGGTGCAGAAGCTTTACCAGCTCTCGGATGAACAGGTCGAATACAGCCGAAGCATTCTACGGGATTATGGAAATCTATCCTCCGTGACCATTCTATTTGTTTTACAAGCTATCCGAGAGGATTATAGCAAAAGGGAAGAGGCTTCCAGCGGAATTGCGCTTGCTTTTGGACCGGGAATCACAGCGGAATTGCTTCCTTTTACTTATGTTCCTGCATCCGTTGAAGAAAGAGAGCCCGTGAATCAAGGCGTGATCTGAAAAGAAACTGAATTACCAATCTGATATCAGAGGAGCTTGGGTATGGGTTATCGCAGCCTTGCTGTCCTCATTAGCCGATATCCGCGATTCATCATTCTCTGCTGGGTGTTTGTCATCGGGATGTCAGCCGTCTGGGCGTGGAGATTGCCCGGTAATGTTCAGGATCATGGATTGAACTTCAACCAGGGAGATGCTCATGCTGTAGAGCTTGTGCTTGAGAAAGAGTTCCATGTTCCTGCTGATCCGGTTATTCTTCTTTTTGAAAAAAAGACAGGCACTACCCTTGCCGAATTCCGAGGCTGGATTCAAGATCGACTGCAACAGGTTCGCACACTTTCAGGTGTAACGTCCATAATCTCTCCCCTTGAAGTACCTGGAAGCCAGATGCTGCGGGGGGATGTAGCCTATGCCTTGCTAGGGTTTGATGTACCCTCTCACAAGATGGGTCCACCCCTGGAACAGCTGCAATCCATGCTAACAACAGACGATTTGGGAATGATCCGAATAACAGGGAAATCCGTTGTACAGCAGGATGTAAACCGTCTCAGTTTCCGCGATTTGGAACGGGCAGAGGTTGTGGGTCTGCCGCTTGCTCTCGTTATTTTGTGTTTTGCGTTCAGAGGTCTTTATGCGGCTCTCCTTGCTGTCATTATGGGGGTATCCGGTGTTATAACGGCAATGGGGGTTACTTCCCTCCTGGGTTACCATCTGGCGCTCTCCAACTTTGTGATCAACGTGATTCCAATGGTGGGAATGGCCCTCAGCATCGACTTTGCCCTGATTATTCTCAGCAGATATAGGGAGGAACTTCAGCAAGGTCAGAATAGTGGTGAAGCGGGTGCAGGGGAAGAGAAAGTTCTGCAGAGAACGCTGCGTACAGCGGGAAGAGCGGTATTCTTTTCTGCGGCATGTGTGCTGCTGGGACTACTCGGTCTGCTATGGATTAGACTGCCGATGTTCCTGAGTGTATCCCTGGGAGCCATTATTGTGCTCGTTATATCGGTCCTGCTGAATATAACACTACTGCCAGCGATTCTATCCCTTAATTCAGCAGTGCACATCTTTAGACAAAGGTTCGGGTATTCCATTTCTTCAAAGCAGGTTAAGCACCAACAAACGTTGCAGTCACGTTCAATCTGGGCAGTCTGGTCAGGCATGATTATGAAACGCCCAGTTCGCATGGCGCTGCTTGGAACGGGTGCACTGCTTCTTTTTGTTTTACCGGTTACCCGGCTGGAGCTGGCTATTCCAGATGCGTCATCCCTGCCTGCCAGGATGGAGTCACGTCAGACGACGGAGCAGTTACAGCGCATTTTTGGACAAAAGAACGTCTCTGCTGTCGAGATTGTGATTGGTGGAACGGCAGAGACGTTGAGTGCTTCCCACTGGCGGGTTGCGTTGAATAAAATGCAAGAGCTTCAGCAGGATTCGAATGTGATGAGTATTGAATCCGCATGGGGAATCATGCTGCCGGACAAGTTTTCCTCCCAAACCCAATTAAGCATGAACATTCTATCGTCATCTCTGCTTGAAGCGCTGAACGAAACCCAATCTCAGCAGCCTTCATGGCTGCGTTTATATGTGTCTGACCATTCCATTCGTATGGTAGCTACCATACACGGAGCACCCGGCTCAGATGAGGCTGCTTCCTGGCTCGATCAGATGAGGGACAAGGACGCCGCTAACCCCATTTCCTCAATACCGCTGCGTTATGGGGGAGAGGCAGTCAAGCAGTATGAAATCATGCAAGAAGTTTCAGGCCAACTACCCAAAGTGCTGGTGTTTGTTATAGTAACGAATTATCTCGTATTGCTCGCAGCATTCCGGTCATTACTCATTCCCATCAAAGCCATTCTGATGAACCTGCTCAGCCTGGCTGCTTCATTCGGCGTCCTCGTACTGGTCTTCAATCAGGGACATTTGGGTATGGAACAGTCCGCCATTGCGATCATGATTCCCGTGTTCATTGCCGGGCTCGTATTTGGTATCTCAATGGACTATGGCGTATTCATGCTGTCCCGGATCCAGGAGGTATACAGACGAACAGGCGATAGTGATCTGGCTGTACAGCAAGGACTCGCTTCAACCGGACGTCTGATTACATCGGCGGCGGCGATTCTGCTGGCAGTGACCGTGCCGTTTGCCTTTGCTGACGTGGCGGGTATAAAACAGCTGGGAATCGGAATTACGGCGGCGGTATTCATTGATGTTACCCTTATCCGCTTGGTACTGGTACCTGCGCTTATGAAACTGATGGGCAGATGGAACTGGTGGCTACCTGGGTTCAGGGAATAAAAGGCCAGATCAAGAAGGATGTTCTCGGAGCCTGAAGTTCAGGTATGCGAGGATATCTTTTTTTCATCAAAATAGTGTGAATTCAAGCCCAAAACAGGCAATAATGTTCAATTCACGGGCTGTACGGTGATTTATAATAGACTGGACAAGCCCAACGGAGAGGACAGAAATAACCTGAAGAAGTGGAGCTATAATATATATTATTTGAATGGACAGGAGGGATGAACGGCATGTCGGATATTGAATCCTATTTGCAAAAACAAACAAGCCCGCGCGGACGTTCCGCTTATCAGGCGGGTCAAGCCCTTGACCCATGGCGCAGTCAATTGCGCACACGGATTAAAGAGCGGCTGGGCGGTTTCCCAACCGTGGCTGCGGAGCTGAATCCCGTACTGCTGGAAAGCACGGCATGTGACGGCTATATCCGGGAGCGGGTTGAGATTACAACCTATGCGGGGTTGCGCATGCCCATCTACATGTTGATACCGAATGTGGTAAGCGCTACCAAAGAGCCGCGTCCAGCTATTATAGCTTGTCATGGACACGGGTATGGCAGCCGGGAGATCTCCGGCATGGAACCCGACGGTTCACCGCGTAGAGGAGAGCCCGGCCTGCATAAAGACTTCGCCGTCGCTCTTGTACAGCGTGGATATGTGGTTGCTGCGCCTGAATTGCTTGGGTTTGGTGACCGAAGGCTGGAGGAGGATCGGGATGCACCCCCAGGGGCAAGCTCCTGTACCAAAATTGCGGCTCATCTGCTCATGACAGGGCAGACCCTGGCCGGACATCGAATCTATGAGACGATGCGTGTGCTCGATTACATAACCACCCGTCCTGAAGCTGCCTCAGCGCGTATCGGCAGTATGGGCATCTCGGGTGGTGGACTCGTGACGTCATTCACTGCTGCGTTGGATGAACGGTGTCGTGCGGCTGTTGTGAGCGGTTACGCCAATACATTTCAGGGCAGCATACTGGACAGAAATCATTGCCTCGATAATTATATCCCAGGAATTTTGAGGGAAGCAGAGCTGCCGGATATCATCGGTCTGATCGCACCCAGGCCGCTATTTATTGAAGCCGGAAGTGAAGATCAGGTATTTCCGCTGCCAACAGCAAAAGAAGCTTATGCCCGATTGACCAAAATCTATGAGCAGGCGGGCGCACAGAAATGGCTGGATGCGGATTTTTTTAGAGGTGGACATGAAATTAGCGGAGCGAAAGCCTATGATTGGCTTGATTACGTTCTATAAGGAAACTATACAAATAGAATTCTGAGAGGAGTGTTTAGTCATGAAATGGTCAAAATCCGTGCGGTATTTGCTCTGTCTTACCCTGTTTGCTAGTCTGATTGGGGGGATTCTGGCAGCTAATGGCGGACAGGTCGCCGAAGCTGCAGCGAATGAGTACAAATTTGATTTTGGTGCCGGTGCAGTTGAGAACGGTTACACAGGTGTATCGGCAACGGATGCCTACACTTCAGCGAAAGGCTATGGATTCAATACACCTGCCAATATGCGAAATGTAACTGCCTCTGGAACGGGCGCTGCAAGCGATGCCGTACAGTTTGTTACCTTTGGCACGAAGAGTACGAATACGTTTAATGTGGATATGTCCAATGGCCTTTACGAGGTCAAAGTGATTCTGGGCAATACAGCCAGGTCGAGTGTGGCGGCAGAAGGTGTATATCAGATCATCAATATGACGGGTAACGGGGCGACCGATCAATTTCAAATTCCGGTGACGGATGGACAGTTAAATCTGTTGGTAACAGAAGGTAAGGAAGGCACGGCATTTACACTCAGTGCACTTGAAATCCGGAAAATATCGAATCAGACGGTGACGAACCGTACGATCTATATTGGAGGCGATTCGACGGTCTGCAATTACTATCCGCTTAACAGCAGTGTGCAGGGTGGCTGGGGACAGCTATTCCCTTCCTACGTGAATACGAGTACATTTCAAGTTCGGAATATGGCCTCAAGCGGTCAATTTGCAAGAGGTTTCCGCGATGATGGACAGATGGAAGCGATTCTGAAGTATATTAAGCCAGGAGATTACTTTATTTTGCAATTAGGGATTAATGATACGAATGCCAAGAATAATACAACGGAAGCGGAGTTCAAGGAGATCATGCGTGATATGGTTCGTCAGGCCAAAAATAAAGGAGCCACCGTTATTTTATCAACGCCTCAGGGTCGGGCAACTGATTTCAATTCAGCCAATGTGCATACTGCGGAGAATCGCTGGTACAATGCATCTACACGTGCACTGGCTCAGGAAGAGGGTGTGGCACTTGTAGATCTGAACAAACTCAGTTCGGCCTATTTCACTTCCATTGGACCGGCTGCAACACTGGCCTTGTACATGACAGGAGACACGCTGCATCCGAATCGGGATGGTGCTGCCCAGCTTGCACGAATCGTTGCTGCTGATCTGAGAAGACAGGGACTTGATGGATTCTGATTCGGTAAACTATAGTTTACTTCTGCTCCACGAATATGGATTGGACTAAGCTGAGTCTCATACAATCCAAATACCCCCGGGACGGCCACATCATGTGTGGCATGTCCCGGGGGTATTTGATTATGGACCAAGCGACTATTCCATCATGTCCTTGGCTTCATGGTTGACCTTTTTCCCCTTCAAGAGCGGTTCAAGTTCATCCTGCACACTCTGTTCCCATAGAGGGACATCCGTTCGATAGGCAGCCCGTCCGTTCAGATGTCCGGCTACCGGTGCCGTGATAAAGACAAACATAATGCCAAGCAATACCCGGGCACTAATATAGTTGTCGAAATACCAGAAGAAAAGAAACGTTCCGCTCAGTACACAAAGTACGCCGAGTGTAGTGCTTTTGGTGGCGGCATGCGCCCGTAGATATACATCTGGCAGTCGGATCAGTCCGAACGCGCTAAATGCACTTAGTAGGGCGCCCAGCAGGACAATAAGCCCAATGACAATTCCGGCGGTTCCATCAACGATCTCCTTCATTTTTGAACACCGCCCCTCGTTCAATGTATCGTGCAAATGCAACTGTGCTTAGAAAAGCGAGAATGCCAATTAACAGAATAATATCCAGATAAGCTTGGGTATGAAGCATCATGGATAGTACCGCAACGATGGCAATGACATTAATACCGATGGTATCCAGTGCCGTAATCCGGTCGGCCATGGAAGGTCCGCGCAGCACCCGGTACAGACAACCCAGGATTGCCAGGGACAGAATAAGCAAGGATATGAACAATAGTGAGGATAACATTAACGTGTCACCTCCATAATGGCTTTTTCGAACGTATTTTTGATATCATCACTCATTTTCTGTTGATCTTTGATATCCAGCGCGTGAATATATAATTTACGTTGATTGCCCGAAATTTCAAGTGGAAGGGTACCTGGCGTTAGTGAAATGAGCAAGCACAGGAGTGTAACTTCCCAATCGGAGGACAGCTGAGTCTGATAGGTAAATATACCTGGCCGAATATCAAGCTTCGGCTTCACAATCTGGCGAATAACTTCAATGCTGGCCCGTACCAGCTCCTTGAACAGCAAGGCAATCAGCTTGATGATTGCCCAGAGACGAACGATGTAGAAGCGCTGCGGAAAGAACCGCCGCATGCTCCCAATCAACAGCAGACCCAGCAGATAACCCGTGAGAAAGCCAACGCCATTCCACGCATTATTCAGAAACATCCATACAAAAGCAATGATCAGATTCAACACAATCTGAAAGGCCATACGCATCTACTCCTTCAATACTGCATCAATATAAATATTGGGATGCAGCAGAATGTCGCCTGCGCGGGAGGTCAGCTGGAACATGCCCTCAGCCCCCACACCCATCGCGATGATGAACACAAACAGAATTCCGGCAGGGATGAGCAGGCCGTTCACGGCATAAGGTCTTCTCACTGCGCCTGCTGGCGGTTCACCCCAGAACGCCTGTATGAAGATGCGCAGTACCGAATATAACATCAGCAGACTGGAAAGGACGGCAATGCCTGTCAGACCGTACAAGCCAGCCTGAAATCCGCCTTCGAACAGTAGCAATTTCCCAGGAAATCCACTGAAAGGCGGAATACCTGCCAAGGCAAGTGCACTGATGAAGAACATCCAGCCAAGCAATGGATAGCGATGGATCAGACCGCCCATATTGTCGAGCTTGGAGGTTCCTGCGACCGCGATCAGAGCACCCCCGAGCAGGAAGAGCAGTGTTTTGATCAGCATGTCATGCAGCATGTAGAAGAGCAGACCTTCCAGTGACGGACGACTCGCTGCCGCCATGCCGAAGGCCACAAATCCCACACCTGCGATAACATTGTAGATCAGAATCTTATTGACGTCACGATAGGACATAGCCCCGATTACCCCGAGTACCATGGTCGCTCCCGCCATCCAGCCGATAAGTGCATGGAAGAAATCCGGATCATGATAGAAAATGAGTGTGAATGTTCGCACAATAGCGTACAAGCCAACTTTGGTCAGCAATCCGGCGAATAGGGCGGTGACAACTGCCGGAGGGGCTGCATAAGAGCCGGATAGCCAGAAGAACAGGAACAAGCCAGCCTTAATACTGAATACGATCAGGAAGAGGACGGCAATCAGCGTGATGACTCCACTCTGTCCGACCTCGGCGATCCGATTGGACAAGTCGGCCATGTTTAGTGTGCCGGTAACCGAGTAGAGAAAGCCAATAGAAGCTACAAATAACGCAGAAGAGACAATGTTAATCAATACATACTTGATTGTTTCCCGTAATTGTCTCTCCGTACCTCCCAATACAATCAGTGCATATGAAGAGATGAGCATTAGTTCAAAGCATACAAACAGGTTAAACAGGTCTCCCGTTAGGAATGAACCGTTCACGCCTGCTATCAGGAAATGAAAGAACGGGTAAAAATGATGTTCTTCCCGTTCCTTATTCACGCTGCGAAAGGCATAGAGCAGACATGCGAACCCAATAATTGAAGCGGCAACGACGAGCAAGGCCGATACCATATCTGCAACAAGTACGATACCGTAGGGTGGTTCCCAGCCTCCCATATTCAGTGTTTGTATCCCGGACTGTGCCACTTGGGTAATGAGCACAGTTGAAGCGGCTGCCGTCATCAGTAAGCCAATGACACTTACAACCCGCTGGATATTTGTCCGTCGGAAGAACAGAAGGGCAATAACCCCGGTAATCAGTGGCAGCAGAATGGGCAGAACAACGAGATTATTCATAAGGACGCCCCCTTACTTCTTCCATATCGTCTGTCTTTAGCTTCAAATAGGAGCGATAGGAGAGCACAAAGAAAAAGGCGGTTAGTCCGAAATTAATGACGATGGATGTTAAAATCAGAGCCTGGGGGAGTGGATCGACGTACCGTTCAGCCTGCTCCCCGAGCAGTGGTGGTGCACCTGTTTTGAGACGTGACATCGTAATTAGCAGCAGATGCACCCCATGGGTTAGTATGGACATACCGAGCACGATACGGAGCAGGCTCCGCGATAAGATTAAAAAGACGGCGACTGCGAACAGAATGCCAACGGCCACACACATCAATATTTCCATATCAGCGATCCTCCCCGATCTGTAGAATGATATTCATGGTGACTCCCAGGACGGCAAGATACACGCCGAGGTCAAACAGCATCGCGGTTGCTAGTTCCGTTTCTCCCAGTATTGGAAGATCGAAATAACCAAAGGTCTGACTCAGGAAGGGTGCGCCGAACAAAAACGAGCCTGCTCCGGTCAATAACGCAATGCCCAAGCCAATGGCCGTCAAGGTGCGAAAATCGATAGGTAAAGCTTTGCGTACGGTATCCGTACTAAATGCCAGCGCTAGTAACACCAGTGCAGCAGCCGTCACCAGGCCGCCTATGAAGCCCCCACCCGGGTTATGATGTCCGGCGAAGAACAGATGGAGCGCGAAGGTCAGAATGATAAAGACAACAACCTTGGTTGTCGTTTGCAGCAATACATCGTTGCTTTGAAGGGGGACGGTATCCCATGTTGACGAGTTGCGTTCACGGTTGCCATACTTTTTCGTATTGTCTGCTTCGTCACCCGTCTCATTATCGGTTTCTTCAGTTTGTTCTTTCTTGCGGAATTTCAGTCTTGCACCGAGGTCCCTCGCTTCGAGATTGAGATTAATCATGGAATAGATGGACAATGAAGCTACCCCAAGCACCATAATCTCCAGTAAGGTATCGAATCCTCGGAAGTCCACCAGCAGCACATTGACGACATTTTTACCGCCAGCCAGATTGTAGCTCTCCTGAATGAAAAAGTCTGAAATGCTTTCCAGTGACGCAGTTCCGCTCGCTGCCAAGGCCACAAAGGTCATGACGACCCCGACAGCAATCGCAACGATCATATTGACACTAAGATAACGTCGGCTTGATTTGCCCCGTTGCAGCTCAGGCAGATGGTAGAAACAAAGCAGAAATAGTGCAACGGATACCGTCTCTACAATCATCTGAGTCAATGCGAGATCCGGTGCTCGGAACAGCACGAACAGCAAAGTGACGAGGTAACCAACCGCTCCTGTCATAATGACTGCCGATAGTCTGTTCTTGGCAAACGGAATTGAAACCGCAGCGGCAATTAATGCCAGCAGCAGTACTGCCTCATAGAAAGAGAAGGGCGCATTGCCCTTGAAGTTCCAGGTGATATTTTCCCCTGAGCGGAAAAAGGCATAAACCAGCAACGCAACGGTGAACGAGAAAATGTATACCAGATAATTACGAACCGAGCCATTCATATAGGCTTCCGTCCATTTGCGTGCATAATGCTGAAGATTATCGAGCACGACATGGTACATATTGTTTATCGTTAAGCCTTGCGGATAGTGCTCATAAATCGTTCTCCAGCGCGGCAGCAGTTTGTACATCGTTATGCCGAGGGCAATTACACCGATAGTCATAATCAATTCAGGAGTAATGCCATGCCATAGGGAGAAATGAACATCAAAGTGTTCTTTTCCGTTCAGCAGAGATGGAAGTACTGCGGCCATCGCCGGTTCAATCAATGATTCAGCCAGCAGATTCGGGAATAGACCGAATATGATCACAAGTATCCCGAGAATAACCGGAGGAATCAACATGCCAACGGGAGCTTCATGCAGCTTCTCAGCAGGAATCTCGCTGCGAGTTCGTCCAAGGAACGTTTTAAATACAATAATAAGCGCATAGATCAAAGTGAACACACTTGCGAGCCAGGCGAACACAGGCAAGAGTACGCTCCATGAACCGAGTCCAAAGATTCGGAGGTGTGTCACTTCCACCATGGCCTGGAAGAACAGCTCCTTGCTCAGAAATCCGTTGAACGGCGGAATTCCGGCCATGGCGAGTGCTCCGACGAGCGCTACCGTAAAGGTCACTGGCATAAACGAAGCAAGACCGCCGAGTTTCCTTATATCCCGCGTACCTGTTTCATGATCCACAATCCCAACGACCATGAACAGTGCCGCCTTGAAGGTAGCGTGGTTGAACAGATGAAGCAAAGCTGCCGTAATGGCAACCGTGTACATCGCGGAGGATTCGCCATATCCGAAATAGATGGCCGCTGAGCCAACGCCGAGCAGGGACATGATTAGACCAAGCTGTGAAATTGTAGAATAGGCCAGAATCGCTTTGAGATCATTTTTTTTCACGGCGAGGAAAGATCCATAACACAGGGTGAGCAGTCCTACGCCGGTGACAAGCCAGAACCACAACCCCTGTCCACCGAAAATCGGTGTGAACCGGGCGACAACATACAGTCCCGCCTTAACCATCGTAGCCGAATGCAGATAGGCGCTGACGGGAGTTGGAGCTTCCATGGCGTCTGGCAGCCAGATGTGGAACGGGAACTGTGCGGATTTCGTAAACGCCCCGACCAGAATCAGCACAAGAGCTGGCAAGAATAGTGAACTATCCTGTATCTGCCCCCACTCTGTAATGGTTGCCCGGATGCTGAACGTGCCAGTCATGAGATACATCAGCATGAAACCGGCAAGCATGGCGAATCCGCCAAATACGGTAATAAGGAATGATTTTTGTGCACCTGAGGTGGACGCTTCGCGTTTGTAATGAAAGGCGATCAGGAGAAAGGACGTAATACTGGTCAACTCCCAGAATCCGTACAACACAATCATATTATCTGACAGCACCACACCAAGCATGGCTCCCATAAACATCAGCAGGTACAGATAGAAGCGGTTCAAGGCTTCTTTAGTATCCATGTAGAAGATGGAATACAGGACCACCAGAGTTCCTATTCCGGTAATTAACAGTGTCAGCAGCAGACTTAGACCATCCAGATATAGATTGAATCCAATGTCCAGTGAAGGAATCCAGGGGATATACCCGGATACCATATTTCGCTGGGACACGGCGGGTAAGAGACTCGCAAAATAAACAAATAATAGGGCCGGGACAAGTAAAACCAGCCATCCCATATGTATTTTACGGAAGAAACGATGCAGCATGGCAAGTACAACACCAGCGGCAAATGGCAGAATTACAGCAACATGAAGCAGGCTCAACATTACACCCCCAATGACTGAATTTCGAATGTTCTTCGTTGTGACAAACAGTGCTCGCTTGGCTCATACGAGCATGCTTGCTCTCTATATTCATAACCCAAGTATGTATATACAGAATCGTGACTATTCTTTGAATGGAAGAAACACGGTGCGAATATCCATCCAACATTGTAAGGACATGTATAATAAAAAAAGACGTGATTTCCGAAAGCTGCTGCTCAATCAGCTTCAAGATAGCTTTCCCACATTCTCATGGGTTGGATTCATGAATCCGAAAGGAAATGTGCTGGCATCCACAGACGGCATATTGCGCGGGGACAATTTATCGGAACGGCCCGTGTATCAGGAGGGAATTAAAGGTAAGTTTATTGGAGATGTCCAAGATGCAGTCCTTCTGGCGAAGCTGCTTCCCAACCCAACCGGTGAACCGTTGCAATTTGTAGATATCAGCTTTCCATTGAAATACAAGAACGGAGAGATTGCTGGCGTGCTTGCCGCGCATTTAAGCTGGGCCTGGGCGAAGGAAGCAGAGGAAAGTGTCCTGGAACCGTTGAAGCATGAGGAAAAGGACATCGAGATGTTTATCGTCAGTCAAAAGGGAAATACGGTGCTGCTGAAGATATCATACAGAACCTGAATAAGCCTTTTACTATTGAATATGAGCGCATTCATATTGGATGCAGCATTGGAGGCGCCGAATATCCTGCAAACAGTGGCAATCCGAGTGAAATTATTCGCATGGCAGATGAGGCGCTGTATGAATCCAAGCGTGCGGGCAAAAATAGAATGACATTCTATCCTGAATTGAAGAACACACCTAAAGGATAATATAATATAGAGTATAAGGTAACTGATCAGTAAACAGGCAAGGAGCGATGAGATGTCCGGAAAATATACCAATGTACCCTATGGCTATGAACCGCCCCCAGCTACCCGGAAAGGCACCCTGATTTTTTATGATTCATTTGAGCACGTAAGTGATGAACAGCTTGAACGGGCCGCTGCTATTGCGGACACACGTGCTTTTGTGCAACTTGTGCTTTATCCTCTGCATGAGAATACGATGAAGCGAATGAGCAAGGAGGGGGTGCAGCCCTTTTACAAAAGGGAGGACCGCCTTCATGACTGGAGAAGGGAGCATGCATCCTCCCGCGTACGGGTCGAGGGCTGGGAAGGCAAGCGTAAGAAGTATACGCCGATCGAAGCAGCTCTGCGCCATATGGCAGAAGAATACCCCGCTCCTCATTTCCTGTATCTCACGGTGGAGATGGCAAATCAGTTCGCATCCTTTGACTCGTTCAAAGATTGGATTAAGGAAGTACGTCTGATTATTGATGGAGAGCCCGCTAAGCTCCACCCGAAGCTGGAGCAAAATACACATCGCTGGGAATGGGTAGAGTAAACCTAAATGCTTTATAAAGACTAATAAAGAAAAGTTGTGCTGTTACACCGGCGTTCGGTGAGCAGCACAACTTTTTTAATTTTTTTCTTCAACGATTAAAGACGATTCGAGGGATGTTACCGTTTTATTTTTCCCTGTCCGTTTGGCGGTATACAGGCACGCGTCCACTTCTTCAAACAATTTGTCCTTGGACAGGTGGGGGCTGTAGCTTTGGAGTCCGACACTTACCGTAATATAAGCTCCTTCCAGCTCCGGATGAACAAGACGGGCGATTTTCTTACGGATCTGCTCCACTAATGCATATGCCTGCTCAAAAGACTGTTCGAACATCAGCAGTGCGAATTCCTCGCCACCATAACGCGCAGCAATATCGCTTGATGTGACGTTCTCCTGAATGACCAGAGATACTCTCTCCAAAATGACGTCTCCAACCCGATGACCATATGTATCATTAATGGATTTGAAATTGTCAATATCAATCAATGCCAAATAAAGACTCATGCCATTCTTGGCATACTCAAACGCTTTTTCATAGTAGTCCTTAAAGGAGCTTTGATTATACAGATTGGTTAACCCGTCTGTCTTGGACTGCTTGCTCATAATGGCGTTTCGTACAATCAGATCCTGCTTGGCAAGCATACTGGCCTGAAGATCATCCAGTACCTCGACCCCGCTAATAACAATGAGTTGCGCAACATATGTACCTACAATGAGGAAAGCCGGAATGGAAACCATATCAAACGAAGACAAGTACAGCCGATAGGCCGGGTCGAAGAGCACGATGACATAGCCAATCATCTGCATGAGGCATACCGCCCATACTCTTTTTTTGTTGAAGAACAGAACCGAAGCAAAGATTGGCAAAAGACATATGGCCAGTATAATGCGAATATCGTAATTGACATGAATGATGGTCCAGGCAATCACTGTGCTCGCCATGGACATGGAGTAGAAGGAAAACGAACTGAACCGGCGTTCCACCCAACTGGCGACCAGAATGGCTAAAGCGCTGGCTAATGTAGGCCAAACTAAAACATGGATTATGAAATCTTCCGGAGTTCGATCATAATCCAGAAACAGAAAGCAGCCGATTTGAATGACAACATGCGTTAGAACGACGATCCAGTAAGCACGAAGCATTTTTTTAATCCATTTGGAATGCTTGAATTCGTACTCTGTTGGGATATGGCTGTTATGCGTATGGAAACTCTTCAATATATCACCGCTGACTGCATCATAATGATACGACAGACGCCGCTCTCGTATTTTTTAATTATAAAACACATTGCATGAAACGCAAATTATTTAATTTGTTATATGAGAAAAAAGCTTACATAAGTGCAAAGTGCATAAAGTTCTTTTTATGGGACAAACAAAAGTCCGTATTAGGCTCATAGACTGTGTATAAAAGCTCCAATTCATATGATTGCAATTTTGATGAAGGGGAGGTGAGATTCATTCCTCTTGTCGTTCGTTCAACCGTTAATGCTACGGGAGCAATTACATTTACAGGCAATACGCTTGGACTAAGTCGATCGGAAGTAGCGGGGGCTCCTGGAACACAGGACAGTATAGGAGCTTTTACGACAACCAATGCCACCGTCCAGTACGGTACCTATCCTCTGGGAACCACGAGCCTTTATCAGAGCAACAGTTCAGCGGCTATACTCATTCTTCCTGTTGGCAGCACCGTCTTGTATGCAGAGTTGATCTGGGGTGGAAGTTACATCAATGGAACAGTCAATTTAAGTACTGCAATCAACAATCCGGTTACGTTCATTACACCCGCAGGAACTTTCAGTGTTACCCCTGACCCGGCTACTTATAATCAATTCGATCTGGGGAACGGCGCTTCCGGCTATGTTCGTTCAGCCAATGTTACTTCGCTTGTACAAAATGGGGGAGCCGGTACATATACCACCGGAGCAGTTGTAGGAACAATTGTCATTACTAATGATGCTACAGCCAATCATGCGGGCTGGACGCTCGGCGTCATTTACCAGAACCCCAGCCTGCCTTTTCGCAACATGTCCTTGCGTGCAGGCGGTGTACTCGTCCAATCCACCTCGGCGCCAGTTGTTACCACACTGACTGGATTTGCCACTCCGCTTTCGGGTGCTTTAGGTGGGAGGGCATTGTTCAGTGCGCAGGAGGGGGACGCAAACCGGACCGGTGATCAGGCGCTATTCGGGCCGACCTCGGCAACTTCAGTTGCCTTGTCCGGACCAAACAATCTGGCTGCGAACTTTTTTGCTTCTCAAATCAACGGAGATACCGGAGCACTTAATACAACAGGGACTTTTGGTACACGAAACCAGACGAATGGCGCCCCAGGCACCAATATTATCGGCGGACGTCAAGGCTGGGATATTACCAACGTGGATGTGTCAGCCAGACTGATCAACAATCAGTCTTCTGCGGTATTAACGTTAACGACTTCCGGGGACGCCTATATTGTCAACGCCAATGCGATTCAGGTTGATATCAATGCCCCCAAAATTACAGTGGCGAAGGCATCCGTTGCCTCGGGTGCGGTAGCGGGAGATAGCATTCTCTATACCGTTACCGTCAGCAATGCAGGTACAGCCAGTGCGGCGAGCGTTGTGTTATCCGATTCGATGCCTGCAGGGCTTACCTTTATTCCCGGAAGTGTAACGGTCGCTGGTGTATCTCGGCCAACACTCGATGTGACCATCGGCATTCCGCTTGGTTCATTAAACCTATCCAACAGCATTGTTGTAACCTATCGTGGGCTCATTGGCCAGGATGCAAACATATTGCAGCTGGTGAATTCAGCGAATGCCGCGTTTACCTTTCAAAGTGTGGCAGGAGGGGCAGTGATTACGGGAGTTATTCCATCCAATAACTCTACACTTACTGTTTATTCACCCAATCTGTCCATTTTGAAGTCGGCGAGTACTACCAACGCCACAGTAGGTGACCAGGTTACGTATACGATTCAGGTGAACAACGGGGGAAATGTTGCTGCCAACGTTACATTTACGGATAATATCCCTAGCGGAAGCTCGTATGTGGCAGGCAGCTTCCGACTGAATGGGAATGTGATTGCAGGCGCCAACCCTGCGACTGGTGTCAATTTGGGCAGCCTCGCGGCAGGAAGTACCAATACCGTAACCTTCCAGGTACTCGTAACAAGTCTGCCCACGCCTCCGACCCTCGTGGATCAAGCCACGGCCTCCTATTCCTTCAACTCGCCTGACGGTCGGACTATTAACGGAACAGTAGCGTCGAACACTCTGACCATTCCCGTTACCTTGCCTAATGTAACAACTGTAAAATCGGCATCTGTCACTGATGTTGCAGTTGGTGAGACGTTTACGTATACAATCGTTACGACCAACAGTGGCATCCAAGTGATTAACAATGTGATACTTACGGATTCTCTCCCAACAGGTACTACATTCGTACCCGGCAGTGTGACCGTCAGAGGAACTGTGGTACCCTCGGCCAATCCGAGCAGTGGAGTTTCGCTGGAATCGCTGGCAGCCGGGAGTTCTGCGTCGGTGACGTTTCAGGTTAATGTGCAATCCCTGCCTGCTTCAGGTTCGTTAGTCAACCGAGCCGCAGCGTCGTATAGCTCTGGTTCGTTCACGGGGATATCGAGCTCCAATACCCTCACAACCCCTGTATATCAGGCGGTAATCGGCATTACCAAGTCCGCGAGTCAATCGAATGCGACACTGGGAGATCAGCTGGCATACACACTTGTGGTAACGAACAGCGGGAACATAGCAACTCAAGTGATTGTAACCGATACGATTCCGACAGGTCTGACGTTTGTCCCGGATTCAGTAACGGTAAATGGTAATGCGCGTCCCGGGACCAGCCCATTAACCGGAATAACGCTGGGCAGCCTCCAGCCAGGAGGAACAGCAACGGTTGTGTTCCGAACTACACTCACTACACTCCCATCACCGCCAACGCTCGAGAATCAGGGGAGTGCTAGTTATACGTACCAGCTTCCGAGTGGACGTAATCTCTCGGGAAGCAGTGTATCCAATGTTGTTCGCATACCTGCATCAAGCCCCAATCTATCCATTAGCAAAACAGTAAATACGCCAGACGCCACTGTAGGAGATGTACTTACCTACACGGTGAATGCAACAAATGCAGGGAGCAGTGCAGTACAAAATCTGGTTATATCGGATTTACCAACTGGTTCGGAATTTGTGTCAGGCAGTGTCACAATTAATGGAACTGCTGCAAGAAACGCAAGTCCAATTTCGGGCATTGCTGTCGGTACATTGAATAGCTCGAGCAGCGTAACAGTGACCTATCAAACAAGAGTAACATCCGTCCCGTCAACAGGTTCAGTCAGCAACCGGGCAAGTGCAGCATTTACGTCCGGCAGTTTTAATGGCGTTTCTTCGTCCGTCACGGTGAATACACCCATATTCCAACCCGTAATCCAAGTGGTGAAAACAGCTAGCACATCAAATTTGACAGTAGGGGATTCCTTTAATTACTCCATCCAAGTCAACAATTCAGGCAATATTGCCGCAACGGTTACCATAACCGATCCGATTCCTGCGGGAGCTGTATTTAGTACGAACAGCGTCATTATAAATGGGATACCTACACCGGGCGTTAGCCCGGCAACAGGAATTAATTTGGGATTGATTGCTGCAGGATCAAGCGCAACAGTCACATTTGTTGCAACAGTCACAAGTTTGCCGGATCCAAGGCAGTTGACTAACCAGGCAGTTGCATCATTCGCCTACACTCTTCCAAGTGGGAGAACGGTCTCCGGGTTCTCATCATCGAACACGATTACCATTCCCGTATCCCTGCCCAATGTAACGATTGTAAACAGTGACAATGTGGATTATGGCGTAGTCGGGGATGTCATTCGATACAGATCTGTTATTCGCAACAATGGAACAGTAGCAGTGAATAATGTGGTTTACATCAACCCTCTTTCTTCGAATACCCCATTTGTACCCGGAAGTGTCATTGTGAACGGGACTTCTTTCCCGCTCTCCAATCCGACCGCCGGCATTCCAATCGGTACTTTGGCTCCAGGAGCCGAAGTAACCGTAACTTTTGAGGTGACGATTACTATGCCGATTCCTTCACAGATTAACAATCAGTCGACGGTCAGCTTCACATCCGGTTCATTTTCGGGGTCATCATCTTCCAATACAACACAGACTCCGGTCATTCAACCGCAAATTTCACTCGTCAAAACAGCGAATACAGTGAATGCGACCGTAGGTGATACGGTTGTATACACAGTGTCTGTCAGCAATACAGGCAATCTGGCGGCAAATGTCACAGTGACGGATACCATCCCTGCTGCGACTACATTAGTATCCAACAGCGTTGTGGTTTCAGGAATACCACAGCCGGGAGCGACACCTGGAGCGGGCATACCCGTAGGAAATGTAGCTGCAGGAACGACAGCTGTCGTCACGTTCGCGGTTGTAGTGGATTCACTTCCATCTCCGCAGCAACTTAGCAATTTTGCTACGTCTTCTTTTACATTTACACCTCCTGACGGGCGCACGTTAACAGGAACAGCTACTTCAAATACGCTGACATTTCCAGTCTCATCACCAAACGTAGCCGTAGTTAAAAGTACAGTTTCGACTGCGGCTGCCGTAGGTGATACAGTCACTTACTCCATTCTGGTAACGAACAGCGGAATAGTGCCGGTCAACAATATTCAGTTCTCAGATCCGATCCCTCCTGGAGCCTCCTTTGTTGCAGGCAGTGTCACGGTGAATGGGGTGGTGCAGCCCGGCTCCAATCCGGCAGGGGGGATATCGCTCGGTACGTTAGCTCCGGGAGCGTCCGCTACCGTCACTTTTAGTATCAATGTCAACGCAATCCCGACAAGCGGCCAATTAAGCAATCGATCCACAGTCAGTTTTACCTCGGGGGCTTTCTCCAACACAACGTTCTCCAATACTGTAGTTACACCCGTCTTCCAGCCTATACTCACAGCACAAAAAACGGCCAGTACACAAAACGCTACCGTTGGGGACACCGTTAGTTATACGGTTACCGTGACCAATCAGGGGAACTATGGTGCCCAGATTAACCTGACGGACAATATCCCTGCGGGAACCATTCTTGTTCCGAACAGTGTCATTGTGAATGGTCAGCCATTACCTGCCGCCAATCCCGCAGCAGGCATTCCGGCAGGCACAGTCGCTGCCGGGGCTACAACAACGATTACCTTTTCCGTAGTTATTGATACATTGCCGACCCCGCAACAACTGGTGAATCAGGCTTCGGTCGCTCTTTCCTTTACGCTGCCTGATGGACGCAGCATCACGGGTTCAGTTTTGTCTAATGTACTTACCATTTCAGTGTCGGCTCCAGATGTTGATGTGGTGAAATCGACGACATCTACGGCTGTATCTGTTGGTGATGTCGTAACGTACAGCATTGCAGTAACCAATAACGGAATTGCGACGGTCAGCAATGTGGTCTTCACGGATGCAGTGCCGACAAGTACTGTTCTTACAGCAAACAGCGTGTTTATTGATGGTGTTCTTCGACCAGGTGCTAACCCATCTACCGGAATAACGCTTGGTTCCATCGCACCTGGTGTTACCGTGACCGTTGTTTTCAGTGTGCAGGTTACAGCGCTCCCGGCAAGTGCAGTTCTGAATAACCAGTCCACGGTAAGTTTTACATCAGGTGCGTTTTCGGCAACAACATTTTCCAATACAGTTACAACACCCGTCTATCAGCCGATTCTGTCCGCAGTCAAAACGGGCGACCAGACTATAGCTACGGTAGGGGATACCGTCGTTTACAGCATCGCGATCTCCAATGCAGGAAACTATGGGGCATCAGTCACGTTAACCGATACGATCCCTGCAGGAACAGAGCTCGTGCCGAATAGCGTCATTATTAACGGGGCATCTGCACCGGGTGCCAATCCTGCTTCAGGCATTCCGCTTGGCGTCGTTTCTACAACGACCTTGGTCATGTTCTCGGTCGTTATTGTTACCCTTCCGTTGAGCCAGTCCATTTCGAATCAGGCATCTGCGACATATTCTTATACATTGCCTGACGGAAGAACTCTGGGGGGCAGTATATCGTCCAATACACTCAATATTCAGGTATCTGCGCCGGATGTACGTGTAGTGAAGACGACAGCTGCAGTGGATGCTGTGGTAGGAGATACGATTGTATATGAGATGGTTGTGACCAATAACGGAATTGATCCTGTTAATAACATTGTATTAACTGATCCAATCAGTTCGGCTGTTACCTTTGTTACTGGAAGTGTCCTGGTAGACGGTGTTCCGCGTCTCTCGGCAAACCCTGCACTTGGCATAGCGCTGGGTTCCTTGGCACCTGGAGCATCTGTAGCGGTATCGTATGCGGTTCGGGTCAATACGCTGCCTGCACCGCCGCAAGTGAGCAGTCAGTCATCGGTAAGTTTCACATCAGGTATCTTCTCGGGAGCAGCCTATTCGAATACGGTGGTTACGCCAATTTATCAACCGATTATTGCCGTAACCAAAACAGCAAGTACGTCCAATGCGACAATCGGTGACACCATCGTCTACTCTTTTTCCATCTCGAACAGTGGCAATCTGGCAGCGGATTTGACACTGACGGATAACATTCCGGATGGAGCAGTACTCCTTCCCAATAGCGTCCTGATTGATGGTGTTCCACAGCCAGGTGCGAATCCGGAATCAGGAATTGTGGTTGGCACGATACCTCCAGGAGGTTCCGTTAATGTGACAGTCACCCTTGAAGTTACTGTGGATTCTTTGCCGCAGAATCAGCAGCTGGTCAATCAGGCTGTGGCCAATTATACATTTAGTCCGCCGGATGGCCGTCAGTTGACCGATACGGTATCCTCCAACGTTCTGGTGATTCCTGTCTCTGCACCAAATGTTGTCGTTGTCAAAAGCACAAGTGCAGTTGATGCTGTTGTCGGCGATGTGATCACCTATACGGTTGTGGTAACCAATACTGGCATCGAAGTGGTCAATAACGTGGTCATGGTAGACCCTGTACCAACAGGCACCGTATTTGTACCTGGAAGTGTTACGGTGGATGGCGTGGCAAGGCCTACCGGAAATCCGAATACAGGAATAACGCTCGGATCGATTGCTGCCGGTGCTTCAATTACCATTACATTCCGAGTAGAGGTTGTGGTGATATGAGCCATTCTTCCGGTCCGTTGTCCCACACGCTAAAGAATCAGTCACTGGTTCGATTCAGCTCGGGTGCGACTGAACTGGAACAGGTGGCTTATTCCAATACGGTAGTTACACCATGGATCGGCCCCAGGCTGAAAGTTCACAAGTTTTGCAACGTTGCTGAGGCTGCTCTGGGGCAGACGCTGACCTACCTGATCGAAATTATGAATTCCGGTAATTGTCCTGCCATGGTCCATTTGTTGGATTCGCTTTCATCGGAAACTTCACTTCTTCCCAATAGTGTGCTTCGGGATGGGACTCCGCTACCGGGAGTATCACCGGAGATAGGAGTTCCGGCACAGGAAGTGGCACCCGGAATGACGTTGCGAATTCATTTTCAGGTGATCATCGTCGGTCTCCCGCCGGCCCTGAAGCTGGTGAATCAAGCGAGGGTACATTATGAGTTTTTGACGCCGGAAGGGCGAACAGTTAAGGGAGAAGAGAAATCCAACGTGGTAGAAGTAAACCTGGTCTCGTCAAGTCTGTCGTTGGTTTTGAATGCAGATCGTGTTCAGACCTTTGTCGGGGATATCGTCACTTATAAGCTCTTGGTGAGCAATCCGGGTTTTATCATAGGAAACGATGCAACTGTAATGATCCCATTGCCCAAAGGCATTGAATTTCTACCGGGAAGTGTCATAGTGAATGAGATTTTTGTTCCAGAGACGACGCCTGATTCCGGAATTTGGATTGGTGAGGTATTGCCGGGAAGAACAGTGCCAATTCAATTTCGAGTACAGGTAACAGGAGGCATCGTAGCCGAGACCTTAACAATCCAGGCAGTGTTAGAGTATGTTTCAGGTGAAAATTTGGAGACTGTATACTCAAACGTAGCAACTTTACAAGTCGTTCAGCCCCGAATTTCGATTGCAAAAAGTGTAAATCCGCCCCTTGCTATTCCTGGGGATACCGTTCAGTATCAGATAACAGTACACAATGAAGGTTCATTTGCAGTGGATGCTGTCGTGACGGATTTTCTTCCGTCAGGCATGCGTTATGTCGAAGGAAGTCTCGGGTGGAATGGTGTAAAACGGCCTGGAACAAGTCTAGTCAAAGGCATCAATCTGGGAACGCTGAATGCACGATCTGCGGTTAATATCCAATTTGAAGTGATCCTTACAAAGCAGGAGCAGGATGCACCTGCAATCTTCGAGCTAATGAATCAGGCTCGCCTGATCTATACATTTCGCTTGCCCGATTCCCGTTCTGTGCAACGAATCATTTCCTCTAATTCGACGTTTATTCAGTTGAAGTATCCTATCATCTCGGTCCATGTGGAAGTGAAGCCTGATCTGATTGAAAGGGGAGGAAATGTAACCTTTCATATACATGTGACCAATACAGGGTCCTGGACTGCGAGGGTGCAGCTCGCTGATGTCCTTCCTCCAGGAGCCAAGTGGATTGGGGAAGCAGAAGTACGGGATCGAGCGACCATATCAGAGTATTCTTCACCAAAATATTTACATTTGGGTGAGATGGAACCTGGAGCAGAGAAAAGGGTCACTTACGTTGCACAGATATCCTCAGCCGAACAATTGGGAATCCAGCAGGGGTCCTTAACTGCAATGTATACTTACGAGTGGAACGGTCAAAGGCATTCAGGACAATCCACTTCGAATGTATATACTATTATTGTCGAAGATAGCGACGAATAATGGGAGACAATAGCTTTTACCTGTAAATGTAAGGGTTTTTTCGCTTCATTTTGGAGTCATGACATTACACGAACGTGAATGAATGGTATACTTATAATATCTGACTTCGGCAACACCCTTCGGAATAGGGGGCGCCTGATTAGCTGTAGAGGAGGCCGCCAAATTGGCAAAAGCAAAAGTGGCAAAAAGACCAACGCGGGATGAATTCGAGCTGGAAGAGCTTGGAAACCAGCTGGTCGAAGCATTTCGTGAACGTTCGGAAGTATTGCTGACGGTATGGGGCAAGGAAGACCAGGTTCATGGGGTCATCGTCAAGCTGGATTCACGTACCCGGCTTGTGCATGTGGAGTATACGGAAGAGGAATTTACGGCCAAAGTGCCTTTCCTGGATATTATGCGTATTGATTCTCCCCGATACTGAACGGAGATTAAGAAACAAATTTGAACATTGGGGGCATCCGCCCTGTCAAATCCGTACTCCCTGCATAAGATAACCCATACCAGTTGCAGAGGAGGTACGGTCAATGAGCGAAGTATTAGGTGGAGAAGGAAGAGGCTACGGATACGGAGGTTTTACTTCTATAGGTGCCATTCTGGTTCTGTTCATCCTGTTGGTTATCATCTCCAAAGCGTTCTTGGTATAATACGTTATTCCCAATGAATGAAAGAAGCTCTGCCATTATGGCAGAGCTTTTTTTGATTCAGGATTGCCGTTTACGGCTGAAGAGTCCGTAGAGGACAACAATTACGACAGGATATAGAACGGCCCACCCGGCAAAAGGGAACACGATAGCTGTGGCCACAAAGGAAATCCAGCTGATGGTTACCCCAGTACGACTGCCCTTGAGTAATCGGATTCCTGCTGCGCATCCGCCAAGATAGGTGAGAATAAACGTTGCATTGGGCAGCTGAATGAGCGTGGTTAGCGACACCAGACCAGATCCATAGATACCCAATACGAGAGTGAAGCAGATGGCGAGGAAGCCGATTCCAGCAATTGGAGTATGGTACCGACTGGATAAACGGGACATCCATTGCGGGGCAGCCCCTTGTCTTGCCAGGGCATAAGCGACACGTGAAGCGGCACCAGCGTATGCAATGACCGTAGCGGTGCAAATAAATATGCCAGTCAGCCCGGCAATTAATCCGCCCCAGGAACCGAGAGCCTGACTAATAATCCATACAAGGGAGACATCTGCCCCGCCATGAAGATAGCTTTGCGTTCCGACTGTCGCCAGAGCAGTCAGAAAATAGAGCACACCTACAATGATTGCTGCAATCGTTACGCCTTTAATAGCTGCCTTGCGTGGATCAGTAAATTCTTCAGACAGGTGAGATACAGCTTCCCAACCAATAAAACACCAGAACAGAATGGCGCCAGCCTGACCGACACTTACCCAACCGTTCGGCATGAATGGTGTGTAATGTATGGATTCCATATTTGGAATAGCGAACACAAACGCCATGACGAGCACGATAATAATCGCCAGCACCACGCCGATCTGTACCTTTCCGGCGACCTGCATGCCCACGATGTTAATGATCAGTCCAGCCGCGAGCATGGCAGCTGCGATCGCTGTTCGATATCCGTCACCAAGTCCAAGTGCTGCTGTCATATAACCTGCACCTGTAAGGGCAGCCACGGGAGCACCAATGGGAACGGACATCAGAAAGAACCAGCCAACTAAGGCTCCTGCCCGTTGTCCGAAAGCGAGAGTAACGAAATGGGACACGCCTCCTGCGTTGGGGTAGCGTGCCGAGAGTAGCCCCATGGATAGGGCAAGCGGGAGAATCAGCAGAACCATGCCTCCCCAGGCGAGGAGTGAGGCCGGGCCTGCCAGTTCGGCAGCAAGTCCGGGTACAATGAGGACACCTGAACCAAGAACCGCACTTATATAAAGCGCAACAGCTTGCGGCATGCCTATGGTTTTTTTGAGCTGCGTAGATGTGTTCATGAAATAAAAAGGCCTGCCTTCCAGAATGAAATGATTTTAGAGCGAGAACTATGTAATTATATAGGAAGAGAGGTAATCAGTCATTGGCGAATTTTGTAGAAAAATCAATGTAAGTCCAGTTGTTGTTATGGTAGAATAGGACCATCCCTAGAGAAAGAATGAGGTGTATTCCTGATGAGTAAAGAGTTGACAGAATCTCTAAATGAACAGATGAACTTCGAGTTTTATTCAGCGCATGTATATCTTGCGATGGCTGCCTACTGTTCGAGCAAAAGCCTGGATGGATTTGCGAATTTCTTCATCGTGCAGGCGGAGGAAGAGCGGTTCCACGGGATGAAAATATACAAATTTCTGAATGATCGCGGCCAGCGTGCAACCCTCGCTGCATTGCCTGAACCCAAAAATGAGTATTCCTCAATGCTGGATGTGTTTGAACACGGATATGCACATGAGCAGCAAAATACGAAGAAATTCTACAATCTGGCTGATATCGCCCTGAATGAGCGTGAACATGCCACAATGTATTTCCTGAAATGGTTCATTGATGAGCAAGTCGAAGAGGAAGCTCTGTTTGACAATATCATTCAGAAGTTACGCCGCATCGAAAAAGACAGCAATGCTTTCTACATGCTGGACGCCGAATTTGGCAAACGTTCCTTTACTGCTCCAGCAGAGTAATAAGAACGTTGCAATTGTAATCAGGATTAATCTGAACGAAAAGAAAATCGATCTACATATGAAAGGTCTGCTCTCGGGCAGGCTTTTTTGTTATATCATTTTAAGATTCCCTCGCTGGTTTCATATAAATTCCAATACTAAATCTATCAGAAGCCACAATCTGGGTTAATAGAATATATGTCAACATTGATCTATCCCGTCGGATGTTCCTTTTCGAGCAAATCTATCAAATTCGTTTTATTTTTTTGGTTAATCTGACAAAAGTGTAACTCGAACGTAGCATTTGAAACGAGAATGGGACGCACTCTTTTTGATAGTATTAGGATTATCGCCAAGGGCTGCATTGAGAGAAACATCGACACCCGGGGAAATACAAGACATAAGGGAGACTTTTATTATGCTACATATTCGCAAAACGTTCATCACCGCACTTGCTATTCTATTTATCATTCCATTGTTACTGCCGCAATCGGCTTCAGCTACATCATCCGCATCCAAGAATGCTGGAAATAAAGCGAGCTCCAAGGTCATATATCTAACTTTCGATGATGGACCGACCGCCCACACGGGACAATTGCTGGATATACTGGATCAGTACAATGCCAAAGCAACATTCTTCATGCTCGGACCTCAGATGGAGAAATTTCAGAAGGCCACCAAGCGTATCGTTGCAGACGGACATGGACTGGGCTTGCACGGTGTAACGCATGTTCCTAGCAAATTTTATAAATCCGCATATAGTGGTTTGAAAGAAATGCAGAAGGCAAATGAAAGTCTGAACAAAGTGGCAGGCGTCAAAACAAGTCTCGTTCGCACTCCGTACGGTAGCAAACCGTATCTCAAACCTGCATACCGCAATGTTCTATTAGGTCAGGGTGGATTCCATCTGTGGGATTGGAATGTGGATTCCGAAGATTGGAAATACAAGAAGGATCATCAGAAAGTGTACAACAGCGTGATGAAGCAGATCCATAATGTGCAAAAAAGCGGAACCACCCCTGTGGTATTGATGCACGATCAGGAAGCGACATTAAAAGTACTTCCGCAAGTGTTAAAAACACTGAAAGCAGAAGGATACCATTTTGAAGTGCTGACGAAGAAAGTGCAGCCCGTGAATTTCTGGAATGACAAACGTTAATATACTGGCTGGACAACAATGTAGTTAATCTCAATAACAGCTTCAAGGAGGACAACAACATGAGTAAACCTAAATTATGGATGACGATTCCTGTGACAACAGCAGTGCTGCTTGCTCTTGCAGGGTGTGGTGGTCAGGATACCAAAACATCAACAGCGGATAACACATACCCTGCGGTTGGCGAACAGACTCAGTCAGGAAGTGGAGGAGCGGATTTCTCCGGTGGAACGAAAGATAGCGGAACTGATACAACAGGAACAACGGGCACGGAAGGTTCGGCAGGCAGCGGGACATCAACATCGAATCCGGAAACGGTCAGTAACGGTCAAGCCCAGCAAAGCTCAAACGACATCATTCAGGACATCCGCAGTCAGCTGAAGATGAAAAACGCTTCGTTCCCTACTTCATTTTCCTTGGAAAAAGGAAAACATCTGACTGCATCGATTACATCGAATACCTCAGATGCGTTCCATATTAACTTTTATTCTACTGACCAGCCTGTTGCGGTGAATGATGCTTCGTTGACGGCCTCTGGCAGCAAGGTGCCTGTTCTGGCATCCTATGAAGTGAAGACGTATAAGGATCCGAACAGTACGGATATTTCCCCTGATACAGACTTGAATGACGTGCCGAAGGATATGACAGTGGATCTGGGACATGGCATCAAGGGCATGACTGAAGGCGCGGCGGGCAGTCAGTATCTCACTTGGACAGAAGGGAGATGGACGCTTCAGATTCGATCTGTTTCCCAGGATAACATGAACAATCCGGGGATTGCGAAGAAAATGGTGGAATATTTGGAGTCCCATACACTGCCTGTACCAAAGGAAAAAGGATTCGTCAATGTGGAGTACCCAAGCGGTGGTAAAAGCGTCAATGTAACGATCTCCTGGCAAGAAGGCAAGCAGAATCATCAGCTCCAGACCGAGCAGGTGCCTCTGGAAGCTTTGGGCATGGTGGTTTCTGTAAAATAAATCGTATGGCTTTAAAATGAAGCTTCAAAAGGAAATAGGCTGGCCTGGAGTGAGTGCTCCAGACCAGCCTATTTTTGTATTAGCAAGGTACATCGTTCCATCGTCGTACCTTATTTATTTATGTTTCAGTGGGTTAAAGCGGTACTTTCATTTAAACCACCCTTTTTCTTTTGAGCGGGTAATGGCTTCAATGCGGTTACTCGCATTTAACTTATTGAGGATAATAGAGATGTAATTCCGCACCGTGCCGGTTGTAATAAATAGATGTCCGGCAATTTCCTTTGTATTTTTGCCATCGGCCATCAGGCCGAGAACGGCATTTTCACGTTCGGTTAGCGGATTCTCTTGTACATAAGCCTCATCCACCAGGTCGGGAGCGAAAATACGTCTTCCATTCATGACCTGACGGATCGCTTCAGCCAGTTCTTCGATGGGGCTATCCTTTAACAGATAACCGCGTACACCGCCTTTCAAAGCTCGTTCGAAATAGCCAGTCCGGGCAAAGGTTGTCAAAATAATGACTTTACAGTTCATACCCTTAAGTTCCTCAGCGGCCTCCAGGCCACTTTTGACGGGCATTTCAATGTCCATCAGACAGATGTCAGGCATATGCTCACGGACAAGAGCAAGGGCTTCCTGTCCGTTACTTGCACGCCCAACCACCTCCATATCCTCTTCCAGGTTGAGCAGGGAAGACAAGGCCCCCAGCATCATACGCTGGTCTTCGGCGATTACGATCCTGATCATTCTTCAACCTCCTTAATTGGTTTGCGGACTAGCTTGGGAACATGGATGACAATGCTTGTACCTTCCAAGCCTGTTCCGGAGCGAATATCCAGACATCCGTTAACAAATTCAAGTCGTTCTTTCATACCCAAGATTCCAGTACCACGCCGTTCTTGTTTGCGGGTACGTTCGATTCCGACGCCGTTATCCTGAACCGTCAGCACATTATCGGACGGTGTTTCCTCAATACGGATGGTGCATACAGCTGCCTGACTGTGTTTGACAACATTCGTGACTGCTTCTTTCAGACACATGCCGAGCACATTTTCATTCAGCTGGGACGTATCCTGCAATTTCGGATTGCCTTCCAGTACATATTCAATCGAGGCCGCCTTCAAAATCTGTTCGGCACGGAATAGCTCATCTACTAATTGTGTACCACGCATGGTGGTTACCATCTCTCGAACTTCCTTCAGGGCCGTGCTCGCTGTTTGTCTCAGGTCATTCAATTCGATCTCGGCCTGATCGGGATTGGTGCGAAGCAGACGCCTCGCCAAATCGGTTTTTAGACCGATAAGGGAGAGCTTCTGTCCAAGTGTATCGTGCAGATCTCGTGCGATGCGTTGCCGTTCTTCCATTTTCACCAGATCATCCAGCCGTTTGTTGGCATTCTCCAGTTGGCCTTCCAGCTGTTCCCGTTTGTTTTTGTTATACGTGCTGATCGGGAGCAGGATGGATGCCATAAGACTGATGAATACAAACGGAAACTGACTGAGCAGCAGGGTGCTCTGCTTGATGAAACTATAGTTAATGGTTAGAAAACTGGCTGCCAAATTCACCGAATAGAGGGTGAAGAAACCGGCTTTATTTTTAATATTCCCAATAAAAAAAGCAAGAAACAACGAGAAGTAGGCATAATCATAGGCGATGGTCATCGTAATTGATATGGCGATCAGCAGTCCGATCCACATATACACCTGCCAGCCCTTTGTGATGAAGGCAAGCAAATAACAGACGAAGAAGAACAGAATGATGAAAATTCCCGCCACCATGGGCCACAATTTGGAATATTGCGAAATATAATAGAAGGGCAGGATGAAAAAAACGAGCCATACATATGGATTTAAACCTGTATTTTTATAAAAGAGCTGCATCCACTTTTGAATGAAAATTCTCCTCCTCGGACTTGCAGTGTACTCAAACTTAGCCTGACTGTAGCATGACTTTAGCCTGAATACAAGAAAACGAATCCGACAGAGTTAAGGCTTCTCTGTCAGACCCGCTTGGTTGTTTAATCGGATAGGCGGTTGAACGTAAGGCTTGCGGGATAAGGTTTTGATCTGACCAAAGCTGATAAATTGCTTGGATTCTTCGTCCCACAGACGGAAGCGAAGGGCAGCCAGACTGGAACGAAGCGTAATCGTTGTAGCATTCTGCAATGGCGGTGTTGCGTTATGTGCTTCTTCCAAATAATAGTTGGGTACACGTGGGCTCAAGTGATGCACATGGTGGAACCCGATATTGCCGCTAATCCACTGCAACAATTTTGGCAGTTTATAATATGAACTACCTTCTACCGCAGCTTTTACATAACTCCACTCATCTTCATGTTCAAAATACGTATCTTCAAATTGATGCTGTACGTAGAACAGCCAGATACCGAAGAAGCCGGAGAAGAAAAATACGGGTGCTTGCACCAGTACAAAAGCCTGCCAGCCGATTAACCAGCACATAAAGGCATAAAGGGCTACAATCAACACTGTAGTCAGGTGAGTATTCATACGTTCTTTACGTCTTGCACCTTTACGGTTAAAGCGGTAAGCGAACAAAAACACATAAATGGGTCCAATACCAAACATGACAAACGGATTACGATAAATACGGTAGAAGAGACGACCCCAAGGGGAAGCGGCTTTGTATTCATCAACGGTCATGACCCAGATATCACCTACACCACGTTTATCGAGATTGCTGCTCGTTGCGTGATGAATGGAATGTTCGTTTTTCCATTGCAGGTAAGGCGTCAGGGTTAATACCCCTGTAATGGTGCCGAGAATGTCGTTGGCACGTTTGCTTTTGAAAAATGAACCATGACAGCAGTCATGGAAGATAATAAATGTTCTAAGGACAAATCCCGAGGCTACGAGGGCAATCGGAAAAGTCAGCCAGTAGGACACGGACAGGCTATAGTACGCTGCGGCCCATAATAATAATAGTGGCAGTATGGAATTCACTAATTGTTGGATACTCAGGCGAAGATTATTTTTCTCATAAGGGGTTACTTCTTTTTTAAGCGCCATCTCTTTGGTTCTGCTCATAGACGTACGTCCTCCTTCAATGGTCGATAACTGTACTCAGTCATAACCTAACGCTTCCTGGGAAAATGTCTCCGAGTGAGGCGTTTTTATCATTGTATAAGAATGCGTCCAGTGCAGTAAGTCATAAACGTCAGCACTTTGTAATGATGAATATCAATGATGACCCATGACAAATGTCATGTGTGAACGATGGGAATCCGCTTTGTAGAGCTAAAAAAGCAGTATTTTCAGAATCCTTTGTACAATTCGCGCAACAATTTGTATTATGTATACAAATTTTGCTCATGGCATGGTAGAATCTATCATTGAGTGGTTAGACAACTTATGAAATTGGTTGATAGGTTGATTTTCTGATGGATTGGATGGAGTGAATGATGAAGAAAAGAATAACGGATATTCTATTTATTATGGCGGGTGCCTTTCTGTTCGCACTTGCAGTAAACCTGTTCGTCATCCCGAATGATTTGGCTGAAGGTGGCGTTACCGGGATTACCATTATTTTGTATTATCTCTTTGAATGGTCTCCTGGACTAATGAACTTGCTTCTGAATGGTATTTTGTTGCTTGTGGGGTACAAGTTTCTGGACAGAACGACTACGGTGTATACCATTATTGCGGTGGTATTCAACTCGCTGTTCCTGCACTTGACCGAGAGCTGGACGATCGCCTCGGACGAGCTTTGGATCAATACTATTTTTGGTGGATTATTTGCCGGTCTGGGTATCGGCTTGATTGTTAGAGTAGGAGGCACAACGGCGGGGACGGTTATTCTGGCCCGACTTGCCAACAAATATCTGGATTGGAACATCAGTTATGGACTGTTATTCTTCGATCTGATCGTGGCGTTCTCTTCATTCTTCATTATAGGGCCGCAAGGGTTGATGTGTACGATTGTCATGCTGTTCGTTGGGACCAAAACGATGGAGTTCATTATTGAAGGGCTCAATCCGAAAAAAGCAGTTACGATTATATCTGCCAAACAGGATGCCATTGCTCAGCAGGTCATTGAGAAGATGGATCGGGGAGTCACCGTCCTGTCTGGTCATGGCTATTATACGAAGAACCCGAAAGAGATCTTATATATTGTCATTAGCAAACAAGAAGTTCCGATGCTGAAGAAGATTGTGCGAGCAGAGGACGAAATTGCGTTCATAACGATTCATGATGTGCGTGATGTATTTGGTGAAGGATTCATTGAATTGTCCAAATCGTAATGAATGAAGCGTGTATATAAAGAAGAAAGGGAGCTGCGGTGTTTATCACTGCGGCTTTTTTGTTGTACATTTTGTAAATTCAAAATTGAATTATGAAGATGAGATCAGCCCATGATTTTGAAGATATATCTTCCAATACGGACACAAGCTGTACACCTTATGGAACCCGATGTTTTGAATATTGTCCATCATCAATGAAGAATGCGTTAGAAAAACCTATAATGACCTAAACTATAATCATGACAATGAAGGCATTCATAACTTGTTTTATTACTAAGTCGGACGAAAAGGGAGATGAAAAATATTTTTACATATGGACAACAAGTTTGGGGATCTATAGATATCAATAAACAGGTCACAATTACTACTAGCAACAACACTTTTACATTCAGTGTGGACGGCATTTCTTATACAATTACAGTGCCTGTTGGTACGTACACTACAATTCGCGAGAAGCATGAATCAGATCTAATTAAGGCCTTATCGTCGGCAGTAGTTTCTCAGAACATTCCAGTACAATTTAAGTTGGGTGGCATGCATTATGATCAGAAATATAACGTATTGATTTTGGAACATACAGACCAAAATAACGCACATGTAATGGATGATTTTACTGGGAATGCAAACACAACATTGTTTGGTAATGTTAAATTTAATCTCACACCGAGGAATTAAGGTGAATATAACGACTTTGGAAGGATCCTTTTATGAGTTGGTATGATATAACTGACAATGATTGTATACAAGACACTTTCAAGAGTAATATTTAATCCTTACGCTGCGCTCTTTCCGATGTGATATTCTCTAATCTGCAAATATAAGATATAATATGCATTAATCAGGCTATGGTATCCCTTCCTTCTGAACTCTTAATAGTACTAGGGGTACCGCTTCCCTGATTTTTTTAGTTTTTGGACCGCTTTATACATATGAAGAATCGTCACGAGATAGGCCAAGTATACCAATGCTGAATATATTATCGTCATGTGGGAGAGTACAAGTAATGGACTTATTCTCAATCTATTTCAGCAGGGATTTGAAAGTGATCATCGCAGAGCGCAAGGGCAAGCTGCCTGTGCGTATATTGGCGACTGCACTTAGAAATTTGGAATCGCTGGGATATACGTTTTCGACGAAATTAATAGATGTGCTGCGTACCTGGGAACGGAGCACATTTGTTTCCTGGTTTGAGCGACTGATGAGTGAGCTTCAACAGATGAAAGAAATCGATTTACAGGAAACCATCATGTATCCCAGATTTCCCAAGCAAAAAATGAATATTCAGGAGAGTCAGCTTTATCTGAATGTTTTGATGCACTCATGGAAACAGCAGTTTCCTGAACATGAAAATGAACAGGAGCAGCGCATATTATGGCTGGACAAGCTGCGCCTGCGTGTAATTCAGCTCGGCAGTGAAGCGGATTTTTACCAAGTGGGAATAGACCTGCTTGCAGCGAAAGCTGCGTTAAAGCCAGCAGCAAGAGATCAGTTGATCTGGTTTGCAACAGAGTATGAGGGCTGGTCCGCATATGAGCCAGAGCCGGGGCAAATACCTGTGAGGGAAAATGCTGCCGTTTATTGTGCGGCTTTATTAAAAGCGGGGCGTGCTTCGTTGGAGCAATTCCAGCGGCATTTGCGGACAGCAACAGATATATTGTGCTTGGCTGTGGCCTGTTCCGATGGAGATGTCACTTTGAAGGAGAATACCCGCTTCCGTTCATTTAAGCGATCTGAACGTCGGGTAATACTCGCTTTACTGGAGGCCGCTTCGGACCCGTTGGAGGATTTGTTTCGATATAAAGGGCGCTGGCTGAGATTGGCCGAGCGATTGCATCCGGGTGAGTATCAGCACCGTTATCCAAGGGCAGTAGCGGCGCTGAACCAGCTGCGACGCGGTGAACGACCGCTTACCTTTCATGGCAGGGTGGAACGGGCATTTGAACAGAAGGATAACCAGCTTATTCTGGAGACGCTCACAGAACGTCCAATAGAGATGGTCGGTCAGTTGGACCGAATGATTCGTTCCGGTGTTCCGGTACAGCATGTGATCGGCAAATTGGAAGTTGTGGAAGAAAAGGTCTCGACTCAGGCGCTGATTCGGGTGTTGGCCCACTTCAGCACAAGGAATGAGTTCCAGGCCAGGAGGAGCTTTTTCCAAAATGGCAACACGGCAAATCTGTATGTCTCCACTAAACCGTTGCAGCCTTTATCACTGGAGGATATTCATACGGTAATTTCGTCGGTAGAGCATATACTGTTGAAACGATTTGCCGGGCTTCCCCCGCTTGGTAATGTCTATATTGATGAGAGACTTCAAGACTTTACGGTTCCATCGGGGAAACGCCGGGCAAGCGAATCCATTCGAGCTCTATCGCGTGCGTCATGGCTATCGTTGCCCACAGGAGATACGGTTCGCTTGTTCCTGTGGTGGAAAGAAGGCATGATGGGCGATGAACCAACCGGTCGTGTGGATGCCGATCTGTCGAGTGTACTTTTTGATCCGATCTGGCGTTATATCGACCAGACATCCTGCACCTATCGGCAAGCGGATGAATATCAGGCTGCACATAGCGGAGATATAGTGACGGCATCAGATGGAGTGGCAAAGTATATGGATGTGCACTTGCCATCGGTTTCCAGGTTGGGCGCACGTTATATGGTGATCATGGTTGACGCATTCAGGGCAGATGCCTTCAAGGACCTGCCGGAGTGTTATGCTGGCTGGATGATGCGTCAGGCGCCACAGTCCGATGAGATGTTTGAACCTTCAACGGTGCAGGAGCGAATTGAACTGACGGTGGATGCCCGTATTTGTATTCCGGCCATTATTGATGTAGAGGAGCGCCGCATTTTATGGTGTGATCTCGGCCTAAAGAGACATCCTAAAAAGCATCATACTGAGGAGAACAACAAGGCCGATTTGGCTTGGATAGCGCGGGCAATGACGGAGTTGAAACGACCGGATTTATATACCTTATTCATGCTTCACGCTAGAGCTAGGGGAACATTGGTGGAGACACTAGGGATGGCCAATCTCGTATTTACAGCAGAGCTGGAATCCAATCGAGTGGCTGAAGTGGCAGAGTATCTGACAGAAGGGCCGCCCGTGGATCGCACCGTGATTACACCTCTGGAGCAGGATTATATTACGAAGCATTTTTTGTAACGAGGATGGAGACTGGATGTAACGTTTGGATTGTAAAGGGGTATTTGTCACGTTAGACCTGTGCGGGTCATCATGACATATACCCCTTTTAAGTGCGGATTAATGAGCGTATAAGCTAAGCATGAGAGTGTATTGAACGGATGGGTTCAGGGTCATTCCATGTTTATTCGTATATTCGTTGTTCGACTTCAGCAAACGCGATATCAGGGCTCTCATCGGAATTATCGATATAAGCCACGGCTGAAGCGGGCAACGGCCAGGCGACTTGTTTTCGGGCAAGTGAGGCTGTGAAGGCATCCCAGTTTTCCAGCTTCCACTCATCCAGCGGAGATTGTCTGTCTGTAATCCGCTCACGATACAACGCTTCATTTGCCAGATAAATATAGGCTACACGTACATCCGTATCGTCGAGGGAACGTCCGATCCGTACGAGTTCCTGCTCGATCCAGTCCGGAGTTCCGATTTCTTTGGTAAAGGGTCCAACAACAACTGTATCGATACCCAATTGCACGTTGTCCAGTGCAGCATCCATCGTAATACGGTATCCCAGGTCACGGCATAACCGTTTGTATTCCGGTGAATCGCGATCGGATGGATCGAGTCCCTGTAGGGTCATTATTGCTTCGGCAGCAGGACGCAGCAGGATATCCATATCAAAAAAAGCAGCTTTATATTTACGGGAGAGAGCTTTGGCAAGGGTTGTTTTGCCGCTCCCGGCCCCGCCGAGAAAGAATATCAATTTGCTCATGGTTTGGATGGCCTCCTCATAATGGTTAGAACGAATATGTAATATGAAAACAATGAAAAGAGAGATCCAGTATAGTATCTCAGATGTGAAATGACTTGTTTATTTTATCATAAACGTATCCAATTCATAGCTAGACAGAAAAGGAAGAATCAGGTAATATAATACCTAGTTTTACTATGCATAGGTTTCCGATGTATGAAGTTGAAGTCGAATGATTTTATTAGGTTCACGTTTATTTTTAAGAAGTGGTAAAAGTGGTTGATGTTATTGGACGGTGAAGCATGAACAAAAGGGAGTGACAGCTTTGCAGGTAAACAAACAAATGATTAAAGGCAGTACGGAGACATTGATTCTTACACTACTGAAGGAACAGCCTCTTTACGGTTATGAATTGATTAAGGAACTCCATCGCCAATCCGAAGGTGTGTTTAATTTGAAAGAAGGTACGTTATATCCTATTCTGCACGCGATGGAGCTTGAAGGATGGGTGGAATCCTACTGGATGGAGGTTGAAGGTAGGAAACGTAAATATTATTCCATCTGTGATAAGGGTGTGGAAGCGTTACAGCATAAAAAAGCCGAGTGGCTTTTATTTCGTGGAGCCGTGGATCGGGTGCTTGGGGAGGGGGGCTTAACATGACGGATCGACATGAGAAGGTTAAACATTATCTTGATCAAATGTGTAGTCAGGTTAAGGCACGTGAAGTACATACGGATCTGCGTGATGAGCTTGGCAATCACATGGAAGAAATGATGTTGGACAAGCAGCAAGAGGGACTGAGCCAGGAAGAGGCAGCTGTATACGCCATTGAGCAGATGGGTGATCCCGCAGTTGTCGGCAAAAGTATGCACAGATTGCATCGTTATCGTATGCATTGGGGGCTATTAGTTGGATTACTTGGTTTGGCTACAGTAAGCCTGTTGTTAATGTGGATTTTTACGACCAATGTCGCAGATATAAAGTATCAGTTCTTATACCGCGGTCATGTGGTGTACACCGTTATAGGTGTAATAATGATGTTGTTCTTTATTTACTTTGATTATCGTAAGTTGAAAAGAGCGGCCTGGTGGATCTATATTCTGCTTAATATCATGTTGTGGATCAGTCCAATGATAACTACGGATATTCATGGTAATAGCAGGTATTGGAGCTTATTTGGCTTAACGATAGACCTTACCTCAGCTTCAGTGTGGATTGTACCACTTGCTATAGGTGCCATTATGCTGGACAAGCTTCGTTCAAATTGTAATATCCCATCCATATTGGCCTACATTGCAATGGTAACGATCCCCGCGGTACTATTGTTTCAAACGTTGGACTGGGTTCGCTTGTTTATGTTTGGCATAATCTCCATTATTTTATTTGGTTGGCTCACG
Organism: Paenibacillus sp. UMB7766-LJ446; assembly: GCF_030226665.1. Lineage (NCBI taxonomy): Bacteria > Bacillati > Bacillota > Bacilli > Caryophanales > Paenibacillaceae > Paenibacillus > Paenibacillus sp. UMB7766-LJ446. Next base: position 160,644 of record NZ_JASOYM010000004.1, read on the forward strand.
CGAAAATGGCTTTATACGGTCGTAGGTGCTGTTATAACAGGAAGTATTTTTGTATTGTTATTGTTCTTTGCAGATCAATACGGACGCCTGGAGAGGCTCACTGTCGTTTTGAATCTTCAGGATAACCCTTCCGGAAGTGGCTATAGCAACTATTCCATTATTGAAGTTATTCGATCAGCTGGCTGGTGGGGGAACGGGATTGATACAACGTTCGACAGGTTTAAAACGAGTTATTTCAATTACCCAGGTGTGCTGCTCATTGATGTGTTTGGCTGGTCAGCCGGGATCCTGTTATTGGTGGGGATTATCTGGTTTGTTGTCAGTATGATGAAGATGCTTCCTCGCATTCGGGATGGTTTTGGTCGTATGATTATTGTCAGTATCACCGCTATGTTTGCAATGCAAATCATCTATTCATTGGCGATGACCACCGGTAAGGCTCCAATACTAAGCATTTCTTTTCCTTTTATAGGATACGGAAATCACTTGATGTTTGATTATGCCATGCTTGGTTTACTCCTCGGTGTGTACCGCCGGAAGGATACTATCTCCAAGAAAAAAGAAAAAATGCGGCAGAAGGTGGATGCTGATCCAATGATCAGTTCATAGGCATCCAAAATCATTACCGCATCTTGAAAGTAAGATATAGTTATTCTTGTTAAATGATTAATCACGGGAACCAGATGTGACGGAGGTTTACCCAACCCTGGCTGTTAAAGGAGAGGCCGCGAACGGAAGGCAGGTAGGCGGTCTCCACCGGTTTTTCAGTTAAATGGAACAGTAGACTCTGCTGCACCAAAAACCGTTCGATCCGATCCAGTTCGCCAGTTCGGTCTGCGGATATTTGAGAAGCAACAACGGTTTGCAGCATCTCTTGAACGCTTTTCTTGGAAGAGTCCTCCAGATGCTCGGATAAGGTGAGATAAAGATCGTATCTGCGCAATTCTTCGTCCCGATCCCGAATCAGGGAGAAGAGAATCAGATCAGATTCCAGTCTCAGGTTCCCTTTGAATTCCTCCATCGTGCCTGTGCGGACAGTACATGAAAATCCACATATTTCCAATGAAGATGCCAAACGTTTAGCATCCATCCGATATTGCGGAATGGTTGCGATGTGCAGGGAGATAGGGGGTGCTATAGTGGGAGGATGAGACGATTGAGACATCTCTTCCACATGTATCAAATTTTTATCAGCATCTCCTGGATCACTTTCATTCATGCCATTCCCACTATACAATTCAGCAATACATGCCTGAACATGTGCTCTTACATCCGGATCGCTTAGCGGTCCGGTTTTTTGCGTATTACAAGTTAGTAATTTGCACACCATCACGCCTGCACTAATCTGCGTCCAGTCCCTACCTGCAGACGAAGATGGATTATGAACAAGGTGAAAGAAGGGAGATTCGATCTCTTGCTTTTCATCCACATGTGCAGGGGCACTCCACGGAATTTGTAGAATGTCTACGCGGTCCAGATGGGCTCGGCCTTGAAAATACATCGGAAAAGCTTCTAGTTTGCACAGGTGATCATCCCAGGCAGTGACCTTGAAAGGCCCCGTTCCTATAGGTATCTGCATGGTATTCGATACGTTAGGGTCATCTTCTCCATCTTTATGTTGCCCGTAAGGGGCTTGTGAAGCAACAATCGCTGCACGGCTCGTAGAAAGAAACGGCAAAAACAATTCGTGTGGGGCTCTGAGCTTGAAACATACGGTCAAGGGATCTACTGCTTCAATCGTTAGAATTTGTTTGCTCACATCGCGGTATAATGTCCGTCGTTCTGTGGATTGCAGTCGTTCAAATGTATACACCACATCCGAGGCTGTCAGCAAGCGTCCATTGTGAAACGTAATCCCTTTTCGCAAATAAAAGAACCATGTCTTCCGATCTGGACTGATATCCCAGGTATGAGACAGACAAGGGACAATTTCGCCATGTTCATTACGCTGAACCAACCCGTCAAACACATGACTGGTGACAAAAGATTCGGCCAGTAAATTGATATAAAGGGGATCAAGCGCGTGCAGCTGTTGGCGGATCGGTAATCTTAACGTATCAATCCGCTCATTATGAGTACCAGCTTCCGTATGGTGTCCGGAATAACCAAGCAACCACTGGTTCAGGTGATCCTGCATTGTCGTAGAACTGGAGAAAGCACCAACTTGTTCGGCCGCTTGCTGTAACTCGCGGCGATTCATGGCCTGCATCATGTATTCTGCCGCAATTAGATCAGCTGGAACAAGCAGGGTCAACATAGAACGCCGTCCACGTCCGCGCTGGGACAACCACCGAATCCATTCATGGGCAACCATTTTTTTGACGATCGTTAACGTGTTACGGTGTGTACAATCGAGCAGTTCCGCGAGGTCAGAGAGCGTTACTTCATGTTCTAAAAGTTGACCAAACCGGCTATGGAGCAGCAAATATTGCTGATGTAATTTCAAAGTTTTGGTCCCTCCTGGAGGTTATATCTGATGCAATATATTAAAATAAGAAGTTTTATCCACTTTAGTTTCTATTTATATTCTTATTTTATCATCTAAAATGAAGCCTAGAAAGTTTAATGGAGGTTTTTCCCATGATTGATAAAATAATGACTTCACCCAACCGCCCTGTAATTACGCTACTTTCCTCATTCATGTTGGCTATCATTCATCAGTATTTGTTCTATGGCAAGGAGGTTGGTGTTTCCTATCCCATCTTTGTTATCCTCTTTTATGGCTTTATGGTCTTGTTTACCAGGGACCGCGTGCGGCCATTGACAATGATTGATGCTTTTATGGCTGGAGTGGTGTTGATGCTGGCGCTAACGTTTCTGTTATACGACAATGAACCGCTGCGCATACTTAATTTTCTGGTCGTACCGGGGCTTATAATCTTACATATGACTTATCTTGTCGGCAGAAAACAGAGACAATGGTGGGACATGGGTTTAATCGGTACCGCTATAGATCATTTGCTGCCACAATCCATCCGTCACTGGGGAACCGTCGCAAGAATCACTGCGAAAACTGGGGGACGTGGGTGGGGTAAAACACAGAAAACGGTTGCGTTCAAAGTGTTCATTGGTATTGTGGCATCTGTTCCCATCCTTATCGTGGTCGTAGCACTGCTCTCCTCAGCAGATGGAATTTTTAATGAGTATTTGTCCGGTTTTCCGGAGTGGTTGAACCAACTCACACTTACTCCAGGACTTCCCAGAGTGATCTGGATTCTCATCGCCGGTGTTTTATTGTTCGGGTACGTATGGGGATTTGTACAACCGATGCAATATGAAGCAGAGAAGAGAGAGAATGCACATTGGAAAAATGGAAAAGTTTTTGTGGCTGCTTCAGTCATCGAAAAGCAAGGAGACCCTTCCATAAACCCATTAATGGAGGGTCAGGTAGAGAATGAGATCATACCTGAGGTAATTCCTACTCAAGCTCATCGAGAACCTTTTAGTTTGGACCCCGTCATTGTAGGCACGATGCTGCTGGTCATCAACTGTGTGTACGTACTGTTTGTACTTGTACAATTTTCTTACCTTTTTGGAGCGGGTGAGGGACTGCTTCCATCAGACTTATCCTATGCAGAGTATGCAAGAAGTGGATTTGCGGAGCTGGTTCTCGTTACAGGTATTAACTTTTTTATTCTGATTATTGCCCTGCAGTTCACACGTTCAAGCAGCAAAGCAGGTTCTGTTGTACATCAGGTATTACTCTTTGTCCTGGTCGGTTGTTCCGCAATCATGCTGTATTCGGCGTTTATACGCCTCAACCTGTATGAACAGGCTTATGGATATACCTACATTCGGTTTCTCGTGCATGCATTCATGATTTTTCTGGCACTGCTGCTTCTTATTGCAGCCCTTCGAATCCGTTATACGTCCATACCGTTGATCCGATGGTATATCGTACTGTCCCTTACAGCCTATGTAGCTATCAACTATGTGGGCATGGATCATCGAATTGCAGCGCTTAATATTGAACGGTATCATCAGACAGGCCATATTGACGCATCCTATTTGGCAAATTTATCTTCAGATGCAGTTCCGCTGCTGCGTGAATTTGCCGAGGAGTATCCAGAATTAAAAGATATTTTGCTGGAGCGTTATGCGTATGTACATACGGAAAAGGTAAACCATTCATGGACATCCTTTAATCTGGCAAGATATCGGGCCTCAAGAGTATTAACACCGTTGAGAACAGAGTGAATTCATGCAATTATCGTTTCCACAATGAATTTATGCAAAATCAATATGTAAGTGTTATACTATAAAAACTAACCTATAAAGGGGGTGAATCCCTTGTTTGAACTTCATGAATTGATACCCTATATATTTACAATTGGACTCATTTTCACAGTAAGCTATGCCTATATTGCCCATCTTCACTGTGGTGTGACCGAGTTCTGGATGGAAGGCGGAGCCGGAGGCGGCCTGGAACCTGGCTTGCCAGCCTTGTCCTTGGACGGACAGCACAGACCTGAAGCTTTAAGTCGAATCGTCAGACGGCGAGAATCACCGGATGAAGATGAACCAGATTGCAAATCCTCGTTGAATCCATTTTCTACAAATCAACGAGGAGGATATATATGGAACATAAGACAAGCAAGGGGTTCACTTTTACATCTGGCAAGGGACGGATCTATGGGCTGATTGCAATTCTATTTGCAGTTATGCTACTGGCTGGATGCAGTAACAACGTCTCGGAGATTAATTCATCAACACCGGGGTTCTTTAATCATTATGTGGTATTTCCGTTGTCGTATCTCATTCAGCACATCGCAACGATATTTAATGGAAGTTATGGGGTAGCTATTATAGTGATTACCCTCGTTATCCGTCTTGCGTTGTTGCCATTGATGATGCGGCAAGCCAAATCTCAGCAAGGTACCCGAGTGATTATGAATGCTATGAAGCCGGAGATGGATGCGCTCAAGAAAAAGTATGAGGGCAAAAATGACCCAGCCGATAAGCAAAAGCTTTCACAGGAAACGATGGAGCTGTACAAGAAGCACAAGTTCAATCCGCTGAATATCGGATGCTTGCCACTCCTGATTCAGTTGCCGATTCTGTCAGGTATCTACACAGCTATCCGGCTTACGCCGGAGTTGTCATCCCACTCATTTCTGTGGTTCAAATTGGGAGCGCCTGACTACGTGCTTGCCGTTGTGGTTGCGGTAATTTACCTGATTCAAGCCAAGGTGTCGCAAGCTAATATGGCGCCTGAACAGCGAAAACAGTTCGCGATCATGGGATATATCTCTCCATTAATGATGGCCTTTTTCTCTCTTTCGGCACCGGCAGCGATGCCGCTGTACTGGACGATTGGCGGTTCATTCCTGGTCTTGCAGACGTTATTGTTCCGCAAATTGTACCCGGTTGAACACCCGCAGGAGCCTGTTGCTGTACAGGTGAAGAACATTAAACCGGCGAAGAAGCCTGCCAAACCGGCCAAGTCTTAATTGTTCATTGGTGAAAATGGTATGTAGGTTCACATGAATTAACGTATGTGTTGATATAGCTGATATTTCCTTCACCATCCTTTCGCGCAAAGATGCCTTGTCCCATCGGACAAGGCATCTTTTTTTCACGTCATAATCAGCACTTAAATCGCAGGTTCATCGGACAACTGGAAACGGGATACAAAATACCAGATGAGTTCACGGCGGGAGGATACATCTGTTTTGGCAAAAATGGATTTTAAATGATCCTGTACCGTGTAAGCGGAAATATGCATCGCTTCAGCAATTTCCTTGGAAGAGTAACTACGCAGCACATAACCCAACAGCTCCAGTTCACGAACGGATAACCCATGACTCTCGGCAAGCAAAGGCAGCAAGTCCTGCGGCATGGCCTGCTCAAGCCTAATTGCAATCTGGTCCGGACCTGAATACTGTTGCATGCGGCTGGCATGAAGCACGAGGTAGCGACCATCCAGGAGTTGAATACAGACTTTGGAAGGAGAATGGTGCAGAGGAACTTGCGCAACCATCGAATCGGGATATGTACGAGTCTGACGCTGGAGGTGGGAACTGACGGCACGGACGGGGCGTGGCAATATATCTGGCCCCACATGCTCCAGCAAACGTAATTGTGATAACCAATATTGAGCGGGAGCGTTCACGGATAAGAGCTCGAAAGCGCCCGATGTAATCATAATACCTGGTTCCACGGGACTTCCGCTCTTGATCTCGTCCATAAGAGTCAGACTTGTGGATCGTAACATCAATGCAATAGAGGGAGTCCATGCCTGGATGATTAGTCGCTCCTCTTCTGTGAATACCAGTTGTCCAGTCTTGCGATACAGGGTCAGATACCCCCAACAAGCGCCACGACTTACCAGTACGGCCCGAAGTTCATCGCCGAAACCTGCTGGTTGAAGAATGTTATCATAGCGAGCGCTTGGTACAGTTTTTTTGCTAAGCGATGCATGAAGGGTCGCTGTATGCTCACCGCTGCGAATCAAATCAGCATACTTATGTATGTCTTCTTCCATGTATTCATTAACGAACAGCCGATCGTGAATGGCCTCAATACCATCTTCTGTCACGGCACCCGATGAGAGAAGGGTCTGTGGATCAACCGTTGTGAAGCAATACGCATCATAGGCAACGCTGTTCTGGATTTGTTTCAGGACAGCTTCCCGGTAGGTGCGCGAGGTCCATGTTCCTTTTTCGAGAGAAGTAATGAGTCGTTGGTTTCGTTCCATACGTGATGTCATATAGCTTTCTCCTCTCCCCATGCAGATATCCCATTGTTCTGGGATTGTTCGCTCTGCGTATCCTTCTATAATGAAATTAGACAAACGAAGAGTCAAGTCTAACTTGAATTGATGAGGAGTGTAGTATCGATGAACCACAATCAACTACCTATGAGCTGGGATACGGCGGATGAAAACCGTTACGAACAATCGATAGCCCTGAAAATTCCGGGTTATTCTCATATGCATGATCTGATGGAGCGACTGCTTGCCGCTTCTATCACAGGTAACAACGAAGCTGAAATACTGATTGTTGGAGCAGGGGGAGGCAAGGAGTTGGCTCTGCTTGGAACTCGCCATGCGGGATGGACGTTTACTGGAGTAGATCCTTCCCAGCAGATGCTTCAGTTAGCAGAAAGAAGAGTCCAAGAAGCCGCTATCATCGGCAGAGTGCAGCTTAAATGCAAGACACTTGAAACGCTGCCGGAAGAAGGTATATACGATGGGGCGACAAGCATGCTAATGCTGCATTTTATTCAGGGGATGGAGTCCAAAAGAAGATTCCTGTCCAACCTTGCAGCTAGACTCAAACCTGGAGCACCACTCATTATTGCAGCAGTGAATGCCGATCTTCGTTCGCCTGTATATTCAACCATGATGCAAGCCTGGCAGGATCACATGTTAAGTAATGGTGTCCAGCCTGAAGAATGGGAGCGGTTTGCAGCTTCCCTTGGCCGAGAGTCGGACCCCATCTCATCTGAACAGATGATAGAGCTTTTGGCAGAATGCGGATTCTCCCACATTACACGTTATTTCGGAGCATTCTGGGTGGAGGGATATTATGCGAAACGAATCTAAAGTGGAGTCAGTTAAAGACCAGATTTGGGTTATTGGTGGATATGGTCAAGTGGGGAAAATGATATGTACAGAGCTGGCACACTCGTTTCCAGGTAAGGTATGGGCGGCAGGTACGCGGATGAACCGGGCTGAAGAATTCAGCCGATCTACAGGTGGTATAGTTCAGCCGCTCCAATTGGATGTACGAAAAGCGATTGATCCTGTTCTGCTTCAATCCGTCAAGTTGGTGGTCATGTGTGTAGACCAGACGGATACCCGATTTGTTGAGGCTTGTGCGAAAGCAGGGACAGATTATATCGATATTTCGGCCAATTATGATTTCCTGGGTCAGGTCGAACAATTGCATTCCAAAATGCAGCGTTTCAAAGCTACAGCCATGCTCAGTGTGGGACTGTCGCCTGGTGTGACCAATCTGCTTGTGCGTGAAGCGGGAGCTCATATGGAACAAGTGGACGAAGCAGACATTACCGTTATGCTGGGCCTGGGTGAGAAACACGGGAAAGCCGCTGTAGAGTGGACTGTGGATCAGATGAATGCTACCTATCAGGTCATGAAAAAGGGTAAACCAGCCGAAGTCCAAAGTTTTCACGATGGTAAATGGATTGATTTTGGCGCAGACCTGGGTCGCAGGAAAGCATATCGGTTTAACTTTTCGGATCAGCATGTTGTTGCTCGTACACTTCGTATTCCCACGGTGTCCACCAGGTTATGTCTTGATTCCCGTTGGATAACCAGATCCATGGCGATCTCGAAACGTATGGGACTGTTCACACTGCTGCGTATTCCTTCCTTTCGAAATGGTACCGTCAAGGTATTTGGCGTTATTCCCGGAGGGGAGCCGATGTTTGCAGTCAAGGTAGATGCAGTAGGTTGGACAAAGGGCAAGCCGATCCATGTCGAACAGCTGCTGGTTGGCGAGCGTGAAGCAGATGCGACAGCAGCCGTTGCTGCGGCAGTAGCAGATCGAATGTATCGGACGGAACTGCCGCATGGTGTTTTCCACATTGAACAGTGCTTTTCTATGCAGAACATTCAGGATGCACTTCGTTTTCCATTGAAAGTAACAACGAAAATCAGCTGAATCATATATGCTGTTGGATCATTTTTTTGCTCAGACGCTCTGATCTGCTATGATGGAACAAATAATTATGGCTAGAACGGAGGGAGATCATGAACTGTATTGCTGTATTGCCTTATTACAAAATACAGAGAGAAGTGACGGGTCTCGCACAGGAAGTACTGCAGAGTGATCGGTCCATGATACTGTATTCAGACAAGATTGTTACGAAATACCGCGAGTTTCATATTACGGAAGTGTTCGACATGTCTTTTCGGAGAATGGGCAATGAAGGTGGCTTTTTCTATCTCCATACAAGCACGGGAGTCTATCCTTACATGGTCAATATTGATCCCAAGCCTTTTATCCAAACGTTCAGAACAATGACGACTCAAAAATTAACTTAATCTTGACCTTGCCGTTACGTGAAGGCTTATCCTCGAATTTGGAAGTATGGCCATCCAAACCTAGAGGAGTTGTGAAACGAATGAGTATGTTAATCCAGCAAGCCACAGTTTTAACGATGAAAGACGCCGATTCCCCTTTCACGGGGGATATTCGCATTGTAGGCGACCGCATCGCGGAGATTGCCCCCCAGATTCAGGCTCAACCGGGTGATGATATCCTAGACGGAAAACACAAATTGGCAATGCCCGGCCTGATCAATGCTCACCAGCATACTCCAATGAGTCTGTTGCGAGGATTTTCGGATGATTTGAAGCTCATGGACTGGCTTGACCGTAAAATGCTGCCCGCTGAAGCGCGGATGACTCCTGAAGATATATACTGGGGGGCACAATTATCCATCGCCGAGATGATCCGTTCAGGAACTACAGCTTACGCCGATATGTACATTCATATGAATGAAATCGCAGAAGCGGTAAAGGAAACAGGTATTCGGGCATCACTCACACGTGGAATGGTGTTCATAGAGGATGATGGGGGACGCAGATTACAAGAAGCGGTGGATTTGGTTCAACGTTGGTCTGGCAAGGCAGAGGGCCGAATTACGACGATGTATGGACCGCATTCTCCCTATACTTGCCCAGTAGAGCCTTTAAGGGAAGTAATTGAAATGGCGGAGCAAGAAAACGTACCCATCCACATTCATCTGGCTGAGACCAAAGAAGAAGTTGTAAAAATTCGTGAGCACTATGGCATGACACCTACGGAGTATTTGCAAGAGGCAGGCATGTTCGAACGTGCACACATATTGCTCGCCCATGGTGTACATCTGAATCGTAGAGATATTGGCAGACTGAAAGGCATGCGTGGCGGCGTAGCGCACAATCCGGTCAGCAATCTGAAGCTGGGCTGCGGAATCGCTCCGATTACCGAGATGATTGCACAGGGAATTAACGTGGGTCTTGGAACCGATGGAGCGGGGAGTGCGACAACCGTCGATATGTTTGAAGAGATCAAGGCTGCGACCTGGCTGCAGAAACTGGATCATGGTGATCCCGCCCGGTTGCCGGCACAAACAATCCTCCGAATGGCTACCCGGGGAAGTGCAGAGCTTCTTAATATTCAGCACGATGTAGGGGTTCTGGAAGTTGGACGTAAGGCGGACCTCATTTTGATAGATCTGATGAAACCGCATTTGCAGCCTGTTCACGAGTTGGAATCATTGCTCGCATACAGCGCGAATGGTGCAGACGTAGATACCACCATTGTGAATGGTCGTGTATTGATGAGGGGAAGGCAGCTGGTGACGATTGATGAGGAGGAGCTTTTCCGTCAGGTAAAGGTTCGGGCCAAGCGTATTGTTGAAGGGATATAATGAGAACCGGACGGATCTGAATTAAATTTAAGCAAAACAAACAAACTGAGTCCTTACAAATAGGGCTCAGTTTGCTATGTTTACATATTGCTTTTGACACCTTCAATTACTTGAAATAAGTCACTTCAAGCAGCCGAAGTGTATTTTGCAGGCAGGCGTGGGCAGCCAGTTCATTATCAGTTCACACAAATTTGTTAGAATGTGAAAAGTAAATCAAACTAATAGATAGAGTGTATGACTTGGAGAGGAAGAGATCAAGATGAGCATATTAGAAGTTAAACATGTAAAGAAATCATATACGTTGTATGGTAAAGAAAAGGTTCCCGTGCTCCATGATGTGAATTTGAGCTTTGAGACAGGAGAATTCTTCTCGATCCTTGGTGAATCGGGTTGCGGAAAGTCGACCCTTATGAATATTATTGGTGGAATGGACTCCGATTTTGAAGGGGATATTCTCGTTCGTGGAAAGAACCTAAGTGCTATGACTGAGAAGGAAATGGATGATTATCGGAAAAATAATATCGGCTTTGTGTTTCAAAATTTCAATCTGATCCCGCATCTGTCTGTGCTGGAAAATGTTACGATCGCTATGCAAATGACGGATACAAGTGAGAAGGAACGTAATAAGCGCGCTATAGATATTTTGACCGAGGTTGGACTGAAAAATCATCTGAATAAACGCCCCAATCAGCTGTCGGGTGGACAGAAACAAAGGGTATCCATTGCGCGCGCATTATCAAACAATCCAGACATTATTTTGGCCGATGAGCCAACAGGAGCGCTGGATAAGGAAAATGGAGATCAAATCCTGGCTTTACTGGACAGCATTGCGCAAAAAGGAATGCTGGTAATTGCCGTAACTCACTCGCAGAAAGTAGCTGATTCCGGTACACGTATTGTGAAGGTAGAGGAGGGACGGATTAAGGATGATATTCATTTGAAAGATCGTTCCTTGACGACCTATGAGGGTAGTAATGGGGTTTCCAGAAACCTGGGCTTATTCGCTTCTTTCAAAATGGCTCTCCAAAATATGAAACTCAACGGCAAGCGTAATGTACTGGTAGCATTGGGTGGATCGATAGGTATATTAAGCGTACTGCTGATGTTATCCTTGGGAAATGGAATTACGAGTTATATGAATAACGAAATTAATGCAAGCATGGACCCATTACTCGTGGACATCACTAAACCGAGTGAAGAAGCAAGTGACCTGCGCGGCCCGGAAGCTCTGATGGCAACAGGACAGGCATTTACAGATGCTGATATCGAAACCATTCGTAATCTTCCGAATGTGGATCATGTGGAGACGATCACCTCCGTGGATGGAAAATCGACTCTGGTGTACGAAGAACAGTCGGAGGGGCTCACTCAGTTAACGACCCTTACAGATGCTTTTGATAAAGAAACGATTACTGCAGGAACTTTTCCAGAAGGCAATCAAATCCTGTTACCATTGAAAACGGCGAATAAATTAAGTGGAAATGATCAACCTGATTCTATGATAGGCAAATCCATCCATCTATATATTAATGAAATGGATGCTAACCACAAACCGATCATTTTAGAAAAAGAAGTTACGATCTCCGGTATCTATGAAGCGGCGGGTAAACAATCACCGATGCAGCAGACTCCAGGGTATCTTCCTTCACAGACGCTGGAACAGATGTACACTGATAATGGAATGACCATTGGCCCGATTCAAGTTAATGCTTATGCAACCGATATGAAATATGTGAATGATATTAATGCCGCAGCTGTGGATGCAGGTTTCTCAGGCTCCCAAACGGCGAAAATCATGGAGCGTATCACGACCTATGTAAGCATGGCTACAATTGTTCTGGCTGGCATTGCCGGAATTTCATTAATCGTATCAGGGATTATGATATTGGTGGTGCTGTACATTAGTGTAGTGGAACGGACGAAGGAAATCGGAATTCTTCGAGCGATTGGAGCAAGGAAAAAGGATATTAAGCGAATATTCTTTTCCGAATCTGCCTTATTAGGTATATTCAGTGGTGTTATTGCCGTTATCCTTGCAGCGATCATCAGCTATGTGCTAAACATCTTCCTGGACAATGCTTTTGGAGCAAAATTGATTAATCTATCTGGATATTATATCGTGTTTGGCGTCGCTGTAAGTACATTAATCAGTATCATTGCGGGTTTGATGCCTTCATCCAAAGCTGCCAAGCTGGATCCAATGGAGTCCTTACGATATGAATAAATAAGATTAGTGAAAGGATAATAGATGAATGAACACGATTCTTGTGGTTGATGATGATTCCCATATCCGCAAATTAATTCGTATATACCTTGAAACGAATCAGTTTTCCGTAGTGGAAGCGCCAGATGGTCAAGAAGCACTGAACATCTTATCTCATACGAAAATTGATTTGGTGATTGTCGATGTGATGATGCCACGTGTAGATGGTATTGAGCTGACCGAAGATATTCGATCTTATATGGATATTCCCATTCTGATGGTGACGGCCAAAGGAGAATCCAAGGATAAAGTCAAAGGATTTAATGCAGGGTCAGACGATTATTTAGTAAAACCTTTTGATCCTGTAGAGTTAATTTTACGTGTGAAATCTTTAATGAAGAGATACAACAAGGTATCCTCGAATGTGATTCATATAGGCGGTGTAACGATTGATCTAAGCAATTTGACTGTCGCTGCAGGAGCGCAAATGGTTGAATTGAAAAAGAAGGAATGTGAATTGTTGTTTGCTTTGGCGAGTCTGCCAGGGCAAATATTCACACGCACACAGCTTATAGAAGATATATGGGGACTCGATTATGAAGGTGATGAGCGTACCGTTGATGTGCATATTAAAAGGTTAAGAGAACGGCTGGAACCCATCCCGGAACTGATTATTTCGACGATCAGAGGACTGGGATATCGTCTGGAGCTTATATGAAAATAGTGAGTAAAAGCCTGCGCCTACGAATCGTAGCTACCTTTATTGGTATTGTGATCATCAGTTTGATTCTTTCCTTCATACTAAACATGCGACCTCAGGAAAAGACACCGAATCATACCCTGGTTACCGTTGCTGAAGATATCGCTGCGATGATAAACCTGATCGATGATCCGGAAAAGGTGAAAACCGGCTTGAATATTTTTTCGCGTTACGGTTTGAATATAAATGCTGTGAATGAACAAAGTGAAGTGCTTGCTTCCTTTTCGGATGATAAAGTTCATGAATTATTCGACGAAAATACCACGAAAGCGTTTATTCTTTCCAATAAAGATGAAACAGCGTTCGTTGGTGTTCCCAGGCTGAATGATGAGAAAGATGCGCTCCTTATCACCATTAATTTTTCATCGATTTTTCATAATGTGAAACGCACACTATTTATATCACTATTAACTGTCCTGGTTATAGGAAGCTTATTAATCATGTTTATGTCAGGGTACGTGGTGAGACCTATCAAAAAACTAACGGCTGCGGCCAAGAAAATGGCATCAGGCGATCTAACGGTACGGTTGAAGCATCATAATCAGGATGAGTTTGGTGAGCTGATGGAGAGCTTTAATCACATGGCTAGTGAGCTGCAGAAAATAGACTCGGTTCGGGATGATTTTGTCAGTAACGTCTCTCATGAAATGCAGTCTCCACTTACATCGATTAGAGGATTTACAAGAGCGCTTCAAGATGGTGTCATTCCGCTGGAAGAGCAGAAAGAGCATCTGGATATCATATATGAGGAAACATTACGCCTGTCCAGGCTTAGTGATAATTTACTCCGGTTAGCCTCACTTGATTCGGAGCACCATCCGTTTAATCTCACCACATTCCAATTAGATGAACAATTAAGAAGAACGATCGTATTAGCGGAACCTCAGTGGGCGCGCAAAAATATCAAGATTGAACTGGATCTATTGCCTTGTGAAATCACGGTGGATAAAGATCTGTTTGAGCAGGTCTGGCAGAATCTAATGAACAATGCTATAAAATATACGGGTCCTGATGGGTACATCCATGTTGAAATTGAGAAGTCTACTTCATTCGTGAAGGTAACGATTAGAGATTCAGGACAAGGAATACCGGAGGAAGCCCTTCCGTATATTTTCGATCGATTTTATATGGTGGACAAAGCACGGAGCAGCGCTCTAAGAGGGAATGGATTAGGGCTTTCCATCGTAATTAAAATTTTGAAATTGCATGATTGTACAATAGATGTGGAGAGCAGGGTTGGAGAAGGAACGCAGTTTACGGTTACGATCCCCAGACCTTCGACTACACCATAAGTAATTCAATTAGCAATATTGAAGCAATTGTGGTCCTTATGAATACTGGACTCGGGTTGCCTAAATATTGCTTTTTGGTGAGTGCTTCTTGATAAATTATATATATTGTTTTGTTAAGCGGCAGATCATTTGATAATATAGAAGAGACGCTACATCAATCATTTTTTAGGTGAAAAGTAGACAAGGTAGATTCAACGTTATATTCAACCCGCTACTTCACACCTATGTGAATATATGAACATAATAATTGATTATACAAAGAATGGAGCCATCCAATGAAATATCACAATATGGAAGATTGCATTAACGATCTGGAGCAGCATGGACATTTGATTCGAGTGAAGGAAGAAGTGGACCCTCATTTGGAGATGGCAGCATTACATATGAAGGTACATGAGGCGAAAGGCCCAGCATTGCTTTTCGAAAATGTGAAAGGCTCGAAGTTCCAGGCCGTTTCGAACCTGTTCGGTACGCTGGAGCGAAGCAAATTCATGTTCCGTGGAACGCTTGAAGGTGTACAACGTGTCATGGCTGTCCGGGACGATCCAATGAAGGCACTCAAAACACCATTTCAGCATATCAGCACAGGACTTGCCGCCTGGCAGGCTCTGCCCAAGCAGAAGTCGATCAGTCTGCCAGTAACCGCACAGGAGATTCAGATTTCGGATCTGCCATTAATCAAGCATTGGCCCATGGATGGCGGAGCATTCGTTACGCTGCCTCAGGTCTATTCCGAGGACCCGGACAAGCCAGGCATCATGAACTCCAATCTGGGCATGTACCGTGTACAGCTAAGCGGAAATGATTATGAACTGAACAAGGAAATTGGACTTCACTACCAGATCCATCGCGGAATCGGAATTCATCAGGCCAAAGCAGTCAAAAAGGGAGAACCCCTGAAAGTGAGCATTTTCATCGGAGGCCCTCCGGCACATACGCTCTCTGCAGTGATGCCTTTGCCTGAAGGACTCAGTGAGATGACTTTCGCTGGCCTACTTGCCGGGCGTCGCTTCCGTTACAGCTATAAGGATGGATATTGCATCAGCAATGACGCCGATTTTGTCATCACGGGTGATATTTACCCGGACGAGACGAAGCCTGAAGGACCGTTTGGCGATCATCTGGGATATTACAGTCTGACGCATCCATTCCCGTTAATGAGAGTGCATAAAGTGTACGCCAAGCCGAACGCGATCTGGCCCTTTACCGTGGTGGGTCGGCCTCCGCAAGAGGATACCGCATTTGGGGATTTGATTCACGAAATTACGGGTGATGCCATTAAACAGGAGATTCCGGGGGTAAAAGAAGTCCATGCAGTCGATGCAGCAGGGGTTCATCCGCTTCTGTTCGCAATTGGCAGTGAACGTTATACGCCGTATCAGACGGTAAAACAGCCAACAGAGCTGCTGACGATTGCGAGTCGTATTCTGGGTACAGGCCAGCTCAGTCTGGCGAAGTATTTGTTTATCACAGCAGAGGATCAGCAACCGCTGGATACACATCGGGAAGTGGAGTTCCTGACGTATATCCTCGAACGAATGGATCTGCAGCGGGACATTCATTTCCATACCAATACAACGATTGATACGCTGGATTACTCGGGAACCGGATTGAACAGCGGCAGTAAGGTTGTATTTGCAGCCTACGGGGACAAGATCCGGGAGCTGTGCCGGGAAGTACCGGAGACATTGAAAGATATTCGAGGTTATAACAATCCACAGCTCGTGATGCCAGGAATTGTTGCTGTTCAGGGTACGCCGTTCACCAGTTATGCGGATACAGAACAGGAAATGAAGGCATTAACAGACATGCTGAAGGAAAAAGGAGATTTGTCCTCCTGTCCGATGATCGTATTATGTGACGATAGCTCTTTCCTGAGTGTGAATCTCAGCAATTTCTTGTGGGCGACATTTACCCGCAGTAACCCGTCCCATGATATGTACGGTGTAAATAGCGGCTACAACTATAAACATTGGGGCTGTGACCAGATCATTATCGATGCCAGAGTGAAGCCGCATCAGGCGCCACCGTTAATTTCGGACCCATCTGTTGAGAAGAGTATTGAACGCTTTTTTGTACAGGGAGCGAGTCTGAGTTCGATCAAAATATAGTGAAATTCAATAAAAGCCCAAAGATTTTTTTGGGCTTTTTGGTTATATATGTGTAAAACAAGATACCAGTGATCTAAATACGGATTCAAACCGGGACTTTTTTGAAAATGGGAGTGAGAATAAAGTCTTATACGTTCGTATTTCCTTTTGCGATTAAGGTCGTTTGGACTATGGAGAAAAAGAAAGATTATATCGATATAAAGTAGTATAGGGATTTATAGGACCCGATCTAACGGGTACTGTTGACTATAAATGATTGTTCAGGGGGAATACCGATTTGAGAATCCATATTATGAACCTGCAAGATGGAGACCGTCTGACTGCGGATACTTTCAGCGAAGCGGGATTACACGTTCTGGGTCAGGGTACTGTGATCAAAAGTGAAGATATCACCTTGCTGATGCAGCACCGCGTGGACTATGTGGATATTGAACCACGCGAGGAAGAGATCACGGAAGCGGAATTCTTTGCTGCTGCGGCAAAATTTGCATCTGGAGCAAGCACAAGCACCAAGGAAGAACCGCCTGAAGAAGAAATGAAATCCCAATTTATACAAACCGTACATAACTATCAATCTGCATTTCTCGAAGCGCTGACTGTAGGCAAGTTCAACGCAACAATGGTGGATGATGCACTTCAACCAATGGTGGAGGGACTGGACGAGCAAAAGGATGTCGTACATCTCCTGATGATGCTGGAACGGGATGATGTCAATAACTACACGCATTCCATTCAGGTTGGACTGTTGTCATTTTACCTGGCCAACTGGCTTGGTTATTCTCAAAAAGAGAGTTACCAGATCAGTCGTGGTGGCTATCTTCATGATATTGGCAAGTGCAAAGTATCCCACCGGATTCGCAACAAGACGGAACCGTTAACCGCAGATGAACAGCTTGAATTGCAGCGTCATACGATCTATGGGCATGATATTATCAAAAGTTCCATGACGGATGAAGCCACTGCGCTGGTAGCTCTTCAGCATCATGAACTGGAGGATGGTACCGGTTATCCGATGCAACTTAAAAAAGAAGAAATTCACCCATATACACAGATCGTATCTGTCGCCGACATATACATCGGGATGAGATCCGGCAGTCACGGAACCAGCAATCCGAATCTGATCAACAACCTGCGTGATATCTATGCGATGGGATTTGGCAAATTGAATGAAAAGCCGGTTCAGGCCTTGATGCAGCATCTGCTTCCTAATTTTATTGGTAAACAAGTGCTTCTGAGCAACGGCGAGCGGGGCGTGATTGTCATGAACAATACATCCGATATTTTCAAACCACTGATCAAGGTGGAGTCGGAACAATATCGTGATCTGTCCAAAGAGCGCACGCTTGCCATTAATGAGTTAATCATCTGAGTTTGAAAATAATTGAATTCATACGAAAACGGGCCTCCTGTACGATGACAGGGGACCCTTTTTTTATCCTACCCCTGACGTTGTTCTTCACGGGGACCAGGAGTATACTTTGCAAAGACCTTAATTTTCCTTTTTAGGAAAAGGAGAGATAGTCCTTGATTGAAGTGGTAACCGAGATTACGATACATGCTCCCATTGAGCGATGCTTTGACTATGCAAGGGATATTGATATTCATACCCGGACGGTCTGGAAACATACCCGTGAGCGGGCTATAGCAGGTGTTATAACGGGAAAAATTGGCGAAGGCGATACGGTAACTTTCGAGGCAAGCCATTTCGGGATAAGGCAGAAGCTGACTTCCCGGATCGCCGAGTACAATCGGCCGCATCTTTTTGTGGATCAGATGGAGAAAGGCGCCTTCAAGAGCATGAGACATGAACACAGCTTCAGTAAGCTTGGCGAGCAGACCACTTATTGTGAGAGACACACTGAGATTTGAAGCTCCTCTTGGTGTTCTGGGATGGGTTGCAGAGCGTTTTGTACTCAAGAGGTACATGCAGGCTTTTCTGGAGAGTCGTAATTTGAAACTTAAGGCGTTGCTTGAGAGCCACAGGTAGAGCCGATCTGTTAAGAGGAGATGATAGGTGATGGATAACGAATACGTTGTAGGTTGGGGCACGCTTGCCCTTATTAATGCCGGACTTGCTCAGGGAAAAAACAGAAGTGGACGTAACTGGTTTCTGATTTCCCTGTTATTTGGTCCGTTTAGCCACTCTGTTTATCGTTGTGTGGAATAAGCTGGATTAATTTAGTGCCCCGTATTCCGATGGCTGTAACGATCAAAAACCCAGAACAGAAGCGCAGCGGCACTAACGCCTGCACCCAGCAAGCAAACACCAGTCCAACCTGCCCAGGCGTACACTTGAGTGGAAGCGATGGAGCCGGTAGCACTGCCTATCGAATAAAAGATCATATAGGCGCCCGTTAAACGGCTCTGCGCCTCAGGTCGAACTTCATAGATCAAGCTCTGGTTGGTGACATGCACGGCCTGCACGGCAAGGTCCAGCATAATTACCCCGGCTACAAGCAGCCATAAAGAGTGGTGAACATAGCCTATAGGAAGCCAGGATAGAAGCAATATGACAAGGGCGACGCCCGTCGTCTTTTGTCCAAGTCCCCGATCAGCCAGTTTTCCTGCACGTGCAGCAGCCAGTGCGCCAGCAGCTCCCGCGAGACCAAAGGCTCCAATAGCAGTATGTGAGAGGGAGAATGGTGCAGCACTTAGGGGTAAAACCATGGAAGTCCACAAGGTGCTGAAGGCTGCGAAAATCAACATGGCAAGAATGCCGCGTACTCGAAGAACAGGCAGTTCACGGTACAATTGCAGGACAGAAACGATCAATTGGGTGTAGCTTAGTTTTTCTCGCTCCGGTTCGTGTTTGGGGAGTACAAGAAACAGGGTGATAATCCCCAGTAACGTCAGACTGGCAGAGAAGAGATAGACCGATCTCCAGCCAATCCAATCATTTAAGGTACCTGCAATGGTTCGCGCCAGCAATATGCCGATGACAATCCCGCTAGTGACCAGACCGACGATGCGCCCTCGTTCAGACGGTGCAGCGAGGGAGGCGGCAAAGGCAACAAGTGTTTGAGTAATGACGGCGAGCAGCCCGATAGCCGCCATTCCAATGAATAAAATTCGGCTGGATGCTGAGGTACCGACTGCAATCAGGGCGATTACGGATAAAAGCATCTGGATGATGATCAGCTTGCGCCGATTCAACAGATCACCGAGGGGAACGAGTAATAGCAACCCGAGGGCGTAACAGACCTGGGTTACGGTGATAACGATCCCAATGGATGAATGAGCGAGACTGAACTCCTCAGCAATGGAGTCGAGCAAAGGCTGGGCATAATAAATATTGGCTACTGCCAGTCCACTGCAAAGGGCAAATAACAGCGCCACAAGCCGGGACATGCTCGGACGTCCTTCGTTGGAGGGATGTGTTAGATAAGATGGATTTTGCATGAATGATTCACCTTTCGTATTCGAATGTGGTACGTTAGGAGCGGAATGAATACTGTTGGATTTAAATATACTGATCAGTACATTATGATTCGGAATAAACATACTTCATGCTTTGAGATGATGTCAAGAGTTGAAGGGATAAGACTATATTCTTTTTAGTATATTGAGATGGGTTTGACACGGGAATTCAGTATAGCTTAGAATTGTTTTATACTGATCGATACACAAAGAGGGTGATTGCATGGTTAGACAACGGGAATTTGATACGGATAAGGCCTTGGAAGCAGCAATGCAGACATTTTGGGATAAAGGATTTGAAGCGACATCCTTAAGTGATCTGACGACGGCCATGGGTATTCAGCGCCCCAGTCTATATGCGGCTTTTGGTGACAAAAAGGAATTGTTTGAAACGGCACTTCGCAGGTATACGACTTTGCATGCCGCTCAGGTCAGATCCAGACTTCAGCATACATCCTCTGTAAAAGAGGCCTTCCGTGCATTGTTTGAACATATTGGAGCGGAAGGGGATGTAACAGATCCTCGTCACGGCTGTTTTTGCATCAATACGATGGTTGAACTGGCTCCGCATGATCCTAAATTGGCTGTTCTTACACGGGAGCACCAGATGTATCTGGCGGCGATTTTCAAGGAGACGATTGAACGGGGACAGGAAACCGGGGAATTGTCTGATGATCTTGACGCAATTGCGCTCTCCAAGTCTCTGGTTGTATCGATGATTGGATTAACCGTTATGATGAAATCGGAGCCGGACCGTTTATTTGTGCAGCAGAGTATAAAGGTTACGTTATCGTTGCTTGAGGCATAAGTGGAGGATTTCTTCTATAGAAGGGGTGTTCATATGGAACGTTATGAAGGCAAGAAGCGGGAGCCTGCTCCTGCTTTTTTTGTGTCTGAGGGCATTGGGCAGATGGGGGCTGAGTTGATACAATACAGATAGGGTATAGATTAAATTAGGAATGTATATTATGAGTTACATATGCGGGGTAACATTTTCAAACATTGTTCGATGATGCACATATATGAGGAGGAGATTCAACCATGCAGACGAAGTTGCGTTGTGCCATATTGGATGATTATCAGAATGTTGCCCTTTCTTCAGCGGATTGGACTCCGATCCTGGATCGGGTTGAGGTTCAGACGTTTAATCATTACCTGGGATCAGAAGAGAAGGTTGTTCAGGAACTGCGGGATTTTGAAGTGATTGTGTTGATGCGTGAACGTACACCTTTCCCTGAATCCGTGATCACTCAATTGCCGAAACTCAAGCTTCTGATTACAAGCGGCATGCGTAATGCCTCCATTGACCTCCAAGCTGCGGAAACAAACGGTGTCATCGTCTGTGGCACGGAAGGAAGCTCCAATCCCCCCACCGAACTGACATGGGCGCTGATTCTGGGCCTGTCCAGACAGTTGGTGACCGAAAATAACGCGCTGCGTTCGAATCGAAACTGGCAGAGTACAGTGGGCATGGACTTGTACGGAAAAACATTGGGACTGCTCGGATTAGGCAAGATTGGCAGCCGAATGGCACAGATTGCACAAGCCTTTGGCATGAAAGTGGTCGCCTGGAGTGAGAATTTGACACAGGCAAGAGCAGAAGAACAGGGAGTTCAATGGGCAGAGACCAAGGAACAGCTGCTTGAACAAAGTGATATAGTTTCCATTCATCTGGTGCTCAGTGACCGCACTCGTAATCTGATTGGACGAGCCGAGTTCCAACGGATGAAAAATACTGCTTTATTAATCAATACGTCTCGTGCAGGCATTGTGGATCAAGAGGCGATGGTCGAGGCTTTACAGAATGAGTGGATTGCTGGGGCAGGTCTCGACGTATATGAACAGGAGCCTCTTCCTGTAAATCATATTCTGCGCACATTGCCTAATCTCTTGGCAACGCCGCACATTGGTTACGTAACTCAAGGTAACTATGCTATTTATTTTAACCATACTGTAGAAGATATTGAGATGTTCCTGAAGGGTACACCGATTAGACAACTGCTTCCGAAAAAGTGATTGCTCGTAGGTGGGGCTGAGCTATAAATGTGTGGTGTTTGAAGATGAAAAAAGGTGTTTCTCAGGACTGAAATTCATTCCTGGAGAACACCTCTTTTTGTGTTATTCGAATGTTGTCAAATAGATCCGTGTCTTTACGACAATGCTTAGGCTTGTGGTTCTTGTGATGATGAACGGATCATGGCAACACTGGACTCGCGCACAATTAACCTTGGCTCGAATTGAATATGCTCGTAATCGGTGGTACTCATCTCTCGAATTCGCTTTAACAGCAATTCCGTTGCAAGTCTGGCCACTTCTTCGCCCATAATCGAGACTGAACTGATCTGGGGAGACGAAACGGTAGTAAATTGGTTGTTGTCAACGCCCACAACAGCAATATCTTCGGGCACACGAACGCCCAGTTCTTTAAACCGATTGACCAATCCGATGGCAACCATATCATTAATGGCGTATACGGCATCTGGCATGTGAGTCAGCCCATGAAAGTAATCCGCTGCATTGGCTCCCGTATTCAATGAAAAATCTTCTCCGAAATAAACGAGGGAGATATCTACATGACCTACGGCCTTCTCATAAGCCCGATAACGTTCTTCGATAATGTCTTTAGGGGCACCGGCGTAGGCGATGCGGGTCCGCCCAATTTTAATCAGATGTTCCATAACCAGTTTCCCTTCGGGTTGTGAAAGAGAAACGACATCTGCTTTCATGCCAGGCTCCAGCTTTTTACCGTAATTAATCATGGAAATGGGAAGGGGCGCTTTATCAATTAGGCCAGGCAATGTTTTGGGATAGGCCAAAGGCATGAAAATAAGCCCGTCCACGTGCAGTTTTTTGATGTTACGAATGGTTTCCAGTTCCGTTCTTGCATTGCCCGCCGTATTGATTTGAACCACATGATAGCCATGCTGCTTCGCTGTTTGTTCAACAGACCAGGAAATCTCGGGAATAATGGCGTTGCGTATGTCAGGTACAACCAGTGCAATCTGATGCGTCTGGCGTATTTTTAGACTCTGGGCAGAGGTATTGGGGACAAAACCAAGCTCCTCAATGGCCTGCATGACTTTCTCACGTGTTTTGCTGCTGATACCTTCCGAGTTGTTGATGGCTCTGGAGACGGTAGCAATGCCTACACCTGCAAGTTCTGCAACGTCCTTGATCGTAACCTTCTGATCTTTATTCACGTTTAGTTAACCTCACTTCAATCGGAAACGATTCCGAATTTTGAAAATATGTACAAATGGAATGACCAAACTATACCTTGATTATAACATTTGAGCAAACAAGTATCCTGTGAATACGATTGAAAGATCATAGTTGTCTATTGTTCCAAAAGAGCTGATTATTCCTTTTGAAAAAAAGTATCCCAAAAAATCTGGGGATAATAGCGCTCGGAGGGTGTTTTGTTCTCGGAGTGGCAGGGGTATTGAAGGCTGGCTTTACCCCAGAATTATCGGCGTAAAATTCATAATATAGACATAAGTGTGACAAATTATGTTTGACAGTCTATTTAAAATGTGACATATTTGATTTACGGAAACGTTTCCGATTATATCAAAACTTATGATCTGGGAGATGAAACAAATGAAAGCATTGCGTTGGCACGGAGTAAAAGATTTGCGTCTCGAAAATATTGATGAACCCCGCCCTGAACAGGGAAAGGTTAAAATAAAAGTGGAGTGGTGTGGAATCTGTGGCAGTGATTTGCACGAGTACACTGCTGGCCCGATCTTCATTCCGGCTCAAGCACCGCATCCGCTAACAGGGGAACAAGCACCTGTTGTGATGGGGCATGAGTTTTCAGGACAAGTCGTTGAAGTAGGCGAAGGCGTGACACGTTTTCAGGCAGGTGATCGCGTTGTGGTTGAACCGATCTATGCATGCGGTCATTGTGAAGCCTGCAAGCAAGGAAAGTATAATTTATGCGATCAGATGGGTTTCTTGGGCCTTGCTGGGGGAGGCGGAGGTTTCTCGGAGTATGTAACGGCTGAGGAAAATATGGTGCATGCCATTCCGGATTCCATCTCGTACGAGCAAGGAGCTTTGGTGGAGCCTTCCGCAGTAGCTCTTCATGCTGTGCGTCAGAGCAAACTGAAAGTCGGCGACACTGCGGCTGTTTTTGGTGCGGGTCCGATCGGTTTGCTGGTTATTGAAGCGCTGAAAGCTTCTGGTGCATCGAATATTTATGTCGTTGAATTATCCGAGGAACGTAAAGCCAAAGCGGAAGAACTTGGCGCTATCGTTATTGATCCTGCACAATACAATGTTGTGGAAGAAATTCATGCACGGACTCAAGGCGGGGTGAACGTAGCTTATGAAGTGACCGGTGTTCCACGGGTACTGCAGCAAGCGATTGATTCAACACGTATTGGTGGTGAATTGATGATCGTCAGCATTTTTGAACAGGAAGCACCGATTCTGCCAAACTCCATTGTCATGAAGGAGCGTACGGTCAATGGCATTATCGGTTACCGTGATGTATTCCCGGCTGTCATTAGTCTGATGGCTAAAGGTTTCTTCCCGGCAGACAAGCTGGTAACCAAACGAATTAGCCTGGACGAAGTGGTAGAGCATGGATTTGAAGCACTGCTCAAAGAGAAAAACCAGGTTAAAATTCTGGTGAAAGCAGAGTAAATTCCAGGCCAATAACATCAGAATATAATAGAGTGGAAGTCAGCAAATGGAGATAGGCAACCCAGTTGGAGTTCAACTGGAGCTGATGCTCACTTAGCAGGCATGCACTTGAATTATGACGAATAGACAACGCATCTCTGGATGCGATTGTCTATTTTTTTTGCACAAATCGGGCGGAATTGATTGCAAGTAGGTTTCGTTTTACATAATATGAAAAGATACAAATTGTATCATTTCGGTGTAAAGGTGTTATTTACTAAATGAAGGAGGAAGCGGACATGCAGAGGAATACGAAATGGGCAGCTGTGATTTTGACCCTCGTTGCAGGTATGGGGTGGCTGCTTATGGGCAATTCGAAACCCAAGAATAATACTGTAACAGAGCAGCCGACTGCCGAACGGATGCTTGCCAAGGTGTCCAATGCGCCTATCACATCCGCCGATGTGACGTCCAAGATTGAGCTGCTTGGAAGGCCTTTTAAGAAAGCGCCTTATGCCAATAATGTCTGGGATTTGCAACTGTACAGAGGAAAAATATATATGGGGCATGGGAACAGCAGTAATTTAGGTGTTTCACCCAATGCGGGCCCAATTCCGGTCATTTATTACGACACAGCCACTCCCAAATTTGTAACCCAATCCGTTACGAATAGAAATCCGAGCATCGTTCCTTCGACCAAAAAGTTTGTGGATGAGGAACAGATTGACATTTACAAAGTGCTAAATGACAAATTGTATATTCCCGGAAATGATTCGGATGGCGAGCAGTGGGATATGGGGAACTTCTACCGATTGGATGGAGATGTATGGACCAAGTATCGCAATCTGCCGCTGGGTGTACATGTGTACGATTTGGCGTCCTATCAGGGCAAACTGTTTGCAGCACTGGGTACCGAGCAGAAACCTACCGTATTAATCTCTCATGATCAAGGTGAAAGCTGGCAAAAATTCGCCACCATCAATACATTTGGCTTCAGGGCGTATACTCTGTTTGAAATCAAGGGCAAATTATATGCATCCGGTATGATGTATCCTGCCAATAATATTTGGGGCGATAAAACGAATATATTAGAGATTAATGAGAAGCTTGAAAAGAAAGACGTGCTCATCTATGGCAGCAAAATGCTTCCAGGGCTATCCTATCAAACGGGAACAGTCCCCTATAATAAAATCGGAAAAAATATTAATTTCAAAAATAAGCTGCTCTATATTGCCGGAGGGGTATTCAATGACGGGCAGCTGTTACCCAAATCCTTGAATATCATGACTGATATTAATCAGGCAAAGCGCGTCATTTTGCCGGATACCCAGGCCCTTCCTACTGATCTGCTGCTGAGAGATGGTAAAGTCTATGTGCTTACCTACACACGTAAAAGTGCGAATCTCTATATAAACCGCGTATATCAATCGACGGATCTGAACACATGGAATGAAATTCTCCGTTTCAACCAGGACACGTACGCCAGGTCTTTTGAAGAACACGAAGGTGATTTCTACTTTGGGCTAGGCACGGACCCCGATGTTCTATCCACTTCATCAGGCAAATTGCTAAGAGTTAATCGCAATGATATCCCTGCTAATTCTAAGTAAACGTAAGGAAGATTATGGATATTATATACTATGCTGCATCCACATTTTTGGTTACAGCGAGGGCAATTTAGAATAAAAGTAGGGCAGGCCGAAATGGTAGAGCTTCTTAGAAGAAGCTACATCGAGCTTGCTCTATTTTTGTGTTCAAAAGGCCATTAATTTCTTTCAAAAATTTGAAAATAAAAATCAGAAACTATAATATAGAAAGGAGATATCTTAATCGACTCGCTGAAAAACATCTGTGGTAGTTATACAATAGCATGTGCTAGAACGTGTACATGTTTTCTTCCAATCTGATCGTAAAGGAGCAATACACAATGAATGTACCGACCGCTTTGTTTAAACCATTTACCTCGGACAAGCTCACCCTGTCCAACCGGATCGTCATGGCGCCCATGACTCGTGGATTTTCACCCGAAGGCGTACCCGGACCAGAGGTCGTGGAATACTATCGTCGCAGAGCAGCCGGAGGTGTAGGGCTGATCATTACCGAAGGAACAGGAATTAACCACCCTTCATCCATTAGTGGCGCAAGCATTCCGCTGTTCCATGGCGAAGAATCGCTGGAGGGTTGGGCGAATGTAGTCAAGGCAGTCCATGCAGCAGGTGGCAAAATTATGCCACAATTGTGGCATGTGGGCACAGCTCGTCGTTCGGGCGATCTGCCTAATGCAGAAGCTGAGCCAGTAGGTCCATCGGGACAGAGTATGGCAGGTGAACCGGAGAGAGAACCGCTGACAGAGGACGAAATCAAGGGTCTTATCCAGGCGTATGTACAGGCAGCAGCCGATGCACAGCGCATCGGTTTCGATGGTATTGAACTTCACGGAGCTCATGGTTACCTGATTGATCAATTTTTCTGGGAACACACCAACCGTCGTACGGATAAGTACGGAGGCGATCTGGTGCAGCGCACGCGTTTTGCTGTCGAAGTTATTGAAGCATGTCGAGCTGCTGTAGGTCCTGACTTTCCGATCATGCTTCGTTTCTCCCAATGGAAAATGGGGAACTATGACGCACGTTTGGTGGAATCACCAGAACAACTGGAGCAGTTCCTTGCCCCTCTGACGGCTGCAGGCGTAGATATTTTCCATTGCTCAACACGTCGTTTCTGGCTGCCGGAATTCGAAGGCTCAGAGCTGAATCTGGCAGGCTGGACACAGAAAATAAGTGGCAAACCGGCGATCTCTGTTGGATCAGTAGGGCTTGAAGCGGAATTCGTTGATCGAGCGAATGAAAACCAGGGGGCTGGCGATGCTCACCTGGATCAATTGAACGAGAAAATGGAGAAAAATGAATTTGATTTGATCGCATTGGGGCGTGTACTGTTGAGTGATCCGGAATGGCCGAACAAAGTTCGCGAAGGACGCCAGTCCGAAATCGTACCCTTTACAACAGAAGTGTTGCAAACACTCTATTAAGAGAACTTTCAGAAAAGGTTTGTAAGAACAAACGCCATTGGCAACGAAAACTGAAAACAAACGTGAAGCCGCCGAAGGGTGGCTTTTTCACCTTCCTACAATAATAATTTCATCATATGAAAAATTCATAATAGAAAATCGTTTTTCGCACCGCTGACACCTTTTCTCATCTCCTTCAATCACACACGCCCAAAGTAATAACACCATGAAGTACCACACTTTAACCCCAAAAGGGGAATTTTTTTCGTTATTCCGACTACATTATCTTTTTTTGTGCGCGAGCTGTCTCCATTTTGAAAATGAAGCACCTTATGATAAGGTTATGCCTGAACCATATTCAGTCGGAATGACAACAACGCTTAAGGAGGATGACATCCTTGTATATCCATAGTCGCAATTCAAAAAACAAACACATAAACACGCTTCATACGCTGTTCCTTCTATTCGGAATACTCCTGCTTTTATCTGCATGTGGGCAGTCGCAGAAGCCTTCCTCGTCAGAGCAAAGCAACCATAATACCGGAACGAAGACAGATGCGAATTCAAACGCAGGCGCAAATGATCAGGATGATCAGCAGAATACAGTGCCGCCGCAGGAGGAAAAAGATCCGGTACAAGAGCAGCTCAATCAATTGTCTTTGGATGAGAAGGTCGGACAAATGATTCTCGCAGGTGTTCAAGGGACCACTTTGGATGCCCAAGCGAAACAGATGATCATGGATCAGAAGGTGGGAGGCATTATTTTCTATGCCAATAACGTCTCAACCCTTCAGGGGACAGCAAAGTTTGTGCAATCCATTAAGGATGCCAATCGTTCCAATCCGGTTCCGATCTTCATGAGTGTGGATCAGGAGGGTGGCAAAGTGAGTCGTATGCCGGAAACGGTAGAGTCCATCCCTTCCAACGGGAAAGTCGGTAAGACGAAGGATGCTGATTTGGCTGAAACGATGGGTAAATTGTTGGCAAGACAAATTCAGCTTGTTGGCTTTAACGTTGATTTTGCTCCGGTGCTGGATATAAACAGTAATCCGAATAACCCGGTAATTGGGGATCGTTCATTTGGAAGCTCAGCCAGTCTGGTATCCAAAATGGGTATAGCCGAGATGAAGGGGCTGCGCAGCGAAGGGATTATTCCTGTGGTGAAGCATTTTCCTGGTCATGGGGACACGTCCGTGGACTCCCATCTGGATCTGCCTGTCGTGAACAAAACAGAAAAGCAGCTTGCCGAGCTCGAATGGATTCCGTTTGAGGCTGCGGTGAAGGAACAGGTGGAAGCGGTTATGGTAGCTCATATTCTGTTTCCGAAACTCGATCCCGACCATCCGGCCTCCTTGTCGGATGTCATCATTGGTCAGCATTTACGTGGCAAATTCAAGTATGACGGTGTGGTCATCACAGATGATCTGAGCATGGGCGCAATCGCGAAAAATTACAAACTGGACGATGCCGCCGTGGCTACGGTTCAGGCAGGGAGCGATATTCTGCTGGTAGCTCACAGTTATGAGAGTGCCAAGACTATTTTTGATACGTTGAAGAGCGCGGTGAAGTCAGGGAAGATTTCCGAATCTCGCATTGATGAAAGTGTCTATCGAATTCTGGCGTTGAAACAGAAGTATAACATGTCTGATGAGAAGCAGTCGTCTGGAGATTTGAAGCAGCTGAACGCTGACATTCTGGATTGGCGCAAGCAGGTCGATGCCCGATAGTACCCACCTGTGTTATGATTTTGGAAAGAGAATCGCATATTCCATTATGACAGGTTAGAGGTGAGACCTTTTTTATGTATACAATAATGATTATTGAAGATGATCCGAAGATTGCGGGTCTTCTCAAATCCCATATCGAGCGATATGGAGACCGGGCTGTAACGGTTGAGGATTTTGAGCAGGTTGTCCGGCAGTTTGAACAACTGAAGCCTCATGTTGTGCTGCTGGATATCAACTTGCCGAGTTACGATGGATTCTACTGGTGTCGACAGATTCGCTCCATCTCCACTTGTCCGATCATTTTCATCTCGGCCCGGAGTGGCAAGATGGATCAGGTCATGGCGCTTGAGAATGGTGCGGACGATTATATCACGAAGCCGTTCGAGCATGAAATTGTCATGGCCAAAATTCGTAGTCAGCTGCGCAGGGTGTACGGCGACTATGCTGCAAGTCATGAAGAACGCAAGGTGGAATTGGATGGACTGACGGTCTATCTGGAACGGTTGGAGATGCAGTTGGGTGACCGCAAGATACAACTGACCAAGAAAGAAACCATTTTGCTTGAGACGTTACTGCGTCGCAGTCCAAAATTAGTTAGCCGTGAAACCATCTTGGAAAAGCTGTGGGATGATTCCTTTGTGGATGATAATACACTTAGCGTGAATGTGACCCGAGTGCGTAAACGATTGACTGAGCTGGGAATTACGGATGCGCTGGAGACGGTACGAGGTTCGGGTTATCGACTCAACAGTAATTGGAAGGCATCGTCGCCCTCATGAAGTTGTTTATCAAAGAACATATCGTATTGACCTGTTGGGTAATCGTTGTGCTGCTTACTGTCGTTGCAGTCTTCTGGTACGACGGCTATGACCACTGGTTAACGGCCACGTATGCGGTATCTCTGGGGTTATGCCTGTACGCAGGTTATCTCATTTATCGTTATCTGTCCCATCGTATGTTTTATTCACGGATGTCCCAACGAATGAATGATTTAAAAGAATTTGTTCCACTGAATGAGCCCGCACCTTTGCCGCAGGCTCTGGCGGAACTGCTGGATTCGCAGTATGGTCATTACCATACCCATCTGCATCGTCTGGAACAGCGGCAGCAGGAATATCTGACATTTATGAACCAATGGGTACATCAGATGAAGACACCGTTGTCCGTCATTGAACTGACGGTTGAAGATCAGGAGGATGAAGATCCACGGTTCATTAGCATTCGAGAGGAAGCAGACCAGATGAGGCGGGGCTTGGAAACCGTGTTGTACGTGGCGCGGCTGGAGACATTTGAACAGGACTTCATTGTGGAGCCGGTATCACTCAAGGCTGCCGCAGAAGAGGCCATTCATGAACTGAAACGCTTCTTCATTCGTAACCATGTGTATCCCGAGATGGAAATTAACTCTGCGTTAATGGTGCACTCGGATGCCAAGTGGATTCGGTTTGTCCTTGTACAGCTGTTATCCAATGCCATCAAGTACTCTTCTGGCAGCCACGGGCAAAAGGTCACCATTCAGGCTTACGAATCCGCACGGTCCATCATCCTTGAAGTGAAGGATCAGGGTGTGGGCATTCCAAAGTCTGATCTTAACCGTGTATTCCAGCCTTTCTTCACGGGAGAGAATGGACGTCATTTTAAAGAATCCACGGGTATGGGACTGTATATTGTAAAGGATGTACTGACACGGATGAATCATCGAATTGATCTGGCATCGGTTCAGGGAGAAGGGACAACCGTAACCATTATATTTGAAACATGAAAACTATATCAGCAGGATGCAAAACAAAACGGGAAGACGTCTGGTACCCCTCAACAGGTATCGGCGTCTTTCTCTGTTCTACATAGAAGAGGGCTTTTTTAATCATGAGTGATAACGTAACCTTACAATAATGTCATGAAGATGAAAGGTTAATCCATAGGAGAATAGTCGAAACTTCGATAGACTGAAGTCAGAAAGTAAGAGAATGACATCGATTGGCAATGATGTTCAGCCCAACTTATTTTAATTCAAATTCAAATTCTAAAAGGAGCCATCAACCTATGGAGATATGTTCAGTGAAACAGATTAGCAAAATTTATAAAGGAGTCGTGTCCTACGAAGCCTTATCAGGTATTGATCTCAGTATTCAGGAGGGTGAATTCGTTGGCATCATGGGTCCATCAGGCAGTGGCAAAACAACGTTGTTGAACATGATTTCAACTATTGACCACCCAACTTCAGGGGAATTGCAGATTGCAGGAAAGAATCCCTTTGAACTGAATCATGATGAACTGGCCTTGTTCAGACGCCGAGAGCTGGGATTTGTATTCCAGTCGTTTAACCTGCTCAATACACTCACCGTAAAAGAAAACATTGTCCTGCCGCTCACGCTCGACGGAGTATCGGTTGAAGAGATGAATGAACGTGTTGATCGGCTCGCAGAGAAGCTCGGTATTGCAGATCTTCTGAACAAACGTACGTATGAAATTTCCGGCGGTCAGGCCCAGCGGACAGCAATTGCACGAGCTCTGATTCATTCTCCCAAGCTGGTGCTGGCAGATGAGCCAACAGGAAATCTTGACTCGAAGGCAGCGCGTGATGTAATGGAGATGCTGGAACGCCGCAACCAGGAAGATCGGGCCACCATGCTGCTGGTCACGCATGACGCTGTTGCTGCAAGTTATTGCAGCCGGGTTGTATTTATTAAGGATGGACGACTGTACAACGAAATTCATTATGGCGATAACCGATCGACGTTCTATCAGCGAATCATTAACGTATTATCCCTGATGGGAGGCTCGGGTCATGAATTTTCGCCAGTTCGCCATTAATAATGTTGTTCGCAACAAACGAATTTACCTGGCCCATTTTCTGAGCAGTACGTTTTCGGTCATGATCTTTTTTACGTATGCACTGCTTTTGTTTCACCCGGATCTGAAGGAAGGATTAAAGGGTTCAAGTAATACAGTAACCATGCTTGCGAATCAGGGGTTTCTGATTGCAGAGATTATTATTTTCATCTTTTCGTTTCTGTTTCTGCTCTATTCCGTAGGTTCATTTCTAAAGACACGTAAAAAGGAATTTGGCATATTTCAAATCATTGGCATGACTCGCAAACAGATGAACCGACTGTTATTTATGGAAAACATGTGTATTGGTTTGGCTGCCATTGTGACAGGCGTTGGATTAGGAATGATCTTTGCCAAGCTAATCCTTTTAATCTGCGGTTCCATGCTGGCTGTGGAAGAAAGTCTGCGTTTCTATTTTCCAGGAAAGGCTATTGCACTTACTGTCGGAGCATTTTTGCTTCTGTTTTTTGTGATTGCGTTGACCTCATCCCTGCTGATGCGAAAAGGGTCATTGATTGACCTTGTAAAATCAGAGGAAAAACCGAAACCTGAGCCTAAGGCTTCACGTCTATTAGCACTACTCTCCGTCATACTCATTGGGGGTGGATATGCGGGTGTATTTACCTTTGTATGGATCACATTCTCCTTCCCTTTGCTGGTCGGCAGCGTTGTTTTGGTTATTGCAGGCACGTATCTGTTATTCACCCAACTTAGTGTATATGCCATTCGGGCGCTCAAAGGCAATAAACGGTTGTTTTTCCGCAAAACGAATTTACTGTTTCTGTCCGAACTTACCTATCGAATGAAAGATAATGCGGTCATGTTTTTTATGGTAAGTGTGATCTCGGCCTCAGCCTTTACGGGCATTGGCACAATGCTGGCGATCGCTGATCCGGGCTTGTCATCCATGACGAATCCATATGCGTTTACTTACCAGAATTCATGGGATACATCTAGTGCAGAACGCCACATCAGAAAGATCGAAGAGACACTCATTGATAATGAAGTTCCGTACCAGAAAGGAAGTTATATTCCGCTGACGGATAACGAGGGCAACTATATGATCAAACTCAGTGAGTATAATCATCTTGCCAAGGCTTTAGGTTATAAAGAGCGAACGTTGGAGAATACCAATGACTCGTTTATGACTCCAGGTAATCTTACAAGTCGTAAAGCATTACGTGCAGAGGCAGGAGAGGGTTCCTCTCAGAGTAACTTCGATTTGTGGGTCGGAGAAGCTCATGCAAAGGTTCGGTTAACAACACCTGAAACCGAGATCGTGATCCCGGCTGAATTTACAAGGGACGTATATGTGGTATCCAATGAGCTGTACGATAAAATGAATAAGGAATTTAAGAATGCAATCCAAGCGGATGAAAATTTTTATTTCGATAGAAAAACTCAATTTGTTGTGACCGATTGGATGGGAACGCGGAAGATTGCGCCTGATCTGATCGAATCCATTCAAAATGACTCGGGTAGTCAGGGCTACTTCGAGCTCAGCGCTCTCGTACTGGATTGGCTTAATTCCAAACAAACCAATGGCATCATCCTTATTCTGAGCGGCTTGATTGGCATCGTCTTTTTCACCTTTGCTGCAAGCTTTACCTACTTCCGGTTATATGCGGATCTGGAACGGGATGAAGAGCAGTATCGCATGATTGGCAAGATGGGACTGAGTCGCCCTGAGCTTCGTAACATCGTAACCAGACAGCTGCTGTTAATGTTTTTCCTGCCAATCGTCTTGGCCATTATCCACAGCTCCGTTGCCTTTGTTGCATTGCAGCAGTTGGTAGATTTCTCAGTCATGGGTTATACCTTGCGTATTTTCTTGGTATTTGCATCCATGCAGATTCTGTTCTTCCTGCTAGTACGCTGGCGCTATTTACGCAACATGTATGCCAAATTGATCTGATATAAATCTAATACAAAAGGCACCGGACCTTAGGTTCGGTGTTTGTTGACTTTTTCCTCCAAAGCAAAGTACTATTTCAATAGATACAATATGTATCGTTCTGGCTACTGAGAAGGAGGATTACATTGAGCATAACGATGTCTCGTGGACAAGCTTATCTGCAACGGTTGAATGACGAACGCAATGTATGGCTGGATGGAGAACGTATTCGCGTTACGGAGCATCCTGCCTTCCGTGGAACCTTGCATACGATTGAAAGTTTGTTCAATCTGGTGGACGATGCGGATACGCGAGAAACAGTGGCTTATTGGGATGAGCAGACGGGGGGATATGTACATCAGGCTTTTCGTGTACCTCGAACTTCGCTGGATATCAACAACAGGGCGGCAGCCTTTCGATTGTGGTCCGATCGCACCTATGGGGTCATGAGCCGTCTATCGGATTACGCTCGATCCCGCCTGACCGGATGGTATGCCACGCGTGACGCCATGGCTGTATACGACCCGGCATTTGGAGGTAAAATCGCTGCCTATTATGAAGAAGCTAAACGAAAGGATGCCTTCCTGACCATTGTTCAGCGTGACCCGCAGATTAATCGCGCTCTGCCTGTAGGGGAAGATGAAGATGCCATGCTCCGAATCATGAGTACCAATACAGAGGGGGTTGTCCTCCGGGGCGCCAAGATGGTGGCAACTGCGGCACCATATGCGGATGATATCATTGCATATCCAATTCAGCGCATTCCCGGACATCGCCCAGAACTGGCGCACATGGTTATTGTTGCAGCAGGCAGTCCAGGTTTACATATGGTATGTAGAGAATCTTTTGCTGTATCAGACTCAGATACCGCTCATCCGCTCAGTATGAAGTATGATGAGATGGATGCTGTATTATTTTTTGATGACGTATTCGTACCTTGGGAGCGTGTACTGCTGCACAACAATCCGGAAGCGGTATGGCAGATTCGCTGCAACGCCGCATCCTCCAGTCTGGCTTATCATCAGAGCATTATTCGGCTGCATTCGAAGCTGGAATTCATCACAGCCATCACGTCTTCCATTGCCAAGGAGATTGGAGTGGATTCCTTCCTGAACGTACAGGAACAGCTTGGGGAAATGATTAGTCAGATGCACACGATTGAAGGACTCATCATTGCCTCCGAGGCACAAGCTGCGCCGGATGTTCATGGGAACTGGCTCCCATCATTCAAATATATCGAAACAGCCCGCAATTTGGGGAATCGTTATTATCCACGCGCTGTTGAGATTTTGAAGACAATCGCCGCCGGTGGTCTCATTCAGATCCC
This sequence comes from Paenibacillus sp. UMB7766-LJ446, assembly GCF_030226665.1. Classification (NCBI taxonomy): domain Bacteria; kingdom Bacillati; phylum Bacillota; class Bacilli; order Caryophanales; family Paenibacillaceae; genus Paenibacillus; species Paenibacillus sp. UMB7766-LJ446. The sequence continues at coordinate 196,229 of NZ_JASOYM010000004.1, forward strand.
TTCCGGGAATCTGGAGCTGCAAAATAGTATCAGCCCCATGATGAACAAGTATCTTGGCGGTGTAACGATGCAGGCACCGGAGAAAATTCGACTATTCCAGCTCGCCTGGGAGCTGACGGGAACTCCTTTGGGAGCTAGACATGATCTGTATGAACGTTTCTACGCCGGCGACCCGGTACGCAATCGGGCGAGTCAGTATATGCAGTATGACAAGGACCGATTATATGCACGGGTTGAACCATGGTTACATAGCAAGGGATGAATGGAACTGAAGGAACGCTGCTTATTTTTCTTTGGATTTAAAGCTCTGGCCTGATGCCCGGGCTTTTTATTTAGGTTATCTTTAGAAATGGTTTAGATTGAATTAAGAGACGTAGTATATAGTAGTAACGTATAGACATGTGAACCATAGGAAGCTGAAGTACGGTTACGAATTCGAATGAGAACTGAATTTATTGAATTAGGAATGAGAGGATTCGCATGAGATACACACTATTAATTGCAGATGACGAGCCCGAAATTGTGGAGCTGCTTCAGCTGTATCTGGAGAAGGACTACAACATTGTGACAGCCGTTAATGGCGTCGATGCGCTGCAGTGTATCCGTTCAACTCAGATCGATCTGGTCATACTGGATATTATGATGCCCGTGATGGATGGACTGCAATTGATCAAACAAATCAGGTCCACACACCATATGCCTGTTCTGTTCCTGTCGGCCAAAAGCCAGGATCATGACAAAATCCTTGGACTCGGATTAGGTGCCGATGACTATATCTCCAAACCTTTTAATCCCTTGGAGATTGTCGCCAGAGTGGAAGCTTTGCTCAGAAGAGTCAATCAATTTGATGCACCGGACTTGCCTGCTGCCAAAGAGTTAAATCTTGTGCTCGGCGAGCTTAGGCTTGATCGATCTCAATGTATCCTTTTCCGCTCCGGGAAGCCTGTGACGTTGACCTCTACAGAGTACAAAATCGTGGAGCTTCTGTTGGAGCAGCCAGGCCGTGTTTTCACGCGTAAAAAAATATACGAAGCCGTCTGGGGAGATTATTACGCGCACGAGGACAGCACGATCATGGTACATATCAGTAACATTCGGGAGAAGATCGAGCGTGACTCCAGGCAACCGGAATATTTAAAAACGATAAGGGGACTGGGATACAAAATTGAAGCGCCCATGGAAAGCTAGAGAAAAGAGACTATTGCAAACGTCCCTGACCCTGGACTTTTTGCTGTTCAACTTCTTTTTATTACTACTGGTAGCCATCGTGTACATTATCATTACGCTGGATGTGGTCGATTTCCGCATTTCGGACCAGGTGGTTGATCCCGATCTGAATGTGGAGGCGCATGTGTATGTGACCGAACTGGAGAACGAAGAGCTGTCCGGTAGTTCCGATGAGGCCAATAATACCGAGATTCAGCGTCTCAAGGATAGCGGAGGATGGATTGAAGTGCTGGATGCGGATCGCAGGGTCATTCGTTATATCGGGGACAAGCAGGATACGTTCACTCAATACAGTGAAGCCGAGCTGTATGAAGGACTCGAAAACCGAAATGAACAGCCGTACTACTACTCCATTAGTCCGCTATCGACAGATGGAACTGCTGAGTACGTTTTGCTAAAGATTCCGCGTGAGTTGGTCAGTGTGCGAATTAACGATAATCAACTGATTACCAATTTGAAGCATCCGTTATCGTTTTACATTATGATTGGAATCGGGTTGGTTTTGCTGCTGATATTTGTATACAGTTATTGGGTCGCCCGAAGAATCAAAAAACCGCTGAGTATTCTTTCTCTAGGTCTTACCCAGATGATTCAGGGGAATTATAGTACACGCATGTCTATCTCGGCTGAGAGGGAATTTGTCCAGATTGGTGAAACCTTCAATTATATGGCGGACGTTATTGAGAATACATCTGCGGAGAAACGATATGCGGAAGAGAGCAAACAGCGACTGATTGTGGACCTGTCACATGATCTCAAGACCCCGATCACGAGTATTCAGGGGTACGCTCAGGCTTTGGTGGAAGGGCGGGGGGAAGACAAGGACAGACAGCAGCGATATCTGGGATATATCTACAACAAGTCCGTCCAGGTCGCGCGTATGATTCAGAATATGCTGGAATTGCTCAAAGTGGATTCACCTGACTTCCGTATGCACATTCAGCAGCGGGAAATCGGCGAATTCGTACGTGAAATTATGGCGGATACGTATGGGGAGATTGAGCAGAACCATTTTGGCCTGCATGTGCTCGTCCCTGATGAAGAGATCTATGCAAGATATGATCCGGAACTGTTGTCCAGAGTGATTCAGAACCTGATCACGAACGCTTTGTCCTACAATCCACGGGGAACCGAGCTGCGTGTGGAGTTAATTCCACTGGACAACCATGTGGTTATTGAGGTCGCTGATACCGGTGTAGGTATCCCTCAGGAATTGTGGGCAACCATCTTTGATCCATTTGTCCGAGGGGATGAGGCGCGTTCGGGAACCGGAGGGACAGGACTTGGACTGGCGATTGCGCGGCGGAACACCGAGAAGATGGGTGGGCGATTAACACTTTCCCGGCGCGGACAGGAGACGACAGTGTTCACTATACAGATTCCGAAATAAAGAGCCGACATAAAGGATAAGGGTGACATAAACATTCTGTCATGCTGATCGCATTTTGCAAATTACTCATATAGAAAAGGTTAAGTGGAGGGGAAACTTTTTGTTCAAAGTAAATTCGTTTGTACGTTTCAGTATTGCACTGGCACTGATACTGATTAATATCTACCTGTTATCACGTGTCAGTTTCATTTTCCAACCGCTTGTTACCATGATTACGGTGATTACCGTGCCGATGATGCTGTCCGCATTCTTTTATTATCTGCTGCGGCCACTCGTCAATTACATGGAAAAAAAGAAGCTGAATCGCACACTTAGCATTTTGCTGATCTATCTGGTGTTTGGTATACTGTTCGCCCTGTTTATTATAGGACTATGGCCTTCTTTACGTGAGCAGCTGGTTAACCTGGTAGAAAACGCACCAAATCTGCTTAATTCACTAAGTTTACAGCTCAAAGAGCTCGAACAGAACGGTGCCATTACGGCTTTGTTCCCGGAAGGGTCGACCCCGTTTTCTCAGATTACGGATTACATTAACAAAGGCTTCACTTTTGTAACGAACTATGTAAGTGGATTCTTCTCACTCATATCCAGCTTTGCGATTGTTCTGTTCACCTTCCCGATCATTTTGTTCTACATGTTGAAACAGGGAGAGAAGTTCGGTCGTAAGCTGGTGCACATTGCACCCAAACGCTTCCAAAAAGACAGCCGTGAAGTTGTACTTGAGATCGATCAGGCGTTAAGTGGCTTTATCGTGGGACGAGTGCTCGTGAATCTGGCTCTGGGCGTGCTGATGTATATCGGTTTTCTGATCATTGGTCTCCCGTATGCACTGTTGTTAACCGTGATTGCGGTCATTATGAACTTTGTTCCGTTTATCGGGGCGATCCTGTCTTCCGTTCCTATTGTCATTATGGGACTGGTGGTATCCCCTTCGGTTGCAATCTGGTCACTCGTTATTATTCTGGTAGCGCAGCAAATTCAGGATAATCTGGTTGCACCGTATGTATTCGGCAAAAAACTCGATATTCACCCGCTGACCACCATTATATTGGTGCTGGGTGCAGGGGATCTGGGTGGTATTATTGCCATTCTGATTATCATCCCTGTCTACATGATCGTTAAAATTATTTTGGTTCGAATCTACCAGCTATTCTTCAAGGACAAATGGCAGAATGCTTAAACATGGATAACTTATATAAAAGGAGTGGAAATCATGTCTGAAATCATCCCACAACCATACACTGAACCTGAGTATATTGAGCCACAATCTGTTCAAATGGGCGCCATTCATATTTCCAACGATGTTGTATCCAAAATTGTCGGCATGGCCGCTCAGACGACCGTAGGAATATCCTCCATGTCGGTTGGTCTTACCGAAGGAATCGCCAAGAGCATCAGCGGAAAGAGCTTGCAAAAAGGGATTGATGTGGCGATCAAAGATGACCAGGCATCCATCCAGCTGCGAATTAATGTTCAATATGGCAGCAAGATGCATGAAGTCTGTCAGGAACTTCAACATAATGTGCAGCAAGCTGTGGAGCAATTAACAGGCATTATGGTCAATGAAATTAAAGTGCAAGTGGTAGGCGTGACCATGCAGGAGCAGATTTAAAGCAAAACGAGTAGAATGAATGGAATTCAGTTATAAGCAGGTCATCATATCCTGTGTAAAAATACAAAAACAGCACCTTTCCATTAGCTGCATAAATGGGAAGGTGCTGTTTTGTGTTTGCGATAATACGTGGGGGCTTCGCCCATGACTTTTTTGAACATTTTCGAGAAAAGAAGCTGATCGGCGTATCCAACGGAACGGGAGATATCCCCAATGGTCAAAGCCGGGTCCAGCGTCAATTCAGCCGCCCTGCGCATTCGGTAATTGACCAGATAAGACTGAATGCTGGTGCCCATCTTGTCTTTGAAGAGGGAGCACAAGTAACTGCGCTGTAACCCAACATGAGACGCAATGGATTGTACGGTTATGGCGTTGGCATAATTAATTTCAATGAAATCCATGACCTGAGTGACATAGTTTTCTTTCGTGTAATCTTGAAACGGAATAGGTCTGTCCTCACTGGCCCGATCAATCAATATGGAGAAAAACTGAAACAGCAATCCCGTCATGCTGATCTCCCATCCTTTATGGGTATTACGAGAGCTGATCATGCGGTGCAGACAGGAGCGCAGCTCGTCATCTTCATTGCCCAGCTCAAAGATCGGATGGTGCTCAGACAGGCAGGCCTGCTGCAATAGTGAAGGGCAGGTGCTTCCTTGGAATGCTACCCAGCTGTACTCCCATGGGTCGGCCTGATCTGCTTCATAATGAACGACAGAATGGGGGACGATGAGAAATCCCTGTCCTTTGCGCAGCTCAACCTTGTTGCCTCCAACTTCAAAGGTGCCTTTTCCGTCCAAAATGTAATGGATTTTGTAGTAGTCCCGCATGGCCGGACCAAAGTAGTGACCGGGTGCGCAAGCTTCTGTGCCGTAATGAAGGAGCTGCAGCTCCTGAAAGTGATTATTTTTGCACAAATATGTAATCAAGGCTATTCACTCCTGTTATGAGGTCGTTATACCTTGCATTTTAACATATAAAAGGTGAAAAGGGATCGTTTTATGAATATCATTTGCTGAAGATAACAATCATTTTTCCATATCGTTGTAGTGAAATGCCATATCGTTTTGCTTTGAAACTGTCTAAGATGAAAGGGTATTCAATAACTTTTACAGGAAAAGAGAGAATAACGATGCCCTATACTGCGAATGAACAACGATACAGTGAAATGAAGTACGCACGCTCCGGCAAAAGCGGAATCAAGCTGCCGCAAATTGCTCTTGGCCTATGGCAGAACTTTGGTGGAAATCGCACCCTTGATATTCAGGAAGAGATGATTTTGCGCGCATTCGATCTGGGAATTAACCATTTCGATCTGGCAAATAATTATGGTCCACCTCCAGGATCAGCTGAAGAGAATTTCGGTGTCATTTTCAAAAAACATCTGCGTCCTTATCGCGACGAACTGCTCATCTCGACCAAGGCAGGTTATCATATGTGGAATGGTCCTTACGGCGAATGGGGTTCCCGCAAAAACCTGATTGCCAGTCTGGACCAAAGCTTGGGTCGTATGGGATTGAATTATGTAGATATTTTCTATCATCACCGTCCAGATCCGGATACACCGCTTGAAGAAACGATGACTGCGCTGGATCATATCGTTAGACAGGGCAAAGCGCTGTACGTAGGTTTGTCCAACTATGATGCTGAACAGACGAAGGAAGCCGTTACTATTTTGCGTCGTCTCGGTACGCCTTGTCTCGTTCACCAACCAAACTATTCAATGCTGCATCGCTGGATTGAGGATGGATTGCAGGATGTCCTGGATGAGCACGGTGTAGGCTCGATTGCCTTCTGTCCGCTTGGCCGCGGGCAGTTGACGAATAAATATGTGGACAAGCTCAAGGAAGAGCGTACCAACCCAACAGGCAATCTGAGAAAAGAAGCCTATACGGACGAACGAATCGCCAAGTTCGAAGCACTTCAGACGGTTGCCGAGCGGAGAGGCCAAACGATCTCCCAGTTGGCGCTGAACTGGATTTTGCGTGACAACCGGGTTACCTCAGCCCTGATCGGTGCCAGTCGTGTGTCCCAGATCGAAGAAAATGTAGCCGCCCTTCAAGCACCAGACCTGACAACGGAAGAGCTGAATGAAATCGAAAGCATCTTGGATGGCATCGGAAACTATGCTTGGTAACTTGTAACGGAGAGATATGAATTTGGAGATTCAGAGTCATGTCTACCATGGGAAAAGATTAAAACTATGCTATAGATATATTGGGATAACTAAAAGTGTCTTCCTGTAGTCAGGAGGACACTTTTTTGTCTTACGAATCATTCTTTATTTTAGGAGATGTACTTTAAAGGGCATCATTTAATTGACCTGTGTTTATTTTTTTCCTAAACTAGTTCATATCATAGCACCAGGTCCTAGGATTTAGGGTATAATATATAGATGCTATACATTTGAAATATGAAGGAGAGGCTCCATTTGAATTTTCAACAGTGGATTTCGCCTGAAACTTATAACCTGACATCCGAGATGGAGAATCACCCGTCGGATCGGGTTGCACTTAGATGGCTGAGCGATCATAAAGAATTGGAAGAGATCACTTATGGTGAGTTATTAAAGCAGGCAAATCGTCTTGCTGGAGGCTTGCGTGATCTTGGTTTGGAGAAGGGCGACCGGGTACTGGTCATGGTACCACGCCGGATTATTGCCTATGTCATTTACATTGCCTGCCTGAAACTGGGCATTGCAGTTATTCCTTCTTCCGAGATGCTGCGTGCGAAAGATCTGGAGTATCGTCTCCGGCATTCCGAGGCGCGGGCTGCCATTGTCTGGTCCGAGACTACCGCTGAAGTTGAAAAGATAGATGCAGATTTGCCAGCATTGGCACACCGCATCGTTGCTTCACCAAATGGTGATGATCGCATACCTGGAGAAGGCTGGGTCAACGTACACCAGTTAATGCAAGGCCAATCCGAAACGATGGCTGCGGTGGAAACGCATCGTGACGATATGGCCATTCTCGCATATACCTCGGGTACAACAGGGAATCCAAAAGGGGTAGTACATAGTCATGGGTGGGGATATGCCCATTTGCGGATTGCTTCATCGTTATGGCTTGATATTCAGCCTTCGGATACGGTCTGGGCAACCGCAGCACCTGGATGGCAAAAATGGATCTGGAGTCCGTTTCTGTCCGTACTTGGAAGAGGGGCGACCGGACTCGTCTACAATGGATCCTTCCAACCCAAGCGGTATCTGGAACTGATGCAGGAGCATCATATCAATGTCCTCTGCTGTACGCCGACGGAATATCGCTTAATGGCCAAGGCAGACGATCTTGGTAAGCATGATCTGTCCGCGTTGCGCAGCGCCGTGTCCGCAGGTGAGCCGTTGAATCAGGAAGTGATTGAAATTTTCCAACGTCACTTTGACCTGACAATCCGGGACGGATATGGACAAACAGAGAGTACACTGCTGATCGGCAGCTTGAAGGATGCTCCCGTACGAATCGGTTCGATGGGGCAGTCGATTACACCGGGCCTCATTGAGATCATCAATGAAGAGGGACAACCTGTACCTGCTGGTGAGGTAGGAGATATTGCAGTGCATAAAGACATGCCAGCCTTGTTCCGTGCCTATTATCAGGATGAAGGACGGAAGGAAGCGAATCAGCGTGGGGATTATTTTGTAACTGGGGACCGCGCACGCAAAGACGAAGAAGGCTACTTCTGGTTTGAAGGACGCAGTGATGATATCATTATCAGTTCGGGATATACGATTGGACCGTTCGAGGTGGAAGAAGCGCTGATGAAACACGACAGCGTGAAGGAATGTGCGGTTGTGGCAAGCCCCGATGAGATCCGTGGTAACGTAGTGAAAGCATTTGTTGTACTGAGAGACGAGTCTCTCGCTTCACCAGAACTGGCGCGTGAACTGCAAAACCATGTGAAGGCATGGACAGCACCATACAAATATCCACGCAAAATCGAGTTTGTAGCCGATCTGCCGAAAACAAACTCCGGTAAAATCCGCCGCATTGAGCTGCGTGAGCAGGAAAAACGTAATGCTTAAATCATTGTGTGTAATCAAAGAGTTGGAAATATCAGCATAAGTAGTGAAGGGGAAGGAATCGACTAAACATTCAAAATATGAATTAGGAGTGAACACAACCATGAGTAATTTTGAACAAACCTTTGAAAAGTCGTTGGAACAATACGCGGAGCTGGTTGTCAAAGTCGGTGTGAATATTCAGAAAGGGCAGGATCTGCTCGTAACGGCACCTATCGAAACACTGGAATTCACCCGCCTGATCGTGCAAAAAGCGTATGCGGCAGGCGCCAAGTATGTACAGGTTGATTTTGATGACGACGATATTACACGCAGTCGTTTTCAACATGGCTCCGATGACAGCTTCGACTATTACCCGGCCTGGAAGGCGGAAATGATGGAGAAGTTTGCAGAAGCAGGCGGCGCAACCCTGACGATCAAAGTACCTGACCCTGAATTGTACAAGGGCATCAATTCTGATAACGTTTCGCGTGCAACCAAGGCGGCGGCTCATGCACGACGCGGATATTCGAAATATACACGTAACCACGAGATTAGCTGGTGTCTGATCAAAGCCCCAACCAAGGCATGGGCGAACAAAGTGTTTGCCGACATTCCTGAGGAAGATCGGATTAACGTTATGTGGGAAACCATTTTCAAAATGAACCGTGTCGATGGCGGAGACGCAGTACAGAACTGGAAAAAACATCTGGACACCCTGAATGCCATGAGTGATTTGCTGAATAAGAAAAACTATAAAAGCCTGCACTACCGCGCACCAGGAACAGATTTGAAAATTGAGCTCGTGAACAATCATATCTGGGGAGGCGGCGGTGGCGAGAACAAGCAAGGTGTGTATACCGTTGCGAACATGCCTACAGAAGAAGTGTTTACGATGCCGAAGCGCAGTGGAGTGAACGGATTCGTCAGCAGCACGATGCCGCTCAACCTGAACGGACAGCTGGTAGACCAGATGAGAATAACATTTAAGGATGGACAGGTCGTTGCTTTTACAGCAGCTTCGGGTGAAGAGCACTTGAAAAACCTGTTTGCCACGGATGAAGGTGCACGTTATCTTGGTGAGGTGGCCCTCGTGCCGCATGATTCCCCGATTTCCAACTTGAATCGTATTTTCTATAATACCGGTATTGACGAGAATGCATCCTGCCATCTGGCTGTCGGAAGTGCATATCCGTTCAATATGAAAGATGGTACGACGATGTCTAACGAGGAATTGCTGAAACATGAATGCAACGTCAGTCTGACCCATGTAGACTTCATGATCGGCTCCGCAGAGCTCGACATCGATGGCGAGCTGCAGGATGGTACGGTGGAACCTGTATTCCGCAAAGGAAACTGGGCATTTTAATTGGTAAATCATCTGTAAAAAGACAAAAAAGTGACTTCAACATTGAAGTCACTTTTTTTGCGTAGGCGTATTGCACTAACTTTGCATTAGCTTATTGTAACTTTACGGGTACGCATATTTCGCAAACATCCAGAGGAAGGAGATCACCCGTATATCTTTCCAATATGGGTTTGTTGTCCATTGTGTAACCGCTACTCTCCAAATACGGGAAAATCTCGGTCCACGCTTGCTTCACATCTTCTGCGGTATGTTTGACTTTGCAAACCAGATATGGTCCGCCAGGAAGCTCAGCTTCTTCAAGTTGGGGAGTCGATTCATCCAAGGGGTCATCCTTCGATATAACAATACAAGCATCGTATCGACAATGTACGGGAGGCGTGGTTTCCGGGTTGTCCTGGGGAATGCCAAACAGTATGGTGGACTTTGTAAGCAGGTTTTTGGATCTGGCCCAAGTCTTTAACGTCTCCATCGCGTGGCTGTTCGCAGGGCCATAAGGACCCACTTGTCGTACATAGGCAATTCGGGTTGTTGGCAGGTTTTCAATGTGGAATTCCATTGGTTTTCCTTCCTTTCGTTACGGTTATGGGGTACATTTCGAATGCTATCATGGTATAAAAAAATATTCATATGTATTTTTGGGAAAAGAAAGATCGTAGGACTTTATGTCTGGGGAGAATAATTGTAACGGATATTACCCGAGATTTTACCGACGAACTTTTTAAACAATGGGTTCTGGTGCATCTCTGCGATTATCGAGGTTATATTCAGTCTAGCGACATCGATACCGTTACATCACTGTCAATCGCGTTATGCATCGTTTGACGATAAAATTGAAATGTCTGAAACGCTTCATATATGAAACGTATAAAAGCCACGAGATCGTGGCTTTTTGGTTTGCATCTTTTCGTTATTCGGCATGCATTTTGTTAAAGCTGACATATTCGTTAATCGGTTTGCGGTATCCGCGCGGACGTTGTTTGGCGTCTGATTTTTTACCGATCGTAATTAGCATGGCAGGTACATAATGGTCGGGAATATCCAAGCTACGTTGCAACTCTTCAGCGTCGAAGCCAATCATGGGGCAGGTGTCCCAACCACGATCCTGAGCGATCAGCATCAATTGCATCGCTGACAGGCTGGCATTACGAATTGCATCTTCCCTCTGGAAGAACCTTCCCCGCGTTTCGTAAAATTCGATGACGCTCTGCGATTCTTGTTCGTATTGGAACGGAGTAAGCGCGCCAAGGTTCAGCAGGCCCTCATTGATTGTGCGGATATGATGGTGTGCGTTGATATCGCCGAGGACAACGATGACCGCAGAGGCGGTTTTCACTTTATATTGCTGTGAAGCTTCGTATACTTTCTCTTTCTGGGTCGGGTCCGTCAGCACCAGATAGTGCGTATGCTGGAGGTTAAAGGCGGAAGGTGCGAATTTGTTCAGGGCAAACATTTCTTGCAGTTCCGATTCTGGAATCTCAATTCCTTCTTCAAAAATAATGGCGGATCTACGGTTTTTAACTAGGTTCTCCAGTTCACTCATGGTTGTTTCCCTCGCTTATGTATGATTTATAAACTGACTATAACACACTTAGTTACTTTATGTAAGTGTTATTTACTATTATTTTTGAATAAGACAAGATCTGCCTGCCATACGATAAAAATAAAACAGTAGAGGTGATTCATGAAAACACTCCTTACAAGGTATAGGGAGGGGAAGTCCAGAAATGAGTTTCAGGTCTATGTCATCGAATCCTCCACGCTAAAACGTTTTTTAGTGGTGGAGATGGTGCTGGGTACCCTTGCGTACAATGTTGCACTTTATCTGTTTCATAATGCACTTCTTGCTGGTATGGGTTCTTGGGCCGGAACGGAAAGCGTAAAGAGACTGCCAGTCGTTTTCAGGAAAATTGTAGGTCCTTAATCTAAGGAAATATGATTTTTTCTGCTTATTTATGTAGTGTAGATGTGGTACAGGAACGAAAGGCCCGATCCCGGGCCCCATCCTGTAAGTTCATCTATTCGTTTACATACTTATAGTCATATGAGAGCGGAACGAATGTTACTTAATTGTTCAGGTTCCTGGTTTTTTATTTGGCGCGCTCCAGATATTGCTCAAGTGTAAGATTTTGGCTCGTAATTTCCCCAGCAATATACACACCAACATAACGCACATGCCATGGCTCATAAGAGTAGCCTGTCAGTTTCTCCTGATCTTTGCCATAACGTATGATGAATCCGTATTTATGTGCATTGGCTTTCAGCCATTTGCCTTCCTTGGTGTTCCCAAAGCTTTGCTGCAAGTCATATCCCGCTGATGCGCTGGAGATATCCATTGCAAGGCCGGTCTGATGTTCACTTTGTCCAGGACGAGCACTGGTTTTATTGGCTACGGCTTCGCCTTTGATACTCGCATTTCGATCAAAAATGGATTTCTGCGTCGCATAAGAGCGATAGCCGGACACAGCCTTGATATCAATGCCGTCTTTTTTTGCTGCTGCGAACAATTTCTCAATCGCGGTAGCAGCCACTTTACGCATTTGCTTTTTCGGACTGGAGCCAGAGAAGCTGAATGGAATGTTAGGAACAACCAGATCCTGAGGGGCATAGGTCGAAGGCAGATTTCTCTTTTTATTCACAAGCACAACTGTACTTGATAGATTCGTCACTGTTGCCAGACCACCGCTCGTTTTGATTGTACGTCCAGGTGCATTATCGTGCAGGAATTGAGTGAAGCTAGAGCTGGCAGCATATGCGACCGGGTTCATCCCATTCGTGAAGGGCAGTGTTGTGAATGCTGAGCCTGCTACGACAGATCCTATGAGTATCGTGGATACGATAGATTTACGTGTGAAAGATTTCATGATGTGTGTTCCTCCTCGGGTTATATCAATCTCGTGCTTTGCTATATACCGAGTATACTAGAGGATTATATCCATAGGTTCTCCAATTGTTTCCGAGTTGTAAACAAAGTTTGCGAGATTCATAGTTTTTAATGGTCTGTCGAGAAAAAAACACGAAAAAAGACTCTGCTCCTTGGGTGCAAAGTCTTTGTGTGTACATAGATGTGAATCAAGTTCTCGTCTTACTAGAAAAGAAACTGTGAATTACAGCTCGCACGAAACAGAATTGCGGGAGCTTCCAGCAGCCAATGCGCGGGCATCCCGAACACGGACATTGCTGCTGAGTACGCCGGAATCACTGCTTAATTTGAATGAAGGGTAGTTGGGTTCCGTGTCCAGCTTCATGTGCTGCTCCAGGTTCAACTGTTGCTTCGGATCGACATAGAACGGCACCAGATTGGTTTCAATCTGTACATCCAGAGCTTCGGGTTCATCCACGATGAGTATGGCAATAATTCCGTTACAGCCACAACCTTCCATGTCATAGATCACTTTGAAATAACCGGGCTGATCATTCAGACTTTCAGTCAATCGCGCAACAGCCAAATCTGTAATTTGAATATGCATATCGCTACACTCCTTTATATGTTGGCATGATCGTAATGGTAATTGGATAAATCGAACTTCTATAATCATTATACCACTCTGTCAAAAACCAAAGCATTTATTTTCTTGACTGATCAGTCTGAAAAAGTGTATTCTTTACTTAATCAAGCGGGAGGTGAGGTCTGGATTGGGAAGAGCCAAGGAGTTTGACACCGAAAGTGTTCTAAGGAAAGCCACGGCTGTATTTGGAACCTATGGTTATGAGGGTACTTCGTTGACCGTGCTGCTGAATGAGCTTGGTATTGCACGGCAAAGTTTGTATGACACCTATGGAACCAAGCATGATTTATTTGTCTCTGCCCTGAAATTCTATATTCAGCAGAAAACAGAAGCGGGTATTCGGCTGTTGAATGAATGCACCAATGTGCGGCAGGGGATAGAACAGCTTTTCAACGAAGCCGTTAATGTATTGACGGACGAGGAGCGTCGCAATGAATGTTTTATTATCAATAGCGCCGTCGAACAGGCACCCCAAAATCATGAAATTGCCGACTTTATTCAAGCCAACAATAAACGAATGGAAGATATATTTCTTGCTGCACTTATCCGCGGGCATAAAAACGGTGAATTTAACCATGCCGAAGATGATTTGCCCGGTATTGCCCGATTTCTGAATTATTCCCGCCTGTCATTGACCTTCACGGCCAAGAGCGGTGCCAGTACAGAAGTGCTGCGGGAGCTAGTGCGTACAACATTAAAAGTTATGAATTAATGGCAGTATATGAGCAAGGATTATTGTTGGATTTCTGAAAATGAACGCATAAGGCGTTTATTTTTTCACTATTTTAGACTGATCAGTCTGGAAAATGGAACGCAAAGCAAACCGAAGGAGGAGTGAAATATGACACATTCTTATCAGATGGAAGCCGGCAATGATATGCCACAACGTATTATGCACGGATTTACTCAATTACTGCTGGATGGAGAGCTGGCTCAGTGGGTGGAGTTATATGCGACAGAAGCTGTCTTCGAATTCCCTTATTCCCCGCCAGGGTACCCTAAAAAGTTGGAAGGCAAAGCTGCAATTTCGAATCATGTACATGATCTTATGAGGATAATTGAAATCCAACAGTTTTCCGAACCGGTGATTCTGGCTGATCGAGCGAAACAACAGTTTGTGGCCGAGTTCACGTGTGAGGGACGTTTCCTGGTCACAGGTAAACCGTATAATCAAACCTACATCTCTGTAGTGAGCCATCAGAACGGCAAGATTACACATTATAAAGACTATTGGAATCCGATGGTAGTTCTCGAATCGGATTTAGGAGGAAATGAAAATGATTAACAATAAACCTTTAACACTGATTACAGGAGCGAATGGAAAGACAGGAAGCCGCGTTGCGGCCATGCTTCAGAAACAACACTATCCGGTGCGTCTGGCAGGGAGAAAAAAACCATTTTCTTCTGATTCTGCCGACAACCGCGTCTATTTTGATTGGTATGATTCAACCACTTATGGTCCAGCGCTGAAAAATGTGGATCATGTGTACCTTGTCGTGCCACTCATGGACATGAGTCCGGAAGCCGTAATGATTCCGTTCATCAAGGAAGCGTTATGGAGCGGCGTTAAACGATTCGTCTTGCTTGGCAGTGCTTCCGTTGATGAAGACGGACCTATATTTGGCAAAGTACATCAAAGCTTGAAGGAGCTTGCTCCCGAGTGGACTGTACTACAGCCTTCCTATTTTATGGAGAACTTTACAGAGGGACCGCATCGGGAGACGATGAAGCAGTTCGGGAAAATCTACAGTGCTGCTGGAGACGGTAAAATTGGATTTGTCAGCGCGGACGATATCGCAGCGGTTGCCTTCCATGCTTTGACAGATGTTGTCCCCCATAATACAGCCCATATCATTACGGGGCCAGAAACATTGTCCTATGGGCAGGTTGCAGACGTCATCAGCCGCATTTTGAATCAGCACATACAGCATGAGTCTTTGTCCGATGAAGAACTGAGGAACAGTTTGATTCAAGCGGGAATGCCGGAAGACTACGCAACGGTTCTTGCAGGACTGGATGTATTCATCCGCGAGGAAGGCAGAGAAGATCAAACGACGGAGACGGTGCTGAAAATTACGGGGCAAAACCCGGTTTCTCTAGAGCAATTTTTCAGGCAGCAAATGCAATAAGGGGAGTGCTCAATGCAATAAGGGGAGTGCTCGAAGAATTATTATAAAAATATTGGAAGGGAATACTGCATAATAATAAGAAGACGGTGCCTGGATGCCCGTCTTTTTTGTTGATTGTTCAACCTTTGGAGGTATCCGTACATAATCGATTTTTATAGAAACAACAATGCCTCAGTTCAGCACCGTGATTATATGTCTATAATTTTGGGGAAATAGATGAGAATGAATGTTTGATAAAGGAGAGAAGTGAACGGATGATTCAGTTCGAAAATGTATCCAAGCAATACCCTGATGGAACCCATGCTCTGCGTCAGGTGAATCTCAACATTAATAAGGGAGAGCTGTTCGTCATGATTGGTCCGAGCGGTTGTGGCAAAACCACGATGCTCAAAATGATCAATCGCCTAATCGACCGGACAGATGGAACCGTGCGGATTAACGGACGACCCATCGATGAATATAACATTCATGAATTGCGATGGAATATCGGATATGTGCTGCAACAGATTGCACTGTTCCCACATATGACGATTGCCGAAAATATTGCGGTTGTTCCTGAACTGAGAAAGTGGAAGTCAGAGCAAATCAAGGAGCGCGTACATACTTTGCTGGACATGGTCGGACTGAAAGGAACCACATACAGTGATCGCAAGCCTGCTGAGCTATCTGGTGGACAACAGCAGAGAATCGGTGTATTGCGCGCACTCGCTGCCGATCCCGAAATTGTACTGATGGATGAACCGTTCAGTGCACTCGACCCGATAAGCCGCGAGAAATTACAGGATGATATTCTGGATATTCAACGTCAGATGAAGAAGACGATTGTATTTGTTACTCATGATATTCAGGAAGCGATGAAGCTGGGGGATCGCATCTGCATCATGAAGGATGGGCAAGTGTTACAGGTGGGAACCCCGGAAGAACTGATCCAGCAGCCGATCAATGAATTTGTACGTGACTTTGTTGGCAGTCCTGATCCGGATAGGAGTTCACAGCCTGCATCAGGTGGGGGCACAATGTATGAACTGCAAAAGGCTTCCGGAGAACAAGAACGACTAACTTCTTTATTTGATCTTGAAACAATCATGTCACCACTCGCACCCGGGCATGTACCTAAGTCAGTCAAAACGGCTGTTCCCGTATCGATTACACTGCCGGATTTTGTGGAGATCATGGCTTTACATGATCATTTGCTGGTCGAGAAAGACCACCAGATTATAGGCCAGGTCAGTCGAGCCGATCTGATTCGGTATTGGTCCGGTCAGCTGCAGGAACGGGGGGAAGGACATGAGTAAATTTACGGAGGTGTTTAGCGAGCGCAAAGGACAATTGCTGTCTGCTCTCCTTGAGCATATTCAGATCTCATTTATCGCGTTGTTCTTTGCCGTTCTGATCGCTATTCCGCTCGGCATTTATCTAACACGGAAACCGAGAGTGGCTGAGCCGATAATTGGGGTTACGGCAGTACTGCAAACGATCCCGTCCCTGGCGCTTCTCGGATTGCTCATCCCGTTATTTGGCATCGGTACACTTCCTGCGATCATTGCACTAGTGGTGTATGCATTGCTTCCGGTACTGCGCAATACATACACGGGCATATCCGAAGTCGATCCTTCCATGGTCGAGGCAGCGAATGCCATGGGCATGAACAGTCGTCAACGTCTGACCAAAGTGGAGCTGCCACTCGCGATGCCTGTTATTATGGCAGGGATTCGTACTGCCATGGTTCTGATTGTAGGTACAGCAACGCTTGCTGCCCTAATTGGTGCGGGTGGCCTGGGTAAATTGATTTTGCTCGGCATTGACCGAAACGACACTGCATTGATTATTTTGGGAGCCATCCCGGCCGCATTGCTTGCGATTTTGTTTGATGTGCTGCTGCGTCAGTTCCAGCGTCTATCGTTCAGGAAAACGATGATTACTCTCGGAACTCTTGCTCTGGTGGCCGTTTTGGTGATCACGATTCCCTGGCTCTCCCGTGGAGGGCAAAAGGATCTCGTTATTGCTGGCAAGCTGGGTGCAGAACCGGAGATTCTCATTAATATGTACAAATTGCTGATTGAGAAAGATACCGATCTGAAGGTTGAATTGAAACCCGGATTGGGGAAAACCACATTTCTGTTCAATGCCCTGAAATCAGGTGATATTGATATTTATCCGGAATTCACGGGTACCGCCATTTCGGAATTTATGAAAGAAACCGCAGTCAGCACCGATCGCACAGAAGTGTATGAACAGGCAAAGGACGGGATGCTGAGCCAGTTTAATATGGTTCTTCTCAACCCGATGGATTACAACAATACGTATACGTTGGCTGTGCCTCAAAAGGTTGCGGATCAGTATAATCTGAAGACCATATCGGACCTCAAGTCGGTACAGCAGCAGATTAAAGCAGGATTTACACTGGAATTCTCAGATCGGGAAGACGGATATGTTGGCATTCAGAAGAAGTATGGCATCAAATTTCCGAACGTAGCTACGATGGAGCCGAAACTGCGATATGCGGCCGTTCAGCGTGGGGACATCAATTTGCTGGATGCGTACTCCACAGATAGTGAACTGAGACAGTATAAACTCGTTGTGCTGGAGGATGATCAGGAATTGTTCCCGCCATATCAGGGAGCACCGATGCTCCGCAAAGAAACGGCAGACCAATACCCGCAGCTGGTGGAGGTACTGAATCAACTTGCAGGTCGTATCACGGACGATGAGATGCGCCAGATGAATTACGAAGTAAACGTTAATGGAGCAAGTCCACAACAAGTGGCAACGGATTATCTGCAAAAGGCAGGATTATTATAGTTTGATATTCATGCGTTTGTATTTCACGGTTACACATGAAGAGGAGGAGTCAACATGACACAACAACCTTATGATTTGATCGCGATTGGAACCGGGAGTGCCGCAAGTTCTGTGATTAGCCGCTGCGCCGAAGCTGGATGGAAAATTGCCGTAATTGATGAACGAGAGTTTGGCGGAACCTGTGCATTACGGGGCTGTGATCCCAAAAAAGTACTTGCAGGAGCAGCTGAACTTATCGACTGGAATGAACGAATGAAGGGCAAAGGAGTGGAAGGTAACGCCTCTATTCGGTGGTCGGAGCTGATGGCGTTCAAGCGAACATTTACCGAGAGTGTTCCGAGAGCCAGTGAGGATAAGTTCAAACAGGCCGGGATGGATACGTACCACGGCAAGGCTTCTTTCGTCGACGAAGATCACATTCGTGTAGGGGACGAAGTCCTGCAGGGAAAACATATTTTAATCGCAACAGGTGCGCGTCCAGCCCCACTTCCTATTGATGGTGCAGAGCATCTGATATACAGTGATGATTTTCTTGATTTGGAACAGCTGCCGGATAAATTGGTTCTGGTGGGTGGCGGTTACATTGCTTTTGAATTTGCACATATTGCGGCCAGAGCTGGCACGGAAGTCCATATTATTCATCGAGGCGAAGAGCCGCTGAAACAGTTTGATTCCGAACTGGTGCACCTTCTGCTGAAAAAATCCGAAGAAGTAGGCATTCACGTGCACTTGAATGCGGAAGTGAAGGTGATTCGTCAGCAGGGCAACACGTATGTGGTTAGCGGAACCCGTAATGGGGCGGATCATCAATGGCAATGTGGACTTGTTGTCCATGGAGCCGGACGTATTCCGAATATAGAGGGGCTTGAACTGGAAAAGGGCAATGTGAGCTATACGAAAAAAGGTATTATCGTTAATGAGTACTTGCAAAGTGAAAGCAACTCAAGAGTCTTTGCAGCTGGTGATGTGTCCGCCACGGAAGGACTTCCACTAACGCCGCTTGCAGGCCAGGAATCACGCGCGGTATCCTTGAATCTGCTTGAAGGCAATCATCACAAACCCAATTATAAAGTGATGCCCTCGATTGTATTTACCGTGCCATCCCTGGGTTCTGTAGGCCTCGATGTCGAGCAGGCCAAGAAAGAGGGCTACGAGGTGAAGGTAAATGACATGTCGAAATGGTATACTTATAAACGTACGAATGAAAAATTTGCCATGGCTAAAGTTATTACTGATAAGGCAACGGGGCGTATCCTGGGTGCCCATGTATTGGGTGGCAAAACAGAAGAACTGATTAACCTGTTCGCGATGGCGATTCAGTTTGATTTGACGACCGATCAGTTAAACACCATGAATTTTGCATATCCTACAGCCGCCTCGGACTTGGGCTCTTTAATTTAGATGAACTCACGTGTTGTAATTTGTGTCTATATAAAGTAGAAAGAAGACTAGACGAAACGGAAAGTGCTGAACCAATCTGAAGAAGCGGAGCGTTCGCCTTTATCCCCGGATTTTTCCATTTAAAAATGGATCAAAAAAATCTGGGGATAACAGCGATCGGAAGATGGTTCTGCAATTGAAGTGTCAGAGTGTCATAGACTTCAGTTCATTTTATATGGTAACGAAGATACAAGACGTGAAAGTGGAAGGAAGGGAAGAAATCATGTCAGCTAATTTTCATCGGATTCATGATGCCGAGTGGACAACTGAACCTGCCCAGGCACGAACGGAAGGTGACCGTCTGATTGTGGAGGCACAGGAGGGCAGTGACTTCTGGGAGAAAACCTTTTATGGTTTCTGTCATCAGAATGGACATGCCATGCTTGCGCCATGGGATGGAACCAAGGCAGTTGAAGTCTCATTTGATCTGAGTTCATTCACGGAATTATATGATCAGGCCGGATTGATGCTTTGGCACAGCCAGGACCAATGGATCAAGGCGGGGGTTGAAGTAAACGACGGCGTGGCTCATGTAGGAGCTGTCGTAACGGATCGATTTTCCGATTGGTCGCTCTCACCTGTGCCAGAGTGGGGTGGGCGTATCGTTACCATTCGGGCTTCATATCATGACGAAGCGGTGGTCATTCGCGCCCGTACGGACGAGCATCCTTGGCGCACGATTCGTGTAGCGAGGTTTGCCTATCCGACGAACAAGCAGGCCGGACCGTTTCTCTGTTCTCCGAAGCGTGCCGGGTTCGAAGTTGCGTTTACGAAGTGGAAAATGACTGAACCGGATCAGGATCTGCACACCGACCCTCCCATTGCCGATTAAAATTGGTTCGATGTTGGGAAATGTGGTGAAAACGCAATAAACTAAACAAGCCAGTCTTCCTTGGTGGAGGACTGGCTTGTTTAGTTTTCCTTTAAAGACAACGACATAGCCGCTGTATCAAAGCTACAACGGATGAGGGAGCAGCTTATTAAAGTCTTGTTCACATGAAGTAGACCTACTGCTGTAGTTTATCATCAAGATCTTATTTGCTTGAGTCCTTGTCCTGGGACGCTGATTCAATGTCATCAGCATCCTCGTCGCTATCATTTGTTTCGTTCAACTCACGCATACGTTCTTCGTAATCATCCAGAAACCAAAGCGGGTCCATATTGTCTTCCTGGCCGTTATAATTGATCAGTACTTCTTCACCGGCTTTGATATCTGTATAGGCATAGAAGTCAAAGGTATGGTTTTCGAAGTTGATATCATAGGTGGCATTGGGTTGGTAGGAATGGTTGATCAGACTGCCATAACCCAACAGGATAGCCGTATGGTTGGCTCCGTATTCAAATACGTAATCTTCGAGAATTGTTTTCTCCACATGCTCGTGGTCTTCATTGGGATAAGGGACAACCGGAGCCTGATGGATCAGCTGGCCTTTTGGAATGTCTACGGTCGCAAATACGCCGCGGTTAAATTCCCCATCACCCAATTTGGATTGTTTCACTTCAATCATCATGTTCACCTGATGCTCTCCAAGAGAGCTCCATTCTTATAGTAGTAAGTCGTTTAAGGAAAAATTTTAACCCATCCATACATATAAGGCAAATGCCATCGGTTTCAGTTTGAGTGGATCGAGAGTCGAAATGCAGGACATTTCATTGAAAAATGGTGCTAAATTTACAATATGGCGTTGAGTTGTGCATGATATAACGATTATAATATACAAAGAATTAAGTCTATATAGAAAAGGTGTCATGAATGAGCATATTAAATGTCGAAAAATTAAGTCACGGTTTTGGTGACCGTGCTATCTTTAACAACGTTTCTTTCCGCCTGCTGAAAGGCGAACACATTGGACTGATCGGGGCCAATGGTGAGGGTAAATCGACCTTCATGAACATTATTACTGGTAAACTCCAGCCGGATGAAGGCAAAGTGGAGTGGTCCAAACGCATGCGTGTCGGATATTTGGATCAGCACGCCGTGCTGAACAAAGGACAATCCATTCGTGATGTACTTCGTGGTGCGTTCCAGTATTTGTTCGACATGGAGCAGGAAATGAATGATATGTATGGCAAGATGGGCGATGTAACTCCTGAGGAACTGGAACAGCTGCTTGAGGACGTAGGTACGATTCAGGATACGTTGACCAATCAGGATTTTTACATGATCGATGCCAAAGTGGACGAGACAGCACGCGGTCTGGGTCTAACCGATATCGGTCTGGACAAGGACGTTAATGACCTTAGTGGTGGACAGCGGACGAAAGTACTGCTCGCCAAGCTGCTGCTTGAAAAACCGGATATTTTGCTTCTGGATGAGCCTACGAACTATCTGGATGAATTGCATATCGAATGGCTGAAACGCTATTTGCAGGAATATGAGAATGCCTTTATTCTGATCTCGCATGATATCCCGTTCCTGAACAGTGTAATTAACTTGATCTATCACATGGAAAATCAGGATCTCACGCGTTATGTGGGCGATTATGATCACTTCCAAGAGGTTCATGAGATGAGAAAACAACAACTGGAGTCGGCGTATAAGCGCCAACAACAAGAAATTGCCGATCTCAAGGATTTTGTGGCCCGGAACAAGGCCAGTGTGGCTACGCGCAACATGGCGATGTCCAGACAGAAGAAGCTGGACAAGATGGATGTCATCGAAATTGCCAAGGAAAAACCGAAACCACAGTTTAATTTCCGTGATGCCAGAACGTCCGGCAAGCTCATTTTTGAGACGAAGGGCCTTGTCATTGGATACAATGAGCCGTTGTCGAGACCACTGGACCTGCGAATGGAGCGTGGACAGAAAATCGCCCTCGTTGGTGCGAACGGTATCGGTAAAACAACCCTGATGCGCAGCATTCTGGGCGAGATTCAAGCACTGGAAGGAACCGTTCAGCGTGGTGAACATCTGGAGATTGGGTATTTCCAACAAGAGATGAAGGAAGCGAATTACAATACCTGTATCGAAGAAATCTGGCAGGAGTTCCCGTCCTATACCCAATTTGAAGTGCGTGCTGCACTCGCAAAATGCGGACTGACTACCAAGCATATTGAGAGCAAGGTTGCGGTACTGAGCGGTGGCGAGAAAGCCAAAGTACGTCTCTGCAAACTGATTAATAATGAAACGAACCTGCTTGTACTCGATGAGCCGACGAACCACCTGGACGTTGACGCCAAGGATGAATTGAAACGTGCGCTCAAAGCATACAAAGGCAGCATTCTGCTGATCTCTCACGAACCTGAATTCTATCGCGATGTGGTTACAGAGACATGGAATTGTGAGTCGTGGACAACGAAGGTGTTCTAATTTCAAAGCCCTCACTGGATGAAATATGAACCAGCATACAGAAGACAGCGCCATGGTTAAATGGACGCTGTCTTTTTGCATTGCAACGGTTATTGGTAATGTCTGCCGAGTTGATACGCTTGCTCCAGCAAGCCTTCAATATGTTCTTTGGATTCCGATAACGTCTCGTAGAGGAATTCCACTTGTGACTCTTGTAATTTGGCATAGCCAGCAATCCCGTTATTTAAATAATTCGTGATCATGTTGTAATAATCGTATTTATGGAATGAAGCCTCTGTACCTCCAGCTAGAGCAATCCAGAGTACCTTTTTGGAGTTAACCCTGTTCAGCAGTCCCATGTTCCATACCTTGTCCAGATAGGCTTTGAGCATGGATGGGACGTTGTACCACCATATCGGAAAAACAAATACAATGGCATCAGCCGCAAGCACGCGATCCAACTCTTTGCGAATCACAGGGGCATGCTGCTTGTCGGGATTTTGCCAATCTCGCTCATCTTCTACGCTATATAACGGATCAAATCCATCACGATACAGATCGAGAATATCAATTTCGTGGTGATTCTCCTTCATTCCTTCTATAAAACGATTCATCACGGCAAATGTTAGGGAATTCTGTCTTGGGTGAGTAACGACCAGTTTGACTTTCATGTAGGAGTAACCATCCTTTTTTCTTCATTTTTGGTTTAACGTTCTGACCAATGTTATTATAAGGTTCATGACATCTTATTGAGAAGTACGCACCTTCGAGTGCTGTAGAAACCTTGAGGTTCTTCGGTTACTAATAATAAGGGATATACATATATGTGATTTAAGGGGGATTACGAGTGGAACATGAACTGAAAAAATATGAAAGCGGAGTGCAGGCAATGCTGGAACTGGTCGGTGGAAAGTGGAGGATTCTAATTCTGTATCAGTTGATATCAGGTAAAAAACGAACAAGCGAACTTCGCAGAGCCATTCCCGGCATTACTCAAAAGGTCCTTACCCAGCAGCTGCGTGATCTTGAAAAGAATGAAATTATCCACCGGATTATTCATCCCCAGATTCCGCCCAAGGTAGAGTATGAGCTGACCGAGTATGGCCTTACTCTGCAGAATATCATCGATCGCATCTGTCTGTGGGGAGAGAATCATCTGGACAGAGTATATGGAGATAAAAGCAAAGTGCTGGAGAATCATTTTAGCGAATATATTCCGCATTACCCTTCTACCTAAGCTTGCGGCCAAATGAATATTAAAAACAACAACCGTCCTGAATTGAAAAGGAGGGTATTTGTTGTTTATTTGTCCTTTATCAGCGAAACTGATAAATGCTATAAAATCATCGAAATTGACCCTTACCACCGGGTATGGTAGGTTCAAGAGAGTAGAAATTAATATGATCATTTTAGTAGGAATTAAAATTGAAGCAATGCGCGAGGTGGCAAATGGTGGAACTTCAAGTGACAAACAGCCCTTTTAATCAGGAACAGGTTGAGCTGCTCAATCGCCTTATTCCTACATTGAACGATGGACAGAAAACATGGTTAAGCGGATATCTGACAGCCATTCAGGGAACTGCAGCTTTAACTGTACCTGTTGGTGTTGCACAAGTGCAACAGACTGTACCTTCAGCAGGGATAACTCCTGCAAATACACCAGCGGTGTCCAGGGAAGTTACAGTACTCTTTGGATCACAAACGGGGAACTCCAGCGGACTCTCCAAGAAACTGGCGAAAAAGCTGGAAGAGCAGGGGCTTCAGGTGACCCTGTCGGCAATGGGAGATTTTAAACCGAACGGACTGAAAAAAATAGAGAATCTCCTCATTATTGTCAGCACACATGGAGAAGGCGAACCGCCGGATAATGCGATACCATTGCATGAATTCCTGCATAGCAAACGAGCTCCGAAGCTCGAAGGATTGCGTTACTCCGTATTGGCGCTGGGAGATACTTCGTATGAGTTCTTCTGCCAGACAGGAAAAGATTTTGACAATCGTTTGCAGGAGCTAGGCGGAACAGCGCTTGTACCACGTGTGGACTGTGATGTTGATTTTGATGAAGCAGCCGCAGAGTGGATGAATGCTGTACTTGCTTCACTCAGCAGCTCATCGGATGCTGCAGGTACGATAACCAGTGAAGCGGTTGTAGCTGCAGTAAGCAGCGGGGAATCGGAATTCAACCGCACGAATCCATTTAAGGCAGAAGTGCTGGAAAATCTCAATCTGAACGGAAGAGGATCGGACCGGGAGACGCGTCACATTGAACTGTCCCTGGAAGGTTCCAATCTGGAGTATGAACCGGGTGACAGCCTGGGTGTATTCCCTGAAAATCATCCACGCTTGGTCGATGAGCTGATTGCAGCCATGGAATGGAATGCGGATGAGCGCGTTACGGTGAATAAAGCTGGGGACCAGGTATCGGTACGTGAAGCATTGCTGCGTTATTTTGAAATTACAGCGGTAACCAAACCGGTTGTTGAACAGCTTGCGAAGCTGAATCCGGAAAGCGGGTTGCCCGCTCTGCTCGCAGATGATTCGGAATTTCGCAAGGTGATGAACAGCTGTGACTTGCTCGATCTGGTACATGACTATGGGCTTAAAGGTATTCCGGCTGCATCATTTGTAGCGGTGCTTCGTAAAATCCCGGCACGTCTATATTCGATCGCCAGCAGTTCGAAGTCTTTCCCGGATGAAGTTCATCTGACCGTTCGCACAGTACGTTATGATTCACGTGGCAGAGAGCGCTACGGTGTATGCTCTGTTCATCTGGCTGAACGAACCGAAATCGGTGATACATTGCCTGTCTTTATTCAGCAAAATCCTAACTTCAAACTGCCGGAGAACCCGGATGCTCCAATCATTATGATTGGGCCAGGTACAGGTGTTGCTCCGTTCAGATCGTTCCTTGGAGAACGTGAAGAGACGGGTGCAGGAGGCAAGACATGGCTATTCTACGGGGATCAGCATTTCTCCACCGACTTCCTGTACCAGACCGAATGGCAGCGCTGGCTTAAAGACGGCGTTCTTACGAAGATGGATGTGGCTTTTTCCCGTGATGCGGAAGAGAAAGTATACGTACAGCATCGGATGCTGGAACACAGCAAAGAGCTGTATCAGTGGCTGCAGGAAGGTGCAAGTGTATATATCTGTGGTGACGAGAAAAGAATGGCACATGATGTTCATGCTGCACTCGCAACAATTCTTGAACAAGAGGGTGGTTTAACACCTGAACAGGCAGCAGAATACTTGACACGGTTGCAACAGGAAAAACGTTATCAGCGGGATGTGTATTAATTTCAGAGTATATGCCAGATAAGGCATTCCGTAGATACGAGAGGAGAAAGCAGCATGGCTTATAATAACTTACTTAACCCGCAGCGCACGAACAGCGATGTGGAAGATATAAAGATCAAAAGTAACTACTTGCGCGGAAGCCTGACTGAAACACTGGCGGATCGAATCAGTGGAGCAATTCCCGAGGACGATAACCGCCTGATGAAACATCACGGAAGTTATATGCAAGATGACCGTGACTTGCGTAATGAGCGGAATAAATCCAAGCTGGAGCCTGCTTACCAATTCATGCTGCGTGTGCGTGCTTCCGGAGGGGTTGTTACACCCGAACAATGGCTGATGATGGATCGCGTTGCGCATAAATATGCGAATGAGACGATTCGTCTGACGACACGCCAGTCATTTCAACTGCATGGTGTTCTCAAATGGGACCTCAAAAATACCATTCGTGAAGTGAATGATTCGTTACTCAGCACCCTTGCTGCGTGTGGCGACGTCAACCGGAACGTGATGTGCAACCCGAATCCGGATCAATCGGATATTCATGCTGAAGTATATGAATGGGCATGCCAGGTGAGCAATCATCTTGACCCGCGTACCCGTGCTTACCACGAGCTGTGGCTGGATGGGGAGAAAATTATTGATTCACAGGATTCGGATGAAGAAGTGGAACCGATTTATGGCAAAGTGTATTTGCCGCGTAAGTTCAAAATCGGAATTGCCGTTCCTCCATCCAATGATGTCGATGTATTTTCACAGGATCTGGGCTTTATCGCGATTGTGGAGAACGGCATGCTGCAAGGCTTTAACGTTTCAGTCGGCGGTGGTATGGGCATGTCTCACGGTGATCCGAAGACTTATCCTCAGGTGTCCAAAGTCATTGGTTTCTGTACACCAGAGCAAATGATTGATGTCGCGGAGAAGACGGTTATGATTCAGCGGGATTATGGGGATCGTGCAGTCCGTAAACATGCCCGGTTTAAATATACAATCGATGACCGCGGCCTGGCCTGGTTCGTGGAGGAATTGACCAGTCGTCTCGGCTGGAAGCTGGATGCGGCGCGCGAGTTCCATTTTGATCATAATGGAGATCGTTATG
Source organism: Paenibacillus sp. UMB7766-LJ446 (assembly GCF_030226665.1). Taxonomy (NCBI): domain Bacteria; kingdom Bacillati; phylum Bacillota; class Bacilli; order Caryophanales; family Paenibacillaceae; genus Paenibacillus; species Paenibacillus sp. UMB7766-LJ446. The sequence goes on from NZ_JASOYM010000004.1 coordinate 223,389, forward strand.
GCTGGGTGAAAGGCAGCAATGGCAGATGGCATTACACCTTGTTCATTCAGAATGGACGAGTGAAGGATGTGGACGGTTATCCGCTCATGACGGGTCTGCGTGAAATTGCCAAGGTTCATACTGGAGATTTCCGTCTGACAGCTAACCAAAACCTGATTATTGGTAATGTTAGCAGCCAGAAGAAGAAAAAGATTGAAGCGCTGATTCAGCAATACAATCTTACCGATGGCGCTCATTACTCTGCGCTCCGGAGAAGTTCTATGGCTTGTGTGGCGCTTCCGACTTGTGGTCTTGCCATGGCAGAATCCGAACGTTATCTGCCTTCCCTGATCGACAAGCTGGAGCCTGTACTGGACGAAGCGGGACTGAGAGACGAAGAAATTGTCATTCGTATGACGGGTTGCCCGAACGGCTGCGCTAGACCAATGCTGGCTGAGATTTCGTTCATCGGCAAAGCTCCGGGGAAATACAATATGTATCTTGGCGGAAGTTTTACAGGGCATCGTTTGAACAAATTGTACAAAGAAAATATTGGCGAAACCGAAATTTTGGAAACTTTGACTCCAATGGTGAATCAATATGCCAGAGAGCGCAATGATGGTGAGCATTTTGGAGATTTCGTCATTCGTGCCGGTTATGTGCCTGAAGTGCTGGATGGTCAGCAATTTCATGCTTAATTAGTTGAATTCGTGAAGAGAAGCATTCCTTATGGAAATGCTTCTTTGGCGTTTTTGGGTCGTTTTCTTTTGGGATTTCTAAACGTGGCAAGGTGGAATTGACTTGCCTTTTACCATTATTTCGTGAGTCTAAACTTGTTGAAGTACGCTCAACAAGATATAATGACTAGGTAGAAAGCAGATTATATGTTGAAAGTGAGCGGAAACGATATGGGTCGTAAGTGGAATAATATTAAAGAAAAAAAAGCTTCAAAAGATGCAAATACTAGCCGGGTCTATGCCAAATTCGGCGTTGAGATTTATGTAGCTGCCAAGAAGGGCGAACCGGACCCGGAAGCGAACCGCGCACTGAAAGTCGTGCTGGAACGTGCCAAGACGTATAACGTACCCAAAGCCATTATTGATCGCGCCATGGAAAAGGCAAAAGGCAGCGGGGACGAGAATTATGAAGAATTGCGTTATGAAGGATTCGGGCCTAATGGTGCCATGGTCATCGTGGATGCCCTCACCAATAATGTGAATCGTACTGCACCGGAAGTGCGCTCCGCATTTAACAAAAACGCGGGTAATATGGGTGTGAGTGGTTCAGTTGCGTATATGTTTGATCCTACCGCGGTAATCGGGGTTGAAGGCAAAACTTCAGAAGAAGTGCTTGAGCTACTGCTTGAAGCGGATGTGGATGTACGTGATATCGTGGACGAAGATGAATCGGTTATCGTATACGCTGAGCCAGACCAATTCCATGCGGTACAGGAGGCGTTCAAAGCTGCTGGCGTTACCGAGTTTACCGTAGCCGAGCTGACGATGCTGGCGCAAAACCATATTGAACTTCCAGAGGACGCTCAAGCCCAGTTCGAGAAGCTGATCGATGCGCTTGAAGACCTTGAAGATGTGCAGCAGGTGTACCATAACGTAGAGTTCGTTTAATGTGAATTAACGATACTTACTTGTATCAATTGCCAAAAAGAGTGTCTGGCCAATCAACGGGATTGGACAGACACTCTTTTTATTGTTCTTCTAGGAGTCGGATTGCAACGCACCAGGAGATTTTTTCGATTTTGCAGACTTGCTGCCGCCAAACTTGAACAACAAGATACCGCCCACGATGACCAGAACCCCGAGAAGCTGGTTCCACGAGAATGGAATTTGCTCCAGTCCAAGCCAACCCATGGAATCAAACAGCAGGGCAAAACTTAACTGGGAGGTGAGTACGATAGAGATGGCAAAGGTAGGACCGAGCAGCTTCATTCCCTGTACGAGACAGAAGACCACCCCAACACCGATGGCTCCGCTAAGCCAATACCAGGGCTGCATGTGCTGGAAGCTGAACGTATTTTTCCCCTCCACCACCAAAGAAATCAGAAACGATGCAATAAACCCGGTGAAAAGCACCATCGTTGTTGTGGACCACGAGCCGGTACGTTCATTTACTTTACTATTAAAGATGGTCTGCAGACTGACAAGAGAGCCTGCCAGTAACGCAAGCAAAATACCTGTAATAATCATAGGATATAGATCTCCTTATTCATAGATGTTATGACCCGCCACTTCTGCCAGACCCGCTCGATCTTTGACCATAATAAATCCCTGATCCCGGATAATTAATCCATCCGCACACAGTTTCTGAATCACCCGATTCAAATGCCGATAACTTGTGCCGATGAGATTTGCGATATCTGTCAAATTGAAAGCGTCCAGCTCTTCGTGGACAACGGCCCCCGCTTCTTCTGTAGAGATGGAGAGCAGGTAGCTGGCTAATCGAACCTCAACGGGATACATCAGGTTGAAGTTGGAGAAGTTCGAATCAATATAAAACTTGTGAGAAATAATTTTGAGCAGAAATTTCAACAGGGGTGCGTAATCGCTGGCGAGTTCAGCTAACCATTGATAATGAATACGCAGCATCACGACAGGTGAGACCGCTTGTACGGTGTTCACGATGTCGCTCTCCCGAACGTACTCGACATCACCAACGACTTCAAGTGGTGTTTTGAAACAAAGAACGAGTGTTTTATCCTGTGGTGAGGTCGTGAAGATTTTGATTTTCCCCTCGACCAGCACGTATAAATATTCGGAAGTTTCGCCTTCACGGCAGATCAATTCGCACTTCTCGAAATGGCATAACGTCATATGCGTACGCAGGGGCTCGTGAAATACCGATTCGAGTTGATACTGCTTCAAATAGTGCAATAATTGATGCTCATTCTGGTATTCTTCCATAATGTATTTCACCCCCGACTATATACTCGACACCAGCTACAGTTTCATAATAATGACGCCCGTTACCATTAATGCTATACCCAGAAACTGCGGTAGTTTCATTTTTTGCTTCACGACGCCGAACCATCCGTTACTGTCGACCAGAAAGGTCAGGAACAGCTGTGCAATCAACAGGGCTGAGATCGTAAAGGTTACTCCGATTTGCTGGATTGCCGTGACTTCGCTGAAAATAATCACTGCCCCAAATGCGCCCCCCGCCAGGTACATGGGCTTCACTTGCTTCAATCCTTGCAGGTTGATGTCACGTACAAATACCAGGATCAGAGCCGCCAGTATGAACCCGGTGAGCTGTGTAATGGTTGCGGCTTGCCACGTTCCTATGTCCGTACTGATTCGGGTATTGGCAACCCCTTGCAGGGTAATGCATGCACCGCCTAATAGTGCAAAAATAATTCCTCTCATGGTTGTACTCTCCTTGTCGCGTCATTACTTCTTCGATTTCTATTAAATGATATATCCACTCGAAAAGCCAAGGACAAATGTCCTCAGCTCAGAAGTTATAGCATTTAGAGTACAACAAAGGCTCCGCAAAATCCACACGGAATCCTGTTTAGAGCGTTATTCTGAAAATCAAAGTACTTGATATAACGGTTGCTCACCTATAAAATGAACAGCCAATTCCGGGAAAGCCGCAGCCAATCTATCAGACAGAAGCTTCATTCCCGAAGCCTCACTCTCGGCATGGCCGATCATAAGAAGAGCCTTTTGTTTTCCTTGCTGCACGGCATCACGTATGTACTCCGGTGTCTCCCATTCGAATCCTTCACCTGCAATAATGAGATCAAGATCTTCCTGCCCAAGAAGAGGAATGGTCAGATTGCCGTTGCCTCGAAAACCTACAAGCACCGCTGCGCGTCTGCATGCCATCTTTGGATCACCAGCTAGGCGTACATATGTGATCCCAAGCGAACGTTTAATATGTTCCGCAATAAACTGAACTGTCATACCTTCTGGAAAGGATAGAAGGTCCGCTTCCGGTTTACGCTGTACCACATAAGAGGACCATCCTAATGAATGAATCAATCCTTCCGTAATGCCATCCGGTTGAAAGCGGTGAATTGCATCATGGCAGCGATAGATTGCAATTCCACCGTTTTCGATTAGTTTTCTCTTGGTTTCATAGACCGGATCATCAGTCAGCCAATCGTTATGACTATGATGATTATAGAAGGGAGGCTCATGAGCGATGATCAGGTTGGCACCGCGTTGTATAGCTTGCTCAATCACATGTTGTGTAGGCATAAAAGTTACAAAGATGCCTGTGACCGTCTGGTTGGGAGAGCCCGTAATTAGGTGATCCACGGTGTTTTCTGGTAGATTAACTTTGGCTGTGAGATGGTTTATAACATGTTGAATGGTTATACTCATATGTATCATTCCTCCAATGACAGGTATGCAAACAGTGTATCATTTTGAGGGATGAACAGCAGTATCTACCTGATTCATATAGTTTTCTCTTACAAGAGAAAGTATACTTACATAGAGTCTTTATCTAGATTAAATGAAGTATCCATTCAAACCTGCACTGAACATTTAGTTAAGTATACGTTTTAATTCTGATGAAGAGATCCGACATAGAAGGGCGATGATTACATGACAGCCAGTACGATTATGGAACGTCTGAAGAGTGAGACAGCTCATTATCACAGACAAGTGGAACAGAACGATTATGCCAAGGCTATTATGAATCAAACCGTTAGCTTGGAAGATTACAAGACATATCTGGAGAAATTCTACGGGTTCCTGAAACCATTGGAAGATCAGGCTGTACAGCAGCCTTTCTGGGAAAGTACGGGACTGGATTTCGAGATTAGAGGAAAAACGAATTTACTTGAAAATGACCTGCGAAATCTGGGCGCCAGTGAAGAAGAAATCAGCCAGCTTCCTTTATGTAAGGAGCTTCCGGATATCTCGACTCCAGCAAGGTTGTTTGGCTATCTATACGTCATTGAAGGATCTACGAACGGAGGTCAGATCATGACGAAGCGCTTGTCACAGTTCCTGCCGATTGAAGCAGATCGGGGGCTGGAATATTTTAATGCCTATGGTACGGAAACCAGAACGAGATGGGCAGAGTTCACGGAGCTGCTGCGTCAATCCATCACAGCGGAAGAAGATCACGATATTATGGTGCACACGGCTTCGGAAACGTTCCGATTACTCGATCAATGGATTAATACAAATACAGATCATTTATAAGTTGAAATAAGAGTTATCACATCATGAGAGGGGATTTTTCAGGCTATGCCCGAATCGAAATCCAGGAAAGAAAATAATATGCTTAACCGTACATTGCTCAATCAGGGTACGTACACCAATGATCCAATTGATTTAAACAATTGCGACAAAGAACCCATTCATATCCCCGGCTTCATTCAACCTCATGGTGTGCTCTTGGCTGTGACCACCAACAATATCCCGACGATTGTACAATGCAGCCAAAATACAGAAGAACATCTCGGTCTTACTGTGCAGGAAGTGATTGGTCTGCCACTTGAGCATCTGATTGGCAAGGATAATATCAGGCAGGTGCTGGCATGCAACTTCAGTGCATCTGTAACATCAGACCTGCAATATATGGATCTCACGATCAACGTATCTGGAAAGGCTAAGGTCTTCACTTCTGTCATTCATGAAAGTGAAGGCTTGTTGATTCTGGAGCTGGAGCCTTCTTATGAAAAAGGGAACATGGAAGGTAATGATTTTGAGTGGATTTCCAGATTCTTCAGCCGCATTAAGAGTACGGACAATCGGGTGGAAGCGAGTCAGATTGCAGCAGAACAAGTGAAAGAAATGCTCGGCTATGACCGGGTCATGATCTATGAATTTGACGAACAATGGAATGGGAAGGTCATGGCAGAAGCACGCGAGAAAGATCTCGAACCGTTTCTCGGACACCATTACCCCGCGTCTGATATTCCCAAACAGGCGCGCGAGTTATACCTTCGCAATTGGTTGCGCACCATTGTGAACGTGAATTATCAGCCTGTGGAGATTGTTCCCTTGCTGCAACCTTTGACGGGCAAACCGCTTAATCTGAGCTTGTCGGTTCTGCGCAGTGTATCCCCGTTACATATTGAGTATTTGCAAAACATGGGGGTAGGCGCAACCGTAACCATTTCCCTGATTCATGACAATCAACTGTGGGGCCTGATTACATGTCATCATAATTCAGCCAGATATATACCTCATCGTGTTCGGAACTTGTGTAACTTCCTGGGCTCCTTCTTCTCAAGTGAACTGTTCCAACGTCAGCAGTTAGATGACTATCAGGCTGAGATCAGGTCACGTGAAGCAGCTACCCAAGTTGCAAATATCTTTATTGGCAATACAAGTCCAGCGAGAATTATTGAAGAGCTGCAGGGTGAAGAGCAGACCTTACTGAGCCTGATGGATGCTTCGGGAGCTGCGATCTGCTATCAGGACAAGCTGTTGTTATATGGCGATACGCCAGCAAGAGAGCAAGTGCGGGAACTGGCGGCATGGTTGGCAGGCAAGTCGGAAGATTACAGTTATCACACCTCCAAACTGAGTTTGGAATATGATCCTGCTAAAGCTTACAAGGAAAAAGCATCAGGTATTGTGTATGTTGCCATATCCCCTGGGCAGCATCACTTTATCATCTGGTTCCGTCCTGAAGTGGTTCAGCTTGTAGATTGGGCAGGGGATCCGGCCAAAGCAGTGATCAAAACCGATGATGGCATGCGTTTGTCTCCCCGGAAATCCTTTGAAAAATGGAGAGAGGTCGTTCAGTCTACTTCTTACCCATGGACAACGAAGGAACTGAATGTGCTGCCATTGCTCAAAAGCATTGTGCGCCGTCAAACGGAGAACCAGCTGGCTCAGGCGGAGGAACAATCTTTACAGAATGCACGTGTTTTGCGGCAAAATGAGCAGCGCTACTTGCAGTTGATGGAGTTTTCCCCGGTGGCCTTTTTTACGTTGACGGATGGATTCATTATTTATTGCAATAACAGGGCAGCTGAACTGCTTGGCTATGAAAACTCCAAAAATCTCACCGGCAAGGACTTTAGAGGGTTTGTGCCTGACAAGACAAGAACGATTTTGCAGCAAAATCTGGAGGAGCTGAAGCTCAATAATACTCGTTTGTTTACCAACCAGGCGTACTTCACCACAGCAACGGGCACGTCTTTGCTGCTAGAGATTACACTGGCTTCTGTTACGCATGCAGGCAAACCTTCAGTGATGGTCCTTCTGAACAGTGGAACCTCCCATCATGATCAGGATTATTATACGGAGACAACCAGTCAGCTCCAGAACTATCTCAACACAGATCCGTTAACAGATATGCCGCTTCAGACGATATTCAAATCCCAGCTTCAGGATGATTGGGACGAATGTTTGCAGGAGAAATGCAGTTTGGGTCTATTTATTATTGATATCGATGATTTCCGTTCATATAATGCATCTTATGGACTTCAAGGCGGCGATCTGTGCCTGCAATGGATTGGAGATGTACTTACGGTTGTTAGTGAACAAAATAATGCCGTCATTTCACGTCTTGGGGGAGGAACCTTCATGATGAAACTGAAGAGTGCGACCTCGGAACGTTCAGCGGAGCTTGCCGAAGAAATTAGACAACATGTGCTTGCACTTCAAATTCAGAGGGATCTGTCCAGTCCAAGTGAAGTAGTCACTGTTAGCGTTGGCGGTGCAGTAATGGTTCCCGAAGAGACGCTGATGATGTCGGATCTAATGGAAAAAGCCAGTCAGGCCCTTGCTCAAGCCAAGAGTGGTGGGAAAAATCGGGCTATCGTGGTTTGACACGAAGTTGTACCAGGTCTTGCTGTAAAGAATACAGCTAAATGGTAAAGAGGGAAGGGGTTTAAACTGGATATCAGTTTGAATGTCTTTCTTTTTTTCTGCTCAAAAGGAAAGTATTATTTTCATCACCGCAGGCAAAGGACAAGTGTTATAATGTTCAATATGGATACACTTGTTCGCATTCACACGTAGAGGACGGTGAAACGGAATTCAATGAAAGAGGATTCAAGACAACTGGAATTTATGGAGATAGATCTGAGCGAAGAGCCCATCACAGCGGCAGTCCCGGTTCCTGATCGTTCAACGATTGTCCGTGCTGATTTTGATATAAGATTGCCTGGCGGCATATTGTCTTCGGAGAAAAGGTTTGTCGAGGAAGCAAGGCAGCTCATGGAAGTGAAAGGCGAGCAGGCTCCCTGGATTCCATTCATGAGTTATTGGCCGACCTATGGTGTAATGAACGAACCCCAGCGAAAGTGGTATATGTATTGGAGGACGGAAGTCCGGCAAGGACGTTTCCCTGATACGGATCTGTCCTATCTGTTTGTTCATATTTATGAATTGATTAACGGAATTGGTTGGCAGGAACCCCAGGAAGGTTACGACCAATTAAAACAGCTATGGATGAACTATCGTGAACGGCTCCCGCAGTTGGATGTATATATGCAGGAGTGGATCATTGATTATGGCTTGGTACATGAGTTGAACATATCATTATCCGAGATGGTGGAGCTTTCGAGCGGGTATTTGCCACCGGAGATTCTCGACATGGAATTGAAGCGGCTGTTAAACGGCAATGTATCAGATATCTCATTGAAGCTGTTACAGAGATACTATGACTATGACATTACGCTTAGCAAATTTTACAGGGATGGCGGCAAGCAAGTTCTGGAACAATACATTCCCCGAGTTATGGCTTTGGTGGATACCTATCTGCTGCGTACACGCAAGGCAGGCATACTGGATCAGTTTCAGCTGAATCGTGAAAGGACTATGGAACGCACGCTGTTTCGAAAAGCCGTATATGACGACTCGATTTATGGAAAATCGGTTCGAATGTCATATGTTCCGATTGGAGAGCATGCAGATTTTGTCCAGTTTGTAACCCGGGTTTTTCGATGCACGGAAAATAAATGCCGTGAACTGCTCGGTTTCAGAGGGCGGCTCCGCGGAAAGACCCTTGAACCTGAGCTTGCGGACGTGATTGAACGTTACCTGGACAAGGTCTTTGCCATCGAGCAAATGCCAGAAGTAGAGCAACCGATAGTCCGAATTGATACAGAGAAACTTGCTTCGCTGCAGCAGGAAAGCGAATATGTGCGGAGAGCACTCATGATTGAGGAAGAGCATGTGACTGAAGATAGGGATACAAACCATGCGACCGATGTGAGTAACAGATCTGATGGGTTGGGAACCTTGGCAGAGAATGAACAGAATAAGGGCAGTCAAGGCCCTATGATCATTCAGAACTCAGTGGATAAAGCTGAAGGAGAAGATGCTAAGCGATCTAACCAACTGGAGGCTGACGTCGAGAAGAAAATTAATTCTGACCGAAGACAAGGAAGCGGAGATTCGGAGTCATTAACCCTTCAATGGGAAGAAACCGTTTCAGCTAATCTGGATGAAGAATGGAAATTTTTCTCGAAGCAGCTTTCTCCAAGGCATGTAAGGACAATTCATGCCCTGCTTGGAGATAATCCGGATACGGAGCTGATGCAAGTGGCAGAGCAATACGGTACGATGCCTGCACTCCTGTTGGATGAAATTAATGATATAGCCATGGAAACGATTGGTGACCTTTTGATTGAAGGCGATCGGATGGTATCGGATTATATGAATGTGTTTGAACATGTGAAGAGGTGATTGGGCAGTGGCAGAACTTAAAATACCAAAGCGGCTGACTACCGCACTAGTGAATTCGTTGACAGCGGGCGTTGTGCCACGAATCGGACTGGAGCAGATTGCTGTTGGCCGGAAGTCTGAAGTGGACGCGATCTTGCGGGATATGGACAACATTGCAGAAGGCGGGGCAGCCTTTAAGCTGATTACAGGAAGGTACGGGAGCGGGAAAAGCTTTCTGTTGCAGATGATTCGTAACTATGCGATGGACCGGGAATTCGTTGTGGCGGACGCCGACTTGTCACCTGAGCGCAGACTGGTGGGAACCAAAGGTCAGGGGCTTGCAACATACCGTGAGCTGATGACTCGCCTGTCCACTCGTACACGCCCGGATGGCGGGGCACTGGAATCAATGTTGCAGAAGTGGATCGCAGGTCTTCAGCAGCAAGCGATGCAGAGCCAGGGCTTGCGCCCGGATGATCCCGCACTTCCCGCTGAGGTGGAGAAGCAGATCTATGCGGTGACGAACGAAATGCAAAATTTGGTGCATGGATTCGATTTTGCCAAGGTGCTGGCTTCGTACTGGAACGGGTATAAATTGGCGGATGATGACCGCAAACAGGCGGCACTTCGTTGGTTAAGAGGGGAATTTTCGACGAAGACAGAAGCCAAAAAAGAGCTGGCTGTCGGCGTCATCATTGACGATGATAACTGGTATGACTACTTCAAATTGTGGTCCGAATTTACGGCACGGATCGGATATAAAGGACTACTGCTGTTCATTGATGAAGCGGTAAATCTGTACAAAATTACAAACAGCATTTCCCGGCAAAGCAACTATGAGAAGCTGCTTACCATGTTTAATGATACGATGCAGGGCAAAGCAGAACACCTTGGCATTTTTGTAGGCGGCACACCACAATTTGTGGAGGATGAACGGCGAGGACTTTTCAGTTACGAAGCACTTCGCTCCAGACTCATTGATGGTCGCTATGCAGCAAGGGAATATGCGAATTATACCGGACCTATCCTGAAACTTTCGATGTTGTCCCATGAAGAGATTTTGATACTGCTGCAGAAGCTGCGTCAGATTCATGCCTTGCATTTTGGATACAGTGCAAGTCTGACGGATGAGGATTTAGTTGATTTTATGCAAATAGCTGTGAACCGACTCGGTGCGGATGAGCTACTGACCACACGTGAAGTGGTACGGGACTTTATGGATGTGCTGCATACGCTCCATCAGAATCCCGAAGTAACCTATATTCAATTGCTTGGAGAGCGAGCCAAACCATCGGAAGCGGGAAAAGCAACAGATTCTTCAGCATCTGGCGATGATCTGGATGATTTTCTGGCGGAGTTTGAATTATGAGTGAGAACCCTTTCTATCGACTGGCTCCTTTTGTACAGGAATTTATTTATAAAAAAAGATGGGAATCGCTTCGGCCTGCCCAGATTGAAGCTTGTAATATTTGCTTTCACACTCCGCATCATATGCTGATTGCGGCAGGTACAGCCTCCGGCAAGACGGAGGCGGCTTTTTTTCCTGCGCTGACCGAGCTGCATGAACGGCCCTCCAAATCCGTCGGCATCTTGTACATTGGGCCGCTTAAGGCACTGATTAATGACCAATTCGAGCGACTAAAGGACTTGTTGTCCGAGGGGAGTATCCCGGTATGGCACTGGCATGGGGATGTACCTCAGGCAGAGAAAACACGTCTTATGCGAAGTCCCTCTGGTGTGCTTCAGATTACCCCTGAATCGCTGGAAGGTTTGCTGATGAATCGTCCCAATGCCATTCCAGCACTATTTCATGATCTGCGGTATGTCATTATTGACGAGGTTCATTCTTTCATGGGGGCGGATCGAGGCATTCAGGTATTGAGTGAACTGGCCCGAATTGAGCGCATGGCAGGATGTAAACCGCGAAGAGTGGGACTGTCTGCGACACTGAGTGATTATGATGCAGCTACAGCCTGGCTTGCTGCCGGAACAGGGCAGGGTGTCGATGTGGTCGCTTCTCCCGGTGGTCGCAAGCTGCGTCTGCGGGTAGAGCATTTTTCGTTTCCTGATGCGCGGGATGAAGAACAGGCGGAGCATCTGCATAATGCACGTAAAGTCTATTACGACTTTATCTATGAAAGTACACATCGTAAAAAAGCGTTGATTTTTACTAACAGCCGGACGGATGCCGAAGTCACCATACTTGAGATGCGGCGTGTCGCCGCACGGAGACAGGAGCGGGATGTTTTTCATGTTCATCACGGGAGCATTTCCGCTATGCTGCGAGAAGAAACAGAAGCTGCCCTGCGAACCGGAGCAGGGCCAGCAGTAGCTGCGGCTACCGTAACACTGGAACTGGGTATAGACCTTGGTGAACTGGAGCGGGTTGTGCAGCTTGGCGCGCCTTATAGTGCATCAAGCTTTGTTCAGCGTCTTGGACGATCAGGCAGGCGTGAGGATATGGCTTCCGAGATGCTTTTTGTATGTCCGGAAGAAGAGGATGAGGAAGCTCAATTGCCTGCTCGTATGCCATGGACACTGATGCGGGCCATTGCTGTTATTGAATTGTATGTAAAGACCAAATGGGTTGAACCGCTTGAAGCTCGTAAAATGCCGATGGGTGTGCTCTATCATCAGACGATGAGCATGCTGAAAAGCATGGGGGAGGCTGAACCGAAAGAATTGGCTGAAGCCATGCTTTCACTCGCACCATTCGCGCACATTCGTGCAGAGCAATATCAGCTTTTTCTAAATTATCTGATTGAGACAGATCATCTGCAGTGGACGGAAGATCGGACATTAATCATCGGGCTTACCGGTGAGAAAACCGTGAATAACTATCGCTTTTACGCGGTGTTCAAAGATGATGAAGAGCACAAAGTGCTGAACGGTTCCGAAGAGATAGGCTCCATTACAACGGTGCCACCCCCAGGTTATTGCTTCTCGCTTGCAGGCAAACTGTGGAAAGTGGAAGAGGTGGACCACAAGCATAAATCCGTGTATGTAAAGGCGGCCAAAGGCAAGGTGGATACATTATGGCTTGGAGCGGGTGGGGACATTCATACGACGGTCGTCCAGAAAATGCGTGAAGTACTGTCAGACACGGTGATATATCCCTATCTTTCCCCTCAAGCGGTAAATCGCTTGGAACGTGCTCGTCGACTTGCACGTGAAAGTGGATTACTGAAACAGGTGGTCATCCCAGCTGGTGGAGATTCCCTGTATGTATTGCCCTGGGTAGGAAGCAAGTCTTTCCGCACACTGGAGCGTTTAATGAAGCACAACTTGTCTGACAAGCTTGCCTTGCGTTCTGTTGTACCGATGGAGCCTTATTATTTTGTCGTGTCAGGCAAGGTGGATGGTCGCACACTTTTGGCCGAGATCATGAGCGAATGTCGAACAGCCGAAGACGCATCTACGTTGCTTTCAGAAGATGAAGCACCGTATCTTGGTAAATATGATGAATTCGTGGCTCCTCCTTTGATCCGAGAGGCTTTTTCAGTGGATGGATTGGATTTAAATGGACTCAAAGAAGGATTGCAGCAAACGTTAACATGGGATTCTTCATCTGCGAAATGACGTAATTACGCAATTCATTTAGTTTGAATTTGAATTAGAAAAATTTAAATTGTGAATCAGGGTTGACACCCCCTCACCTGCCATGTAATATATGAAAAGTCGTCACATACGAATCGCAAACAACAAATGCATATTTCATCTCGTATAACCTCGCAGGCCGAAAGTGTACACAGGGCGAGGGTCTCTACAGGAAGCCTATACTTCCTAACTACGATGCCAGGGAATCATTGTATCCCTTGCTCGTAGTTAGGATTTTTTGCATTTGTTTGGAGTCTGTGACCTTGGCATGGATCAAACATGCGGACGCATTTTTCGATCATCAGGAGGTTTATCTAACATGAAATATTATCTGTCCGTTCTCGCAGGAGCGATGAGCTATGGCATATTATCCACTATTGTGGTTCTGGCTTACGGCGAAGGGTACAAACTCGGAGAGGTTGTGGGTACACAGCTGATCACGGGCTTCATTCTGTCCTGGATGCTGGCATTATACTCGAAGTTTAGAATGAAACGGAAATCACAGGCAGATGGAAAACCATCAGCAGCTGTGGCAAAAGCGTTACAGAAATTAACGTGGAAGCAGCGTTTAATATTGATGGCTGCAGGCACACCGACGGTCATTACCGGCCTTGTCTATTATCAGTCTTTGCGGTACATTCCTGCATCCCTGGCCATTATTCTTTTGTTTCAATTCACTTGGATTAGCGTATTGATTCAGGCTGTTAGCAAACGTCAGCGTCCTGACAAAGTAACCTTCTTGACGTTGATTATCCTGTTCGGCGGAACATTGCTGGCAGCAGGTTTCCTGGAACAGGGACTCGGGGAGTTTAACGGCTTGGGCATAGCGCTTGGGTTGATGGCGGCTGTAAGTTACTCGCTGTTTGTACTGTTTAGTGGTAAAGCGGTTCCATCGGCACATCCGGCTTTTCGCAGTGCCTGGATGGTCACTGGGGGTCTGGTCTTGCTGTGTATCCTGTTCCCGCCGACGTTCCTGTTTAACGGATTAATTTGGAGCCAGCTGCTTGTTTTCGGATTGTTGCTTGGATTCTTCGGAGCTTTTATCCCGCCAGTACTGTTCGCAGTAGGTGTCCCTCATATTGGTGGGGACATGGCCGGCATTCTTGGTGCGGTTGAACTCCCAATCGCGGTGCTGCTCTCATCCATCGTGCTTCACGAGCATGTGAGCCCATTGCAATGGATTGGGGTTATCGTGGTGCTGATTGGTGTAGCGCTGCCAGAGATCTATAAGTTACGGATGAAACGAAGTCGAAATACACCCCTATATTCCTGAGTGGGGAATAAGATAGAGTTATAACGATCATAGCTATAGCTGAAAGAGTAAGAGCCTGAATAACGCAGGCTCTTTTTTATGATTACATTTAACTCAGTGACGCCCAGTCAATATGGCCCATATGAGTCATTTTCATTTTTAACCGGATGGGGTATGCTGAAGAAGAGTTGCAAGAGAATGGGAACATAGAAAGAGGAGCGTTGAGATGAAAAGCTGGATTAGCAAAACCTGGCCTTGGCTTACGCTGGGAATTACCGTAGTTGTACTGCTAGGATCTTTTATGGTGTATTTTATGGGCAAGGACATGTCACCCGGTTCAGGAAGTGCCGTAACGGCCAAAGCCGAGACGCCGGAGGATTTGAAGGGATATGAAGTTATTGATGTTAACGTAAGTAATGACGGTTTTGAACCAGATGTTATTGAAGTTAAATCCGGGGTCCCCACCAAAATCAATTTTATTCTTACCCGGCAAGTTACACACGTGAAATCAGTAGCGGCTGACAAGCTCGGCATGGATCTTTACATGCAAAAAGGAAACAACTACTATACTTTAGACAAGGATGTCCAACCTGGTGAATATGAAATTCACTGCGGTATGTACATGATCTATGGAACGATCAAGGTCATATAATGGTGAGGAGCAAAGATTCGTTAATTGCTCCTCTTTGGTGTGCGTGATATCATGGACTAGTGATCAAATTCATCTGGAGGTGGGCAAATATGAAAGCGCTTTTTATTGGAGGAACAGGTACCATCAGTACAGCAATTACCGATCAGCTTGCCAAGCAAGGCTGTGAACTTTATTTGATCAACCGGGGAAATCAAAACGATAATTTGCCTGCGCAAATCAAAGTGCTGCAAGCCGATATTAACGATGAAGCACGGGTTGCAGAGCTGATTGCCGACCTGGAGTTCGATGTTGTCGCAGACTTTATCGCATTTGTACCTTCACAGTTGGAGAGAGATTACCGTTTGTTCAAGGACAAAACGAAGCAGTTTATATTTATCAGTTCGGCATCTGCTTATCAGACACCACTTGCTGATTATCGAATCACCGAGGGAACGCCATTATCCAATCCGTATTGGGAATATTCACGTAACAAGATAGCTTGTGAAGACTATCTGATGAAACAGTATCGTGAAGAAGGTTTTCCGGTGACTATTGTACGTCCAAGCCATACGTATAGTGAACGATCTGTTCCCCTCGGTGTGCACGGAGCCCAAGGCAGCTGGCAGGTCCTTAAGCGCATGCGTGAAAATAAACCGGTACTCATTCATGGAGACGGCACATCACTCTGGACCATAACGCATAACCGTGATTTTGCCAAAGGGTTCATTGGCCTTATGGGCAATATCCACGCCATTGGTGAATCGGTACATATTACCTCGGACGAGTCGGTAACCTGGAATCAGATCTATGAGATTATTGCAGGAGTGCTTGGCGTCAAGCTTCATGCGGTTCATGTGTCTTCCGAGTTTTTGGCGGCGTGCAGTGATCAGGATCTTCGAGGCGGTTTGCTGGGGGATAAGGCGAACACGGTGGTATTTGATAACAGTAAATTAAAGAGACTGGTTCCGGAATTTGTGGCAACGATCAGGGCTGATCAAGGAATCCGGAGCACCATAGAATACATTCTTGCACATTCTGAATTGCAGACCGAAGATCCCGAGTTTGATGCTTGGTGTGATAAAGTGGTCGGAGTGCTGGACGAAGCATTGCTGAAAATTAGAGATGAGAAATGAGGCGAGCTTATGTCCCAGAGCGGCCATCGGCTGGTAAAAGAAATCACCAAAACCGTTACATTGGACTATCTGCTGCACATTCCTGAGAGGGAGGAGCCGCTTTCCAATAATGAAAAGTGGCCTGTCATTATGTTTCTTCATGGTGCTGGGGAACGAGGGAATGACCTGGAAAAGATTAAAGCACACGGGGTTCCCCTTATTGCCGAGCAGGACAAAAGTTTCCCTTTTATCGTAATTTCACCGCAGTGCCCGGTAGATGAATTCTGGGGTATGCATCGCGAAGCTGTTATGGCTCTTCTGGAACATGTGTTGGAAACCGAAGCAGCTGACCCGCAGCGGGTGTATCTTACTGGTATGAGTATGGGTGGATATGGTACATGGGATCTGCCGCTGTTTTACCCGAATACATTTGCAGCATTAGCTCCTGTATGTGGAGGAGCGGATCCATCCAAAGCGGAAGAATTGCGTAATATACCCGTCTGGGCATTTCATGGCGCCAAGGATGACATCGTTTATGTCTCTGAATCTGAGAAGATTGTTCATGCACTCGAAGCACTGAACGCGGATGTGAAGCTCACGATATACCCTGAAGGTGACCATGATGCCTGGACAGAAACGTATGATAACCCAGAGTTGTACAAGTGGTTTCTGAGCCATACGTTATAATCATTCATTCGTGAATGAAAATATTTTCAGCATTCCTAAGTATTTACTTTCGTTATTCGAATCGTTATAATCAAGAAAAAATGACACTTGTTAGGGGAGGCACCCCAACAGAGGACTTTGTTCCTTTGTTGGGGTGCCTCCTTTTTTGGTGTGCAGAAAAGGAGAGCAGACGTTGAAGAAATCGCGAAAATCTATTAAAAAACAAGCCGAGCAGCTCACCAAAGTGGTACTGGCATTTGCATTGCTGTCTCCCCAAGCCTTGTTGGTCGAATGGAGTTCCACGGCCGTTATGGCTGAAGCTATGGAGAGCATCAGTATTGTATCCGATACGGCCAGCATGAAGGCTGTTCAATCCTCCAAGGTGAAGGTGGAGATGAATAGTGATGGCAAATATAGAATTGTGTTGCTTCCAGACACCAACGTATTCTACGGTGGCGATACCGGGAATGTATCCACCATTATTGATCATAACGGAACGCCTGTTAATTTTAAGTCATTGCCTCTCAATTATTATCGAATCAATAACAACGTAATCGAAATGTCCAGGCAAAAAGACAATGTGGAGTATATTTTGCGAGTGTCCATCGTTAATGCCACATCTCAGGGAGGGTATATGAAGGTGGAGCTGGAGGCTGTTAACCGCAGCGGCTCTACACTAAATCTGGGAGGCACATTCTACTGGGATACGATGGTGAATGGTAACGATGCTTCTCCGTTTGAAGTGATTGAGAACGGCTGGCGCAATTACAGCGGTGGCGTTCAGGTGACGGCTTTTTATGCCAATACGTATAATGTTGTGGATGCGGATCGTATTTTCATGGGGCAGTATAGTAGCCCGGACAGTGCGCAGCTAACAGGTGGTTCTTCACCCTCTTCCTTTACGCCAGGACAGACGGTGACGGCGACGGATACCGCTGCGCAATTCTGGTGGAACGGAAAAGTAACCGCCAACGAGGCGTCACGCAAATTTTCGACGATTGTAGGAATTGGTCCCAAAAATGCACCGCCCTCGTTTGCACTATCAGCCCCCTCCTCGGGTCAGACCTATTATAAAGGGGAACAGCTTCAAATTTCCGGTACAACCCGGGATACGGATGTGGGAGATCTTCTGACCGTCAAATGGTCAATCGACGGCGGGTCGGAGAACATTTTGACACAGATGACAGCTACAGGTTCCAATCAGTCGTTTAATACGAATTACACATTGCCGGATACACTCGCAGATGGCGCACATACGCTGCAGGTGTGGGTTATGGATGACAAGGGTGGGGTATCTTCAGCGGGCACCGTGAACTTCACGGTGAAAAGTTTCGTTGTTCCGGGAACACCGACATTTACATCGGTTAATCCTAATAATCTGACGGTGAACTGGGACAAAAAGGCGAATGATGCTTCCGTGACGTATGAACTGAAAAATGTAACGACGAATCAGATCTTTAATACAGGTATATCAAATAGTCGGCAAGTGACCGGACTTACACCGAATACATCATATTCCTTTGCCGTGCGCGCCAAAAATGCGGTTGGTTCTTATACGGGATATTCAAGTCCAGCTAGCAAATTTACACTGGCAAATACACCTAATGAGGCAGCTGTGAGCCAGTCGGGTAACTCCGTTACGGCGAGTTGGAATAACAATGACAATCCTGCGGGAACGAACTACAAAACGGAAATACG
The DNA here is from genome assembly GCF_030226665.1 of Paenibacillus sp. UMB7766-LJ446. Lineage (NCBI taxonomy): Bacteria > Bacillati > Bacillota > Bacilli > Caryophanales > Paenibacillaceae > Paenibacillus > Paenibacillus sp. UMB7766-LJ446. Next base: position 241,929 of record NZ_JASOYM010000004.1, read on the forward strand.
TAACTCGGTCGGACAAGTACTTCAATCCGGTACCACCTCATCAACTCGTACTGAACTCGCATTAACTGGACTTGCAGACGGATTGTATGACGTATATGTAGCAGCACTGAATGGAGAAGGCATACAGACTCCTTTTACCTCAGCGGGTCAGATCACGAAGGATTCGACTGGTCCCACCGCTCCCTCTATAGTGGTTAATCCTTCCTCTTGGACCAAGGAAGATGTGCTGGTTACGATTACAGCAGGCACGGATGCCTTAAGCGGTGTGCAGAAGACACAGTACAAGCTGGGGATCGGAGGAGAATGGCAGGAGTACACAGTTCCTTTTAAGGTTGCTTCTGAAGGAAACACACTCATTGTTGCACGTAGTATAGATACATTTGGCAATACAGGACAGGAAGCGTCTGCCACAGCACGGGTGGACCGTACAGCTCCAACACCTCCAGTCCTTTCGTTGAATCCTCCGGAATGGACCAATTCGGCAGTGACGGTAACGTTAACTGCAGGTACGGATGAAGCAAGTGGAGTGGGGCTTACACAATATAGGTTAGGAGGTGAAGGGACTTGGACCGATTATCGAGAGCCTTTTCCCATCCATACGGAAGGAGTAACCGAGATCCAGGCTCGAAGTGTAGATCGGGCCTCAAACGTCAGTGCGTCAACTTCAGCTACTGCCCGGATCGACAAGACAGGTCCTGAGGAGCCTAAAATTACGCTCAGTGACGATGAATGGACGAATCAGGATGTGTCTTTTGAAATAACGAGCGGTGAAGATACAGGCAGCGGGCTTGCCAAAAGCCAATATCGTCTAAACGAACAAGGGCCCTGGATCGATTACACCGGAGAAGTGAAGGTAACCAAGGAAGGACAAACCACACTGTATGCACGCTCGCTTGATCGGGTAGGAAATGTAAGTACTGTAGCGAAAGCATTCATTCGATTGGATAAGACCGCTCCAACAGAGCCAGTTATTACATTGAGTCAGTCCGGCTGGAGCAAGGAAGCTGTACAATTTACGATTGCTGGCAGCGTAGATGAGCATGCCATATCGTATGAATATAGTTTGAATGGCGCCCCGTATATTGTAGGAAACTCAGGTACAGTGAGTTCAAACGGACCCACGGTAATTCGAGCCAGAGCGCGAGATGCTGTCGGAAACGTTAGCCAGGAGGTTAGCCGTATGGCTCATGTCGATCAGGTTGCTCCAACGATTACATTTCCACCGAATGGACAGGGTTGGAGCGACACGGATATAACGGCTACAGTGCAATATGCTGATTCTGATTCAGGTATCAATGAGAATTCGCGATGGTATAGAGTGACCAACAGTACCACATCACCTGACAACTGGAATGAAGCTCATACCAATGAGCACATTGTTTCAATCGAATCGGAAGGCATTTGGTACATCCATGCCAAAACAATGGACAGGGCAGGAAATACATACGAGACGGTATCAGCGCCTTATCAGATCCAGCGCAAACCACAGCAACCTGGAAATGTGAGCATTATACAGATTAATGAGACCTCAGCAGAACTTACGTGGGATTTGCCGACAGGAGAATGGTATACCGACGGGTATCAATACGAAATTATTAACCATACGACAGGCCAGTCGTGGACAGTAGATTATCCCAAACATACGCTCAATGATCATTCCCTAAGTGGTGGTCAAGTCTATGAGTATGAAGTAAGGGCTCGAAATCATGCTGGCTTAAGTGATGCAGTAATTGTCCGTGCACTGACGATTCCAGCCGCACCGGGATCATTACAAGTTCGAAAAGTGGATTCCCAGCCTGAGCTGGCAGAAGTGCATTTCGATTCGGTTCAAGGGGCTACTGCATACCGCATCATGGCTGCGACTTCGGATGGGAGAATCGTTTATGATCAAACATTCTCCGATTCTTCCAGCATTCCGTACATTACCAATCTAATCCCGGGAAGCATTCATACGATTTCGGTCACCGCGCTGAATGAGAGTGGTGCGGGAGAAAGTAGCAGGGCCGGATTCCTGACATTGCCTGCGGCACCTGGTGAATTTGCGGCCGTTCAGATTCGGGAGCATGAGATCTCTCTGGCATGGGAGACGGTAACTTCAGCCACGTATTACAGCCTTTTGCGCAGTGAATCAGGAGTGTACGAAGGATTGGAAACGGAGTTTGTGGACACAGGTCTGGATAGTGGTACAGAGTACAGCTATGAATTGCTGGCTGCAAATGAGACAGGAGAAGGTCCAGTAGCTAGTTTGCAGAAGCTGGTGACATTGCCCGGGTCCGTTGAAAGCTTGAGTATAGATAATGCTACTACTACGAGCCTGCGTCTAAGTTGGAATCCGGTAAGAGGTGCAGAGCAATACGAAGTCTTTGTGAATGGAGAGAAAAGGGAGACATTACCTGCGGGAACGCATGAATGGGTCATCACGGGATTGACTGCGGGAGTGATGTATCAGTTGGAGGTTCAGGCAGGTAATGGAAGTGGGCAAGGTCAAGCGAGTCGAACATCTGGAACGACACTTCCCGAGAGTCCTTCGGGTCTTCACTTTGTTCAGCCGACTGAAACAGGAGCAACACTCCGATGGGATGCAGTACCTGGAGCCACGAAGTACCGGGTTGTTCTTGATGGACAGAGTTATGAAATATCAGATACACGGCTTGAAGTGCAACAGTTATCAGGCAGCCGCCGTTATACGTATCAGGTGGAGGCCGGAAATGCTGCCGGTTATGGTGCAGCCACAAGCGGTGAACTGCTTACTTTACCAACCAGACCTGAAGGACTCACGGTCACGCGTACGGATGAAACAAGCATTGGGGTGGAATGGGAACCTGTAAATACGGCCGAGTCCTATATCGTAAAAATTAATGGGACGGAAGCGGGTCGAACTTCGGGACTTGCCTATACGGTTGGAGAATTGGTGCCAGGCATGGAGTATCTCGTGGAAGTACAGGCCGTGAATGCGTCCGGAACCGGTCAGTCCGCCAGCTTGATTCGATTATCCAAACCAGCGCCGCCTTCAGGAATCGTTGTTGAACCGGGGGTACATAAAGTCACCATGTCCTGGTCCTCGGTAGCAGGTGCTTCGGAGTATGTAATTCAACAGGGGAACAAAGAAATATACCGTGGAACAGAGCTGACTGCCTTTATATCAGGACTTCAGGATGGAACGATGCATCACTACACACTAGTTGCAGTTAACCGACAAGGGACAGCATCCGAAGCGACGAATGTATCCGTACTGACATTACCTGAGAAACCAGTTGAAATTCAGGCATTGGAAGTGTCGGAAAAAAGCCTTAGTCTGGATTTCACCAAAACAGGGGTAAAAGGTGCAGATGAATACATCATTGAACGCAATGGGCGAGAAATTGCTCGCATGGATGCGAGTGAAACCCGATTCGTAGATGAGAATTTGTCGCCGGGCACGAAATACACGTATAAGATCCGTGCGGTTAATGCAAGTGGTACAGGGGCGTCTCTAACTTATGGTATAACGACTCAGACCCTGCCTCTGTCCGCAGATGGGATTACTGTAATCAAGGGAACGCATGCATTTGATGTGACGTGGGAAGCAGTTAAGGGCGCCGCCGCATATGAAATTCGCAATCAGACAACGGGGGAAATACAGACTGTGTCCGAACCATCGGTCCATCTCGCCAGTTTACTGGATGGCACCACGTATGAGTTTGAACTTACTGTTATGAATGAAGATGGACACCGTTCTTCTCCTGTTCAGGTTCTTTTGTTGACCAGGCCCATATCCCCACAAACGGCAAGTCTCGCTGCCGTAACCGATCAATCGGCAACGCTGGATCTGAGTGGCAGCGCCACCCGAGGCGCAGATCAATTCATTATTTTGCGGAATGGTATTGAAATTGACCGTATTCCGGCGGCAAGTAATTCTTATGAAGACAAGGATTTGAAGCCAGGAGAGAGATACACCTATACGGTTAAGACTTCGAATGCTTCAGGAGATAGTGATACGGGATTTGATATTCAAGTGCGTACGCTGCCTGCAACAATTACAGAAACGCTGCATCCAGATGTGATTGAAGAGACGAAGGCAGTGATGAAGTGGAAACGGGTGCAGGGAGCAGATGGGTATATTGTAATGATAGCGGATGACGAAGTTACTACTATTACAGAGAGTGAAGTTACTGAGGTTACCCTTAATGGACTTACCAGCGCAGCCCAATATGAACAAGTACAGATTGTTCCATACAATACGGCGGGTAACGGAAGTCCCATGGTAGTTGCTCCATTTTTCACGCTGCCTCATGTTGATTCTGTTGAGATGAAGCTATATCCAGAGACCGATCATGCCAGATTGGAGTGGGCTTTCCCTTACTTCAACGAAACATTTGTGGTCTTAATGGATGGTAAGGAGCTGTATAGAGGCAAACAAAAAGAGTATATCGTGAATCAGCTTCAGGGCGGAACCAACTACTCCATTGAACTGTATACCGAGAACGAGCAGGGAGATACATCTCATAAGCTTGAATATACGGTGTTAACCAAACCGGAAGCTCCCAAGGAAGTGGAATATCGTTCGACACAGGAGAGTATTCAACTTCAGTTCAAAAAGAGCCATGTCAAGGGGGCTGAACAATTCATTATTGAACGTGACGGTGCAGAGATTAGCCGAGTGTCTTTTGACGAGCCTTTTTACGAGGACAAGGGGCTTGAGCCTGGAGTGAATTATGTGTATACCATCAAAACCGTAAATGCGTCTGGTATTAGTGAAGCCGGGTTCAATCTAAAAGCAATTACGCTGCCTGGCAAAATCCCTTCTCCACCTCAACCGGAAGAACGCACTCAGCATGGTGCAGATATTGTATGGGATATGATTCCTGGAGCAGCAGGCTACCGCATCTATCAAGGAGACGAGCTGATTGCGACAACAACGGAAACGTCGATACATGTAACTGAATTGAAAAGTGCCCAGCGCTATCCTAACTTGTCTATTGTACCTTTCAATGAGGCAGGAGACGGAGAGACGGTCAGTGTACCGGAATTCGAGACTTTGCCCTCCGATGAATTCACCGTTTCAGCAATCGCACAGAGTACAAGCAGCATTGTATTGAACTGGAAGCTGGAATCTTCGAATGAAACGATCGTGCTTTCTAGTAGTGGACGGGAGATTTATCGTGGAAAAGATCGAAGCTACATCTGGACAGGATTATCGGGTGGGCAGCGCTATGATGTACTATTGTGGACTGAAAATTCAGCCGGGGAAAAAAGCGAAAGCCAGCAGGCCACGGCTGTGACTCTGCCCTCTCCACCTCCAAGCGGAAGTGGAGCTGCTTCACCATCACCTTCCTCCAAACCAGAGGATGCTCAACCTGGGGTGTCTCAACCAGAGCTAAATGAGAAATCGGAAACAACAGTCAAAAAAGAGGTCAAATTCATTGATATTGGCCAAACATTCAATAAAGATCAGATTATATGGCTGGCCGAGCAAAACATTATTCAAGGTGTAAGTGATACCCGCTTTGAACCGCGGCGTCCCATTACAAGAGCGGAGTTCACAGCACTAATTGTGCGATTAATGGGTGTGGACACATCTGCCGATTATCAGCATGCTTTTCGGGATGTGAACGATCAGGATTGGTTTGCTCCAGAAATAGAAGCAGCCGTAAGCCGTGGAATGGTACATGGCATGGGAAATGGTAAATTTGCTCCACATGCGCTCGTAACCCGGGAACAGGCATCGAAGATTATTGCGAATGTTATTCGCAAAATTAAGCCGGAACCTGCAACTTCACGTCGTGCGTTTACGGATCAGATGGATGTGTCCGATTGGGCCAAAGAAGAGGTGGAAGAGCTTGCAGGAATGTACATGCTTACCGGATACGAAGACGGCAGCTTCCGTCCCTTGCAGCATCTGAGCAGATCCGAGGCGGCAGCCCTGATCTTCCGACTGAACAAACTGATTCGTATTATTGAAGAGAACCAAACTATGGACAACAATGGAACGAGTAAAGACGCCGATACTAACACGTCAAAAACGGAGTGAACGACGTAGATAGAATCACATGTAACTTCATCCTTACATCATCTTCAGTAGCTACATTATCGGTTGTTCGACTTTAATGTTATAATAGGTAGCTAATATGACAAAAAAGGGTAATGGACAGTGGTGATGAATGATGAATAATAAATTTATCCGAATCTATGAAGATATTGCAGCTCGTATTCGGACTGGAGAAATTGAAGCAGGTACATTGCTTCCATCGGAACTGGATCTATCGGAAAGCTATCAAACGTCCAGAGAAACAATTCGCAAGGCGCTGAAAATGCTGTCTGAAGAAGGTTATATTCAGAAGATTCAAGGCAAGGGCTCCATTGTACTGGATATACGTAAAATCGATTTTCCTATTTCGGGTCTTGTAAGCTTCAAGGAACTGGCTAAAAAAATGGGACATCGGGCCAAAACGTACGTTAAGGTTTTTGAAGAAAAAAAGGTTGATCAGGCCTTGTTCAAAAAAATCAATTTTGGTCTGAATGAAAAGGTCTGGGAGATCAGACGTGTGCGCCAAGTCGATGGCGAACATGTCATTCTGGACAAGGACCATATAAGCCAGCGACTTATTCCCGGTTTGAGCAAAGAAATATGTAATGACTCCATCTTTGAGTACATTGAAGAAGAGCTGGGTTTAACCATTTCTTTTGCGAAAAAGGAAATATTGGTGGAGGAGCCAACTGCTGAGGATAGGGAATTTCTTGATCTGGAAGGGTTTCACAATGTAGTCGTAGTTAGAAGCCAGGTTTACCTGGAGAATGCCAGTCAGTTCCAGTTCACAGAGGCAAGGCATCGCCCGGACAAGTTCAGATTTGTAGATTTTGCCCGGCGCAGATAAGGTTCATTGACCTTCCATAGAACAAAGAGAGTACCTTTTCACTTCTTTTATCGGTGAATGAGGTACTCTCTTTGCTGTGGAGCTAAAATTAATTCCTTATCATGGTAAAAATAACTTGACCGGTAAGCGTTTTCATTTTATTATATGTCCATAACCTTAACGATAAGGTAAATAAATTTAAAATATTTGTATTGTATTAAGTTATTTATTTGTCTTTATAACCTTTTGCGACTGTGAGCTACTTTTGATTTTAGTTAACTTATTGCTTTGAGCAGGGTTAATTGAAATAAACAAATAAATGTGGGAGGTTCAAACGAATGGTCAAGTTGCAAAAGTGTACAGTCTTCGCCGTAATAGCTGCACTTATGTTAGTGTTTTTGGGGAGTTCTGCGCCCAAAGCGTCTGCTGCTACAGGATTTTATGTAAGTGGGGGCAAACTGTACGATTCCACTGGTAAGGCATTTGTTATGAGAGGTGTCAATCATGGACACTCCTGGTTTAAAAATGACCTGAACAAGGCTATCCCTGCGATTGCCAAAACAGGTGCCAACACCGTACGAATTGTGCTGTCCAATGGTGTACAGTACACGAAAGACGATCTGAACGCCGTTAAAAACATCATTAATGTTGTAAGCGCAAACAAAATGATTGCGGTGCTTGAAGTACATGATGCAACAGGTAAGGATGACTATAATTCGTTGGATGCAGCGGTGAACTACTGGATTAGCATCAAGGAAGCACTCATTGGCAAAGAAGACAGGGTTATCGTAAATATTGCGAATGAATGGTATGGAACATGGAACGGCAGTGCCTGGGCTGATGGATACAAAAAGGCGATTCCGAAGTTAAGAAATGCCGGTATTAACAATACATTGATTGTGGATGCAGCCGGCTGGGGGCAGTACCCACAATCCATCGTGGATTATGGACAAAGTGTATTTGCAGCAGATTCACAGAAAAACACGGTATTCTCCATTCACATGTATGAATATGCCGGCAAAGATGCGGCAACCGTCAAAGCCAACATGGAAAGCGTGCTGAACAAAGGATTGGCCCTGATCATCGGTGAGTTTGGTGGATATCACACGAACGGGGATGTCGATGAATATGCGATCATGAAATATGGTCAGGAAAAAGGCGTAGGCTGGCTCGCTTGGTCATGGTATGGCAACAACTCCGATCTGAGCTATCTCGACTTGGCTACGGGTCCTAACGGAAGTTTGACAAGCTTTGGCAACACGGTCGTTAACGACACCTATGGAATTAAAAATACATCCCAAAAAGCAGGGATCTACTAGGATCTATCTTTCCATACAAGCTTCACACAATCACCGAGAAGCATTCAAGCTTCTTTGGAAGATACAATCTCACCCAAACACTCTGACCAATACGTCAGGGTGTTTCTTTAATAGTGAATCATTAAAACAATTCCCTTTTGAATTTTTCCGTTTATATTTAAAAAATTTTGTTTTCAAAACAAAACAAAGATGATAAACTCACATTAGGAATAAAACAAACATTATCGGAGGGGAACCAATGGTACAGAGTTTATGGAATTCATCACAGGCTTCGGAGAAAACAACGGGACTGGAGCAACTGGTCTATCGATCCAATCTGATTGGTGCAGATCGTCGTGTATGTAACATTTTCGGAGGCAACACGTCTACCAAAACGACGGTGAAAGATTTTCGCGGCCGTGATATAGAAGTGATGTATGTAAAAGGCAGCGGATCTGACCTAGCTTCTATGCAAGCTAAGCATTTTACAGGCCTTGGTCTTGAAGACATTCGTCCATTAATCGAACGTGAATCCATGTCGGATGAAGAGATGGTTGAATATCAGGGACATTGCATGATCGATTCCAAACATCCACGTGCATCCATTGAGACGTTGCTGCATGCGTTCCTTCCATATAAACATGTGGACCATACCCATCCGGATGCAATTATTAGTCTGTGTTGTGCAGATAACGGAAAAGAACTGGCGAAAGAGATTTACGGGGACCGATTTGTATGGGTTCCTTATGTGCGTCCCGGATTCACACTATCCAAGATGATTGCTGAAAGCGTATTCTCAAATCCAAACGCCGAACTGGTTCTGATGGAGAAGCATGGACTCGTGACTTGGGGAGAAACCTCCGAAGAATGTTACGCGCAGACGATCAAAATAATTAATGAAGCGGAAGCCTTCATCGAAGCACATGTTGATGAAGAAAGCCTGTTTGGCGGAGAAAAACATCCCGCGCTTGAGGCAGAAGTTCGTCGTCAGATCGTATCCAAAGTAATGCCGACCATTCGGGGAGCGGTATCGGATAGCAAAAAAATGATTTTGTCCTTTGACGATCAGGAGGATGTGCTTGCCTTTGTTGGAGGAGTGGACTCACCAGAGCTGTCACAGGTGGGCGCGGCGTGCCCGGATCATTTGGTTCACACCAAAGTGGTACCTTTATTCATTGATTGGACACCGGACGCGGAGGATATCGAAGGGCTGAAATCCAAGCTGGTGGAAGGCGTAGCCGCCTACAAAGAACAATATCAAGCGTATTTTGAAAGTAACAAAAACGAAGGTGACGTGATGTTCGAAGCTGGACCTCGTGTCATTCTCATCCCGGGTGTGGGCATGATCAACACAGGCAAGAGCTGGGCGCTGTCCCAGGTAAGCGGGGCATTGTATCATAGAGCCATTGCCGTGATGCGTGGTGCGACAAGTTTGGGCCAATTCGTATCCCTCAGCGCCAATGAATCCTACAATGTAGAGTACTGGCCGCTTGAGCTGTACAAATTATCGCTTGCTCCGGCAGAGACCGAATTTTCCCGCAAAGTGGCGTTCATTACCGGGGGTGCCGGTGGAATTGGAAGTGAAACAGCACGCAGATTAGTATCTGAAGGGGCGCACGTCGTTCTCGCGGACCTTAACCTTGAAGGAGCGCAGAAGGTAGCTCAGGAAATTAACGACCAATATGGTGCGAATCGCGCATATGCATTGAAGATGGATGTAACCGATGAGGAAGCTGTGCAATCAGCATATGCCGAAGTTGCTGTCCAATATGGCGGAGTGGATATCATCGTGAACAATGCGGGCTTGGCCACCTCGAGTCCATTTGACGAAACCTCGTTAAAGGAATGGAACCTGAATATGAGTGTGCTGGGTACGGGGTATTTCCTTGTGGCGCGTGAGGCCTTCAAATTGATGAAACAGCAGGGGATTGGCGGCAGTATGGTATTTATCGGGTCCAAAAACTCGGTGTATGCGGGTAAAAGCGCCTCTGCTTACAGCTCGGCCAAAGCACTTGAGGCTCATTTGGCTCGCTGCATCGCGGCGGAAGGTGGGGAATACGGTATTCGTGTGAATACCATTCTTCCGGATGCCATCCTGCAAGGTTCAGCGATCTGGAACGGTTCATGGAGAAATGAACGTGCAGCAGCCTACGGCATCGAACCGGACCAACTGGAAGAGTACTATCGTAAACGTACAACTTTGCTCGTCAATATTTATCCAAGAGACATTGCGGAAGGCATTGCCTTCTTCGCATCTTCCAGATCGGAAAAAACAACTGGATGCATGATGACCATTGATGGCGGTGTGCCGGCAGCATTTACACGATAATAAGGAGGGTTCTCGCACATGGAAAATCAAGTCAAGCAAGCATATGAAGCAGCCAAATCATTATATGCGCAGCATGGAATTGATACGGATGAAGTGTTGAAGAAACTCGCAGAGATCAAAGTGTCTGTCCACTGTTGGCAAGGGGACGATGTAAAAGGCTTTCTGAATAAAGACGGGGAACTTACGGGCGGAATATCCGTTACAGGACAGTATCCGGGGGCTGCAACGACGCCTGCAGAGCTTCGGGCAGACCTGGAGCAAGCATTCTCCATGATTCCCGGCAAACATAAAGTTAATTTGCATGCGATTTACGCGGATACGGACGAACAAGTGGAGCTGGATCGGATTGAGCCAAAGCACTATGAGAACTGGGTAAAATGGGCCAAAGAACAGGGGCTCGGTCTGGATTTCAATCCAACCTGCTTTTCTCATGAAAAATCAAGTGACGGATTCACGCTAAGTCACCCTGATCCGGAGATTCGCAAGTTCTGGATCGATCACTGCAAAGCATCCCGCCGCATTGGCGCTTACTTTGGTGAGCAGCTGGGTCAGACCTGTGTAACCAATGTGTGGGTACCGGACGGTTTCAAGGATAATCCGATCGATCGGATGACACCGCGGAAGCGGCTGAAGGATTCGCTGGATGAAGTATTTGCTGAGAAACTTGATCCGAAGTATCATCTGGATGCAGTAGAGAGCAAGCTCTTTGGCCTTGGTTCCGAAGCGTATGTTGTGGGTTCGCATGAATTCTATATGGGCTATGGACTGCAAAATGATACGTTAATCTGCCTTGATGCTGGACATTTTCATCCAACGGAAGTGATATCCAACAAATTGTCTTCGCTGGCCCTGTTTACCAGCGGTATTCTGCTGCATGTCAGCCGTCCAATGCGTTGGGACAGTGACCATGTTGTCATTATGGATGATGAGCTGCTGGAAATCGCCCGCGAACTGGTACGTCATGATCTGCTTCCAACGACACATATTGGACTCGATTTCTTTGATGGAAGCATTAATAGGGTTGCTGCGTGGGTGGTCGGCACACGTAATACGATTAAAGCACTGCTACGTGCAATGTTGGAACCTGTGGATGCCCTGAAATCAGCTGAACTGGCCGGGGATTATACGCTTCGCCTTGCTTTGACGGAAGAGTTCAAGTCCTATCCTTTTGGCGCGATTTGGGATTATTATTGTGCTCAACAGCAAGTGCCTGTACGTGAACAGTGGATTGCTGAGATCAAAACGTATGAGCAGGAAGTTCTGCTTCAGCGCGATAAGTCTCTCGTTTAGCATGTCATCATATTAATCATGAATCAGATAATGCAGGCCACAGTGGAGAACCCTTCGCTGTGGCCTTTTTGTATGAGAAAAAAGCTGCGCGATGCATAACTGGGCTCAAAATTTCCATACTAAAAATACATAAAAAATGCAACGCATTATTGTCATTATTGCAACGCAGAGGAGGATCAATCCGATTTGAATCTCACCCAAAACAAATTGTATATTGCTGCTCTTGGCGGATTGAATGAAATTGGCAAGAATATGTACCTTATCCAGTATAATCAGGACATTATTGTCATCGACTGTGGTTCCAAATTTCCGGATGAAACCCTGCCGGGGATCGATCTTATCATTCCGGATGTAACGTATCTGCTGGAAAATCAGGACAAGGTGAGAGCGCTTGTGGTTACTCATGGACATGAAGACCACATTGGAGGCATTCCTTATTTGTTAAAGCAAATCAATATCCCTGTGTATGCGTCCAGACTGACACGAGGATTAATTGAGCTTAAACTGAAAGAGCATGGGCTGCTGCGCAAAGCGGAGATCCACACGGTTGACTCCAAATCCAGTATTACGCTGGGTGCCATTGAGGTTTCTTTTTTTGCGACCAGTCACAGCATACCGGATTGTCTCGGCATTTTCTTTCAGACTCCAGGCGGCAATGTCGTCCATACCGGGGATTTCAAGTTTGATTTGTCACCTGTTAATGGGCCATATCCCGATCTGCATCGTATGGCCGAGATTGGCAAACAAGGTGTTCACGTGCTGCTGTCCGAAAGCACCAATGCAGAGAGACCCGGATTCACGCCTTCCGAGCGTATCGTTGGTGATCACATATTGGATGCGTTCATTCGTGCCAAACAAAAAGTATTTATATCAACCTTTGCGTCCAACGTAAGCAGGGTACAGCAAATTGTAAATGCAGCATTCGAAACGGGACGCAAGTTGGCACTGCTGGGCAGAAGTATGATCAATGTGGTGTCCGTTGCCAGTGAACTGGGATACCTGGATGTTCCTGAGGGGCTGCTCATTGAAGCAATGGATTCGGACCAGTTTCCACCTGATGAGGTCGTTGTGCTCTGTACGGGAAGTCAGGGTGAGACGATGGCTGCATTATCCCGCCTGGCGGCCTCCAAACATCCTCATGTGAAGATTGCACCTGGAGATACTGTTATCATTGCCGCTGGTGCGATCCCGGGAAACGAGCGCAATCTTGCTCATGTCATTGATAATCTGTATGTGCTCGGTGCACGCGTTATGTATGGTTCAAGCGGCGCAGCAGGCATGCATGTATCAGGACATGGTAGCCAGGAAGAACTCAAACTGATGCTGACCCTGATGAAGCCTGATTATCTGATTCCTGTTCACGGCGAGTTCCGTATGTTGTATCAGCATAGACAGCTCGCGGAATCTGTGGGGATTGAACGAGATCATGTATTTATCGTGAATAATGGAGATATGATTCAGTACAATGATGGCGTTGCTTCTCCGGGTCCCAAAATTGCTTCAGGCAACAGTCTGGTTGATGGTCTGCTCATGGGCGATGTCGGTAATATCGTGCTGCGTGACCGCCGGCAACTGTCCTCCGATGGAATGTTGGTGATTGTGGCTACGCTGAGCAAAACGGAGAAGCATATGGTTACATCACCTGAAATTATCTCCAGAGGTTTTGTATTTGTGAAAGACTCCGAGGAATTCATGAAAGAGCTTCATGAGCTGGTTCAAAACAAGATGAATGAACTAACCGAAAGCGGAGCGAATCAATGGAATGTGATCAAAAGAAAGCTGAAAGACGAGATCGGTCATTACATCTACGCTCAGACGAAACGAAGACCGATGATCCTGCCCATTATTATTGAAGTATGAGGAAAGGGAGAATACTGTCAAAGCTGCAGCGTGTCATGTACTGGAACAGAGACTCCTGCTAGGAAATTAAGATGATCAAAAGCCTGAGAAATGTGTGTTCATACAGCATTTGTATGACCACACATTTTAGTCAGGCTTTTATTGTTTGTTAATTAACTTATTGATCCTTCAGCAACCCCGATTGTCTCACAGATGTGAGGAACTGGTTGAATTGCTCGATGTTTAATTGCTGTGCGCTATCCGAGAGGGCCACCGCCGGATTTGGATGAACCTCAACCATAACACCATCTGCACCCGCTGCCAGAGCTGCCTTGGCACAAGGAGCGAGAATGTCTTTGCGACCGGTAGAGTGGGTGACATCCACAAGGACAGGCAGGTGGGTTTCCTGTTTCAAAATCGGTACAGCAGAGATGTCGAGTGTATTTCGGGTTGCTTTTTCATACGTGCGAATGCCTCGTTCAATCAGCATAACTTGTTTGTTACCCCGAGAGACAACATATTCCGCAGCATGCACGAATTCATCAATGGTTGCAGACAACCCGCGTTTCAGCAGAATAGGGATGTTTACATCTCCCGCAGCCTTGAGCAGTTCAAAGTTTTGCATGTTACGGGCACCGATTTGGATCACATCAATATATTCGCCAGCCAGTTCAATATGACTTGGATGCACAATCTCACTAATGGTCTTCAGCCCGAACTCATCGGCAACTTCCTTCAGAATTTTCAAACCTTCGATTCCGAGTCCCTGGAAGTCATATGGAGAAGTACGAGGTTTGAATGCACCTCCGCGCATCACGGTAATGCCGGCTGCTTTCAGCGCTGCGGCGACCTCGCGTACCTGCTCGTAACTTTCAACCGAGCACGGTCCAGCAATCATGATCGGTTTGCCTGCACCTACCTTGACGTTTCCGATGGAGACGACCGTATCTTCCTGCTGATTTTTGCGGCTAACGAGTAGTTGTTTCTTGTGTTCGTCGACCTGAAGGTTCAGGGAGGCTTGGAAAATTTGTTTGAAAAGGAGCTTGATGGCATCGTCTTGGAAAGGCCCCGGGTTAGCCGCAGTCAGTTCCTCCAGCATTTCTTTTTCGCGAACCGGATCAAACTTGGGTACACCCTGTTTTTCCTTGATTTGACCAATTTCCTGTGTAATTTGGGCCCGTTCAGACAACAAGTGCAGGAGGTTATGGTTAATTTCACTCAATCGGCCTCTTAATTGTTCCAAGTTCTTGCTTTGATCCATTCTGATCCACTCCTTCAATATAGGTTTATGCAAAAAACACAAAAAGGCCCTTCATCCGTAAGGGACGAAGAAGCCGTGGTACCACCCTAATTAGAAACGGTCCTGCTGATTGAATACAGCCGATCTGTTTCTCACTTTGACCTTTTAACGCAAGGAACGGATTGTCCTAGAAGCTGTACCTTGAGGAGCAGCTCTTCAGCAATCGGCTCGGGAGTGAACTTCGGCGGCATGTTCCTTTCGGGTGCTCTCAGTCTTCGGCACCGCGTCCCTGTAATGAACGATAACTCCGCGTACTCTTTCCGTCATAGCCTGTATGAATAATGATGTTCTGTGCTGTATTTCATGATGCACGTTACGAATTGAAGTTATACTAGCATCTCACGTTCCTTGTCTGCAAGAAGCTGAATTAATGCCATGCATCAATAACGCTTTACCGTGACGCATTATACATCTTCTTCCAGTGTCCTGTGTGATTTACTAATAGCTTCATGGGAATAGTATTCGCAAGGGTCTGCCATTCGAAGTATAATATAAGTGAATGCATGCGAATGTGAATAAGAGGAGAAATTATGAATAAAACGATTTCGGATATCGCCCAAATGGCAGGCGTAGCGAAGAGTACAGTCTCTCGTTTCCTGAATGGTGGTTCTGTTAGTGAAGATACACGGCAGAAAATTGAGCGCATTATTAAACAATATAATTACGTACCCAATACGTTTGCACAGAGTCTTAAAGCCAAAAAAACCAGTATTATTGGAACGGTTGTTCCTCGTCTGGATTCCTTTGCAACCTCCCAGACATTGATTGGCATCGATGAAGAATTAAGAAATAATCAGTATCAGATGCTGATCGCGAATACGAGCCAGGATATGCAACGCGAGATTGATGCAATATATGATTTTGCCAGACAAAAAGTGTCAGGCATTATTCTGCTAGCCGCCGAAGTGACCGATGCACATCTGAAAGCCGTTGAAGACATCGGGATTCCGGTCCTCTTAGTAGGACAGCAGCATAAACAGCTGCACAGTCTGGTTCATAATGATGATCAGGCGGGGTATGAGATGGGTAAGCATGTTGTGGAAAAAGGCCATCGGAAGATCGTCTATATGGGTGTGACCGAGAAAGATCAGGCGGTGGGTATCCATCGCAAACAGGGGTTCAAGCGTGCAATTGACGAATGTGGCGGATGTGATGTGACGTATTATGAGACAAGCTTCAAAATGTCCGAAGCTATAGTTACCGCAGAAGCGATTATGAAAGAAAGCAAACCGACCATTATTGTGGGCGCAACGGATAATATCGCACTGGGTGTGATGAAAATTGCTTTTTCCAACAAGGTACGAATTCCCCAGGATCTCTCGGTTACCGGATTTGGTGGTTATGAAATTACCGAGATGATTCATCCTACGCTAACGACGGTGAAATATCATTATTTTGAGGCAGGTCAAGTGGCGGCCCAGCACATTATTCGTCTGGTAAAAGGCGAGCCAGTGGAACAGTGCACGATCCTTGATGTGGAGATTATTCCACGAGAAAGCGTTGACAAGATATAAATGAATCCTATATGATAATTCCATCGAACCGGTTCCACACCAAATATCCAATACGGATATGGGAACACGGTGCAGGCGACAAAGCCATATGGAATTATTTTTTTAAGTACATTGGAACCGGTTCCTCTAATTTAGGTTTTACTTTTCGCGAGGATGGAGAACACTTTTTATGAAAATGACTAGAGAGCAGCGGTACAGACGAATCGAGCAGGCAGAGCCTGGAGAAATAGGCAAGCTGGAAGCTTTGATCTCAGCATGTCCGTGGAGACAGAGTTACCATATCCAGCCTATAACCGGACTGCTTAACGATCCTAACGGATTCTCTTATTATCAGGGGTATTATCATCTGTTCTATCAGTGGTTTCCACTCGGGACCGAGCATGGAATGAAATATTGGTATCATACCCGTTCAACGGATCTGGTGAACTGGGAAGAAGTCGGAATTGGAATTCAGCCGGGTGACACATACGACTCACATGGGGCGTATTCAGGCAGTGCTATTGAAAAAGAAGGTCAACTGTATCTGCTGTACACAGGCAATACAAGAGATCAAGAGTGGATCAGGCATCCGTATCAGTGTTTGGCGATTATGGATGAAAGCGGTTCAATAGCCAAAGTGGATCAACCTGTAATCTCCGATGTACCTTCTGGGTACACAGAGCACTTCCGAGATCCAAAGGTATGGCAGCAGGGGGACACGTATTATTGTGTGATTGGAGCCCAGCGCGTGGATGAGACCGGGTGCACAGTATTATATCGCTCGTCAGATCTCAGAAACTGGACGTTTCTTGGAGAGATTCATACTGGGCTACCGAAGTTTGGCTACATGTGGGAGTGCCCCGATTATATGGAGCTGCAAGGTCAGGGTGTGCTGATCTTTTCTCCTCAAGGAATAGAAAGTCAGGGAGATGAGTATCAGAACATTTTTCAGTCGGGCTATCTGATTGGCGAACCACTGGATCTTCAGACAAGACATTTCGAACATGGTCCGTTTCAGGAGCTGGATCGCGGATTTGACTTTTATGCCCCGCAGACGATGCAGGCGCCGGATGGACGACGAATTCTGGTGGGATGGATGGGGCTCCCGGATTTGGAGTATCCGACAGACCAGAGTGGATGGGCTCATTGCCTGACGATTCCGCGGCAGCTGACACTTCGGGAGGGCAAGTTAATTCAGCAGCCTGTCTCTGAAATGGTGAAGCTTCGCGGGGATGATGAAGGGAATCATATGCAATTCACACTTAATAATGAGACCCGATCTTTCGCGGATTTTGCTGGAATTGCTTATGAGTTGGAATGTGAGATCCGTGATTTTGACGCAGAGACCGTAGGCATTGAATTTCGGGCAAGCGCAGAAGAGAAGACCGTGTTGCAGTATGATCGCTTGGCACAGAAAGTAATCCTGGATCGCTCCAAATCAGGCGCCCCGCTCGCGGAGCCGAATGGAAATGTGCAGCGCTGCGCACTGAATGCAGACGTGCTTAAGATTCATATGTTTGTGGATTCTTCTTCCGTTGAGATCTTTGTCAATGATGGAGAAGAAGTATTCACAAGCCGTATCTTCCCTAGTAAGGAAAGTGTGGAGATTCGCTTCTTTGCACATGGAGGCAAGGCAGAATTTCAGGCATCAAAGTGGGATTATTAGAGATATAACGTGAGAGGAATGAAGAACCATGTCGGATAATCAGCAGATTGCCCAGGACGTTATTCGTGCCATCGGGGGCAAAGAAAATATCGCGTCATTTGCACATTGTGCAACACGTCTTCGGATCATGGTGAATGACAAGGACAAGATCGATCAGAAGCAGGTCGAGAACATCGACAAAGTGAAAGGGGCTTTTTTCAACTCGGGCCAGTATCAGATCATTTTCGGAACAGGAACCGTAAACCGGATATTTGAAGAGGTAGAGAAGCTGGGGATCGAGGGAACTTCCAAGGAAGACGTGAAGAGTCAGGGCAAAAAGGAAGGCAATGCTTTTCAACGGGCCATTCGTACGTTTGGTGACGTTTTTGTACCGATTATTCCTGTGCTCGTGGCAACGGGGCTGTTCATGGGGCTGCGGGGGCTGCTCACTCAGAATGAAATTCTTTCGCTGTTTGGTGCAACACCTGAAGACATTTCGCCCAATTTCCTGCTATTTACTCAGATCCTGACGGACACAGCATTTGCATTTCTGCCTGCACTTGTAGCCTGGTCTGCGTTCCGCGTATTTGGCGGGAGTCCGGTTCTGGGTATCGTTTTGGGTCTGATGCTTGTGAATCCGGCGCTGCCAAATGCGTACGCTGTGGCCGATGGATCGGCACAACCGCTGCATATGTTCGGGTTCATACCGGTAGTCGGGTATCAGGGCTCCGTGCTGCCTGCGTTCTTCGTGGGGTTGATCGGAGCGAAGTTTGAGAAAGTTCTGAGAAGACGTGTACCGGAGGCACTGGACTTAATTCTTACCCCTTTTATTACGCTGACGGTCATGATTACGTTGGGACTCTTCGCGATCGGCCCGGTATTCCATTCCCTGGAGGAGTGGGTGCTGCATGGAACGACTGCCGTATTGGGACTGCCATTTGGTATTGCGGGTATTATTATTGGCTTCTTTCATCAAATTATTGTCGTTACCGGTGTTCATCACATCTTTAACTTTCTGGAGATACAATTGCTGGAAAAAACGGGCTTTAATCCGTTCAACGCGATTATTA
Organism: Paenibacillus sp. UMB7766-LJ446; assembly: GCF_030226665.1. NCBI lineage: Bacteria > Bacillati > Bacillota > Bacilli > Caryophanales > Paenibacillaceae > Paenibacillus > Paenibacillus sp. UMB7766-LJ446. The sequence goes on from NZ_JASOYM010000004.1 coordinate 261,026, forward strand.
CCTGTGCTATGGCTGCACAAGGAGCGGCTTGTCTGGCGGTGGGGTTGAAAACCAAAAATACAAAGCTGAAAGCACTCGCACTTCCTTCGTCATTTTCTGCATTTCTTGGGATTACCGAACCTGCTATCTTCGGGGTTAACTTGCGGTATATGAAACCATTTATCATGGGGCTTGTTGGAGGCGCTGTTGGTGGATTTCTCGCATCCTTGTTCCACTTGCAAGGTACTGGTATGGCGGTGACGGTTATTCCGGGAACTCTGCTGTATTTGAACAGTCAATTGCCTTTGTACATTTTGTCCAATGTGGTGGCTATGGGTATTGCCTTTGCACTTACCTGGTTCTTTGGATATAAGGATCAGCCCGTTGCGGAGGAAGTATCGAGCCATACAGAAGAAGAGAACAAGTCGGAAGTTCCGGCGCAAAAGTCAAACCCATCTGCCAGCCAGGCTGTGAACCATCGTACAAAAGTAGGTATCCTGGAGATTGCCTCACCGATGACCGGCACAGCCGTTGCTTTGGAGCAGGTTCCTGATCCTGCATTCTCGGAAAAGCATATGGGAGAAGGGATCGCTATCGAGCCTTCTGAGGGTAAAGTATTTGCACCTTTTGACGGCGTCATCGCTCATGTGATGAACAAGAGCAAACATGCAGTAATTCTGGAACATGAAACGGGTGTTCAGATGCTAGTGCATATTGGAATTAACACGGTTGGATTGAAGGGGGAAGGTTTTACCGCACATGTGAATAGCGGCGACACCGTAACCGCAGGACAACTGTTGATTGAATTTGACATGGAAGCCATTCAGGCTGCAGGACTTCCATTGATTACACCTGTGCTCATTCCCCATGGGAACGATCGGATTGAACAGGTGATGGCTAATTTCACAGGCCCTGTTCAAGCTAATGGGGAAGCACTAATCATTGTGAAATTTACTGAACCGCAATAAGAGAAAAATTAAAAAAAAAAACAGGTCAGAAATGCAAAAAGACCCGGTGTATATCACCAGGGTTTATTTGCATTTTTATGTATCTTTTCTTTGAAACGGAAGGTGTCAAAAAGAATAATACGTCAGGGCATATTGCATCAGAAAGGTGCGGATTTGCAATCACCGTTCCAACCTCCATAGGCAAAATCACCTTATTGTTATCACTATACTGCCGATTATGTTACGGAAATGGAGATGTTTCATTTTTATTATAAACCGCCCAAAAGGCAGGGGATAAACCGCAACATGAGACTGAGGCAACGAAGTCGCCTGATCGTGCTCTCCTATCGCCAGTGGGATTTAACCACGTAAAAATGAAAAACGTTCTGTCCAGAGCCCTGTGCCCTGGACAAAACGTTTCGTGAAACCCAATCTGTTATAGATTGGGCTGTAAAACCCTATTAGGAAGAGATTCCGACAACACTGGAACCATTCTTTGTAATTTTGTACGTAATGATGTCTCCGCTCCAGAAGTGGAACTTAAGAATGACTTCGCCATTATTCGTTTCGTTGAAAAAGTTTTGTTTCAGTTCAATCACGTTACTACTGTAATTCGGACTGAAGGTGTAGGAAAATTCTTTGAATGAAGTCCAGTTTTGCGGACCTGCGTTTCCGCCACTTGTATACGTTGCTTCCATGGTGGCCAATTGATTGCCATTAAAGGTAGTCGGAATCGCAAATGAGCTCGTTGTGCCCGTTACATTACTCAGTTTAGGCGTATCATACTTGATGATATTCAGGTTCCAGTTTGCGCCTTTGTTGAATTTGATGGTCAGCTTGGCATTGACGCCAAGATTGCCGGAAGTGGTCAGTCTGGTCAATAGACTGGATTTCAATGTCAGCACATCACCACTGATGGTGTAATCCGTTCCATTCACAAGGGTTGTATTACCATTGACAAGAGAACTAAATGTATTACCATTGAGATTCAGTTTTACGGTTTTATCCTGAATTGCAGCCCCTTTTTTCAGATATACCAGATCGGATTCAGCAGTGGACGAACGACCTGTCCAGCTTGCTTTCATCGTGTTATACAGGTCAGGGTCAGACCAGGTGAAGCTGGTACGGCCGAAATGCTGTCCATTATCCCATAACATGGTGGTCATTTGCTTCGAACGGAGGTATTGGCCAATGAATTCAAAGAATTTCAACTTCTCACCTTGCTCAATGACGCCTGTGTGCTGATCAAAGCCGAGCAAGCCATACTCACCGACGATAACCGGAATGCCTTTGGCAGTAAAAGCATTGTACACACGGTCGAAGGTATCCGTAATATCCTTTTGCACTTCAGCATTATATTTCGTATACCCTGCAATATTCACGCTGAATGGCCAGAAGCCATAGTAGTGGACTGTAGCGATAAGGTTAGGATCATTCAATTTCGCAATCGTCTGGGATAATGCATCCAGATCTGGTTGAGCGGAAGAGGTATGCAACGTTGGGAGGACCAATGGACGTGTTGCATTATTTCCCCCCGATGCTCTCACGATTTTATGAAAAGATACATTTAACTCATCCAGCAACGCGTATGCAGTAGCGGTATTCGTTGTACCACCTTCGGTGAAGCGTGGTTCATTTACACTTTCGAACATCAGCTTGGTGGAGGCATTTTTGAATTTGTTTGCAATTTGAGTCCAGGCAGAGTTGTACCGTGCAAGAACATTGGCATGGTCATTCTCCATATAGCTGATCCACTGCCATGAATCGTGATGGATGTTGATCATGACATACAGATTGGCATCAAGAGCCCAGTTTACAACCTGTTGTACCCTATTCATGTAAGCGGTATCAATAGTGTAGTTGGGTGCTCCACCCATGTGAGCTTGCCAGGTCACTGGAATACGAATACTCTTGTAGCCTTGATTGGCGATACTTTGGATCAGCTGCTGAGTGATTAGCGGGTTACCCCAGGCCGTTTCATCTGCACCAACAGCATCCAGTGAATTACCGAGATTCCAGCCCGGCTCCATCGCAGTAACGTAGGATTGAATATTAGTTGGAGCGGCGGCAGCACTTGTCTGAACCGTCTCATCTGTAGCTGCAGAGGCGATGGCGGATGAGAACAAGGACAGGATCATTGCTGTTACGATAGTGAGTGAGAGGACCGATTTGCGGTTTTTGTTCATTAACATAATCTCCTTTGTAATTATAATCGTTAAACTAGGAATAGAGCGCTTACAAAAATGGGTGATTTAAGCTCAATATCGAACAAGACCCTAGATTGATTTAAATGGAATCACCACCAAATTAAGTATTGAAAACGTTTTCTGAAATGCAAATATATCATGATTTATTCAAAGAAAATACCATAATAATTGGATGATAATTCATGTGAAAATTAGTGATTATGACAGTTATGGAATATCGTAGGGGAATGCATTATCTCACTTCGAGTTACTCGGTTGCTTCAGGAGCAATCGATACACCCAGGTTGCGTGGTGCTTTGAATCATCTTTGGCTGGCATCTGACGCCGCCTCCTATATCACAGGCACTACGATTCACGCGAATGCGGGATACTCGTCTCGATAAACGTTAGGGGAAGAATTTGAAAGATCTAATCCGGCTTCTACAGCCCAAGTCACAACAAAATTGACAATTCAGCTATTCCTTGCTAAAGTTTTATCCAATCCGCATAATTGTGATCTGGGAATGTTACCGATATGGGCATAACCTGAGCTGGCTTGTTTACACTGCAACGTGTATCCAGGCTGGTTCGGGTTTTTTCTATTTTGTCTTATTAGTGTTTCTTGCGATTGGAGCGGATATCTGAATTACATATTTGGAAGGAGAATGAATGATGACTAATTTTAAGTTTCCCAAAGACTTTTTGTGGGGTGGAGCCATTGCTGCCAATCAGGCAGAGGGCGCTTATCTGGAAGATGGTAAAGGGCTGAGTATTGTTGACTTGCTGCCGACAGGAGAGAATCGCAGAAGCATCATGAAGGGCAATGTTCCTGCATTGACCCCGCTGGAAACCGAGTTCTATCCTTCACATGAAGGGATTGATTTCTACCATCGTTATCCTGAGGATATTGCTTTATTTGCCGAGATGGGATTCAAAGCGCTGCGTGTATCAATTGCATGGGCACGGATTTTCCCGACCGGAGAAGATGCACAGCCAAATGAAGCGGGATTGCAATTTTATGACCAATTGTTCGATGAACTGTTGAAGCATGGTATCGAGCCAGTAGTAACACTTGCTCACTTCGATGTACCGGTTAATCTAATTGAGAAATATGGCAGTTGGAGAAGTCGTGAACTGGTGGGTCTTTTTGAAACCTATGCCAAAACCGTATTCAGCCGTTACAAGGACAAGGTGAAATACTGGATGACCTTCAATGAAATTAACATGCTGCTGCATCTGCCATTCCTGGGGGCGGGTCTTGTCTTCAAGGATGGTGAAAATGTGAAGGAGATTCAGTATCAGGCAGCACACCATCAATTGGTGGCAAGTGCTCTGGCTGTTAAAGCCTGTCATGAGATAATTCCCGGCGCAATGATCGGCTGTATGCTTGCGGCAGGCAGCTTCTATCCGTATACATGTAATCCGGAAGATGTATTCCAGGGCATGGAGAAAGACAGGGAGTCCTATTTCTTCATTGATGTTCAGTCGCGAGGAGAGTATCCGGGCTATGCCAAACGTTTCTTCAAGGACCATGGATTGAATATTGCCATGCAGCCAGGAGATGCTGAAATTCTGAAAAACCATACGGTTGATTATATCGGATTTAGTTATTATTCAAGTCGTACAACCTCCACGGACCCTGAAGTGGTCAAAAATATGACGACTGGCAATGTATTTGGTTCAGTAGCCAATCCATATTTGGCAAAATCGGAGTGGGGTTGGACAATTGATCCCAAAGGTATCCGTATTACAGCCAATCAACTGCATGACCGATATCAAAAACCGCTGTTTGTTGTGGAAAATGGATTTGGAGCCAATGATGTGGTTACACCTGAAGGTGAGGTTGATGATGTGTACCGCATTGATTATCTGAAACGCCATGTTGCCGAGATGGGTGAAGCTCTGCAGGACGGTGTAGAGATTATCGGTTATACAAGCTGGGGACCCATTGATATTGTCAGTGCTTCTTCGGGAGAGATGAGAAAACGCTATGGTTACATCTATGTGGATCGTGACAATGAAGGTAAGGGTGACCTGAAGCGAATCAAGAAGAAAAGCTTCCACTGGTACAAAAACGTTATTGAATCGGATGGCAGCAATTTAGGTGAAGAGTAAAAAGTGCATTATCGGGATAATTCTCCCTCATATGATCGGAAGGACCATCCTTCATGGAACTTCCGATTGTTCCCTCATTGAAAGCGTTGACATCTATGTCTCTTCGCGCTATACTTGACGCAATTATATCGTTTTGGGATTGTTACTACTTGAAGTAGGCAAAACCTAAGCACCAAAAAACAGACGTACATGTCTTGTTTATTTTGTGATGCTTCAGGTTTTTTTTGTATGCCCAAAAGGTGATATATGACTGCCAAGAGAGTGGATCGTGACGGGGGGATTGAAGTGAAAATAGCAAAGGTTATCAACAATAACGTCATTAGCATCTATCAAGCGGATGGAGCAGAGCTTGTCGTGATGGGGCGTGGGATTGCCTTTAAGAAAAAGCCGGGGGATAAAGTAGACGAGACCCGCATCCAGAAAGTATTTGCGCTTAAAAACAAGCAGACATCCGACAATTTCAAAATGCTGCTGCGCGAAGTGCCGATGGAACTAATCGAGATAGTGGAGGAAATTATTACCTACGCCAGAGAGAATCTCGGCCGCAATTTGAATGAAAATATCTATGTTTCCCTAACAGATCACATTAACTTTGCGATTGAACGATATCGTGAAGGGGTTGAAATCAAGAATGCACTGATGTGGGAAATCAAACAGCTGTATAAGGCTGAGTTCGGATTGGGTCTGAAAACGCTGGAGCAGATCAAGTCGAGATTGAATATTGAGCTTCCACCGGATGAAGCAGCTTATATTGCCCTGCATATTGTCAATGCAGAGATGAATGAAGAAGTCATTACAACGATGAACATCACGAAGTTTATTCAGCAGATTATTAATATAGCGAAATATCACTTCAAGATGGAATTCGATGAAGAGTCTCTCAGCTATTTTCGCTTCATTACGCATCTGAAATTCTTCTCCCAGAGGGTATTAAGCGGAACGCATTATGACAACAACTATGACCACTTCTATGACATGATCAAAGAGAAGCACCCGGAAGCAGCGGCATGTACGGAGAAAATCGAAATGTTCGTTAACAAGGAATATAACCATCAGCTAACCAACGAAGAGAAATTGTATCTGACCGTCCACATTGAGCGTGTCGTTAATCGTTAATAATTAAAATGTTGACAAATTTGGTTAAATCATAATAATATGAGATTAACAGGAATTGAATACGATTTAACTGGGATTGTTACTGGTTATGCAGGCAAAACCTAAGTCATGAGAAGACAGGACCCGATGTGTGTCCAAAACTTACTCAAGGCTTAGGTTTTTTGCGTGCAAAAAAATCGGTAAGATGCCTGTTTTAGCAAATATGGGGGTGCACAGCATGAGTCAGGAAAAACTCGCAAAAGAAATTGTCGAGCTGGTCGGCGGCGAAAAGAATGTGGTATCACTCGTACATTGCGCAACACGTTTGCGGTTTGTATTGAAGGATGATGCCAAGGCAGACAAAGCCAAGCTGGAGAAGACAGAGGGAATCATTGCAGTCAAGGAAAACGGGGGTCAGTTCCAGGTGGTCGTTGGCAATAAGGTGCCTGAAGTTTACAGCGCCATTGGTCAGATCAGCAGCATTTTGGATGACTCTTCCGATAAGGAAAAGCCGAAGAAATCCGCAAAAGGCCTAGGCGGCATTATTGATGTGATTTCCAGTATTTTTGCTCCGCTGCTAGGGGTTATGGCGGGGGCCGGTATCCTGAAAGGATTGCTGCTCATTGCAAGTAATGTCGGCTGGCTGGAAACGACGGAAACCACGTATAAGATCTTGTTTGCAGCGGCAGACAGTCTGTTTTATTTCCTGCCTTTGCTGTTAGCGGTTACAACCGCCCGCAAATTCCAGGGTAACATGTTTGTGGCGATGACGATCGCAGGCGCATTAATCTATCCTTCCATCGTTACACTCAAGGCGGAGGGTACGCCAACTGATTTCTTCGGGATTCCTGTCATTTTGATGAACTATTCATCTACCGTTATTCCTATTATTCTGGCAGTGATCGTCATGAGCAAATTGGAGAAATTCTTCAATAAAGTTCTTCACGAAAGTGTGAAAAATTTTGTCACTCCATTATTTTTGCTTGTCATTATGGTTCCACTTACTTTGCTCGTATTCGGTCCATTTGGTGTATATGTAGGTAATGCTATTGCATCAGGACTCGTGGCCGCCTTCGGATTCAGCCCGTTATTGGCAGGAGCCGTTATGGGTGCAAGCTGGCAGCTGCTCGTTATTTTCGGAATTCATTGGGGTCTCATTCCCGTATTCATTAACAACGTTGCTGTGTATGGACGTGATGGCGTCAAGCCAGCTGCGACAGCTTCCATCTTCGCACAGACCGGAGCTGCCTTCGGTGTTATGCTGAAAACCAAAAATAAAAAGCTGAAAACGCTGGCAGGTTCATCCACGCTGACAGCCCTATTCGGGATTACCGAGCCTGCCATCTATGGTGTGACACTTCCACTCAAACGTCCATTCATCGCAGGAGTTATCGGTGGTGCGGTAGGTGGGGCCATCATTGGTCAAGCAGGTACTCAGGCATTCGCTTCGGGCGCTCCAGGCCTGCTGACTTTACCGATCTTCTATGGACCGGGTGGAGAGGGCTTCCCTGGACTGATCCTTGGGATCTGCGTATCCTTTGTTGTTGCGGCTGCACTGACCTACATTATGGGGTTCAAAGATCCGGTTGAAGAAGAAGAAAAAGAAAAAAGCACAGAAACCACCAAGCCATCCGAAAGAACAGCGGCTTCATCGGATCAAGAAGTACTCAGCCCAATCGAGGGAACCATTGTGGATCTTAGCGATGTACCTGACCCGGCATTTTCGTCGGGCGCGATGGGCAAAGGCATTGCGATTGAGCCGGCAGTCGGCAGAGTCGTTGCTCCTTTTGATGGTACAATTACCGTAGCTTTCAAGAAGAAACATGCACTGGCTGTTGTATCGGATACGGGGGCTGAGATTTTGGTCCATGTCGGGGTCGATACCGTGAAGCTAGATGGTCAGCACTTTACATCACATATTCAGGAAGGTGATCGGGTGAAAGCGGGAGACTTGCTGCTGGAATTCGATATCGCTCAGATCAAGGCAGCAGGTTATCATACAGTAACACCTATCATTGTAACGAATTCTACGGATTATGAGGAAGTGGTTCCTTTGATTACGGGACAAGTTCGGGTTCAAGAACCGTTACTTACCCTGTATGGTGGTAAGGGACCGGAACAAGAGTAGGAATAGGAACAAAAGCCGTGTCCAACGTAGAACAGAATGTTTTCTGTTTACGTGGACACGGCTTTTTGGCTGTTAACCAATCAGATTCAAATTCACCAGATCCTGAACCTGTCCCATCATGTAGATTGGATCTTCCCGAAAGCAGTCTTCCGTCATGCGGTAGACCTGGATGTTCTGTACTGCCGGAAGCTGCTGCCAATACATGCTGCGTTCAACTCAATGAAGTCCTAAGAATCTGCTCGTACAACCGTTGAGTTCATGTTGCCAGTCAGTCGCTGTGGAGGGAAGACCATGCGAACAGGTGCGATGATAATTGCAGCGAACAAGGCTTTGATCAGATCACCGATGATGTAGGGATAGAATCCTTGAATCATGGCCTCGGGTAACGACATTTTGTAAGCATAGGCCAACCAGGGCACGCCCGAAACATAAATCAGCATTGAACCAAACACCTCAAATACGATAAAGGCGAGGAAATAACCTACAAAACCGTTCAATTTGATTTTACTGAGCAGCAATCCAATGATCAATGCGGAGAAGGGCCACATCATGACATATCCCCCGGTAGGCCCGAGGAGTACAGCCAGTCCACCTGCGCCATGCAGAAGCGGGAAACCAATTGCAGTCAGGATGACGACCAGAGCGATACTTAGAAAACCATATAATGGACCAAGCAGTCCGCCTGCCAGCATAACCGCAAGAGTTTGCAATGTAATCGGCACAGGAGAGAAACCAATGGGAATACTTATGTATCCAAAAATAACAAGTATGGCTGCCATGAGTGCGCTAAATACAATACCTCGCAAAGACAATTTCATGTTTGAACATTCCTTTCAATTTTGGTAATCTTATTGTTAACCGATCAAACGAATGTGGTTAACGATTTGGATCGTACCACAAAAGATTCAAAAGGGAAAGGACCAATTTAAGATGCAAGACGTTACACCTTTGATAACACTAGAAAATGTCCGGGTTCATTATGCGTCCGAGTCAGGTCGTGTTCGTAAGGCAGTGGATGGAGTTTCACTGAAATTGGTTCCCGGAGAATGGATAAGTATCGTGGGAGCCAATGGTAGCGGCAAAAGTACGCTGGCTGGGCTGCTGATTGGATTCATTCCGTTATCCGGCGGAGAAAGAAAGGCTTCTCCAGAACTGGTTGTTCGTGGAGTACTCCAGCAGCCTGATGCCCAGGTACTTGGAGATACCATTGAGGAGGAATTTCATTTTGCCTTAGCCTCGTTGCTTGAATCTCCTGAGGAGCACTTACGACGAAGAGAGCACGCTTTACATACGGTAGGACTTGAGCACCCGCCAGAGGCGGCCATATCTATGCTGTCTGGAGGACAGAAGCAGCTGCTTAATATTGCGGTTGCGCTGGCGGCCAAGCCGGATGTACTCATTCTGGACGAGCCTACGGCCATGCTTGACCCTGGAGCCAGAGATCGAATGGAAGCTGTAGTTCAAGCCATTGTTCAGCAAGGGACAGCAGTAATCTGGATTACGCATCATTTGGAGGAAGCGACGCTGTGCGATCGAATTATTGCCATGGAACAGGGACGATGCGTTTACGATGGAACGCCTGAGGTTTTCTTCTATGGAAGGGAGAGGCAGGAGACGACGGCTGAGGCTGGAAAAGAAGCACAACAACCATCGCCCTGCGAAAAGCTTGGGCTTGCTCCACCTTTTACGGTGCAGACAGCTCTACTCCTGAAACGAAAAGGTCTGCTCCAACATGCGACACCTCTGCGACCTGAGCAGTTGGTTAAGGAGGTAGCCCTTTGGCAATCGAACTAGAACATGTAGGCATTGCTTCGTCACAATCGGACAGAAGACCGCTGCTTCAAGATATCACTGTCCAACTGAACCGTGGAGAAATCACTTTGTTGCTGGGCTGCACTGGATCAGGTAAAACCACACTGCTGCAAACAATTGCTGGCCTAAAACCTCCAGATGAGGGTAGCCTCAAGCTGGACAGAGAGCCTTACTGGCAGAAGGGGAAAGTACCACAGTCCATTCTGTTGCAAATGGGATTGGTCTTCCAATTTCCCGAGCAGCAGCTATTTGCCCGAAGCATTGGACGTGAATTTGCGTATTCCCTGCGTCCATATCGTCTAACCGAAGAACAAAAGAAAAGGCAGATAAATGAGGCGCTTGAGCGATGGGACTCCCCGACGGGGGGGCATGAAAGGGAAGAACGATTTCATCTGGACAGATCACCCTTTGCACTAAGTGGAGGCGAGCGGAGAAGACTGGGGCTCGCCCTGGGAACGGCTGCGCAGCCTCCATGGCTATTGCTCGATGAACCGAGCGCCGGATTGGAAGCACAAAGTGTAGTCACGCTGCTGGACGTATTGAACCAGCATCGAAATGCAGGTGAGGGAGCCATTGTGGCTACGCATGATCTGGACACTTTTTTACCTCTTGCGGATCGTGTTCTTTTGTTGCAGAAGGGACGTCTGGTTGGTGATGTTTCACCAAAAGAACTTCAGGCCAGGCCAGAATTACTGGAGCTTGCCGGAATTGGGCTTCCACCTTCCATGCAATTGGCACAGCAATTCGGGGCGGCGGGCATGCATTTGCCTTTTACTGCCTTGACCCCGGAGGAAATGGCTGAAAGTATTGTTCAGTTCGTTAATGAACCGTTAGAGCCAAAGGCTGATACCGTTGATAATGAGGAACAATTCAGGGATGAAGAGAGACTTGCCTTATCACGCTTCGACACTTCGGAAGGAGAAGGCAGACAGGAGGCTATCTACTCCCACGCTGAATCAGGTTCAAGCAGAGGAATATATGGAGCCATGGACCCACGTCTGAAATGGGTTTTATACATTTTGCTCGTGACTGCGACGATGCTACAACACCACTGGCTAGGTTTGTCACTCACGTTGGTTCCGGTATTGCTGGCCCTTGTTGTGCTGCCTCGTCACACTTTGGCTGGATGTATGAAGTTAATGAAGCCGCTGGTACTGTTTTTTCTCGTATCAACAGCGTTATCGGGGACGACTCTTTCTACAGAAGGAGGCGGCCTTCAATTCGGATTTTCCCTGATGCAGGCGGAAGCGACGTTACTGAATGTGTACCGTTTGTTTATCGTCACGTTGGCAAGTCTTTGGTTTTCACTGACTACGCCTTATGGACGCATGGTGGAAGGACTGAACTGGGTGCTTGGCATCGGCAAAAAAATCAAACTGCCCGTGTCATCGTTTGCACTCGCTGTGTCTTTAATCTTCCGTTTTATCCCGATGATCTGGAGTGAATGGCAGCGCTTCTCGCTGATCGTCCGGGCACGCGGCAAAGCTGCATTACGACCAAATACGGTACGGGTACGTGATCTTGGTCCGATGGTCATTCCTTTGCTCATGGCGCTGTTTCAGCGTGCAGAGGACATGACGATAGCGATGGAAATGCGGAAAGTCAGAGAGAATTCCATGCTTGGAGCACGCTCCTCCTTATTGGTATGGTCCAAACGGGATACGTGGATTTGTATGATTGGACTTATTATTTTTGTATTTTATATCTGGATCAGAGATTGAAGAATGTACTTTTCTTTTGCCAATGAACATGCATAAATGCTTTCATTCCCGTTCAAACTAAACATGCTTTGATCACCACGAAGCAGATATGGAGGGACGAACGATGAAGGATAAATTTTTGCAAGAAGATAGGAAAGAATATACCGATGTGTCCACGGTGGAGTCGCAGCGAAATGATATCACACTCGAAGAGTTCCCTGAAGGTCCTTACGGCTCATCTCTGATGTCTGAATCTCTTGGCAAAAGCTCGCCGTGGCGAGTGGATCAAAGGACTGCACACCGTTTCGATTATGAAAATCATGAACTGCACGAAGGGGAAGTACGGGATTATCCCGGTCAGGACGTCTTCGATGAAACGGTCCCCGATAGTGTAACCAAACCACAATACCCGGAAGAAGAAGAATCGGAATGACGTTATATATAAAATAGATGATAGCCTTCGGCAGGATCGTTCTGTCCGGGGGCTATTTTTAGTTGTATCGAAAAAGAAAACAAATCTCCTCAAATTCCACAATATGGGTTATCATAGGCGTAGATTATATTATTTTGAGAAACAATTCATTGCCAAACGGGGGATATCAGAATGAGAGAGATTAACTATAACGATTATTTTTGGCAGGATGATCAGGTTAGATTGCGGGCTCTTCGTGAGGAAGATTGGGAAGATCATTATTATAACCGCTTTGATTCACCTGCTCGCCGTTTACTTGAATGTGCAGTGGAACTGCCCCCTACGAATGCTGAGGCGAAGAAATTTACAGAAGCCTTCTCCGATTTCTCTCTAGACAGAGGACGGATCATGTTTACGATTGAAAATATGAATGGTGAGAATGTCGGGGGCGTTAATTTGAACAGCATCGATGAGAGGAATGGTACCTTTAGCATTGGAATTCAAATTGACAGGGATCATCGCGGAAAAGGATATGGGACGAGAGCCATTCGAATTTTGTTGAAATATGCCTTTTTCGAGCGCAGGCTTAATAAATTCAATGATTATGTTCTCGAAGGCAATGAACCTTCCGCAGCTATGATGAGAAAACTTGGGTGTGTGCAGGAAGGGGTGCGTCGTCAGGTGATTTATACCGATGGAAAATACCAGGATCTGATCCTGTTCGGATTAACGAAAGACGAGTTTATTGATAAGGAAGGACTTGCGTGAGTCTCATTTTAAATTAGAGCGACATGGTGTTTATGATCTGCCAATGTTAGCTGTGTAAGATGAATTATAGGAGGCATTATGAAACAAAACATACAAAGTGATGAATTAATCATTGATTGCAAAGATATTTATTTGCGCGAGTATCGAGCTGAGGATTTGGAGAAATTGCAGGAAATCACCTGGCAACCCGAGGTTTACGAATTTTTACCGGGATGGAATGCTGCGGTTGAAGAGAGAGCCCTCTGGCTCACTCAATACGAAATTCCCGAGAATCAGAATTTTAAACAAGCTGTTTTGGCGGGTGGAGACATTGGGGACCTCTATTTACGTTTGGCTATCGTGCTCAAAGAAAACGATGAGTTCATAGGATGGTGCTGTTCGGGGATTAAGGACGAGCTGCCAGCACCCAATCGGGAGATTATGTACGGCATTTCGAAACACTTCCGGAACCGTGGCTTTACAACGCAGGCAGTACAAGGAATAACACAGTATTTATTTGAAAATACAAACGTTGAAGTGTTGAATGCCATCGCTTTATTAACAAATCAGGCATCCAATAAGGTAATACAGAAATGCAATTTTGAATGGCTGAATTTGATCGAAATCGAGAATGAACCGTACAACCATTACCTATTGCGGAAACAGTAACGATAATTTTCGATACAAATGCACAATGTACCAATACACCAATCCGATACTAAACGAATAACCCTTCCCATTTCTCCGTAGAAATGAAAGGGTTATTCGTCATTTGATAGGAGCCGCAATAAAACGAAAAGCTGCATCTTGTGACCCTCGTTCAGCTTAGGTTTCACCCTCTACCAATGGCAGTAAAATCGTAAATTCGGTTCCTTCGCCGATCTGGCTGCGTACTGTGATTTTCCCGCCATACGACTCCACAATTGAACGGGTGATGGCAAGGCCAAGACCCGCGCCACCTTGTTTTCTCGAACGGGAAGAGCTTGTGCGGTAGAAGCGTTCAAAGATGTGAGGGAGATGCTCCGGTTCAATCCCTGAGCCATTATCTTTTATGGTTAACTCGGCTTTATGCTGAACGGCATATAAAGTGATGCTGATGGCTCCCCGATCTGAATCGGTGTGCTGTACTGCATTGTGGAACAAATTGAGCACAACCTGCTTTAATTTGTGAGCATCAGCCATGACATGGACTTCAGCTGTCAGGTCAAGATGAACCTGTCTTTGCTGAGCCATCATGACAAGCTGTGACTGCATTTCGAGCAGCAAACTATCGAGTTGAATGACCTCCTGCTCCTGCTGGGGCGCCTGGTCCAGCTTGGTCAGCATCAGCAGATCCTCTACGAGTTTGTTGATGCGGACGGATTCACCATACATGCTGTTCAAAGCGTTATATAATTGCTCGCTATTGGAGGCTGCGCCGCGCTTGAGCACCTCAATAAATCCGTGAATGGAGGTAAGAGGGGTACGCAGCTCATGGGAAGCATCGGACAGAAAACGCTGCATCTGCTCCTTCGACTCCCGCTCTGCTTCAAAGGAGTCTTCCAGCCTTTCGAGCATGCCGTTAAATGAAAGCGCCAGTTGATCCACTTCCTGTTGTCCCTGCACCGCAGGAAGGCGTTCGGCCAGACTGCCTGCATCGATTCGTTGCACCGTGTCTACCATGCTGGATAAGGGAATCAGTGTCCGGCGAAGTGCCTTGGTGTATAGAATAAGTCCAGCGACCATAGCCAGCAGGGATAACATCAAGAAGATCAGAAGCTGTTTCACGATCAGATCTTTTAGCGGTTTCGTAGGGGTGCCCATTTGCACCATGGGTAAGCCGCGATTACGTGGTCCCGGTGAGGAGAAAACGATTAACTGCTCATTGCCCTGGTTATCCGTTACAATCCGGTATGGAACATGATGCTTATCGTTGATCTGATCTGTAATGTTCTCATATTCAACGGATGTCAAGCGAGGAGCGGTTAGACCGTCTTCACCAAAAATGTCCTCGAAGCCACTTTGATTATCAAATAAGGCCAGTGAACGATCCGGAATGTACAAGAAACGATTGCCTGATCCTCTTGGATCTGATCCGGATTGCCCGCCAAAAGGATTATTTGTCGCACCACTTCGTGAAGACGTTCCGAGCCAAACAGGGGGCATGGACATGAGCTGCTCTTCCATCGTTTTCGCCTGGTTGCGATACAGAAAGCTTTCCATAATCCAGAATTGAAGAATACCAATTAACAACAACAGAGCAGCCAGAATGAACAGGGAGCGCGCGAGTAATTGAGAGCGAAGCGAACGTGGCGATACCCAGCGATGCAGCCATGCCCAAGGAAGTTTATCCTTCAATGGTAAAGACCCCATTAGAGATCCACCCTGTATCCGACACCTCGAAGGGTACGAATGAGTTTATGCTCTTTATCGCCCAATTTGTCACGCAAGGAGCGAACGTACACCTCCACAATGTTTTCTTCTCCACCAAAATCATACCCCCACACACGGTTCAGAATGGTCGCTTTACTCAGGACAATGCCATGATTAAGCACGATGAATTTTAAAAGTTCATATTCAGTAGGAGACAACTCCAGAATCTGATCGTGATAGGTAATCTCTTTGCGTTGATCATCAATTCGGAATGGCCCATGAGTCACCGCACCGATTAATAATGGAAACTGATTACGAAGCCTTGCCTGAATCCGTGCAAGCAATTCGTCGAACGCAAATGGTTTAATCATATAATCGTCGGCACCAAGCCATAGGCCTTTGACGCGATTCTCGACTTCATCTTTGGCTGTCAGCATGATCACCCCGATCTGAGCCCCGCTCTTGCGCAGTCGCTCAACAACCTCAAACCCATCCATCTCTGGCATCATTACATCCAGAATGGCCATATGTGGACGGAAATCAAGTGCCAATTCAAGCGCAGCGGCTCCATCGGGGGCTGTACGTACATCAAAGCCTTCATTGCTTAGTCCAAGCTCCAGAAATTGCAAAATATGTGGTTCATCATCTGCCAAAAGTATTTTAATGCCAGTACTCAGCTTCATAAGCAGGCGTTCCTCCCCGTTAAATCCATCTATTACATACCCTCAATTTTACAGGTCTATATGCTATATTATCGCTCGCCAAACTGAAAATTAGCTGAAAAGTTTGCAAGTTATCCTCAGGCAACATTCAGCGGGCACTCATCCCAGTTTTACTTTGGCATGCCACAATAGTAGACATGAAGAACTTGAAGGAGTGATTGAGATTGAATATCGCCAAACGAAGGATTGATCTTATCCTTCTGCCGATTGTTTTACTGGCGGCATTTCTGAACGGGTATGGCATCTGGAACGATCAATATGCCAATTCCTATTATACGACCGCCGTTGGGAGCATGCTGAGAAATTTCCATAACTTTTTCTATGCATCGCTCGACTCGGCTGGTTCGGTTACCGTAGACAAACCACCCGTTGTCTTCTGGATTCAAACCGCTTTTGCTTACGTTTTTGGATTGCATGGATGGAGTGTTATTTTACCGCAAGTATTAGCGGGGATCGGTTCGGTGCTGCTGATATATTTCATGGTCAAGCCTACATTTGGACTTGGCGCGGCGCGAATCTCGGCACTTGCGATGGCAACCGTACCAGTAGTGGCTGCGGTGAGCCGTACCAACAATATTGACAGCATGTTGGTGTTTACGCTGCTGCTGGGTTCATGGTTTTTATTCAAGGGAAGCAAGCAAGGCAGTACTTGGCGCATTCTGGTAGCCTTTGCGCTCATTGGACTGGCTTTTAATATGAAAATGCTGCAAGCCTATATGATTCTTCCGGCTTTCTACTTGTTCTATCTGCTTGCATTCAACGCCAAGTGGAGAAGAAAAATCATCTTGTTAATTGGAAGTACGGTAGTGCTGGCCGTTGTTTCCTTATCCTGGGCAGTCACCGTGGATTCTATACCGACAGATGAGCGGCCTTATATCGGCAGCAGTGAAACCAATTCGGTGCTGGAGCTGGCTTTTGGATATAACGGTTTATCCCGTCTCACGGGACAACAGAACAGATCAGCGAATGCAGGTATGCCAAATGCCTCTGATGAAGGTATTGTTCGTGGCAGCTCCAATTCCCAGGGTTCAGGAACAGATCAGTCGGGCAGCGGCTCGGCTCCAACAGGCAATCTACCTGGAAACGGTGAAATGGGTGGCATGAACGGAATGACTTTCCCGGGCGGCCAGATGCCAAACGGTGGCGAGATACCTAATGGAAGGAATTTCGGAGGCGGCAATGGTGGCGGTGGAGGCATGGGCGGCATGTTTGGCACGGGGGAAAAAGGTCCTCTGCGGTTATTCCAGACTGAACTGTCCGGTCAGGCCAGTTGGCTGTTGCCGGTAGTATTGCTTGGCTGCATCGCCATTTTTGCAGGATTAAGACGAAGAAATATAACCGATAAGCATAAGGAAGCTTTGTTCTGGCTGGCTTGGCTGCTTCCGGTAGCTGCTTTCTTCAGTGTGGCAGGCTTCTTCCATCAATATTATCTGATTATGCTCGCACCTCCGGTAGCGGCATTAACCGGAGCAGGGTTTGCCGCCATGTGGACGGCATATCGTGAACGCAATGGCTGGCAAGCCTGGCTGCTTCCGTTGTCCGTGCTGCTGACGACCATCTTCGGCTGGTATATCATGCAGGTGTATAACGAGACTATCGGGGCAGGTTGGTCCATAGGTGAATTAATTGCAGGCATTCTGATCACGATTATCCTGATTGTGCTGCTTAATCGTTCACACCCATGGAAACAGGGTTTGATTATCGCAGGTTTCATGGTCATGCTGATCGGTCCGATCTATTGGGCATTCACACCTATTACGTATGGAGGCAACAGCATGATTCCGGCGGCTGGACCTACAGGTTCCAATGGGATGTTCGGCGACATGGGCATGGCTATGGGAGATAGACAGGGTGATCGCAATGGTGGCGATATGGGTATGACTCCGCCGAATGCATCAGATGACACCGCTCAGGATATCCCATCGTCCGATGATGCTGACCCGAACAATGCGGGCATGGGAACACCTCCGAATTCAGGAGGAAGCATGAATGGTGGCGGAGGAATGCCTACGACAGGTGGGCGAGGTGGAGCAGGGAACCGCAACGAAGAAGTGGACACCACAACCCTGAATTATCTGAGAGAGCATAACACAGGTGAAACCTATCTCTTCGCAACGACGGACTACAACCAGGCCGCCCCTTATATCATTGATGAAAATGAAGCAGTCATTACGCTTGGCGGGTTCTCGGGTTCAGATCCGGTGTATACCACGGAAAAACTGGAACAACTCGTGAAGAGCGGACAAGTGAAATACTTCATGGTAGGTGGCATGGGTGGCCGAGGTGGAAGTTCTGATATCGGCGACTGGATCAAGGAGCATGGTACGGAGATTCCAACGTCAGATTGGAAGACGGGAACAGATAGCGATTCCGGTTTCGGCGGTCAAACGACTTTATATGAAGTGAAATTATAAGTGTGATCCAAGTGATACACGATATGAACTTGAACAATTCGAACGAAAACAACGGAAAAGGGAGGGAACGAACATGGCTCAAAAGTACCGTTACAGCATTATCATTCCAATGTATAACGAAGAAGCGGTGATTGAGGAGACCTATCGGCGTCTGAAAAAAGTCATGGGCAGTACGGGAGAGAGTTACGAGCTGTTGTTTGTCAATGACGGCAGTGTGGACCAAAGTGCACAGATGATCCGTGACTATGCCCGCTGGGATGAAAGTGTGAAGCTGATTGATTTTGCACGCAACTTTGGTCACCAGATTGCGATTACGGCAGGTATGGATTATGCAGCAGGCGATGCAGTCGTCATAATTGATGCGGATCTTCAGGACCCTCCCGAGCTGATATTGGACATGATCGACAAGTGGAAAGAGGGCTACGAGGTTGTCTATGCCCGTCGGACCAGCAGAAGCGGGGAGACCCGCTTCAAGAAATGGTCAGCAAGCCTGTTCTACCGCGTACTGCGAGCGTCGACGGATACGGATATTCCAGTGGATACCGGGGATTTCCGCTTGATGGATCGCAAGGTATGTGATGAGATGAAGCGTCTTCCAGAGAAAAATCGATTTGTTCGCGGATTGGTTAGTTGGGTGGGATTTCGTCAGACAGCCATTGAGTATGAACGGGATGAACGTTTGGCAGGTGAGACCAAATACCCGCTGAAACGCATGTTGAAGCTGAGTCTGGACGGCATTACATCATTCTCACACAAACCGCTCAAGCTTGCGGGATACGTGGGTGCTGTCCTGTCCATCGGCGGCTTCATCTATATGCTAAGTGTCATCGCTTCGGCGATATTTACAGATTCAACGATCAAAGGATGGCCTTCAATGGTCAGCATCATGCTGATCTTTAACGGCTTCATTTTGATCATGCTGGGCATTCTTGGCGAGTATGTTGGCCGAATCTATGATGAAACCAAGGCGCGCCCGCTATACATCGTGAGAGATGTGTATCAGATGGAGAGTCAGTCGGGTCAGTCACGGTTAACGGGTAGAGTTGCTAATCATGACTAATCGTTTGGTCACGCTGTTTAAGTTCGGAATTGTGGGCGTCCTGAATACGGCAGTGGATGGAATGGTGTTTACGTTGCTCGCTGCCGCAGGCACACCAGCTCTGATTGCCCAGGTGATTTCCTACTGCTGCGGGGTCGTAAACAGTTACTGGTGGAATGGCAGGTGGACTTTCCAGGATGCGGGAAGACAGGGCAAAAAAAACGAAATCATGCGTTTTGTAATTACTAATCTCTTGGTTCTGGCGCTATCCTCCCTGATTCTGTACTTCTGCAACAGCACATTAGGTTGGAGCATTGTAATGAGTAAAATACTGGCGACCCTCTCGGGCATGGTTATAAACTATATTGCCAGTCGGTATTGGGTGTTCCGGGCAGATCCTGCTCAAAGGTCTGATTCGTCATCTGATGCTAATGAAAGGAGTGTTTCATGATATGAGAATTAAAAAAGCAGTCATTCCGGCAGCGGGGCTTGGTACCCGATTCTTGCCGGCAACCAAGGCACAACCCAAAGAAATGCTGCCCATTGTGGACAAACCGGCCATTCAATACATTGTGGAAGAAGCGGTACAATCGGGCATTGAAAATATTATCATCGTAACCGGACGTAATAAGAAATCGATTGAGGATCATTTTGACAAATCAGTTGAGTTGGAGCACTCCCTGTATGCCAAAGGCAAGCAAGCACTGCTGGAAGAAGTTCAAGCGATCAGCGAAATGGCCAGCATTCATTTTATCCGTCAAAAAGAGCCGCTTGGATTGGGTCATGCGATTGGATGTGCACGTCAGTTTGTAGGAGACGATCCGTTCGCCGTATTGCTTGGAGATGATATTATGGTATCTGATCCACCGGCGCTCGCACAGATGATTCATTTATATGAAAAAACAGGAAGTCAGATTGTTGGCGTGCGGCAAGTGCAGGCTGCTGATGTGAGTAAATATGGGATTATTGATTCACAGGGGGCAGAGGATCGGGTTCACCGAATCACGAATCTGGTAGAAAAACCTTCCATTGCAGCAGCGCCTTCCCGAACAGCCGTAATGGGGCGCTACATTCTGAAACCTTCCATCTTTCCCATTCTGGATCGAATCGAGAGAGGGGCTGGAGGGGAATATCAGCTAACGGATGCCTTGAAAGAAGTGAGCCAGGTGGAAGAACTGCTGGCCCTTGAGCTGGAGGGACGCCGTTACGATATTGGTGATCAGTTCGGATATATTCAGGCCATTTTGGAGATCGGACTGATGCGTAAGGAATTGCAGCCCATGCTGACTCCATATCTTCAGCAGCTTGCAACACAGTGGGGATAAGACGTGACCTGTGTTAAAGATTAAGGCAAGATTAACAATTTCCAGTATTGTACAATGGTTCCTGTAACGCTACAATGAGCAGGAAGTTCAAGCTGCTCTTTAAGGAGTGAGGAATCATGAGTGAGACGATCATCAGGGATCTGATTAAGTATATGGACGTGGAGGACAACGCTGCTATTCAATACATTCAGACCGAGCACCGGATGCAACTGGGACTCTTTTGGGGAATTCAGAAAGGCAGCCGCGTTCTGGAAATCGGTTGTGGTCAGGGCGATACAACGGCCGTGCTAGCGCATCTGGTGGGGGAGCACGGATACGTTCATGGGGTAGACATTGCACCAGAGAGTTATGGTGCACCGCTAACTGTGGGTGAAGCGGCAGCCAATCTGCGGAAATCTCCGCTAGGTAACCGAATTCGAATGGATTATGATTTCGATATTCTAAGTGAGCAGGCCCAATTTGCCGAGAATGAATTTGATGTGATTGTACTTTCTCATTGTTCATGGTACTTGAAATCTTTTGACGAGCTCGCCCAGATTCTTAGCAAGGTAAGGTCGTGGGGGCATCAGTTATGTTTCGCCGAATGGGATGCACGCGTTACAGATGTGAGCCAGCTCTCGCATTGGTTATCCGTTCTGATTCAGTCCCAGGTCGAATGTTACAAGGAGAACAGCTTCTCCAATGTGCGCACGCTGTTTACACCGGAGGATATCCGAGAGCTTGTCTCTTCGGCAGGCTGGACGATTAAGGAAGAGGTTTCGATCCATTCTCCCGAACTGCAGGACGGTCAATGGGAAACCGAAATGACTTTGGCAGAAGCGCCTATAGAGCTGAAAATGCTTCCGATCCCTGATAAGGTAAGAACACTCCTGCTTTCCGAATTGAAATTACTTAGGTCACATCATGCCGCGGGGCCTGGAAGTCCATTGGGAACGTATACGATTGTTGCCAAAAAGCAGTAAAGAAATGGCCATTTGCAGCAATCCAAAAAAAATGTGTTTACTTCACGATGGTAACTTTGATATTATAATCGCAATATCAAATGCGATGAAGAGATGAGTAGATAAAAAGCATTCTTTCACAGAGAGCTCCGGCAGCTGAAAAGGAGTAAAGAATTTTTTGTTGAATAAAGACTCAGAGCAGCACATCGGAACTGTAAGAATTGAGGGATGGTGTGACAGGAGCTCCTGTTACAGAGCAAGAGTATAAGCGGATGCGCATGAATGAATGCGGTAATCCTTAACTCGAAGAGGCTGGTATGGCGACATATTGGCGAATCTGGGTGGTACCACGAGTGTAACAATCTCGTCCCTGAGACTTTTGTCTTGGGGATGGGATTTTTTGGTTTTCCGGGATGTTGGCTACACGCTTTGGAAATGCCTGAATAGTGTTTAATAAGGAGAAACTCACACCGAAAGGAAATGATGATTTTATGTCAGCAAAATTGAAAGTCGGTATCGTCGGAGGAACGGGGATGGTAGGTCAGCGCTTTGTAGATCTGCTTAATGGACACCCATGGTTTGAAGTAACTGCAATCTCAGCTAGTGCCAACTCGGCAGGCAAAACCTATGAAGAATCCGTACAAGGCAGATGGAAGCTCGCTGTTCCGATTCCGGAAGCAGTGAAAAACATCGTTGTGCAGGATGCTTCCCAAGTGGAAGCTTTTGCGAGCCAGGTTGATTTTATATTCTGTGCTGTAGATATGAAAAAGAATGAAATTCAAGCGCTAGAAGAGGCTTATGCCAAAACGGGAACTCCGGTTGTTTCCAACAACTCGGCTCACCGCTGGACGGCTGATGTGCCAATGGTCATTCCGGAAATTAACCCAGGACATCTGGACGTAATTGAAGCTCAACGCAAACGTCTCGGAACCAAAACCGGATTCATCGCGGTTAAACCGAACTGCTCGATTCAAAGTTATGTGCCTGCACTTCACGCCTTGCGTGAGTTTAATCCAACTCAAGTGGTAGCTTCCACATACCAAGCGATCTCTGGCGCAGGTAAAAACTTTACGGACTGGCCGGAAATGCTGGATAACGTAATTCCATACATCGGTGGCGAGGAAGAGAAGAGTGAACAGGAGCCGCTGCGTATCTGGGGAAGCATTCAAGATAATGAGATTGTAAAAGCGTCCTCACCATTAATTACAACACAATGTATTCGTGTTCCGGTAACCGATGGTCATCTGGCGACCGTATTTGTATCCTTTGAGAAAAAACCATCCAAAGAAGAAATTCTGGATCGTTGGCTGCAATTCAAAGGTCGTCCGCAAGAGCTGGGTCTGCCAAGCGCTCCGAAACAGTTCATTACGTATTTTGAAGAAGAGAACAGACCACAAACGAAACTGGACCGTGACATCGAGCGCGGTATGGGCGTATCAACAGGAAGACTGCGCGAAGACTCCCTGTATGATTACAAGTTTGTAGGACTGTCTCATAACACGTTGCGTGGAGCAGCAGGCGGTGCAGTTCTGATCGCTGAATTGCTCAAAGCTGAAGGATATATTCAGCCGAAATAAACTGGCATTGTGGAAATAGGAGTAGAAGTAATAAAATATGACTGACAGGCTACCCCTTTTAGTAGACGAGAGTAAAGAGACATCTGTGAAGATGAATTTTATTTTTGTTGAACAGAGGGGTATCTTTATGCTTATACAAGCCGCTTTGCTTCGGTATTTGGATAACATCTTGGAGATTCGAGATAAGTTATAAAAAATATATGTCAAAAAACTAATATGGTAAATATTACATTGTAAATTCATGAGATTTCCGGTATTTTTATTAACGGCAAACGTTTCTTCTTAAATTAGAAGTAGATTGTCTTAGCAGGTAGCAATTGAAATGGAGAAGAAAAGAGGAAGAAATACGATGTCAGAAGTTGCTAGTCAAAGAGTACATAAGCCAGGACCACCGCCAGTAAGTTTCGGTAGTTGGATGCTTACAATTTTCCTTATGATGATTCCGCTTGTAAACATAATTATGTTGTTTGTTTGGGCATTTGGAGATTCCAACCCTTCGAAAGCCAATTATGCCAAAGCATCGTTGCTGTGGGCAGCGATCGGAATTGTTGTGTATATTCTTGTGTTCGTACTTATCATAGGAGCTGGAATTTCGCTCTCAGATTACTAGGTTTATGAATATGTAGCTTGATAAAGTTCCATCTCGAACGCCGACAATAATGTCGGCGTTTTTTAATTTGATTTTCCTCATGTTCGTTGATTAGGTACACTTTTCGTTAATTGAAGTTCTATTCCATGAAGAGGATTGGGATTACGATAGAAATATCAAGCGACGAAGTGGGTGAAGAGGTAAATGAAAAAAGTAAATATGTCAGACCACCCACCATTGTTGGGAAAGGGAGTTACGCAGACTGAACCAATTTCAGGGTGGAAGAGGTTTACAGGGCAGTGGGAGTTTCAGGTTATGATCTGGCCTGCTCTGTTATTCTTGCTGATCTTCAGCTATGGACCGATGTGGGGCATTTTCATTGCCTTCCAGGATTACAATTTGTTCGCAGGAATGAAGAATAGTCCGTGGGTAGGATTCATGCATTTTCGCATGTTCTTTGAGTCTCCGGAATTCTGGAGCGTGATGAGAAATACATTTGCCATCAGCTTGCTCAAGCTGTGTATCGGTTTTCCCGCGCCGATCATTTTGGCCCTGATGCTGAACGAAGTCGCAGGCAAGTTCAAACGAGTCGTCCAAACGGTTACTTATGTTCCGCATTTTATGTCATGGATCGTAATCTCTGGGCTGGTATTCTCTATGCTGGCGGTGGATAACGGGGCGGTTAATGAGCTTCTGCTTGCGCTAAATCTGATTAATGAACCCATAAACTGGATGTCCACACCGGAGTATTTCTGGGGAATCCTTGTATCCCTAAATGTTTGGAAAGAGATTGGCTTTGGTTCAATTGTTTATCTTGCGGCCATTATAGGCATTGATCCTGCCCAATATGAATCTGCATCCATCGATGGGGCGAGCCGGTTCCAACAGATTTTTCGGATTACGATCCCGAATATGATGCCGATTATGATGATCTTTCTGATTCTGGGGATCGGTAATATTCTAAATGCCGGTTATGAAGATATTCTCGTACTGACGAAAAACCTGAGCAATGGTATCGTTCTTCCAGTTGCCGATGTGATTGACACCTATGTCTATCAGATGGGGATTGTTAACCAACGATTCTCCTATGCAACCGCGGCAGGATTATTCAAATCGTTATTAAGCGTAACACTTTTGGTCGTAGCGAACACTTTGGCAAGAAAGTTTGGAAAAACAAGCTTGTGGTAAGCCGCGAGTGAAAGAGTGGGAGATAATCTATGAAATTGTCTACAGGAGATCGCATCCTCAAAATCGTGATCTATGCCTTGTTGAGCATGCTGGCATTTGTTACGTTTTATCCGTTCTGGAATTCCCTTGTCTTGTCGTTGAACGTAGGTTCCGATACCTCTTCAGGTGGGGTGACCTTTTGGCCAAGGCAATTCACGTTGGAGAATTATGCGGTTGTATTCCAGGAAAAAAATATTTATAGTGCGTATCTGATCACGATCCTTCGGACGGTAATTGGCACTGTACTTGCACTGCTGTTCACCTCTTTGTTCGGTTATGCGATGTCCAAAAAAGGGATTATGTTCAAGAAGGCGTACATGATTCTTGCCGTGATTACCATGTTCTTCAGTGGGGGAATTATTCCGTACTTTATCCTTGTCTATCATCTTCAATTATATGATACTTTCTTGTTCCTCGTACTTCATGGCATGGTAAACGTGTATAACATGGTCATCTTCCGCACCTTTTTTATGGAGCTTCCGGACGGACTGGAGGAGTCAGCCAAAATGGACGGATGCAGCAATTTCGGTGTCTTCTTTCGAATTGTGCTGCCCGTGTCTGGCCCTGTGATGGCAACCCTTGGACTGTTCACTGCCGTATTTTTGTGGAATGACTGGTTCATTCCGGCCGTGTTCATCAGCAATCAGAATTTGATTCCCCTGCAAACGCTGCTGGTTCAGATTATTAACGCAGGAACGACGGCTTCACTGATGACCAATCTGAACAGTTACGCGCAAAGTATGGTGCAAAATACGGTTACCGTAAAATCCTTGCAGATGGCCACGATGATGGTAGCCACGCTACCTATTCTCATGATCTACCCATTTTTACAGAAATATTTTGTAAAAGGGGTTCTGGTCGGCTCACTTAAAGAGTAGCTGCTCGCAAAATGGTTATGAAGCCTTCTTGTCTGATCGACAGGAAGACGTGTAACATACAACTGTACAAGAGAGGGGTACGGCAAAAATGGAACAAAAACAACAAAAACAACAAAAACAACAAAAACGACGAAAATCACTGCACTGGCTTCACCTTTCGGCACTAAGTGCAGCACTTATGATCAGTGGATGTACCGGAGGCGGAGCGGAGCAAAGTCCTTCTGTTAATGAAAGCGCAAACACAAAGGAACAGATAAATATAAGTGAGGGCGTCTCGCCAAATGCGGAACCAAGATCCAAAATAAGACCCGTCAGCTTCACCCAATTCGTTAATTATGATTGGTACACAGCTCCGACCTGGGAAGAACGACCGCATGGCCAATGGATAACCGATGAGCTTGGAGTGGTAATGGAGCCCGTACAATCCAATGGGGCAGCGGCAACCAAACTGAATTCCATGATCGTTGCCAAAAAACTCCCGGATGCGATTGTACTTGACCGGGGCAAAGATGTCGAACGACTAGTCAGTGCAGGTCAGCTTGTGGCGCTTGACCCCTATTTGGAGAAGTATCCCGAGTTTGTAAAAACAATAGGGGAAGAGACCATTAATATGCTTCGCAGCGCGGACGGTAAATTATATCAAATTCCAAACTGGTTTATTAGTGGGGATAACGGAAACGGCAATGCTGCCTATCTTGTGAATCGTAAAATATACAAAGAATTGGGATCACCTAAGGTGGAAACCTGGAATGAGCTTGAGGCTTATCTGGAACAGGTAAAGGAAAAGTATAACGGCAGTATCGTTCCGATTGATTTTGGCGAAATGCGTGACAGTGAGTCTCAGATGATCAGTATGCTGTATAGCGGAGCAGCGGAAGATCGCACAGGTGGATTTATTTCGCCGGGTTCTGGAGGTGTATTTGGAGTACCGCAGGGAGCGCAGTTAACTTCTATTTATACAGATCCTGCTTTTGAACAAACCGTCATGTTTGCAAGTCGTTTATTCCGCGAAGGATTAACTTCCAAAGATGCCTTTACCCAGACCCGTGATCAAATTCTGGAGAAATTGAAAAATGGTAAGGTGGCTGTATTCAGTGCCTTTGATTCTGTGGTCGAAGGGATTGGGCGTGAAGCGAATAATCATCTTCAAGCTGCCGACCCGGAAGCGGGATATGATGTCATCTGGCCGGTTCATGCCGAGGGTGTGGATAAAAACAAGGTGTATCCAAGTGGATATAATACGCTAGGTTGGAATGTGAATGTCATTACGACGAACGCCAAGGACCCCGAAGCCATTTTTGCTTATATGAACTGGGCTATCAGTGAAGAAGGCCAGCAAGTCCTCTTTTTCGGACCGAAAGGATTGTTCTATGATGAGGTTAAAGATGGCGTCCCGATCCCGAATGAAGCCTATATCAACCGGGACCCGAAGAAATATGACGAAATGAAGATCGGAGAGTTTAACTGGTACGGAAACACAAGTTATGTGGATGTCGCCAAAGCCAAACGGGAAGAGCTTTTGCCGGAAGAAGCGCAAGACTGGACAACCGTTGCACAGTCTACGGTTTCCTTTAAAACGTCCAAAAACATGACTGAATTCTCCAATCTGGACCCCCTTGCAACATCAGAAGAAGGGATTATTCTCCAAAGGTTGAAAGATTATTATAAGCAGGTCATTCCTCGTCTTGTATTTGCCGGAAATGATGAAGAAGTGAAAAGTATTCTTGCTGAGGCTCAGGCTGAATCGGTAAAACTTGGATATGACAAAGTGCTGAATTGGAAGACAGCCAAATGGCAGGAGAATCTTAAAATTATGGGGAAATGATAATAGAACCAAGCCATACGATGTCAAAAAACGGTGGGTGTGCTGAGGCACGCCCTTTTATTCTCTATTAAGGAGTCGAACGATCATGTATAAAGCAGCGTTGGTCGATGACGAAAACTACGATCTGGTTGGTATGCGTGAGCTTATTCCCTGGGACGAACTTAATATTGAGATTGCTTTCATGGGAAATAAACCACTGGCCGCATTGCATTACCTTCAGAATCATGATGTGGATATTCTCGTTACCGATATTAAAATGCCCGTAATGTCTGGCTTGGAGCTTGCCCGAATGGCACTCCAGACACAGCCGGAGCTTAAGATCATATTTATCAGCGGTTATGAGGACTTTGATTATGCGAAACAGGCTATTCATTTGAAAGCGGATGGTTATATTCTGAAACCAGTGGATGACGATGAAATTAAGTCAACTCTGCAAAAAATCGTTCATGTTCTGAAAGAAGAGAGTACCAAGCTGGAGACAAGCAACGGGAACGAGATCCTTGAACATTTTGATTTTGTGAAGCAGGATTTCTTGAAGCATCTAATGGAAGGCAGTATAGATGCGTCTACCCTGCGGTCCTTCACCCGGCTGTATCCGCTTCCCAAACGAACGGAGACAGCTCATGCCGTTATTATAGAAATGGATCATATGCAGCACTTGTTCACAGATGAAGAATATGAACAATGGCATGAGCTGACGTTTCGCCAGATTACGTCCTGGATTGAAACCAAAAATTGGGGGGCGTGGTGTCGTTTGTCTATCGATCGAATTGGCCTCATGTATTCCCACGATGCAGGGGATATAGAAATGAATCTGAATGAACTTATCCATTACATACGCGATCGCTCCCGCTTTACCATTACAGCCAGTTTTGGAAAAAAAACGAGTCGGGTTGCAGAGCTCCCGGTATCCTTTGATGAAGCGCGAAATTTAATCGGATGCAAAATGTTTCTTGGTAAAAATCGGCTTATCTCTCCAGGGGAGGTACATATTCCGCTTGTACGAGATGTACTGGATGTGAATAGTCAGTTGGATCGGCTATTTACGGCAATGTCCACGTATGAGCTCGTCACCATCTGTGATGCCGTCGAGGAGCTGTTTGAGCATGCGAGAGCCTTTTCCGACTCGTCCAAAGTACACCATTTCTCTACCCATGTCCTGTCACGATTGGAAGGATACTTGAATGCAGAGGCACAAGATGATTTTCCTCACTTTGCAAAATGGAAATCGGAAGGATTTGCGACAGTCCAGCAGTTTGACACGGTAGATGATATTAAATCCTGGCTAAGACGAACGGTGTTCGAATGGTCGGAGCATATCTATTTGCGCAAGCAAAAGTCCAATTGGAAGCTCTTCTCCGATATTGAACATTATGTTGGGCAACGTCTGTCACAAGACGTTACTCTCAAGGACCTGGCTGCCCATTTCTCGTATTCCCCGAATCATCTTGGATTTCTGTTCAAGGATAAGGTGGGAAAAACGTTCAGTGATTATGTTGCCGCCCGTCGGCTTGAACATGCCAGACATCTGCTGCAAACCACCAATCTCAAAATTTATGAAATCGCCGATCGGGTAGGTTATCGGAGTCTTACCTATTTCAGTCGATTGTTCAGAGAAACCTTTGGCATGAAGCCCGGCGATTTCAGAAAGCAGAGTTGATGCATGATACAGCACAGCAGTCGACGACGTTTCCTTCCCATTTTATATAAGTTACTCATATCCAATCTCACACTTGTGATTATTCCAATTATAGTGATTGGTTGCTACGCCTATATTTCCTCAGCACGTTCTGTGGAGGAACATACACGTAACAATCTTGAGGTAGCGGTGAGTCAGATTCAGAGCAATGTTGAATACAGAGTTGGAGAGATCATTCGCAGTTCGGATGAAATCTATCAGGATCAGGGCTTATCTACGTTACTTTCGGGCTACTATCTGGACTGGGAGAAGTATCAGATGACAACGCAATATGTGATGCCAAGACTTGAATCGGCTACTAATCTGCCCAAATCCAAGATTAAGCTCTCCCTGTATTTACATGCACCTACTATCAGTGAATTTTACTACAATGAAACGGAGCAGTCGCTAATCGCCGGAGAAAGACAATATGAAATTCTGCATACCCGTCGGATTCTGGATAAGGGGTGGTATCAGAATCTGCGTATCGGTTACGACGAAATGAAATGGCAGCAAATCGAAAACGATGCCGAATACGGATATATCTCTTTGTTAAGACATGCCATTAATTATGAAACGTTTCAGTCCATTGGACTTGTACGAGTTTCAGTGAAGTTAAAAGATATTTTTGAAGATGTTGACTTCAATCAGTTAGGGGAAGGGACAAAGTTGTTTGTTCTCGATCAGGATGAGCAACTCCTCTATTCGAGTTCGCCTGGCGGTTCCTTGCCATATACTGTCGAAGAATTGAATGAATCCCGTGATTATCTGAAAATCGCCAAACCGATTCACAATATTCCTGTTCAGATCGTTGCGCTAGTCCCGAATGCATCCTTTAAGGACAATTCTCAAAAAGTCCGGAATGTGACCATCATCATATGCGTCATCAGCATTCTTGTTATGACCCTTGTCAGTTTCGTTATGGCACGTATGTTCTCCAGCCGCCTCTCCAAACTGGTAGTATCCCTTGAAGCTTTCAAAGAAGGGGAGTTGCAAAGAAGAATTCAATATTCGGGCAATGATGAGTTTGCCATTATTGCAGAATCCTTTAACGAAATGGCCTCAACCACTGAGCAACTGATTGATGAAGTCTATACGAGCAAGCTGGAGAAGAAGGAAGCAGAGCTGCAAATTTTACATTCCAAAATCAATCCTCACTTTTTATACAATACGTTCTCGTCCATTAGCCGCATGGCAAAGCTTGGGGAGATTGATAAGCTGCATGAGATGATTCGGGCTCTGGCGAAGTTTTATCGTCTTACTTTAAACAAGGGAGAAATGCTGATTCAAGTCGATAAAGAGCTGCAAATTGTAAGAACCTATCTTGATATTCAAAATATTAAATATGCAGAACGCATCCATTATCAGTTGGAGGCTGAGCCGGAAACATTGGCTCTGGAGACGGTTAAATTCATTCTGCAGCCTTTTGTAGAAAACGTGCTGGAACATGCCTGGTATGACGATGAGATCAAGATTCATATTGTGGTGAAGAAGCAGGCAGAACATGTACACATTGAGGTTCGCGACAATGGACTTGGGATGAAGCAGGAGATTATAGACGCGATTTTCACCGAAGGGGCAGGCGGAATAGGCTATGGGATTCGTAACGTGGACCAGCGAATCAAACTTCATTATGGCAAGGACTATGGCGTGAGCATTCGTAGTGAAGTGGGAACAGGTACGGTAGTTACGGTTGTTTTTCCGGTAAAGTCTCCATCTTCCAGGCAGGAGTAGTTCGGTGCAAAGTTACACTTATCGTTGCTGGGTACAGTATTTTTGTAAGCGTGACCAAATTAAAATAAGTAGGAGCCGATACAGCTTAACATTCTACATCATGACTTCGGTACCATCACCCATGAAGGGGGTATTTTAAGACATGGCATCAAGAAGCAAAAGAAGAGCATTTGCTGGGAAGGGATTGGCACTTGCATTGATCGCTGCATTATTTACCACCATGTTTCCGGGCTTTGTCCCATCCAAAGCTCAGGCTGAGCCTGCATCTTATCTATTGTCTAGCAATCGACCAGCTTACGCTTCATCAACTGAAGGGAATAATACGGCGAATCTCGCCGTTGACGGTTCAAGCGGAACGAGATGGTCGAGTGCCTGGGGCAAAGATCCGCAGTGGCTGTATGTAGATCTGGGTGACACTGCTACGATTGACAAAGTACGCATTGAATGGGAGGGAGCATACGCCAAATCATATCAGATTCAGGTGTCAACCGATGAAGTGAACTGGACAGACATCTACAATACGGTAACAGGCAATGGTGGGACCGACGAGCTTACCGTTAATGGAAGTGGCCGCTATGTGCGTGTATTAGGGACAGAAAGAGCCCTCACGAATTATGGTTACTCCATCCTCGAATTTGAAGTGTTCGGCATCGGTGGCACGGGTGTACCTCCTGTTACATATGGACCGGATGTAGCGAAGGGCAAGAAGGTTACCGTCTCTTCCTATGAACAATCCGATTATCTGCCCCCAGGGGCAACACTTCCGGAGAATGCAGTCGATGGAAATTCCTCTACCCGATGGGGTTCAAATCATACGGATGACGAATGGATCTATGTGGATTTGGGCAGTAAGCGGAATATTGGAAGAGTGGTTTTGAACTGGGAAGGGGCGGCAGGGCGAGCATTTGACCTACAGGTCTCCGATGATGCCAATACCTGGACCACCGTGTACCGGGAGCTGCATGGCAGTGGAGGAAAGCAGGACATTTCGATGTATGCTTCCGGACGTTATGTCAAAATGCAAGGCATCGGAAGGGCGACCAATTTTGGCTACTCCCTGTTTGATTTTGAAGTATACGACTATGTAGACGGAACACCGAAGCCATCCTATCCTATTCCTGATTTGCCGAATCCCAGCACCGTCCAGGTAGGAAAGGGCAGTTATTTGACGAATGACATCCGTATGCCTCAGCCCAAATACCCGACGTATAAAACGGATAACGTTCAGGCACCTATCGCGTCTAATGATTGGTGGCAGTCCCTGCTTATTAAGCCGCTCAGTGATTCCATAATTACACTGCCACTCAAATCCAAGTTCTACCCCCAGGGGCTCGGCCTATTGAACCCAGGAGAAGGATGGATTAATGGAAATGGGAGTGCAGTGAACGCAGATGGTAACCCGGACCTGTATTTTATGTCCACCAATATTAATGCCAAGAATATGGAAACCCGTGTCAGCGGGTACAGTGACTATGCGGTTGATACCATTCTCAGTGATGATGAATCGGCGAAAATGAAAACGACCTTCGTAAAGGGGTCCCCTTACGTATTTATGGAATTCAATAATCCCAATACAGCCGAAATCTTTTCTTCGCTCATCACCAAAGTCGTGAATGGAAATGGAGAGCCGATACTGCAATCGGATGGTGATACCTTTACAGGTGATCATATTGGCATTCAGTTGGAGAATCAAAGCGGCGATCCGGCAGGCGAAAAAGAGGATCGCTATTATGGAATTTTTGCGCCGGAAGGAACGGTATTCAAAAAAGCAGGAGCCAAGATCAAACTCCAGCTCGGAGGCGGAAAAGGTTATCTATCCGCAGCTACAATGCCGTCTTTAACGGATCTGAACCAATTCCATCAACATGCCTATGCTTTTGTAACAAATACAGAGGTTTCCTACACCTATGACGAGCAGACGTCTACAGTTACCACCAACTTCAAAGCCGAGACAGCCGTGAAACGTGCAGGATTTTCAGCGGACACATTGCAGGCACTGTACCCACACCAATGGAAAATCACGAAATCTCCGCTTACTTCTCTCACCTATCCGTCCATACGTGGTACGTTGAAAGTGCGGGAGGGAAACCAGTTTACAGTGGAGGATCATTTCTACGGCATGGTTCCCCAGTTTACGGAGCCAACCAATCCGGAATACAACCGAGCAGAGATGGTGAGCTATCTGGAAACGCTCAAAACAGAAACGGACAATAATCTGATGGCTGCCGACGCATACTGGCAGGGCAAAAAACTGCATCCTCTTGCCATGGGTGTACTTGCAGCAAATGAAATGGGCGAGACCGGTTATCGTGACCTGTTCCTTTCCCGGATAAAAGCAATTCTGGTCGATTGGTACATGTACACGGAAGGGGAACCCGACTATTTCCTCTATTACAATGACGATTGGGGAACGATGTACTACAAGACGAGTGAGTTTGGCGCAAACTATGGAATTACCGATCATCATTTCACTTATGGGTATTATGTCTTTGCATCAGCGGTACTGGCTACCTTTGATACACAGTTCCGGGCAGATTATGGCGATATGGTGGATCATCTCATTCGGGATTATGGCAATCCGTCCAAGAACGATCCATTATATCCTTCCTTCCGCAGCTTTGATCCTTATCAGGGCCATTCCTGGGCTGGAGGGTATGCAGACAATGATAGTGGCAATAATCAGGAAGCCGCAGGCGAGTCTCTTTTTGGCTGGGTAGGACAATATATGTGGAGCTTGTTAACCAAGGATCAGGATTTCCGGGATGCAGCGATTTACGGATTTACAACTGAACTGAAAGCAATCGAACAATATTGGTTCAACTATGATGGAGATAACTGGCTCGATGAGTGGAAACATGCTTCTGTTGGGCAAGTCTATGGAAGTTCGTACTTCTTTGGTACGTTCTTCAGCGGTGAGCCGATTCATATTTATGGTATCCACTGGCTTCCTACCAGTGAATACTTGACCAGTTATGGTTTGGACAAAACAAAAGCAGCAGGGTTGTACAACGGATTCGTTGCCGACAACGGAGGGCCGGAACAAGAATGGCAGCATATTGTATGGCCTATTCAGGCGTTAAGTGATCCGGCAGCAGTACTTGCCAAGTGGAGTGCTTCATCCATGCAGAAAAATGAAATTTTCAACACGTACTGGTTCGTAAATAGTATGGCTACGCTTGGTGAACGTACGAAAGACATTTGGGCCACCGGATGGAGCAGTGCAACCGTCTACAAGAAAAATGGTACGTATACTGCACAGATCTGGAACCCGACAGATGAGAGTGTAACCGTCACTTTCAGAAATGCATCCGGTATCACAGGAAAAGCGGTTGTTGGGCCAAAATCACTGGTTAGTGTCAATCCAACCCAAAATACCGAAGTTTCTGATTCATGGATTCCATGGAATGGAGAAAACGGAGAAAATGAAGGTGGGGGAGGAGACACGAATGTCAATTTGGCTGCTAACAAAAATGTGACCGTTTCTTCAACGGAGGAGCCTTTTGTTGGCAAGAATGCGGTCGATGGAAATCCCGAGACACGTTGGAGTTCCGGATTTGGTGATACGCCGGAGTGGATTACGATTGATCTGGGAGAAGTTAAGCAATTGAAACGCATTAAGCTGAATTGGGAAGCAGCCTATGCTACCGCCTATCGTATTGACGTATCGGATGATGGTGCCATCTGGAAGGAACTGTATCATACGCAAGAGGGCAAAGGTGGCTTGGAAGAACTGGCGGTGAACGGAAAAGGTAAATACGTACGACTTACGGGTGAGAAACGAGCCACCCAATATGGATATTCACTCTACGAAGTGGAAGTATACGGGATAGATTAGAGGTTCATAATCGGCTAAACAGAGGAAGAGCAGATCAGAATATTCTGATCTGCTCTTTCCTATTAATGGAATACTTATAATGAAACGGTATGATTGGCAGATTCGCGGTCAGGCTGCAGAGGTCTTATCAGCATTGTGAAGAGTCTGCGAGTGGCGGCCAAGCAGGTATCCTGCAAGCGAGGCCAACATCTGCTGAAATACCATGCCGAGTACAACCGGGACGGCAACCGGCGGAGGGAAATAGGACACGGCAAGCACCGCTCCTGCACTAATATTGCGCATGCCTCCGTTGAACACAAGCGCGACCTGATCAGCTTCATTCCAACCGAGCAATCGGGCAATGAAGTAACTCAGTGCATAGCCAAACGACGCGAGGAAAATGATGATGGCTGCGAGACCGGCCAATCGCCAATTAAAGTCAGCCAAATAGGGAGCAACAACAGAGCCATTGATCGCGACAACAGCCGCCATGAACAATTTGGAGAACGGATTCAGCCTTGGTCCCCAGACCGGGACAATTCCACCCTTGGTCCACTCATTCAGCAGCATACCGAGCAAGGAGGGGACAACGATCATCCAGAACAGACTGCTCATCATTGCTGCCATATCGAGTGTGACACTGGTTCCGATCAGGAGAGACAATATCCCGGGTACAACAAAAGGAGCAAGCATCGTGTCAATCAGGATAATTGAAAGCGTCAGAGCGATATTGCCCCGATAGATACTGACCCAGATAAAGCTGCTTACACCAGTCGGAATAACTGCGGCGAGAACAAGGCCCGTTATCGTGTAGGCATCCGTTGGGAATACCAGGTGACCCATGCCCAGAGCAATCAAAGGCATCGCCAAATGCAAAATAAACAGGCAAACAAACAGTGGAAAAGGCTTCTTCAGCACGTTCACAAAATCCCGTATCCCGAGGCTGATGCTTCCGGCAAACGTCATGAAAGCAAAAAGCCATGGTGACAAAAAGGTATAAGAAGAAAGAAGACTCCCGCAAAGAACGCCAATAATAATGCTGATTGGGGTAATCAGTGGCATGATGCGGTTCAAGCGTACATT
Organism: Paenibacillus sp. UMB7766-LJ446; assembly: GCF_030226665.1. Lineage (NCBI taxonomy): Bacteria > Bacillati > Bacillota > Bacilli > Caryophanales > Paenibacillaceae > Paenibacillus > Paenibacillus sp. UMB7766-LJ446. The sequence continues at coordinate 297,345 of NZ_JASOYM010000004.1, forward strand.
TAAGGCCTGAAGCATATTCATGACATCCCTTTACCGTGTGATTCCTTTATTATACATGTTAATAAAGCTGAATGCAGACCCATTTGCAATGAAGTACACCGAACAGTTATGATGGATTTTGGAGGAGTACTCCAATTTTGAGTAGGGGGGATGATTGTGATTAAATGGAAAAGAAAGCAAGCTTGGATAATGACAGGCCTCATTGCGTCAAGTATTCTAGTGATCTCGGCCTGTTCCGTTGTGGAACAAGCGAATCAGAGTTTGAATTACGTAAGTGGGGCTACTGATTATATAGAGCAAGTATCAAGCGCTGGTACAGAATTGCAGCAACTCGCTTCAGGAGCAGTGAACAATCCGGAAGTGACCACTCAGGTTCAGGAGAAAATCGATCAGATTCAGGCGGAAGCAAGTGAATTCTCTCAGCTCACAGCACCAGCCATAGGTGAAAGCATTCATGAGAATCTGGTTAGTTATAATAATCAATTAACCGAAGTTGTGGGTCAATTCGAGAATACAATTGCACAGCACGGTTTTACAGCCGAAAACTGGGAGAAGACAGGAATTCCTGAACTGATCTCCAATATCAATGGTTTAAAAGATCCGTTAAGCGGGCTTGGAAATAATTGAAGAATTGAACCAGCAGTTACAGGTGTAGTTATATTCATTTGTAAGCGATAGCTGGATTATCCTAATAAATTGCATCATCTTAATAAATAAGGACGTTATACCGAAGTGTTTTTACCTCTCGGGAATATCGTCCTTTTTCGTTTTTTTTATAAATAAGGTGAAAAGTAGCAAGACTAGGTAATGCATTTACAGGATGGATATGAATTTTTTGCACATAATGATGTGAAGTCGCTCCCTTGTTTGACAACGGTGTGACATCGGCGTATGATGAGCTTTTATGAATAAAATATAGTTACTTACTTTAGTTCTGGAGACTGCACCAAAATATGTTCTTATCAAAGGAGACCTGCGTTATGTCTGAACAAGATGGAAAAGTAATCATTATTACGGGCGGAGCGAGTGGGATTGGTAAAGAAACAGCTCTTCAACTTTCGGCACAAGGCGCGACGATTGTTGTGGCGGATTATAATGAAGAGGGTGCGAAGAAGCTTGCTGCCGAGATTGAAGCAGCTGGTGGCACAGCCGGGGCATATAAAGTGGACGTGTCCAAAGGGGACGAGATCAAGGCCCTGATCGACTGGACTGTAGAGAAATACGGAACATTGAACGGTATTTTCAACAACGCTGGCATTGGACTTGTGAAGCCATTTCTGGAGATGGACCCGGAATCCTATCACAGAGTAATTGATGTTGACCAACACAGTGTGTATTACGGCATGTTTTATGGTGCGAAGAAAATGGTTGAACTGAATGTACAAGGGACCATTGTTAATACAGCATCGATCTATGGCAGCATTGCTGCTGTGGGAAGCTTTAACTACAATGCAGCCAAGGCAGCTGTCGTGATGATGTCCAAATCCGGTGCACTGGAACTTGCCGAGCATGGCATTCGTGTGGTCGGTGTAGCTCCAGGCTTCATTGAGACCCCGATTCTGGGAGATGACAGAGCGATGAAGGATGCACTTGCCACCCAACATATGCGCGGAGAGCTCATTCAACCTGAGAAAGTTGCAAGTGTTGTTGCCTTCCTGTTCAGTGACGCTGCCAGTGCAGTGAATGGTACAACGGTTGCGGTAGATGATGGATTCCTCAGCTTCAAAACAAAATAAGATATACGGTATAAAGGCAGTCCGTATCCGAAAAATATAAGGGAAAACGGTGCAGCAACGAATAAATCGTTCTGCACCGTTTTTTATATCCCATATAAGACGAATGTTTATTATGAAAATAATTCTATATAGTCATCCCGGTAGTTCAGAGATCATGATACAATAAGCAGGCATGTGCTTTTATCATTTTGTGGTGTCATAGACAATACGCACACCGAGAGAGCCATAGCTCTCTTCTTTGTAGTGACATTGGGAGCATGTTTTTGTAGCGCATAACGCATCACTGTGAACTTGTAATTTTTCGTTGCATAGCGGGCATTTATTTTCAAAAAGAGTCTTCAACACGTTAAACATGCTTAATCACTCATTTCGGATTAATTTACTTGGTTTTTATTATAGCCGAATATTTTATCCGCGTATACTGTTTTTTTGCATCATTTTTACACCGCAAGAAAGGAAGAAAAACCGATGGATACTCTGCTTTTTATCATCATGTTTATACTGGGTCTGGTCGGTTCCTTCTTCTCCGGTTTGTTGGGTATTGGTGGAGCCATAATTAATTACCCGTTGTTATTGTACGTACCTTCTCTTATGGGACTGGAGCCGTTCTCGGCACACGAGGTATCGTCAATCAGCATGTTTCAGGTGTTTTTTGCCTCACTTGCTGGTGTGATCGCCTACATCAGGAGAACAGGGAGTGGGAAAAAGAGCGACGCTCTCATTCATAAAGGTCTGGTGGCTTATATGGGCTCCAGTATTCTTGTCGGGAGTCTGATCGGCGGATTCATATCCGGTCATCTGAATGGAGAAGTTATTAATCTGATCTACGGCATTCTGGCCATTATTGCCATTGTGCTCATGCTGATTCCTGGTAAGGGAACAGAGGACTCGGGTGGATCATTAGTGTTTAACACGTATGTTGCGGCAGGATCGGCTCTTGCTGTTGGGATCGTCTCAGGAATTGTCGGTGCAGGCGGAGCTTTTATATTAATTCCAATCATGCTTACTGTACTTAAGATCCCTACCCGGACGACCATAGCTTCTTCGTTGGCGATCGTGTTCATCTCTGCGATCGGTGGAGTGCTGGGTAAGGTTCTGGGTGGAGACATCCCGCTGGAGCCCATCATTTATACGGTAATCGGGAGTCTGCTTGGCGCTTCAATCGGTTCCAAAGTCAGTTCGATGATTAATGTGAGACTGCTTCGGTATGGACTGATGATTCTTATCGCCATTACAGCAGTGAAGGTGTGGTCTTCCATTTTGTAAAACGACATAGGATTAAAGCGTCCATGACGATTTCGTAACCAAACGGATGGAATGCCGTATAAAGGTTATGAACATGAGCTGGCGAATTTGTTGCAGCATGAATTCAAATCAGTTTTCGTCCATGGAGCACCCTCAAACTCCTTTCATGGATACATGTTTAACATTATTAGAAGTTGAGGTATCCATCCTATGAATAACGTACTTACAGAACAGGCTGATGCAGGATATCGGCTGGCCGAACAGAAGGCAGCTCAATATTTTAATTCTCTTCATGAACAACTTTTGGATAACACCTATACTACTGCGCTTACGCAAGATATTTACTTGTGGCAAAAAAAGCATGTTCAACCATTTTCCTGGTTATCTTTTTTATTACCGAGTCAAAAGAAGCCGGATTCCCGGGATGCTCATAGATATATCCATTGGCTGAATGTTACAGGCAAACTGGATGATTACCTGGATCGAAGTATTTCTTACATTTATATGCGAGATCTGGGCAAAGCACTGGATTCCCCCGATACGCAAGAGCGTATTCAGCGGATGGCTCAGGATACCAAAGCATACTTTATGCGTTCAAATACAATTCATCGCAAGGAAAGCTCGGATTATATCAGTCTGGCCGCCTTGTACCGCTGGGCTCAGAAGGAGAACGTGGAAACAGCCGTCATCTGGGTAATCAGCAAATTAAAGCAGGTCGCTTCCAATATTCCCAAAGAACTGGACGCTGAACAGGCACAGCGCAAGCTGCTTAAGATTATCCTGGGCGTGGTTCTGCATGTGAACGATGATATGCATGATGAGACTCCCCAGGCAGAACGTTCCCAGAGGCTGGACGCTGCAATTCGGCTTGGTTATTCTTACGGACTGACCTATCCGTTTATTGATGACCTGCTAGATTCGCAGGCGTTAACTGAACAAGAGAAGGAGCAGTATTCTCTCTTGATTCGAAATGCGCTTCTCACCGGGATCGTGCCAGATATCGGCGAATGGAAGGGAGCCAGCCTCAAAGTCATTCAATATGTTCATGCCGAGCTGAGGGAGGCGTTCGAGTATATTAAAAACTACCAGCGCGCTGAAACACAGCATACGTTCTTCGAGCAATCCTATGTATTCTTTCAGTCCCAGGAAGTAGACCGGGCCAAAAAACTGTCGAACGCAAATTATTCCAATGAAGAACTTTATATCCCGATTATTATTAAATCCTCATCCTCCAGACTTATTGTTCGCTCCGTGCTCAGTGCATCGGCTGATGAAGGTTTTGATTTGCGGACGTTCTACTATGGCATATATAATCAGCTTGCAGACGATTTTGCTGATATGTTTGCTGATATGGAGGAGGGGGCAGTAACCCCATATACCTACTATCTGAAGTACCGTGATCTGCGACCCGATCTGATTAATCCATACGAACTTTACTGGGCGGTTATCTCTTATCTGATTCATGAGGTGTACCATTCGGATGCGAAGACACGTGAGGTCATACTGGATCGTGCGATTAATGGTCTTAAGCGTTGTAAAGAACGATTGGGTCAAGATCAATATAACGAAGTGATGATGATCTTTGCCTCAGGACAACCGGAATTTAATCACCTAATTCAGCAAATGGTGCGAAAAGCCGATGATGTGGATTTCCTGGATAAATTGCTGCGGGATCAGGTCATCATGCAATTGCAGAATGACAAGCAGGAAAAACAGGATTTTCTGGATACGATTCGCACAGTTCGTGAACAGATCAATATTGAATTGCAGATTTCCAAGCCGAGCGGACTTCCAGAGATGAAAGGGACACTAATTGATGCAGCAAATTACAGTCTGCAGGGAGATGGGAAGCGGCTAAGACCGATCCTGACCTGGGTGATGGGAGTGCGTGAATATGGACTGCATGAATCTTCTATCCTCCCTCTTCTTAGATCACTGGAATACATGCATACCGCATCACTGATCTTTGATGATCTGCCGACTCAGGATAATGCTTCAACGCGGCGAGGCCGCTCTACTTTACATCAGGTACACAACAGCGCAACAGCTGAATTGACAGGTTTATATCTTATCCAAAAAGCCATTGGCGAGCAATCCTCCCTCAAACAGTTTGACGCCGCTACCGTGCTTACCCTGATTCAATATTCGGCTCAAAAAGCAGAAGATATGTGTATGGGACAGGCGATGGATCTGAACGCCAAAGGAAAAGCGCTGACACTGGAACAATTGAACATGATCTGTTTCTACAAAACAGGCATTGCTTTCGAGGCTGCACTTGTGATGCCTGCCATTCTGGCTCAGGTGAAGGAAGTGGAGATTGCATCTCTGAAGAAGTTTGCCTATCATGCGGGTATCGCCTTTCAAATTAAGGATGACCTGTTGGATTTGGAAGGAGATCATCGGGTACTCGGTAAGCCGGCAGGTCAGGATGTGCGCAACAACAGCTCCACCTTTGTATCTATTTTGGGTGAAGATGGCGCGAAGAAAGAGATGTGGGAGCACTACTGTCTGGCAACCGATGCACTGAACGAAATGCCAAAACCGATTTCTTTTCTGAGGCATCTGTTGGATTACATTATTGGCCGGGAGCGGTGAGATCTTTCCTGATCCATCCTGTACTCAGCATGGATTATATAAGTTAAAACAAAGATGCCTGGATTCCTTACGGATTGAATCCAGGTCTTGTTTTGCGTTCCCGACACAAACAATTAGAAAATGAGATGTTTCAACAATGAAAAAATCGGGTACTAAGCAAATATTGCGTATATACAACAAAAGGAGAGCTTAAGATGCAGGTTCAAAAGGTCGATCATCACGAATTGTTTGAGCAGATTTATAATCAAGCACCTATTGGGATTGCACTTGTTGCTCCAACAGGACAGTGGATGAAAGTGAATCCTGCTTTATGCAGAATGCTGGGTTATACTGCTCAAGAGTTAATCCTACTTGATTACCAGGAGATCACCCATCCCGATGATGTTGCACAGGATCTGATATACGTGCGTGAACTCTGTAAAGGTGAACTGAAAGAGTACAGATACGAAAAGCGTTATATTCAGAAAAATGGAGAAATTATATGGATATCATTGCATATATCTTTGGCTCGGAACGAGGTTAGCGGTGAACCGCTGTATTTTATTTGCCACGTTGTAGATATTACGGATCATAAAACAACCGAACAAAAGCTGCTTCAAACGGAAGAAATGTTCAAACTTATTTCCGATAATGCACAGGAAATCATCTATATCGCCACCTTTGATGGTGTTTGTCGCTATTGTTCTCCTTCCATTTATAATTTGCTTGGGTATTCGCCAGAAGAAGTGATTGGCAATAACAATACAGCAGTTTTCCATCCTCAGGATCTAGGAGGTACCTCACAGATCGATTTGAGCACAGGTCATATGTTGAATATGCAGGCTCGCCATAAAGATGGACATTGTGTTTGGTTTGAAACCACATATAAGATAATTGGAGACCCTGGGCAAGAGCAACAAATTCTTGCCATTGGTCGGGATATATCGGAGAGAAAGAAACATGAGGAAATTAGCGCAGAAGCAGAACGGATCGCCATGATCGGCAGTTGGGAGTGGAACATGATTAATGACCATGTTTCCATGTCCAACCAGATATTTGAGATTTTTGAAATAGATCATAAGAAACGGTATAAAGCCAGCGATATCTTTGCACTCATGGAGCCGACAGAGGAGCAGCGGTTGAAGGCATGTATCGAATCGGTGAAAACGGGCGAACCGCTTGATTATGAATATCGGCATCTGGGTTCAGATGGTAAAGAAAAGTATCTTCATCTGCGAGGGTTAATTACCTTTGATGAGAATCAACAACCAGTACAGTTGAACGGTACGTTGCAGGATATTACGGAGCGTAAGCTTGTCGAATTCAAACTACAGGAATCGGTGGAACGTTATACATCACTCAAAAAATATAATCATGATGCCATCATTTCTTTTGACATGAACGGCAATATCATAAATGCCAACCCGGTAGCAATGAAGATGACTGGGTGCCCGGTTGCGGAAATGATCGGAACAAGCATATGCAGGTTTATCGGAATGTATCATCTCGGACTTATTCTCAATAGCCAGTATGAGATGGCTGAGAAAGAAATCAATGCCATTCAACACTTAGATGGTTCTGAGACAGAAGTATTAGCAACGCTTGCGCCCATCATTATTAATGAAAAAAACGTGGGCTTCTATCTGATTGCGAAGGATATTACGGAACAGAAGAAGCTTCTTGTAGCCAAAGAGACTGCCGAACGAATGAATAAGGCAAAAAGTGAATTTTTGGCAATGATGAGCCATGAGATCCGTACCCCCATGAATGGAGTGATTGGGATGACGGATTTGCTTCTGGATACGCCTGGACTTAGCGGAGAGCAAAAGGAATACATCGAAATCATCCAAAAGAGTGGGGATTCACTGCTTGCGATTATCAATGATATTCTCGACTTCTCCAAAATAGAGTCGGGTAAAACCGATCTGGTGGATGAACCCTTCGATCTTAAGGAAATTGTGACGGAGACGGTTAATATCGTAACGCCAATGATTCGGGAGAAGCAGTTGCATCTTCATCTAAGCCTCGATGACGCCATTCCTCTTCCCGTGTATGGGGATGCTTACCGTCTAAAACAAGTCCTGACCAACATCATCGGCAATGCCGTGAAGTTCACCCCGGAAGGCAGTGTTGAAATCGAGGTAAAGGTTATCGGACAAGAATATAATGACGTTCAATTTCAGTTTAAAGTGAAGGATACAGGGATTGGAATTCCAGTCGAGAAAAGAGAGCATTTATTCGAGGCCTTCTACCAATTGGAGAATTTCATGACGCGCAAGCCTCAAGGTACTGGACTTGGACTGGCGATCAGCAAGAAGCTTGTAGAGCTTATGCAGGGAGATATCTGGATTGAAGAGTCCGATGATCCGGGAACTACATTTATTTTTACAGCTTCGTTTAAAGTCAGCAACATGGAGGAGTTCAACAGATATGATCTAGAACAGCAAAAGATTAAAACAGATCAATTGCGAATTCTGATTGCGGAGGACAATGAGGTGAACCAGCTTGTTCTGCGCCGGATGATTGAGAAGAAAGGGCATTTTGTGGATTATGTGGTGAACGGGATAGAGGCAGTGGAGGCGGTCAAACGAAGTGTGTACGATATTATTTTTATGGATGTGCACATGCCTCGACTGAACGGATTTGAAGCGACCAAAGTGATTAAGGAATTACTTCCAGAGTCATCCCCTTATATTGTTGCAGTTACTGCGAACGCAGTTAGAGGGGATATGGACAAATGTCTGAAGGCCGGAATGGATGCGTATGTAAGCAAACCAATTAAAAGTGAATCCATTATGCAAGTGATGGAGGAGTTTTACAAAACAAAGAAACAAAAGAATCGTTTATGATTTGCAAACGAACATGACAATGGAGAATATATAGAATGTACCATTACTGACATGGCCCTGGTTTAAGATTTCTTTAGGTGTATGAACGGATTACCTATTGTTTGGCAAAAGAGCCGTTGATTTATCCTTGTGATAAGTCAACGGCTTTTTAACGTTAGACAGAAATCGGAGTGGATAGAAAGTGCTGAATAAAAGTTGACAAATATATAGTTAGGCACCATACTACATCTATGACCAACCATAATAAAGAAACAAATGACATGTATCTCATTCCCTCGTTAGTACAAACGAAGCGACAGGTTGATCGCTATCAATTAGATGTTGATGCACAAGCCGTGCTTGTCGCATCCAGGCTGATGGTAGCGGGAGCCAAACTTGGGCATGCTGCGGAAATTCACTTCTCCAGATTTGGTTTATCAACAGGTCGTTATCGTCTGTTAGCAGATCTAGAGGATAACGATGGCGAAGAGCTGCCCTCGCAACTCGCGGAAAATCTGGGCGTTACTCGTGCAACCGTAACTGGTCTAATTGAGATTCTTGAACGCGATGGACTGGTCGCTCGTCGGACGAGTTCCGTCGATGGCCGTCAGAAGTCAGTCATCTTGACAGCCAAGGGCGCCAAAAAGCTGACGGATATGGCTTCGGAGCATTTTGCCAGATTGGAAGCGATGGTCGGCTTGCTTACCATTGAGGAACGGAGTGTTTTTCTCGATCTGCTGGGGCGTGTAACCCAAGGCATCTCGGCACTTACAGAGGAGTCAATCGACTTCTCTGAACCCAAATCCTAGGAGCATAGCAAGAAAGGTGAAACGGGCTAGATCAGCTAGCCCATTTTCATCACCATATAGTTAGGCTCCTAATTACATAGTGAAATAATAGGATTTAATTTCAAATAAAAGGAGTAGTGATATGTTTAACCAAAAAGACCCCATTCGATCAGAGGAAAGTTATGCTGCTCGATCCGCACAGCCTCGCCAAAAACCGTTTGTGTTATGGCGAGAATTAATCCCAGCTTATTTATCGCCTGCCATTATGGCAAGCATCGGGGGAATCGTTACCGCTGATAAAGTGCTGCAGTTACGAGCACTAACAACGATAGGAGGGGCGTCCCTGCTGATGGCTCTATGGATTGGACTCTGGCTGCGTAAGCGCGGGAGCCGTACACGCTGGGTGGTGAAAACGCCTCGTGTGATCGTCGTGGGTTGCTTTGCACTTGCAGGCGCAATGCTTGGCCTTATGGCCTCGTGGGGGATTACCAACGTGCTGCATATCGTAAACCCGAGTCTTTCATGGACTTGGCTGGATCATATCGGGTTCGATTTTCCCCTGTCCGGTGCATTAGCCTGTACGATCATGACCTGGCGTTGGAGAGCTTCCTTTACAAAATAAATGAATTCACTTGAGAAGGAGATATGAAAACATGATTACTATTATTGGAGCAACAGGTTTGATTGGAAATGCACTTTTGAGACGTTTGATGGAGGGCGGCGTTCCCGTTCGGGCAATAAGCAGAGAGCCGGATCAGCTTCGTCAACAAATCGTGGACTTGGCATTGTCCGATGTTGAACTTTGTATTGCCGATGCGAATGATCCTGAATCGATGCGCAGAGCTTTGGCCGGTGCCAGCCAACTATTCCTTGCGTTATCCAACAATCCCAGACAAGTGGAATTAGAGACATCCATTATTCAGATAGCTGCGCAAGAGGGAGTGAAGCATATCGTCAAAATATCCAGTCCAGCTTATGAGGAACGTTCACCTGTAGCAGTAGCAAAATGGCATGCCGATATCGAGCAAGTTCTCGTGACATCAGGAATTACGTATACAATATTGCGACCTTATGCGTTCATGCAAAATTTGCTGCGTCTCGCACCAACCATAACAACCCAGGATATGTTCTTCGGCTGTATTGGAGATTCACCGTGCAACTTCATCGATTGCCGGGATATCGCAGATGTTGCCGCGGAAGTAATGACACGATTCAAGTCGGTTAACAGCATTTATACGTTGACGGGTTCCGAAACGTTCACCTATTCACAGATTGCAGATAAATTGTCCATCCTGCTTAATCGACCGATCAAATTCTTAAACCTCAAACCTGAGGCGTTGCGAACTGATCTGATGGAACATGGACAGATGCCTTCTTGGCTCGCAGACCACGTTGTGGAAATCCAGACGATGTCTACCGTTGTGTCAGAGAAGCCGACGGATACCGTTCGACGCTTGCTCGGCAGAGAGCCTCGCTCGCTCGATGCATTTCTGGAAGAGTATCGGGATGCATTTAAACCGAGGCTATAACCATGCATTGCAATAAGGAGAATCCCCCTAATCATTCTTTAGGGGGATTCTTTTGATGTAAAACAAACCTCACTGCTGATTTTGATCCATAATTGAGAGATATCCATATAACCAAATTCGGCGGTTTGCATGCCGAAGATGCTCTGATCGAGTTGAGCGCGCTTGTTCATGTGACAACCGTGCAAAATCCAGTTGTTTTCTCGCAGCATTTCCTCAGCTTCATCTAATAGCTCTGCACGTTCTATGCTGGGCAGCTGGGCGAACTGATCCAGTTTTTGATCCAGTATAGATTGCAGATCAGGAGTCATGCACATATGAAAATGATTGGACAGGTTTTTGAAAAAGTGAATCATGCCATATTGCCAATCTCCCTCCAGAATCTCTTCAGCCATGATCAATTCGGCATTCATCGTTTCTCCAAAATGAATATTATCTTCGCAGGGACACATGGCAAGGCGCAGGCCAATGACTTGTGCACGCCGCTGAAGCCACTCCGCAGCTTTTGAATCTTTGTTCAAAGTATACGATAGTGCAATGGTCTCACCTTGGTATCCACTGCTGTGTAGCAACTCGCGGGCGTGTTCAAGCGAGGATTCTGTCCAGTCCAGTATTTCACTTTTCCATGGCAAGAAGCTGCCTGCGGGTGTAATTCGATTACCGCCGAGATCCTTCACAAGTGCCACAGAGTCATATACCATCCTCAGCGCTTGGCGAAATTTCGGATGATGGTGGATGCCTTCCTTACGAAAATTGAAAAGCATATACTGGCACCCAAGCGCAGGATAATTGATGCTGTTTGTATTGAAATCGGTTGATGGGAGCTTCAGCCGAGATGTTCCAGGTAGTCCATAGTACCGATCATTCGGGCCCAAATCGGGAACAAACCAAATATGGACTTGGTCGAGATGGGGACGAATACCGTAATAAGCTTCGAATGCGCCAAGCTCCAGCACATCCTCATTCATCTTCGTAATCTGAAAAGGTCCGGTGCCAATCAGCCGTTCGGAGACTTCCATATCGTAGGGCAGAATGGTCATTCGTATACAGCTAAACAGATGCAAAAAGAAGCGGTTCGGCCGACTTAGTTCAAATCGGATACAGTAATCGCCAGTGATTTCGGCACGTTCAATATCTCGATATAACCAGATGGACGGGCTGTGCACATCATGCAATCGCTGTAATGTGGCTTGTACGTCCTTGGATGTCATGACACGTCCATGGTGGAAACGCACCCCTTTACGGAGATAGAAGATCCATACGGTATGATCTTCGCTGCATTCCCACATATGCGCCAAATTGGGCTGGAACGAATTGGATTTGGCATCATAAGTGACCAATGTATTGCCAACCTGACCGAGCAGGTAGGTTTCAAAAGCTGTATAAACAAAAGCAGGGTCCAGATTGCCTTGTCTGCGTGATCTCATCATGCGCAGCACATCCTGACCGGATGCCGTTTCGGCATGACTGTGGAATCCCATATGCTTGTTAAGTGATCGCAGCAATTGTTCCTGCAGTGTTTTATGGATGTCAATAGTGCCGATCAGCTCGATTGCTTCTTTAATTTTACCTCTCCCAATCAGTTCCCGCAGATGATTCTCCAGCGTTTCATTCACACTGCGCAGCAGCGTCATCTCCGAATAATGTCCTCGCCCACGCCCAGGCTGCCAATGAATAAAACCTTGGTCCTCCAGCTTGCGAAGAATAATCTTCACGTTGCGTGGAGTACAGCATAAGGCATCGGAAAGGCTGTCGATGGTTACTGGAACTGGTTCATCAAGTGTAAGAGAAAGTTTTTTTGCTGTTGCAAGACGAACATAATGGGTTGTTGTGGTATCCATGTTGGGATGCTCCTTTATAAAAGGTGAAAAGTGTTATCGCAATCTTACACTTTTATTTCCCCCTTTGATCGATACAATTATACATTAAGAGACAGGGAAAGACAGCCCACTAAGACAAAGCAACAAGAACAGGAGAACCATACGCAATGAAGCAACATTTACGGCAGATTCACCCTTTAGCTTGGACCATTATTGTGGGAACGATGTTTGGACGTCTCGTTACGTCCATGAGCATTCCGTTTCTATCCATTTATCTGACCCAGGTACTAGGTGCTACACCAACACAGACTGGCGTAACCGTCGCGGTCAGTTCTCTGGCGGGGGTTATGGTCAGCTTTTATGGAGGTTATATTTCCGATCGAATCGGTCGCAAAAAAGTCATGATGGTCTCCGTATTTGGCTGGGCCTGTGTTTTCTTCATCTTTTCAGCAGCGGAGCATCTATGGGTATTTTTTGTGGCCAATACATTAAACGGATTATGCCGCGCCGTGTTTGAGCCCACGTCCCGTGCACTTCTATCGGATATTACTCCGCCGCAGAATAAACTGCTTGTGTTCAATCTCCGATACGCCGCTATTAATCTGGGAGTTGTGTTCGGACCCATTATCGGTCTTCAGCTGGGATCAGCAGAGTCCACGTTTCCGTTTATGATCTCCGGGTTGGTATATATCGTTTACGGTCTGGTCTTGTTCCTGCAATTTCAATTGCAGCGTGCAAATTTGCCAGAACATGTCCAGGTCGCTGCACCCCGTTTACGAGATGCACTCGCAACCACCGGACGTGACCGTGTATTTTTGCCAGTACTTATCGGGACTACGTTTTGCGTACTCGGGTATGGGCATTTTAGCTCTACCCTGGCTCAGTATGTTGCCCAGAACCCTCTTTTTGAACATGGGAGCCAAGTGTTCTCCTATATGCTTTCACTTAATGCGTTGACGGTGCTTGCAGTCCAATTCCCGATTGTGCGGGTGGCCAGCAAATTTCCGCCAGTTGTACCCCTCATTCTTGGAAACCTGCTGGTTGCCACAAGTCTGTTGCTTTTTGGCATCGCTGAAGGCGTTATGCTGCTGATGATCAGTGTCATTCTGTTCACGATTGGGGAAGTACTCATGTTCACCATGATGGATGTGCTGATTGACCGTATTGCCAAACCGGAATGGAAAGGGACCTACTTCGGTACAATTGGATTCAATAACTTGGGCAGCGTCATGGCACCAATTTTGGGAGGGCTCCTATTAACCCAATTTGGGACGGGGAATGGCCTGTTTATTTTTGTACCGCTGGCACTGACCACTGCACTCGGACTGCCATTTCTGATCGTCGCGCATAGACGCCTTGTCGTCAGGGAGAGGGAGGTTAATGTTTAATCTCAGAGAAATTCCCTATCTGGGGTTATGATCGTTGAAATTGCAGCATATGATGTTCAGTGGCATGAAGGAAATAACAATTGAGTTAATATTATCTTGACGGATTACGGTGCAGAGAATACAATAAACAACAAATATGTGTGACGGGTGGTTAAGATGAACATGTTCCAGACAGGGCGCATTCTGAATCGATAACTGAATACGCATGAGCAAAGTGACTTAACCAATGGATTGTATATTGGCGTCTAGACAGTCATGTTTGTGCACCCCTGTCGTGGACGCTCATCATTATTGCGTGCAGAGGAGAAATCCGGAAACGCTTCTTATTTCATTTGGTTCTCTTATTGTTACAAGCTGTAGATGAACATTAGTTCATCTATGGCTTTTTTGCATGCATTCCACTCAATTTGTTGCACATGGAAGGGAGATTTGCAGTGCTTTTTAGCAAAACTATCCCTATGAGGAGAAAGAGAGGCAGCGATATGAAACGACCTACTCAAAGTTATACCATTTGGTTTTCCCAACGAACCGGAAGTACTCTGCTGGGTGAAGCCTTAAGTTCTACGGGTGTCGCAGGATATCCGAGGGAGTGGCTGCATTATCAGCTTAAAAGCCCGGACACATTAAAGCGTGAAGATCTGGAGCAGATCTGGGATCAGGGAACAACGTCGAACGGAGTATTCGGAATCAAAATTAATTTTGAACAACGATGGATTGACGCATTCCGCAGTCTCTATAGTCTGCCAACAGACTTATCACGGGCTGACGTATGGAGTACGGGCTTCCCTAATTGCACCAAGCACATTTATATGACACGTCGCAACAAAGTCAGATTGGCTGTGTCCTGGTGGAGAGCCATTGTCTCGGGTGAATGGCACCGCAAGCACGGAGACAGCCCTCAGCAGCAGGATATTGCAGATCAATATAACTTTGATGCAATTAAGCATCTGCTTGTAGAGAGCAACATGTGCGAAGCAGCAATTGAAGATTTTCTGTCTGAGTCAGGTATTGTGCCGCTGACGATTGTGTATGAGGACTTTATAGAAGATTACGAGGGAACCGTCATGAATGTGTTAAAGTTTTTGGATGTTCAATTTGACGGTGTAACCGTATCACCTCCGTTCTTTGACCCGATT
Organism: Paenibacillus sp. UMB7766-LJ446; assembly: GCF_030226665.1. Taxonomy (NCBI): domain Bacteria; kingdom Bacillati; phylum Bacillota; class Bacilli; order Caryophanales; family Paenibacillaceae; genus Paenibacillus; species Paenibacillus sp. UMB7766-LJ446. Next base: position 312,386 of record NZ_JASOYM010000004.1, read on the forward strand.
GCAGACGAGATTTCTGAACAATGGGTACAAAGATTTCGGGAAGAATGCCAGAGGGATTGGGAGAATGTAAAATGGTAAACACACTTGATAAGATTCATCCACGGGTTGGAAATGTTGCATTTATTGTTATTATGCATGATTCATCTTAGTGAGGGACCACAATGCTTTAAATCACAAAATAAAATAGGAATGTTACGAAGGGGTGAGGGGCTATGCCCAAAACAGAGAAACGCTCCATGTCCTGGCTGCTGCAATATCTAAAACCCGTTAAAGGCCGATTGGCCTTGCTTATGGTGATGTTGCTAACGTCAACGGGGCTGCAGCTCCTGAATCCACAGATTATTAAACGATTTATTGATACGGCAGCAAGTGGGGGAGTCCTTACTAACCTGATCCAGCTTGCTGGGATATTTCTGGTGGTTGCCGTTGTGAATCAATTGATTACAGTAGCCGTTAGTTATCTGGGTAACGATGTGGCCTGGCGGGCAACAAACCGATTGCGGGGAGATCTCCTGAAGCATTGTCTGCGTCTGGATATGCGATTTCATAATGTAAAGACACCTGGAGAAATGATTGAACGGGTGGATGGTGATGTAACGAGTATCTCCAACTTCTTCGCGATGTTCATTGTACAGGTGGTTGGAAGCTTTGTATTACTCGCTGGAATTCTCGGGTTTATGTTCAGTGTAAACGTACCGATTGCAATCGTCATGACGGTGTTTACAATGTTATCGATTCTGTTTATGGTGTTCATTCGTAATCTCGGAGTAAACTCTTCCAAAAATGAGCGTGAAGCGAGCGCGTCCTTATTCGGATTAATTGAAGAGCGTATCGCGGGAATCGAAGATGTTCAAGCCAATGGGCATGTCCCCTATGTGATGAATCGCTTTTATCGTACGATGCGAGTTGTATTTCAAAAAGGCAGGAAAGCCTGGCTGCTTCGGGTTATTCCATGGAATACGACGGTCATTCTGTTTGCCCTTGCTGTCACGGCGGTACTTCTGCTTGGTGTTCATTATTACATGCAAGGCATGATCAGCATCGGAACCCTGTTTCTGATTTATCAATATACACAGATGCTCAATGATCCTATTGAGATGTTGGGCGATCAGGTTCAAGAGTTTCAGAAGGCAAAATCCGGTATGCTCCGTTCAAGAGAACTGTTGTCTTTGCGTAGTGAGATCAAGGACGGAGAAGAGGATCAGCTGCCAGAAGGGCCGCTTGGTCTGGAATTCAAGCAGGTGAACTTCAGTTATAACGAGGATAAACCTGTATTGCAGAATATTAACTTTGCCATTAAACCCGGCGAACGGCTTGGTATTATTGGTCGTACAGGGAGCGGCAAGTCAAGTCTCAGTCGGGTGCTTCTGCGCCTGTATAATCTGGATAGCGGAACGATTCGTGTCGGTGGCAAAGATATTTCAGAGCTTACCTTGCCTGCACTCTACCGCAGGGTTGGTATGGTTACGCAGGATGTACAGTTGTTCGACGGTACGCTGCGAGACAATTTAACACTGTTCAACCAGGACGTCTCGGATCAGATCATTAAGGAGACCACGGATCGACTGGGATTAAGTCACTGGATCGAATCCCAGCCCGCAGGGTTGGATACACATCTGAAGGCGGGTGGTTCTTCCTTGTCCGCAGGGGAAGCTCAACTATTTGCCCTGACGCGAGTATTTCTGACTGAACCAAGCCTGGTTATTCTCGATGAGCCTTCTTCACGGCTGGATGCCGCTACAGAGAGCATGCTTCAGTCGGCCATCGATCAGCTGATGAAGCAATGTACCGGAATTATTATTGCACACCGTCTGGCTACGTTGGAGAAGGTCGATCAGATTATGGTACTGGGTGATGGCAAGGTACTGGAATTCGGAGCCAGAGAAGAACTCGCCAGCGATCCGGCGTCACATTATGCGAGATTGCTGATTACGGGGCGAGAGGAGGAATTGGCGTGAATGTAACCGGATTTATAGGCCGTTTGTTTCGATTCAGGCCTTTTCTATTTTTGATCAACGGATTGTCATGGTGCATATTTCATTCTTTACCTCTGGCAATCGGAGTTGGTATGCAGTGGTTCTTTGACCGGGCAACGGCGGGTTCCAGTGATTATATGTGGCTGGCAGCTCCGCTGATCTTCATTGCTTTGATTAGAGCGGTAAGAGTAGGGACGTTTTTTGCCGCGTTCTATGCATGGATTACGTATATCTACCATATTCAGGCCATTCTGCGTACCAATATGCTCGCCGGTATTATGCGCTGGCCAGGACGCAATCTGCCAGCTTCACCGGGAGAGGCGATGAGTCGCTTTCGGGATGATGTGGATGAAGTGGTTGAGTACGTGGAATCCTGGGTCGATTTCTGGGGAAGGCTCGTGTTCGCCATCGTATCCATCATCATTATGGCAAACATCAACTGGAAAATCACTCTGGTAGCTGTTTTGCCGCTGGTGGTTGTAACGTTGTTGAACAACTTTTCTGGTAATCGGGCCCGCCGATATGCCCAGGTCAATCGTGAGTCGACTGGTCGAATTACCAGTTTCATTGCGGAGACCTTTGGTGCTGTTCAGGCATTGAAACTCGGGCAGGCAGAAGAGCATGTCTCTGCTCGTTTTAACAAACTGAATGAAGAACGTCGTCAAGCTGCGCTCCGGGATAATTTGTTCAAACAGTGGATGAGATCCCTTAATCAGCATGTGCTCAGTATCTGTACAGGTCTCATTCTCCTGATGTGTGCAGCCGAGATGAAATCCGGCAGTTTCACCGTAGGTAATTTTGCCTTGTTCACTAGTTATCTTGCCAATATTGGCTTTAGCATTTCTTTGTTTGGATATATGGTGTTTCAGCATAAACGGCTCAAAGTATCTTTTGACCGGATGCGAACTCTATTTCGTCCGGGTGAGGAAGACCGGATCATGGATTTCAGAGAGACTTATCTGAATGAAGATCCGCCTGAGCTTCCTACTGAACAGAGAGATCCTAAGGAGAAGCTAAGAGAGCTGGAGATCAGCAATCTGGCGTACCAATATCCTCATTCTGCAAATGGAATACAGGATATCAGCTTCCGTGTAAAGCGGGGTCAATTTCTGGTCATTACGGGACGGATCGGTTCTGGCAAATCGACTCTAGTACGCACACTCTTGGGACTGCTGCCCAAACAGGAAGGCACGATTCGCTGGAATGGAGAAGATGTTGATCCCGCTACTTTCCTGATGCCGCCCAGAGCAGCGTATACGCCGCAAGTACCCCGACTGTTCAGTGATACGCTAAAAGAGAATATGGTTCAGGGCAAACAGGGTCATACGGAGATTGCTCTTGCAAAAGCTATTCGCCTGGCTGTTATGGATAAGGATATCCAAAACCTGGATCAAGGACTCGAAACGTCCGTAGGTCCGAGAGGTGTCATGCTGTCGGGTGGTCAGATTCAGCGCGCGGCAACCGGCCGCATGTTGATGACGGAAGCTGACCTGTTCATCTTCGATGATCTGTCCAGTGCGCTGGATGTGGAAACCGAGCAACAGGTCTGGGAAGGCTTGTTCCAGGAGCCAGATGTCACATGTATTGCGGTGTCTCACCGCAGAGCAGCACTTGCCAAGGCAGATCATATTATCGTCATGAAGGATGGACGAATTGAGGCCGAGGGAAGCCTTTCCGAATTGCTTGCTACAAATGAAGAGATGCAGCTGCTTTGGCAAGGTGAGCAATCACCGGTTAAAGTGGGGTAGTGTAAAATATAGTATATGTAACAAATGAAAAAAGCCGTACAGACAACTCTTGTCGAAAGAGTTAAGATCTGTACGGCTTTTATTATGGCACAATAGGTCAATCTTTATTTGATCAGCTGTGCAATCAATGAATACGCAATGATGACCAGGAAGATGATCGTGATGTGGTTAATGGAGAAAATAAACATTTTATGTGACCATTTCTTGGTTTCTTTCTTATCGAAAGTCGCCACACTAAGAATAAGCCAGGCCAAACTTACCAGAAACGCAACAATGGCAATGAACGGACTCATCGGCCAGAACAAGAAGCTGGAGAATAACAACAATACCAGATAAACATTCGTCTGGATGTATGTCCGTCTGATTCCTTTTACGACAGGAAGCATAGGAACACCAGCGGCTTTGTATTCATCAAATCTCCGGATGGCAATACCATAGAAGTGAGGCATCTGCCACAACAGCATGGTAACGACCAAAGCCCAAATTTCATAATGACCCAGCTCTGGTGAAATGGCTGCCCAACCGATAAGAGGAGGAACAGCACCCGAAAGGCTTCCTACTTCCGTATTGTAAACCGTTGTTCGCTTGGTCCACATCGTATAAGGGAACACGTACAGCAGCAGTCCCAATATGCCGAATACGGCAGCCGAAGGGGAAGCGATATACAACATGATGCCCCCGATAATCGTAATGGCAATACCGAGGATCAAACCTGTTTTGGTATCTACACGACCTGTTACGGTAGGACGTGTTTTGGTGCGCTCCATGATCGCATCAATATCCCGATCATACAAATTGTTAAACACCCCGGCCGCTCCGATAATCAGGGAAGACCCGATAACAGAGAGAATAATGGGTACAATATTAGCTAAAATGGATGCATCAAAAACATACAAAGCCAAACTTAAACCGGCAAACATGGCGATCAGATTGGACTTGATGATTCCGATTTTGATGGTATCAAAGAAAACTTTCGGAATCGAGCTAGTATACTCCAGACTGATTTCGGGCCGTGACCCTTTATTCAATGTTTTCAAGAACTCACTTCCTATATCTATACTTATATATCTCGTGGTTTCATTATAGCATTCAATACACTATGTGAATTAATTAACGATTTAGTATTTAAAATAATGTCATTTGATTGTGAACAATTTAAAAACAAGGTTTATTTTAATTGTTAAAAATGATTTTATGTGATACAGGTCATTGAAACCAAGCAGCAGTGACAATAAAAGAATATTTTTCTTGCATATTGAATCGGTTTTGTATATTGTAGATATAAGAGGTCTTTAATAGGATGATTAATTCCTCTTACATTATTGTCAATAGAACCAACTGTAAGCGGCAAGAAGAGCCAGGATAGACCTATTTTTTTGAGACAATAGAGGATATTGAATATCTGGAAAGGGTGTTAAATATGGAACAGCAGACGGATGTATTAATCATTGGAGGAGGACCTGCGGGTCTTAATGCAGCACTTGTACTAGGCAGAGCCCGTAAACAGGTTGTGGTTATAGATGATGAACGCCCGCGTAATTGGGTCACGCGTGAAACACACGGTTTTCTGACGAGAGATGGCGCAAGTCCACGTGAATTTCGGAAGGTTGCGAAAGAACAGATTAGCGCATATCCGTCCGTTCATTTTGTAGGAGACACAGCGACCTCAGTGACAGGAACCGATGGCGATTTTCAAGTTGCGACTGCACAGGGAGAAGTCTATCGCACGAAGAAAGTTTTGTTTGCAGTAGGGAAAAAAGACCTTCCGCTGGATATTAACGGGTTGACAGAGGTATATGGCAAGAGTGCTTTTGTATGTCCTTATTGCGATGGTTGGGAATTAAGAGATCAAGCTCTCGTTATTATTGTTAATGGAGCCAAGGCATTTCACATGGCCAAGACCATTTCCGGCTGGACAAGCAAGTTTACCATTTGCACGAATGGACCTGATGAATTAACAGATGAGCAGCGGGAGGAATTGAAGCAGCATGGTGTTCCGGTATGGGACTCTCCAATTCGATCCATCGAATCCAGCGATGGGATGGTGCAGCAGGTTGTACTGGAGGATGGCACCGAAATCTCTTGCACGGGAATTTTCTTTGGACCGAAACTGACTGCTGGATCTGAACTGCCGCGGACATTAGGATGTGAGGTTAACGAAGCCGGTACGGTCGTTGTGGATGATTACGGCAAAACGACTGTACCGGGTGTATTCAGCGCCGGAGATGCAGCGTCAGAGATGTACCAGGCCATTACTGCGGCGTCCTTGGGTGCATTAACCGCTGTAACGATCAACAGTGAGCTGAATATGGAAGCTTGGGATGAGCGTGGTAAACTTTTAAACCCATAGGATAACGATATAGAGTTTCATCTCCATGACTTTGCATAAGAATTTAACTAAATAATTCAAATTCAAAAGGGGTTGCAGAGGCAATTCCCTTTTTGTGTTTAACAGATTTTCTCTGTTGTCGAGTGGAGTGGTTCCGACCGGTATTGGCGTAAACAAATATTTTCACTATATGACAAATATTACATTTTAATAGAAGCCTTTCTTATATGATAGAGCTGTACTCCAAAACGAAAGGAAGATGAAGATGAAAAAGAAACTTATGGTCGGTCTTTTAACTGTCGTTGCATGTTTCACGCTAGGCTCTACATCTTTTGCAGCTAGTGTACCTTCAACTTCAACTAGTAGTTTACCAGACAGTACACAAGTAGTTCCTTACGCACAAAAGTATATAACCTGGCAAACCATTTTACCCAAATCTCAATTTCCAACGCTTGGTGATATTCCTATGACGGCTAGTTATAATGTTGATCCGTACCGGGGGACACTTACATTAAAATCAGTCGATGGTCAGACAGGCTATACGTGGACGGTTACCTATGAGGGTTACGTCACCTATTAATCAATTTATCATTCAATACTGATACCTATCCAAAAAACAGCCACCAATCTGGATGAAAATCCAGATTGGTGGCTGTTTTAATTTGGGATGATACGATCTATTGACAAAGAGATTGTTTTGGCGCACTATAAACATATAAATAAATATACTTTATAAAGTATATAAATAAAATATTTTATACAGTAAATTCAGATTTTGTTTTCATTTTATTTGCAGGGAAGGGATTTATTATGGCAACTTGGTTTCTTATCATCATCTACCTGGCGTTTATCAGTTTGGGGATTCCTGACTCCTTGCTAGGTTCAGCCTGGCCAGTGATGTGGCCTGAACTTGGGGCTTCGTTTGGGTCGGCAGGAATTCTATCCATGGTTGTTGCAGGGGGAACCATCGTTTCAAGCTTGGCAAGCGGTACGGTTATTCAAAAATGGGGAACAGGCAAGGTTACGCTAATTAGTTGTTGTCTGACAGCCGGAGCACTCCTTGGATTTTCCTTCGCCCCTTCATTGGTATGGCTCGTCATTCTTGCCATTCCTCTGGGTCTTGGGGCCGGAGCCGTTGATGCTGCGTTGAATCATTATGTCGCAGAGCACTACAAAGCACACCATATGAACTGGCTGCACTGTTTCTGGGGTGTGGGCGCGACAACGGGGCCTATCATTATGTCGTATTACATTGCAGAGCAGCATTCCTGGAGAAACGGATATACAGCTGTAGCCATCGTCCAGTTTTGTCTCGTCATTATTTTGTTTGCGACGTTGCCCTTGTGGAAGCGTGTTGCTGCTAGTCGTGAGCGTGCGAGGCCGATAAACGAATCAGATCATGTGCAAGCGGAAAGCACATATCTACAAAGTGAGAATAAACCTGAACGGAATGTATTGAAGATTAAGGGAGTCAAAAACTCACTGATCGCATTTCTGTTTTATTGTGGCGTGGAAACAACGGTGGGTTTATGGGGAGCCAGCTATCTGGTAGGCGCAAGAAACATCACGGCAGAAACGGCTGCGGGATGGATCTCCTTATACTACGGTGGCATTACGATTGGTAGGCTGATTACAGGCTTTATCACGTTGAAAATTAAAAATCGGGTGTTAATTCTGGCTGGTCAAGTGACCGCCATTGTGGGTGTAATCATTTTATTGCTTCCATTATCGATTTCGTTTGCACTGGCTGGATTTATGCTGATTGGTTTGGGACTTGCACCCATCTATCCCGGACTTCTACATGAAACTCCAGCTCGATTCGGCAAAGCGAATTCTGCCCGATTAATGGGATACCAGATGGCACTGGCGTACACAGGGACCACACTACTTCCTCCGCTTTTTGGGGTCCTTGCTGCAAACACCAATATCGGCTTTTTCCCGCTGGTTGTACTTGTATTCCTTATCTTGATGCTGGCCAGCTCAGAGCAAGTGAATCGCATTTTGAAAAAGAGGATTCTGAATGGATAGATAAAAAAAGGGAGTGCTTAACATGCTATCATTAATATTGTTATGCTTGATCGTATATGTGGGGGCGTATGCATGTCTGGCTGCGTCCAAGCAGCCTATGGATGTAAAACCTGTGCGGTCGTTCGATGATTTCTTCGAGTAAGGGATACAATATTCCATATAATGAATTATAGACAAAAAAAGCGGGAGCAGTTCTCGCTTTTTTTGTTTATTTTGCCGATAAACTTCACTCGTTTTCTACAACCACTTCTGACAAACTCCTCTGGATGTATATACCTACATTATGTCTTCAATTTAGCTATTTTACAGTTCATAGAACTGCTCGTGTTTATCCTTTAAGTAACGAATCAAGGTAGATCAAAATCTATAGCGCTTTCATTAGAACTGGCTCAAATATTAGGTTGACAGTATTTTTCGAAACGGTTTTAATTATATAGACCGATTGTTATAATTCGTTGAAGGATGTGGCTTTATTGAGTGAAAAGTCTAGTGCTAGAGAACTCATCGTCAGCACTGCAGCCAGACTGTTTTTTTCACAAGGATATCATGCGACCGGTCTAAATCAGATTATTAAGGAGAGCAGTACGCCAAAAGGCTCGTTATATCATTATTTCCCACATGGCAAGGAAGAGCTCGCTCATGAGTGCATTCAAAAAGCCAATGAAAACATTCTGCAGAAGTTTGAAGAAACATTTGCAGCCCATGATAATACGGGGGATGCCATTCAGCAATTTATCCATGACTTAGCGGTTGAAACCGAGGCGGCAGGTTTTACGGGCTTTCTTCCATTTAGTTTCTGGGCAGCCGTGGAGACCTCCTGTATCAGTCAGCAATTGCGAATTGCCTGTCAGGATGTGTTTGCAGGTTGGCAGCAAATGATTACGAAACATCTGATTTTGGATGGCATAGGTGAAGAGAAAGCACAAGAGATGGGACTTCTCGTCATTTCCTTAATGGAGGGAGCATTGATTATCAGCCTGACTAACCAGGACAAAAAGCCTTTGCTGACGGCTGCTGATTATTTGTCCGTTGTGGCAAAGAATGCAAGAGAGAAGCAATAAGCTTCGTAAAGAGAAATAGAAATCGTCAGAATGTTTGAGGAGGATGGGATTGTGGAGGCTTCCATGAAAGCTGGTTCTGTACAGGATCAACAAGAAACAAAACAATATAAAGTATTTCCAATTTTATTCGCCATGCTGCTCAGCGGCTTTATTGGACTGTTTGGTGAAACAGCTCTGAATGTGGCATTGACACCGCTTATGGGCTTGCTCGAAGTTGGACCTACTACGATCCAATGGTTAACGACAGGTTATCTGCTCGTTTTGGGTATTTTGGTGCCGGTTTCCGGTATGCTGTTGCAATGGTTTTCGACGAGACAGTTGTTCACAACTTCTCTGATTTTTTCGATTGCAGGAACGCTTGTTGCTGCTATTGCACCGAGCTTTGAAATTTTGTTGGTGGCACGGGTATTACAAGCTGTAGGTACAGCTCTGTTACTGCCACTAATGTTCAACACCATATTGGTTATCTTCCCGATTGAAAAGCGTGGCGCTGCCATGGGCTTGATCGGTTTGGTTATCATGTTTGCGCCAGCAAGTGGTCCGAGTATCTCGGGTCTGATTCTGGCAAATCTGAGCTGGCACTGGATTTTCTGGATCTCCTTGCCGTTCTTTATTATCTCATTGGTATGTGGCTTGCTGTTCTTACCGAATATTTCGAAATTGACCAAGCCCAAAATTGATGTTCTTTCCATTATACTTTCGACACTGGGCTTTGGTGGAATCGTGTACGGATTCAGTAGTGCCGGAGGACATGGGGAAAGTGGCGGTGGCTGGACCAGTCCTATCGTTGTAGCGACACTGGTTATTGGCGTGTTATCTTTGCTGATGTTCAGCATCCGTCAATTGAGAATGAAACAGCCGATGATGGATCTGCGGGCATTCAAATATCCAATGTTTACGATTGGTTTGATCCTGATCTTCCTCTGTATGATGATGATGCTGTCATCCATGTTGATTCTGCCGATGTATCTGCAACAAGGTATGGCGGTTACAGCATTGACTGCTGGTTTGGTTTTACTGCCGGGCAGTTTGCTGAATGGATTCTTGTCTCCGGTTATGGGGCGTCTGTTCGACAAGTTCGGTCCGAAGTGGCTTGTGATTATCGGTCTCGCTATCGTGACTGTTGTTCTCTTCATGTACACGGGAATTACTCCGACAACAACACTGGGCAAGATTATTACATTGCATGTGTTCATGATGATCGGAATTTCAATGATCATGATGCCTGCACAAACCAACGGTTTGAATCAACTGCCACCTGATTTTTACCCTCACGGAACCGCGATTATGAATACATTACAGCAGGTATCGGGAGCTATCGGTACAGCTGTTGCGGTGAGTATACTGAGCGCAGGACAGACCCGCTTCTTGAGCGGTGTGACGAATCCTGAGAGCCCAGAGAATCAGTTGGCAGGGTTCACATCCGGTGTACAAAATGCATTTGTTTTCGCACTGATTCTCGCTGTAATTGGACTGATCATCTCACTGTTCCTGAAGCGAGTTAAGGTGGGTGCTCAGCAGGAACAACAAGGCTCTATGCATTAATTGAACGGCATATAAAAGAAACGAACGATGCTCTCCCTTTAAAAGGGGGCATCGTTTTTTTTGTACCTTGACATGAAACGGGTTCCATCCATTAGAGTGAAAATAGACCTGCTAAGGTAAATCAAATAAATCTTGATTGGGAAGCAAATAGTTCATGTTCTGGCGACTGCAATTTATAATCAAGGAGACGTCTTTATGAGAATCGTTAAATCTCTACCTGCTAACATCGAACAATTGCTGGATCGATATGAGAAAAACGGTCATCTGACTATGCAAGCTTCGCTAATGGGAAAGCAGTCGGTTGTCTATCGTTTACAAGAATACTGCCTGAAAGTGTATACTGCTCGTGGGAAAATGGATGGGGAATATGAATGTGAGGCACTCTTGTCGTTACAAAACAACCATCATGTTCCTGAATTGTATGCTTATGCTTCGGGAAATTTTACGCTGACGGAATGGATTGAAGGATTCAATCTGAGAGAGTATCGGGCTGCGTACGGACACATACCACACAACCTGATGTATGATATGTTTTCGACAGAACTTCAGCAGATTCAGGCGGGGTATCACGATTGGGATGTCATACGATATGAGAATTTGTTATGGACTGCAACAGGGGAGGTCAAACGAACTGATTTTTGGCTATGTGAACCTGTCCGTTGCATGCGTATTCAAGAAAGATTACAACAAAAGATCATACAAAAAATTGATAGGATATACGGCGGTGATGGAACTGAGCTGGACGAGCTGATGCATTATTTTGATCGACACGGTCTTACGAGCACGGAGGTTCAGGAGGCATTGGCGCATTTTAGATCACAAACACCGAGGATGGCAATAGCACAGTGAGCCTTTAACACAATAAAACCCTGACGATTACCAGAATCGTTAGGGTTTTATTTGGCATGAATTGGTTGGTTTGGTAGTTCAGCGTTTATTCAGGGAATCTACTTCTTAACCAGTTCCAATATTTCATTGGCGATAAGGTCCGGGTGATATTGATGAATATAATGCTCGGTATCCTTAACGGTTACATGCTTGGAGTGTTCCGACCAGGACGTAAATTCAGCTTGGGTTTTATCCCATATAGGCTCACTGGCTCCAAAGTAATCTGCTGTCAGTATGGTAAGTGGAAACAGGAAGGGCTTTTTGTTGTCGACAACAACCTTGGCATTGGCTGTCATTTCACGTAACTCATCCACGGTGTTGGCATTCCCATAGTTAAGCAGCAGGGCCGTTGTATCGATCTTCTTCAGTTCATCAGGCACAAACTTCAGACCGTTTCGATTGGCATTGGAGGCTTCCACGACTGCGTCAGACTGTAAGGACAAGCGGAGCAGTCCCGTATGAATCCGGAATTGGTTCATGAAGCCACCAATCACACTTGCCATATCGTCAGTTTCATTGGCGTAATATTCCGGACTTCCCCCATCCAACATGACAATACCTTGTACTTCATCCGGATACTTTTGAGCAAACCGGAGTGTTTCCAGCGATCCAAGGGAGTGACCTACCAGGACGTATGGTGGCTTTTGCCCAGATACCTCTAATAACTCGTGCAATTCATCTGCCACAGTATCGACATCGCGTTTCTTATCGGTACTATCGCTATAACCATAGCCAAAGCGATCGTAAACCGCGAATTTCGTGTAAGGTGCAAGCTTTTCATAAAGCGGATAATAGTCTACATAAGGATCAGCAGTACCCCATCCGGATGCAAGGACGACCGTTGTATCTCCCTGACCACCCGTATATAAATGCATATTGTCACCATGCACGCTGTACAGCTTGCCAGGAGGAATGAATGTTTTTGCATCCTGCCGTGCACTCACTTGTTGGTAGATCACGCCTGTCCCCAAAAGGAGGAGAATCGCAACAACTCCGAATATAAACGTTTTAAATAATCTTCTGCGCCATTTTTTCATCATCTCTCACATACTCTCTGCTGTATTTTCTCTATTATATATGCCCAGTCTTATTGGAGAGAAAACAGAGTCTTAATTCCACCTTAATTAGTTTAACCAGGAGATGAATCAACATGGGTTAGTGATATAGTCCTGTGAGATGTTCGTCGCTGGGCTGTAAAATCTTCGACAGTTGATTAGGGAAATTCAGATAACCGAAGGCGAAATTGATTATAAACGAACAATGATTTAATATAAAGCAATATTACTCCTGTTATACTCAAGATTGAATGAAGGATTGAATGATTGATTATAGAGAACAGAAGGTATGAATAATGACAAAATACGAAAATCAGATTCCAACAGCCGCAGGTATGAGCTTCAGCTCCCTTGTAAGCATGTTAAGGGATTCCATGCAGAGAAGTATAGAGCGGAGACCCGTGAGCAGCATTCCCGTGGAGAAATATGAACCAGCGGAATCATTAAACATATCCGATAACCCACAGGTGACATGGTTCGGACACTCGGCTTTTCTGCTTGAGATTGAAGGACACCGATTGCTCTTTGATCCAATGCTCGGCAACCGTCCATCTCCTGTATCCTGGGCGGGTACGAAACGATACAACACTAACCTGCCGATTCAACCTGAGGATTTTCCAGCCTTGGATGCGATCATTATATCGCATGACCATTATGATCATCTGGACTACTCTTCCATCCGCAGATTAAAGAATAAAACAGACCGGTTTATTGTCCCGCTTGGCGTGCGTCGACGACTAATTCAACTGGGTGTGCCTTCGGAACAGATTACTGAACATAACTGGTGGGATGAGCTATCCTTCAAGGGTTTGACATTTGCCTGTACGCCTGCAAGGCATTTCTCGGGTAGAGGATTGCTGGATCGCAATTCTACATTATGGTGTTCGTGGGTCATTGCCGGACAGGAAACGAAGGTTTTCTTTAGCGGTGATAGCGGATACGGTCCTCATTTCAAGGAAATCGGTAGTAAGTACGGACCCTTTGACCTGACTCTGATGGAATGCGGCCAATATGACGAGCGTTGGTCCAACATTCATATGATGCCGGAAGAAACGGTGCAGGCTCACTTGGATGTCAAGGGGGGACTGCTCATCCCTATTCATTGGGCCGCTTTTACATTGGCCTATCATGCATGGAACGAGCCGGTTGAACGGATTACCAAGGCTGCACATGCATTGAATGTCGACATTGCAACACCCAAAATCGGTGAGAAGGTTGTGCTGCATTCGGAGACTTACCCGAGCCAGCCATGGTGGAGATCGAACTGAGGTTGAGAAAAAGCGTTCCCTCATCGGATGAGAGGACGCTTTTTCTTTTTGTATTTATAATAGAATCGATAGGGCGCTGCAGATGAGCAAAACACCCATCACCATATTAAAAGGACGTTCATATTTCAATAAAAAACTTTGGAATAACACACCACATAACCCCCACGTCATATTCGCACTAACACCTATGATGGTGAGAAGCAACGAAAAAACGATAATATGGACATGTGACTGCCCAAGAGGCATGACAAATACGGAGATAGCCGTAAGACCATACAGAATGACTTTGGGATTGATGAATTGCAGGGTAAAGCCAAAGAGAAATGAAAAACGATTCACCTTGGAATCTTTGGCATTCGCAGGTTTACTTCGCATAATTTTAATTGCCAAATAGATCATGTACACACATCCCAACACGTTCAGGGCTGGTTTGATCCTTGGGATGTATTGATGCAGAATAAGGTTGAAATAACTGGACAGAACCATAATAAGCAGGCAGCCGGCTGCAACGCCACCAATAAACGGAAGGATTTTTCTGAATCCTTCGTTTCTTGCATGAGTCATGGCAATGATGTTGTTGGGACCCGGTGTGAATGAAGCCACGATTGCGTACGTCAGTAACGGTATAATATTCATAAGTCCTCCACAATTGATTCTCGGTGTATGTTATATTTAGTTGAAATGTACGTTATAACGTACGATCTTTATAATTGTACATTATGTGCGCTATAAAGCACAATATAATCTTTTAAAAACAGAGGTGACTTTATATTGAAAAACATTAACGTTGTTCTTGCACAAAATTTGAAACAGCTCAGGGAGCAAAGAAAGCTTAGTCTGGACAAGGTTGCCGAGATGTCTGGAATTAGCAAGACGATGCTTGGTCAAATTGAACGGGGGGAATCGAACCCTACAATTGCTACCGTATGGAAGATTGCGAACGGTCTGAAAATATCTTTTACCGCCTTGATCCACGAGCCGAAGTCGGACACCACAGTCGTAACGGGCAGTGATATTCAAGCTTTGATGGAGAATGAGGGCAAGATTCGGATTTATCCGCATTTTTCTTTTGAAGAGGGGCGACGTTTTGAAATGTACGTTATGGAGATGGATGAGGAGTCTTCTTTGAATGCTGAACCGCATATCGATGGGGCAGAGGAATTTATTACGGTTTTTGAAGGGGAAGTTATAATTCGGGTTGGGGAGGAGGATTATACGGTAAAACAAGGGGAGTCGATCCGTTTTCGGGCGGACAAGCCTCATGCCTATAAGAATTCGGGTGCCTCTGCGAACAAGTTAAGCATGGTCATCCATTATTCAAAATGAAATGAACAGAACGCCAATAAGCAGTCTGTAAACTCGGCTGCTGTATTGGCGTTCTGTTATAGATTTAACTCCAGCGGCAAGGTTGCTGATTAAGGCTTTTCTTTTGCCTGACGCTGAATTTCCGTGGAGGTTAACGCTTTATCATATACTTTTACGTTATCCATCGAGCCTTTATAGAAGGGATCGGCTGTATAACGGCTTTTGCCCAAATAAGCTTCCGTCACTTGAAGATCCTTCGGGTTAAACGTAATTTCGGTGCTGCTTGCTACAGCTTTTCCGTTCACATACAGAGTACCTGTATCTCCCTGAAGGGTGACAGCGACATGTACCCATTGATTGGAGGGCAGCGGTTCAGCAGCAATGAGGCTCTGATCCCGTCCCTGGTCATGGATGGTGAATTGCAGAGCTCCTGTATGCTGTGCGGGGGTAAGGAACATATGTCTGGTCAGGCCATTTCCAAAATCGAAAATTCGCTGCCAGGCTCCGCCGCCACTCCAGTTGACCCATGCACTAAAGGTGAAATCCGTCGTATCTGTGATGATTCCGGGCAGCTGGATATAGCTGTCTGTTCCATTGAAGGCGGCAGCCTGATTTTTGCTGTTAACCGCAGAAGTCGTTGTCACATTAAAGGCTTGGCCGTGATATTCATTTTTGCTGGAATCCTGTGCGATTTTTGCAAGCTTCTTTTGATTAAACGTATATTCTCCAAGCAGTGGACTTACTGCTTGTTGTGGAATAGTAACATTAAACGTTTTGGAGCTCACCGCGCTTCCTTTGCGGATCGTTGCCGTTAATGCCACCTTGGCATCTCCCTTGCCAACACGAGGGCGATTCACTACCCCTGTAGCAGAGAGGGCAGAGGCGTTGGAGGATTTCCAAGTAATCTCTGAATCGCGTGTTCCCTTGGTCGGGAGGGAAAGGTTAAAGAATATGTTCCCCGTGTCGCCGATGTTCAGGTCCCTTTTGACCGCACTAACAATATCCTGATCCTTCATTGCAGTCATCTGACTCCCCCAGATGGCCACACCAGAAGAGGAGAGCGCGCTAAAGGTCAGAACCGTCTTCTGGGAATCCGGCTCCCATTCATGCGTGAAAACGCCATTATATACGATGTTATTGGATGTGATTTGCACCTTATTGTCTGGTCCAAGAGTCCATGTTCCCGTCACGGCACCATTAATCTGCCCATCTGCTGTGAATTGAACGGATTGCGATGATTTGATCTCGGCCGTGATTTCCTTCCCGTGATTTACCCATTGGTACTGTCCAGCAATATCCTGGGTTGTCAGTTGGTCAGTATCCTCTTCTAAAGCTGCATAACGATAGGGAGAAACGACAGGCCATCCTTCCGAGTTCATATGCATCTCATGTACGCGGACTTCATGCTCTTCTCCGCGACCCGGAAAGCGGGAATGGAAAATCAGAAATTGTTTTCCGGTTTCTGCGTCATAATAGGCGGAGTTATGCCCTGGTGATACATAGCCGATACCCTGACCAGTGCCGGGATCACCGATCTGTCTTTGAAAGAGGAAGTTCCCCAGTAATTTCACGCCAAAAGGCTCAATCGAGCGGTCATCAAACAAGGGTTTGTCCTTGTCCGCCTTGACGGTGATCATATCGTTTCCTTCGGCATCGAGGAAAGGACCATCCGGCGTTTTGGAGCGGGCTACACGAATGTTATATCCTCCGTCAGCACCCAACCCACCATAGGACAGATACAGATAATAATAGTCGGTTTCGGGATTATAGAGCATATAAGGAGCTTCAATTCGGCTGTGATTGCCTCCGGTCAGTTTTTTGCCATACCCCTGATTAGGGAGTGGTTTTCCCGTCGTTTTGTCCATCTCCAGAATGAAAATCCCCCCGGAATAGGAACCGTATACCATCCATAATTTTCCGTTTTTATCGAAAAACATATCAGGGTCGACCACATTCGGATGGATCGTTGCATCGAATATGGTGCCATCCTCACTGATCTGATCCCACATGCCGGATTTCAGCAGAATGCCCTGATCCTTATAAGGCCCTTCAATGTTGTCTGCGACAGCAACGCCTAACGCAGAGCGGGGAGAGTCTCCTTTGCACGCATTGTAATACATATAAAATTTGCCATCCTCCAGCTGAATGACGTCTGCTGCCCATAACGTATCGGTCTGCGCCCATTCTAGGGCTTCTGCGAATTCCTTGGTTACATTGGGCACAACAGGATTATCATCCGTAACCCCGGAGGCGACCGAATCCCAATTCATCAAATCCTTGGATTTGGCTACCTGGAGATGTGAGCCGAAAATATAAAAGGTATCACCGACCTTAATAACGGAAGGGTCATGAACGGAAACATTTCTGAATGATGGAGCCGTATTCTCAATGGATGTGGAAACTTGCGATTTGGAACTGTCTGCCCCTGGACTGTCCGCCAATACGGACACGGGTGCCAAAGTTGTTGCCGTAAGTAATGCAGTGCTCAGTAAAGAAATGTGAAGTACGCTTACCCAATAACGTTTCATACGTTTCCCCTTTCCCAATACCTGAAATGAAAAATCAACCTATTCACTGCCGCAAACGTTATATGGCCGGACAGTCCTCCTTTTCGATAATATTAAATATCAAGCGCTTTCATTTGTTATATTATCAATCAGTTTATATATTTGTAAACCATAAATATTATCGTTAGGGTGTCTTTATGAATCTTTATGATTGAGAGGGAGATAAGCAAAAAGATGGATTGATTCGTATGAATTCCTGTACTACGTTGGACTTTCTGTAATTTTGGGATTGAAATCATGACTCGGAATAAGATACTATACGATTAGATCAGTTGTTCATATATTTATTAATTAATTTACATTTATACGAATTAAAGAAAGCCATCTACGATAATTTACGCTACATAGGAGGAATGAACATGACTACATTTCGCAATCAACTCATCGCACACTACAAGTTTGAAGATGCAGCCAAGATCGGCAAGGATAGCTCGGGGAACGGACACAATGGAACAGCCTCAGGAGAAAAACTACCCAGCATTTCCGAAGTAAATGGCAGATCGGCGGTGACTTTTACCGGAGGATCGAACGGAACATCCTACTTGGAGCTGCCTTCGAATTTGCTGCAAGATGTAAGCGATAACACAGGTGTGACTGTTGCGGCATGGGTCCATTTGGACAAAGGTTCGAATGTGTGGGAGCGAATTTTCGACTTCGGCAATGGCGAGAAGGGCCCCTATTTATTTCTGACTCGTCAGATGAGAGGTACGTTATATGCGGGAGATGATTTGGTTGTAGACCCGGGACGCGGATTTGCCAGTGGGGAATGGATGCATATTGCTTTGTCGGTGGCAGGAAGTCAAGGCGGCACACGCAGCAGCGCAGGTCCGGTTGTATATGTGAATGGGGAGATGGTGGCGGATGGCTCCATCAGTCAGACGTCCAGTGGCAATTATGCCAAACTGCGCAGATGGTTTGATTCGTTCGTGGACCCTGTGAACTATAGCCGTAATTATATTGGACGTTCTCAGTACTCGGCAGATGTGGACTTTGCGGGATCACTATCTGATTTTCGGATTTATCAGACGGCTCTATCCATGGATGAAGTCATTGAGGTGATGTGCGAGTCCCTGACTGATGAAGAGATTGTGAAGCTAGCCGGAGATAAATATTTGTCTGCTCCAGCCCGGATTATTACCAAAGATGTAGCATTGCCTATAGATTTGCTAGGGGGAAAGGTGAACGTTCAATGGAGTTCAAGTCAGCCTGAAGTTCTGTCAGCGAATGGAGAAATTCAATCTCTGAGCTCTGCACAGGGAGTTCGTTTGAATGCACTTTTGACCAAGGGTGGAAGTACGTCGAACAAAAGTTTTGATGTCTCTGTTGTTCCAGAGCACCTCCCGCCTTATACCGTTACGATTCACGGGGATCAACGTGTGGCGGATATTAGCGAAGTAATGTACGGCCTCTTCTACGAGGACATTAACAATGCGGCAGACGGGGGAATCTATGCAGAGCTTGTTCAGAACCGCTCGTTTGAATCCTTTGCATTCGATACATACTCGCATGACTCGGGAGAATGTGGTTGTTCGACAGGTCGGAACCGTGATCCGTTGTATGCCTGGTCCGGGGATACCGACAAAATGATCGTGCAGCAGACCGATGGATTAAACACTCATTTTAACGTGAAAGACCCGGAAGTGAATGCTTATTATGTAACGGTTCCGGCTGGTGCGACGATTCGAAATCGCGGCTTCTCGGATTCCAATCAACATTGTGCCATGTCCATTAAGAAGGGTGAGGCATATGATTTTACTGTCTGGGCCAAGGCAGTATCCGCAGGAACGATTACGATTCAATTGCAGGATGGGAACGGCGATGCCATCAGTGATTCAGTTGCGCTGCAAGTGGAAGGTGGTAACACATGGATGAAGTACGGAATCCAGAATTCGAACGTAACCCTGACTGGAACGGAAACTGCGCTGGGGCAATTGGCACTCACCTTCGATGGGGACATTTCCATCGATATGGTATCGTTGATTCCACAAGATGTATGGGGAGCCAATCCGAAAGAGCAGGGAATATCCGCGTCAGCACATGCCAACTACACGGGTAATCCAAACTATCGACTCCGGAAAGACCTGGTTCAAGCACTCGTCGATCTGCATCCAAAGTTTCTGCGTTTCCCGGGGGGATGCATTTCGGAAGGTTCATTTATTTGGGACAATGTGTATGACTGGAAGGATTCGGTGGGACCGGTTGAACTTCGCAAGGAGAACTATAATGTCTGGGGTTACATGATGACGATGGGCCTCGGATACATGGAGTATTTCCAACTAGCTGAAGATCTGAATGCCGCTCCGGTTCCGGTCATGGCCTGTGGCGTTCTGTGCCAGGCGCGTTCGGATTATGCACATCCGGCGGGTGGCGCTTTGAGGGAGTATTATATCCGTAACTTTACAGACCTGATCGATTTTGCGCTCAGCACGGATATTGAACATAATGAATGGGCGGCCATACGGAGCAGCATGGGGCATCCTGAGTCGTTCGATCTGCGTTATCTTGGCGTAGGTAATGAGAACTGGGGAACCGAATTTTTTGCGAACTTTGAAGTATTCAAGACGTCAATTGATGATTATATGAAGCGTAACTATCCTGATCATGAGCTGCACATCATTTCGACAGTCGGCGCTCAGGCAGACGATGATGCGTACCAGCAGGGATGGAAATTCCTGAGCGGCAATCTGACCGGATCAGCTCAAGTCGCTTTTGCAGATGGCAAAGAGGTGATCGAGGAGACGGTCACTTGGTATGAGAACCAGGACAACTATATGGATACCATTGCCGATGAACATTACTATCGTTCCAATGACTATCTGCTGAACAACGTGGATCGGTACAACTATTATGAGCGGGCGTATCACGAAGATGGCAGTATGGATTGGAAAGAGACATCTAAGGTATTTGTGGGAGAATATGCGTCAACGGACAAAAATACCTTGGCAGGTGCGGTTGCTGAAGCGGCGATCATGACCGGGTTTGAAAATAATGCGGACGTTGTTCGCCTGGCTGCCTATGCACCACTATTTAACAAGGTACTAACAGATGGCACCTACCGCTGGACGCCGGACTGCATCTGGTTTGATGATGAGACGGTGTGGTACACACCGAATTACTATGTACAGCAGCTTTTTGCCAAGTACGTGGGCGATCAGGTGCTGAGCACTTCATTTTCAACATACAGCAAGGGTCAACCGATAGAGCTCATACCGCGTGGCGGGATCGAGATTGCGACAGGTCAAGCTGACATTGTGGTGAAACGGATTACGGTCACATCGAACCAGGATGGCAGGGTGCTGTTTACAGAAGATTTCAGGGAGCAGACAGCTCTGAATGAGTCGTGGAATCGGATTCCGGGATCGGCAGGATACACGCTGGAGACGGGAAAAGGGCTGATTTTGAAAGCGCAGGCAAGCGGTCTGAATGGGGTGTATCTTCTGAACGATGAATGGACGAATTATAAAGTTGAAGTTGAGATTCAGCGCACAGCGGGTGAGGATGGCTTCACCATCGGTGTGGGATTGACGGATATATCCCCTGAGAAAAAGGATGTCATTGAATACGCGATTGGATATGGCGGCAGTGCAACGGGAGTCAAAGTATACAAACAAGGTGTAGAGGGCTACACCCTGGGTGATTATTCTTCCAGTACTGCAGCGGGAAATCTCCGGGCAGCCAACTATGAACCACTGGAGAACGATACGAATTATACGATTACGATGAATTATGGTGGTGACACAGGGAAGAATCTGATCTGCTCTTATACCGATGGTCACACAACCAGCCGAATTCTGGATTACAAGCTCGAAGCGTACAACCGGGACGTATTCCATTCCGTTACGAGAGATGCACAGCATGTGTATGTGAAGCTGGTGAACGCAGATGGGGTGGATAAAGCAACTCAAATTCACCTTCAGGATCTGAACGTTGCTTCTGTTGCGAGAATGATAACACTTAGCGGCGATGAAGAATTGCTACATGTTCCCAACGTGAATCAGAAGAACGATGAGAAGATCGTTCCACAAGAACAAGTGATTCATCTACAGGAGGATTCGGTTGTGGTTCATCTGTCTGCGCATTCGGTGAATGTCCTGATCATGGAGCGTCTGTATAAATAATTAACAAAAATGCCCCTTTATCCAGACGTTAGGTCGTCTTAGATAAGGGGGCATTTTGAATAGAGTTAACAGGAGCCTATAGGTTAGCCAATAAGAACATGATCCTCGGCATAACCAATTTTGGACGTACGTTTCTTCTGGGCCAATGCAAAAGCGAGTGTTAAAGGTCCCAACCGACCTGCAAACATGGTGAAGATGACTAGAATTTTTCCAGTAGCACTCAGCTCACTTGTAAGGCCCATCGATAGTCCTGTAGTGCTAAACGCAGAAGTCGCTTCAAACAGAACATCCAGAAAATGATTCTCAAGAATTCCTTCGGAGATGGACAGAAGTATGGAGATTCCTAGCACAAACGCCAGTGAACTCATGACAACAGCGAGTGCGCGCATAACGGTTTCTTCTGCTATTTTACGCTCAAAAGCATGTGTTTGCCCGCCGCCCCGAAATGTTTGAATGGTCACTAGAACAAGCACGACAAAGGTGTTAACTTTAATTCCTCCACCCGTCCCGCCGGAAGCGGCTCCAATAAACATCAGGATAATAATAAAAAATTGGGATGTTGCAAGCATGCTACCAATATCAATTGTATTGAAACCGGAGCTTCGAGGGGCAGTACCCTGAAATAGAGCAGCCCATATGCGTTCGCCATAAGATAAATCAGCAAACGTGGACGGATTCCAACTTTCAAGTAAAAGGATGGTGATGAATCCAAACAAATATAGAGAAAAACTGCCGATTAATACAATCTTCGAATGCAGAGATAGCTTTCTCCATGATCGTTTGCGAAAAACATCCACAACCACAATGTAACCCAATCCGCCAATGATAAAGAGCGAAATGACCGTAAGATTGACTACCGGATCGCCAACAAAGGGGGAAAGGCTATTAGACCATAAGGAGAAACCCGCATTGTTGAAAGCAGACACAGAGTGGAATATCGCGTAATAAAGAGCTTGTCCCCATCCCAGTTCACTATGCCATCGCAAAGTAAGAATCAATGTAGCCAAAGCTTCAAAAGCAAAGGCTATGAGCACAATATACATCGAAAGCTTAACCAGACCTTGAGCAGAAGATGTATTGGTGGCTTGTTGAATAAGGAGCCTCTGTTTCAATCCAATCCGTTTCCCCAGAATAATGGCAACCATTACACCTAGTGTCATGAACCCCAACCCGCCAACCTGAATCAGAATCATGATGATGACTTGTCCAAATGTAGAAAAGACACTGCCTGTATCCAAGACAATTAACCCATTTACACATATGGCAGAGGTTGCTGTAAACAAGGCATCAAGTAAACCGATAGATGTTCCGGTATTCGAAGATACCGGCAATACAAGTAATATGGCCCCGATCCAGATGAGAGCGAAGAAGATCATCATGATAAGTTGAGGGGGACTCATATTATTTTTCAGTTTGTTTACAATCGATTCAACGATGGATAGAGCTGAAGTTCTCGGTACGTGTTTATTTCTTTTGCTCATAATCACTCTCCAGAATCCGAATGTCTTCGTTACTGCCGATTAACAAGAGCATATCTCCCGTACGAACGGTGTCTTCTGCCCTTGGAGAAATATTCAGGTTACTCCCCGTTTTGATGGCGATAACAGTACATCCATATCCTGCCCGGATGTTGAGTTCTTGTAGCGTTTTCTGATTCATACTTTCAGGAGCTTTGATCTCGACCAGGTTGTAGTCTGGAGACAATTCGATGGAATCAATAATGTTGTCTGAGCTAAGCTGATTCCCCAGCCTTGTGGCCATGTCACGTTCCGGGTAAACGATCTGATCGGCACCAATCTTGCTAAGCACACTGCCATGGTTATCATTTTTGGCCTTGGCTGTTACTTTGGGTACATTGAGTTCCTTCAATAACAGAGTGGTCAATATACTGGCTTGCAGATCTTCACCGATTGCGACAATGGCGTGGGAGAAGTTGCTTGCTCCCAACTCTTTGAGGACTGATTTGTCAGTACAATCCGCCTGTACAACATGGGTGGCTATTGTTGAAATTTCCTGAACCAGATTTTCATTCTTGTCTACTGCGAGCACTTCATGTCCATTGTTAATGAGCGTCCGTGTCAGGCTTGAACCGAATCGTCCAAGACCAAGTACGATAAACTGTTTTTTCATGATATCCCTCATTTGTTATCAAAATAAATAATTGTCACCTCTGAATCTTAATAGGTAAATATTACGTACATAGAATTGTAAGGTTTCATATGTTCAGTATCAAACCAGGGTGGAATTACCAAATACACGATATATCTATACATATCTCAAAAGAGTTTATTTTAATTGCTTAAGAATAGAATTGCAACCGATGCGTTCCTTTTTTAGTTGTATTGTTGGTCTGTAGACAATGGTCAACAAAAGATACCTAAAGTAAATAGCCTACACTATGGCCGATTCCTGACGGATTCTATAATGAATTTGAAGGAGGAGACAGCTCATGCGTTCCAACTACAAACAATTTATACGAAACGTTCCGCTTCATCTTATGATATTGCCTGGACTGATCATCATTATTGTATTCGGTTACATTCCGATGGCGGGACTCTCCATTGCCTTTCAGAATTTCTCTCCCATTGCCGGATTCAAAAATATGAATTGGGTCGGCCTGGACAATTTCAGGTACTTATTCGATCTGCCTGGATTCGGGCAGGTCGTATGGAATACCGTTTTCATATCCGTGATGAAAATTGTGTCCGGTTTGGTCATTCCGGTGCTTGTGGCCTTATTGCTGAATGAGGTACGCAAAACAGGGTTTAAACGAACAATACAGACGGTCATCTATATGCCGCATTTCTTTTCGTGGGTCATATTGGCCGGGATCATTGTGGATGTGTTGTCCCCTAGCACAGGTATCGTAAATATACTGCTTAAGGCGATAGGGGTTGAACCTGTTCAGTTCCTGGCCAACAACGAATGGTTTCCTTACATACTCGTCATTACGGACCAATGGAAAGAATTCGGATTTGGCACCATTATATACTTGGCCGCATTGACAAACATTGATAAATCCTTGTATGAAGCATCCGTAATGGATGGGGCGGGAAGATGGAAGCAGACATGGCATATTACGCTCCCCGGCATTCGTCCAATCGTAATACTGATGGTTACGCTAAGCCTTGGTAACGTACTGAATGGCGGCTTTGACCAAGTGTTCAATCTATATAATCCGCTCGTCTACGAATCGGGAGATATTCTCGATACCATGATCTATCGGATTGGTTTGCAGGATGCTCAGTACTCCGTATCCACCGCATTGGGCCTCATTAAATCAGTCGTTTCGTTCATCTTTATCGGGCTTGGATATTTCCTGGCCTATCGATTAGCCAATTATCGGATTTTCTAGAAAGGAGGCAAGAACATGCATCACGCTTCGAGAGCCTATCGATGGTTTCTGGGATTGAATTACGTCATCCTGACCCTTCTTGCCTTGCTGTGTCTGTTTCCTATTGTGAATATTCTGGCGATTTCGTTTAGTTCAAGTGATGCAGTCAAGGCGGGGAGTGTGACATTCTGGCCGGTGGACTTCACCCTGTCCTCCTATAAATACATTCTGGAGAATCAGCAGTTTCTAAACTCGTTCGGCACAAGTCTTCTCCGCGTTGTACTCGGGGTTGCGACCAATCTGGTCTTCACGATTCTTGTAGCCTATCCGCTCTCCAAAGAGGCAGCAAAGTTCCGTTCCAGAACATTCTATGCGTGGATTTTTGTCTTCACCATGCTATTCAGTGGGGGATTGATCCCGGGTTATCTTATCGTTAAGGAAGCAGGTCTGTTGGATTCAATCTGGGCCCTGATTTTGCCGGGGGCGGTTCCCATCTTTAATGTATTACTTATGCTGAATTTCTTTCGAGGCTTGCCGAAGGAATTGGAAGAAGCAGCATGGATGGATGGTGCAGGCCATTTTCGCACACTATGGAGCATTTACCTCCCCATTTCATTGCCAAGTATTGCAACCATCACACTATTTGCCATGGTAGGACACTGGAACGCCTGGTTTGATGGCATGATCTACATGAAGAGTCCGGAAGGTTATCCGCTAGCTACGTATCTGCAATCGATGCTGCAGCAAGTGACGATGCTTCAAAGTGAGATGATGACCCTGGAGGACGCAACGCTGTTAAGCCAGGTGTCGGACAGAACGACTCAGGCATCCCAAATCTTTTTGTCCGTTATACCCATTCTGCTCGTGTATCCATTCCTGCAAAGGTATTTCGTTCATGGACTTGTTGTAGGCAGTGTAAAGGGATAAGATCGATGGAGGAAAGCCAATGGGAGGAGCCGATTTCCGGCTCCTATTTGCCGTTGAGGAAAGGAGTGGAGGGAAATGAGATTTGCGATGGGCACCTGGAAAAATGCATCCATTGTCGTCAAGCTGATGATTGCTTTTGTGCTTGTCATTCTGCCCCTATATGGAATCAGCATTATGATCACACATACCAGCTCCAAGCAAATGCAGACAGAAGTGGAGAAGGCGCATGAATCAAAGCTGTATTTTTACCACAATCATCTGCAATTCGAACTGGAGCGAATGAGTGGGCTTGTGACCGAATTTTCGTTCGATGATACGATGTCCACGCTAAGTACACGAGCAGCGATCATGAGCAGGTATGAGGTGACTTCCAGTCTCAATAATATCCACAACAAGCTGGGTCAGATCATGGTAACGAGTCCCTATATCAGTGATGTTGTGTATTACGTACCGGCTCTGCATAAACGGGTCAGCGCAGTGGACGGAATTCGCAATGTGGAGGATGGCGAATGGAAGGCTCTGCTGGCAACTATGGGAAATCTGAATGGTGAGCTGTCTTATTCGGATAACAATCTTTATTTTCTCAAAAGCAACCCGTACAACATGAATCATGAGGAACCGCCCAATTTCATATTAGGCATACGTTTGTCTGCTGAAGAATTGAAGCACAGATTGCAGCAACTCGCGGAAACAGGGGGCAGTGATATTACGCTGAGCTTCGGAGAGCATCACAATGTGGTCATTTCTTCTTCTGATGAACCTGCATCGTCGGCACAATTGCAGCAGGTATCTCCAGAATCTCCGGTATCCATGCAGGTTACGAGGTTTCAATCCGATCCATTTCTGTACTATTCGCTTTATGATCCCGATCACTCATTCACGCTGACGGCCAGCATTCCTAATGATGTGCTCAAAGCTCCTCTGGAACAATACAACTTGTGGTTGTGGATGCTGACGCTTATTTCAATCGTTATTATTATGATCTTCTCCTTTTCGATCTATAGGTCGATTCACAAGCCGTTATCTGTGCTCATCCGCGGGTTCAGAATGGCGGAGCAGGGGCAGACAAGCATTCATATTCCACAATCCAGACGGGACGAATTTGGTTATTTGTACTCTCGTTTCAATCACATGATAGAGCGCTTACATATTCTGATTGATGAAAATTATGTTGCCCGCATACGAACCAGCGAGGCAGAACTTAAACATCTGCAGTCTCAGATTCAGCCTCACTTTTTATATAACAGCCTGTTCAGCATCAAGCAAATGGCCGAGGTTGAGAATGTTGAATTGATTCAGGAGTTTACCGATTATTTGGGACAATATTTCAGGTATATGTCCAGGGATTCTCATTCCGAGGTATCGCTCGGTGAAGAGATGGACCACGCCTTGGTCTATGCTTCGATTCAAAAAATCCGGTTTGGGTCAAGAGTCCAGCTGCAGCTGGAGGAACTAAGCAGGGATTATCGAGGTATTGCCATTCCCCGGGTCATCATTCAGCCGATTGTGGAGAATGTCTTCGAGCATGCCCTTGCCAAACGCAGTCAGGGAGGGACTCTGAAATTATCCTATCAAGTGGATCAAGACAAACTGTCCATTCGAATTGAGGATGATGGCGATCAGTTAACGGATGCAATCTTGAGCAATCTGCAAGCGTCCTTTCAAGAATCTGCGAATCAGAGATCTGGGAATGAAGAGATTACAGGACTGATGAATGTGAATCAACGTTTACGAATCAAGTTTGGGACAGGCTATGGCCTTAGCGCGCAGCGCAGTGCGTTGGGCGGGCTATGCATGATTATAAATATTCCATGGAGACGGGAGTAGTCGTATGCAGCGTATGTTAATTGTAGATGATGAACCGGTTATTTTGGATGGACTCTATGCTTTCTTTCAAAAGGCGGATTTTCAGGACATGGAGATCATTAAGGCGTACTCTGCCTTTGAAGCAATCGAGTGGTTGAACTCCGTCAAAATTGATATCGTGCTTAGCGACATCTGTATGCCTGGCATGGATGGCATGGAGCTGATCGAGAAGATTATGGATCGGTGGCCACGATGCAAAGTTCTTTTGCTGACAGGTCATAACGAATTTGATTATGCACATCAAGCGATACGCAACCCTTGTGTTGTGGACTACCTGTTAAAGACAGAGGGCATGAGTCATATCCGCGCTGCGGTAGAGCGGGCGTTAACACAAATTTCGGAGGAGAATGATTTCCGGTACCAGCACGCCTGGTTTCGCAGCAAGCTGCCCAGAGCGCTGCCTCAGCTACAAAGACAGTTGCTGCTGGATCTCCTAAAGCGAACGGAACGGCATGATATCGCCTCGCTTCAGGAAGAATTGGATGCTGTCCAGCTCCCCTTCATATCCGCTGAGCCTGTAATCCCGGTCATCATACGGGTCGAGGAGTGGAACAACTATCAATCCCAGGCAGACCGGAGTTTAATTCGATATGCCGTTGCCAATGTTGCGGAGGAGCTGCTTCAGGATAAGTCCAAGGTCAAAGCAATCGATCTGGATTATCAGGTCATTGCCTGCTTTGTTCAACCCAAGGTGGAGCTATCGAGCTTCTATACAGGACGGCAGGAGAAGTGGGAACAGACACTGCGTTTTGTCTATGGAACGCTGGAGTCTGTGCAGCAATCCTGTGCGAACTGCCTGAATCTGTCCGTCTCCATTATGGTGAGCGAGCAGGCAGTGGAGTGGATCGGGCTGAATCAGGCCATCGCGCAGTTGCGCCTGTCTATTCATGAGGGCCCGGGACTCGGGATGGAGAAGCTGCTTCGTGTCAATGTGCAGCATGATTTGCCATACATCCCCAATATTTTGAATCAGCAGAGTGTTGCAGCCCTTCATCTGGATCAGGTCAAGCAGCGCGTTACAGCAGGTGATAGGGAGTGGATGGAGTCGTTTCATAAATGGACAGAGGCTTCAAAAGAAGGGCTTCAGGACCCATTCTTTCGAATGAAAATCTATACTGGAGCAGGCAGCGGGCTGATCGATCTTCTTCATGAACTGGGCTTGTACGAATCGGCGATGGAGGAAATAGCATTGTCTCGAATGCTTCATTTTGACATCCATACGGCTTGGTCAGATCTGGTGGTTTTCTATCAATCGGCATATGAATGGATCATCTCCAAACGAAGTGTTACGCGCATCCATGATCAGTCGCAGATTCTTATTACCATTCATCATTATATCAAGCACCATCTGGAGGATGACCTTTCGTTAACCCGAATTGCACAGGAGGTTTCTCTCAATCCGTCATATCTGTCCCGTTGGTACAAGCGCATAACAGGCAAAGGCATATCGGACTATATCCATGACCGGCGCATTGAGCGCAGCAAGGAATTACTTCTCGGCTCGGCCTGCAAAATGCATGAAATATCCGCCAAGGTCGGATTTAGTGATCAGCATTATTTTTATCGATTCTTCAAAAAAGCTACCGGCTGCACGCCGCAGGAATATCGGGATCAAAAAAGTTAGATCAAGTATGAAATGGTAAATCAAAGATACCAGATGTCAACGGGGTGCACTCGAAGTGATAGCGCTTACTTATTACAATAAATTATATATAAGATGAAGCAAGATTAAACCATAACGGAGAGAGCAGAAGAGACCTGTAGAAGCGGAGCTAAAAGCTTTCTGTGAAAGCTACTTCGTAAGCATAAACTCGCCTTTATCACCGGATTTCTCCCTTCTAAAAGGGATAAAGGAAATCTGGGGATAACAGCGATCAAAAGGTTGTTCTGCTATCGGAGTGCAACGTTTAATATTCATTAGTTCATCTTATATACCTCACGGGAGGAATAAAAAGGGGGATTCGCATGAACATGTCATTAAAGAAATTCTCATTGTTAACGTTAACCATGGTTCTGGCAACTACGCTTGCAGCCTGTTCTTCCGGTACGGGTAGCGCGGAGAATGAAGCCCAGCCGAACAACACACAGCAGGATGCCGGAGGTCCGCTTACGAAATATGATCCACCCATCAAATTAACATCAACCATGAATGAAACCGGAAAAGAATCGCTTGCTGAAGGTGATACACACGCCAATAACATTTGGACCCGGGGATACAAGGATGAGCTGGGCATCGATGTCACCTACGACTGGATTGTTCCGGATGCCAATTATAACGACAAAATGAACGTCACCCTGGCTAGCGGCGATTTGCCAGATGTACTCAAAGTGAGTGCTGTGCAATTCGAACAGCTGCATGAGGCAGGAATGCTGGAAGATCTGACCGAGGTTTATGATAAGTATGCATCGGATCTGGTCAAGGAGTTTATGTCCGCTGAGAATGGAGCAGGTTTGAAGCCAGTAACCAAGGACGGCAAGATATACGCGATGGTAAGCTTTCCAGGCTCGCTGGATTCCTCGGATATGATCTGGATTCGCCAGGATTGGTTGAAAAAGGTCGGGCTTGAAACGCCAAAATCCATGCAGGACGTCATCCAGATTGCAGAAGCTTTCACCTTTGAAGATCCGGACGGAAATGGTAAAGATGATACGTACGGCATTGCACTTAATAAGGATTTGCCCATTAATGCGTTCCTGCTTGGTTATCATGGTTATTTGGAAACCTGGATCAAGGATGCTTCAGGCCAGATTGTGAATGGTACCGTTCAACCTGAGGTGAAGGAAGGATTGCGTGAGCTGCAAAATCTGTATCAGAAGGGTGTACTCGATCCCGAGTTTGGCGTTAAGGACTTTACGAAGATGATGGAAGATGTGAATGCAGGCAAGTCAGGCATGTTCTTTCTGCCACAATGGGCGCCATTTCAGGTTAGCAGCATGATCAAGAAGGATAAAAACGTGGACTGGTTGCCTTATCCGGTACAATCAATCGACGATCAGCCAGCCAAAACACAGAACCACCTTAGCTTGGGCGGCATATTCGCCGTACGTAAAGGCTATGAGCACCCGGAAGCATTGATCAAGCTGCTGAACTTCCAGGCAGAAAAAATGTTCGGTGAATCTGCCAAGGAAGAGCGCGCTGCGTATTTGAACGGGTTGACCGGACTTGGTTTTCATAATGCGACGGTATCCAATCTGCCTGCCAACAAAAACGTAAAAGCACAGGATGAAGTGGAGCAGGCGCTCAAAACGGGAGATACTTCGGGATTAGAGCTTGAAGCGAAGCTGTTCTACGATGATATTATGGATTACCGTAATGGTAATCTGGATAAGTGGCATATGGAACGTATTTTTGGACCGGAGAGCTCGCAGGGCGTCATTAAATATTATCGGGATAACGACCTGATTGTCATGAATGAATTTATCTACGCACCAACGAGAACCATGAATACGAAACAGGCAACCCTGGATAAGCTGCGCGCGGAGACGTTTCTGAAAATCATCTACGGCAACCTGTCTATTGATGAGTTCGATAGCTTTGTTGCCAATTGGAAAAAGCTTGGTGGTGACCAAATCACTCAGGAAGTGAATGAAGTCATTAATGCCAATAAGTAACGAAAAGTTGATGCACAGCAAATGCCACTCTGCGTACGATACGCAGGGTGGCATTTTTATGGTGGAGGACAGGAACATATGGATCAGAAGAATCAGATTCACAAACCAAGTTATAACCCTGCGTTATTCCGCTTCAGGTCTGCAGATCATCCTGTTTCATGAGCGCCATCCCGGTGCCTCTTGCGATATTCATTGGGACTGCAGCCCATCTCTTGCTTAAACAGCTTGGTAAAGTGTGAGTAGTTGGTATAGCCAACATGTCCCGCAATGGCATGGACTGATTGTGAAGTCGTTTCCAACAGCTGGCGAGCGGCTACAAGACGGGTATGTATGACATAATTTCCAAGTGAGATTCCCATCTCTTTCTTGAACAGACGTGCGAGATAGTCCGGATTCAGATAGACCATTTCCCCCAGGTTATTCCTCGTTAGATCTTCCCCGTAATGAGTACGTATATAATGGGTAATCTCATGTACAACCGACTTCGGCTGCTCGGCAACATTCAGGTAATCCGCAGCGGTATTAACGAGATAGGCTATGTAGGATTGCATATCTTCAATAGAATACAGAGATTGCATGAATAATTGATCATTCGTTTTGCCCATATACAGCTTGTGGACCTCAATTCCTTTGCTCTTCAATTGGGCATAGACAAGCTGTACCAGGTCGAGACGCAACAGGCTAAGCACGGCAGTACCGACCACCCCTTCACGAACAAGTTGGTGCATATAACGAACGGTTTCATCCAGAAAGGCCTGAAAGCGGTTCTCATTCAGCAATTGCTCCAGCAATGCCAGATCAGGCGGTGTGTAATTCAATTCAGGCGTGCTGTAGTTCTTCAGAAAAAAGGTCTGGTTGCGGTGTTTGATTCGTTCTTCATTCATTAGCAGCAGCTCGTTGATCGTGTGACGAATCTGACCCAGTGGCAGAGAAAAGCCGATACTACAGCAGGCATCCGACTTCAGATAATTATTAACCTCCGGGATGAACGAACTGCACATGGATTCGATCAGTGGTGCATCGGGTGCTCTGTTCCATTTTAAAATAACCATCCAGTTATGCTCCTTGATCTCGGTAATGGCTTCAATGGAGAAGAGAGCGTCCTGAAACCGTTCAACCATCACATTCAAACAAGCGTAATCGAACAGGTTCTTGTCGGTCTTGCCCAGGGTGCCATCATACGGAAACAGGTTAACCAGAATAGGAAGAAATAGATCCGTTGTTTCATATGGAAGATTTTGTTCTGTCAAAAAGGCAGAGACGTCGGCAGGGCCGGAAGGAAAGGCTTTACCAGAGATCAGCCTGCGCCAGCTGTCCTCAATGAGCTTGCTGCGGTTTTTTTGCCACAGTTCACCCTCATGAATGGCTTTGGCAATGAACTGCTGATCTAGGGCTTTGGCAACCGCTTTTTGAATAATAAGAGTCAACTTGTCAAACTCAATAGGCTTCAGGAAATAATCAAAGCTTTGCAGTTCGATTGCTTTCTGGGCATAGTTGAAATCGGCATAGTTAGTGAGAAAAATTGTCTGTACACTATGTGATTCCTCCCGGACCCATGCCAGCAGTTCAAGTCCGCTTCCCTGGGGCATCTCAATATCGCAAATGAGGATCTGAACAGGATGGCTCTGTAAAATCTCCTTGGCCTGCGCAATGTTATAGGCTGTGAATATGGTGTCGATGCCAAGGCTTTTCCAGTCAATTTTCTTTTCCAAAGCCATGACGACAAAGTAATCATCATCAACCAGCAATGCATTCATGGTTTGTCACCTCTCCCGTAGTATCTGAATTCAGTATCATTTTGGGTAAGGAAAGCGTGATCCGAGCGCCACTTGCGTCGTTTGCAAATGTAATATTCGCTTCCTCTCCATACAACAACTCCAAACGTTGGATAGTATTCATAATGCCAATTCGGTTGCCGCCAGTTTGTTCGAGCGCTTCTCCACGCATGAGTGCGTCAAGAACATCCCGGCTGAAGCCTGGACCTGTATCCGAAATTTGGATGAGCACATGATCGCCATGTTCCTGACGTTCTTCCGTCACGGATAAAGTAATACATAACTCCCTGTCCCGGGAGACCCCGTACTTGACGGCATTTTCAATGAATGTCTGAATAACAAGCGGTGGCACAGCGATGCCCGTAATAACCTCTGGCTGTTCAATTCGATAGGAAAAAGCATCTCGATAACGTGATTTCTGGATGTCCAGGAACGTTCTCACATGCTCAATCTCATTCTCCAGAAGAACGAAATTCTCCCCACTTTGAAAGATATAGCGGAAATATCGGGATGTAGCCAGAGCCATGCTCTCAATTTCTTCATACATCTGCATCTGTGCCATACTGTACATGCTCGTCAGACAATTCAGAAAGAAGTGGGGCTTAATCTGTAACTTCATATAATCCAAACGTATTTTTTGTTTCTCCAATTCCTGCTCGTAGCGATCAATCTTGAATCGTTTAATCTGGCCCACCAGTTCCTTGAACTGTGCATTGACCTGCTCCAGTTCCATAATTCGGCTGCTCTTAAAGTCTGTAGCTTCGTCACCTTCGTTAATACGCGCCAGATTTTTGGAAAATCGCTGAATGGGAACCAGCAGATTTTTTCTGAAAAACAACATAATTGCGCTTAACGAGGACGTTACGATCAGAAAAAGCAGCATAATGAGCAGCTGGGCCACCATAATTTTCTCGAATGCGCCAAACTTGATAACCATATGTGCGCTGAATGCCGCATTGGAGAAGTCACTGCTCACGACATTGTGAGACTGAAACAGATCAAGAAATGAATGTCTCTTTTCCGGTATGTGATCCCCTCCGGCAGGCCCGGAAAGTTGCACACCATTCTCGTCAACGAGAGAGGCGTATCCGTTGGCACCCAGATTAATCTGCCGGAGAGGGGAGATCAGATCATCCGCGGATATCAAGGCAATCAGATAACGGTTGTAGTACGGCACAATATTGATAAGATAAGAAGTGCCGTTCACGTGGATGGGTGTCCAATGGGAATAGAACTTCTCATATACAGCTTTATCGTGGGTCAGCGTAATGATCTGTTTTTTCACTTCTGCATAATCCGAATAGGAGATGCTTATTGGCGCGCAGTTGAGGAAATATTCACTATTCTCCAAATAATAAAAGAAATTGTACGATTGCCCGTAGTTTCGCTGTAGTTCGGCGAAGAGCATATGTAGTTTTTCGTTGGCCTTCAGGAACGGAATACTGTTTACACCATATGTATTCATGTTGTCGAGATTCTCGTCATTGGCCAGTGTCCATCCCATGAAATGATTAATGTACGCAAAATCGTGATTAATGCGATTGATGTACAGATCGGCCGCATCCTGCAAGTATTGGGTGGATTGCTGCTTCACCATAGAGATGGAAGCAATGCTGATGACCAGATCCAGAATGAACACGACAAATGAAATGACGAACATCATGCGGATATAATGCCGAATGGGGTAGGGTTTAATGACGTTCAGGTTTGCCATAAGCAATGCACCACTTTCTTGATTCCTTGGTTATGAATGCGCTTTAATATCTCAGGAATAGTATAAAACCTTTGTTTGAAAAAAGCATAAAGATTTGCGTTTTTTGATTCATAAGTCCGAAATACACACACGAAAGTCTGGATAACGATATGATTTTTGCTCCCAAGTGTTTCGGTTACTCGTGAACTTGAACAATGGAACCAGAGAAGTCCGAATAACGTCCGTAGCGGTCCGATAAACCGAATATGATGGGGTTTATACTGAAGCTATTCCAGAGATGACAGGTCCAGGGGGAAAGCAGCATCAGTATAGATTACAGGAGGGAAGGAAGAACCATGAGGACCAATCCATTATATATCGGAAAAAGGCTAGAGAGAATCAGGCGAAACTGGGGCCTTTACGTTCTGCTTTTTCCAGCAGTTCTGTTGACTCTATTATTTGCCTACAAGCCAATGTACGGCGTATTAATTGCGTTTAAGGACTACAGTCCGGCCATGGGTATCGGAGACAGCCCTTGGGCTGGATTCAAATACTTTGAGAAGTTCTTTCATTCCTATCAATTCACCAATACGATTCGCAATACACTCGTGATTAGCTTGTACAGTCTGGCTACCTTTCCGATTCCGGTTATGCTTGCACTACTCGTGAACCAGATGAGATCGGGGAGATTCAAAAGGTTTTTCCAGACCATTTCGTATATGCCCCATTTTATATCAACCGTAGTTATGGTGGGGTTAATGCTGATCCTGTTCTCACCAAGTACCGGGCTCGTAGGTAACATGTATCAGCTTTTTGGAGCGGAAGCACCGGATCTGATGGGTTCATCCGCTTTATTCAGCAGTGTATATGTCTGGTCTGATGTGTGGCAGCATGTTGGCTGGGACAGCATTATCTATATTGCTGCACTGTCTGCCGTAGACCCAAGTCTTTACGAAGCGGCAACGGTTGACGGAGCAAGTCGATGGCACAAGGTTCGATATATCGATATTCCGATGCTGCTGCCAACGGTCATCACGTTGCTTATTTTACGGATGGGCGGATTACTTGGGGTTGGATTTGAGAAAGTCTATCTGATGCAGAACGACTTGAACATTCTCTCCAGTGAGATTCTGT
This sequence comes from Paenibacillus sp. UMB7766-LJ446, assembly GCF_030226665.1. NCBI lineage: Bacteria > Bacillati > Bacillota > Bacilli > Caryophanales > Paenibacillaceae > Paenibacillus > Paenibacillus sp. UMB7766-LJ446. Next base: position 348,615 of record NZ_JASOYM010000004.1, read on the forward strand.
CTACTTATGTTTACAAAATCGGTCTGCTGAGCAGCCAATACAGCTTCTCCTCGGCGATCAACCTGTTTAACACGGTTATTAATTTCATTTTGCTTATACTGGTCAACCAGTTGTCCAAGAAATATAGTGAAAACAGTCTATGGTAGAGGGGAGAAAAACAAGATGAGCGTTATGGAACCGGCAGCAATGACCAGAACTCCCCGTACCAAACGTCGTGCACCCTTTTCGGTTGCAGAAGTCGTGCTGTATGCCTTTGCTGTTCTTTTTCTCATTGCTATCATTTACCCGATCTATTTTATTGTCATCGCCTCTTTCAGTGATCCTTCATCCGTGGCTAACGGACAGGTGTGGCTGTTTCCCAAAGGCTTTACGCTGGAAGGGTATAAGGAACTGCTGCGACACGAGAATATCTGGATTGGATATCGCAATACCATTCTGTATACGGTGGTGGGAACACTTTTTGGACTTGTGGTTAATATTTCGGCGGCTTATGCTTTATCCAGAAAAGACCTGGTCGGACGAAAGTTTTTCTCACTGTTTTTTATCTTTACGATGTTCTTCAGCGGAGGATTGATTCCCACCTTCCTGACGATCCGCGACTTCCATCTCTACAACACGTTCCTGGTGATGGTGCTTCCATTCTCTGTGGTGGTTTTCGACATGATCGTTGCCCGGACATTTTTCCAGACCAGCATTCCGGGGGATCTATGGGAAGCTGCCCAAATCGATGGTTGTGGGAACCTGCGGTATTTTGTACTGATCGTATTACCGCTGTCCAAAGCAATCATTGCAGTCCTCGGACTATGGATTGCTGTAGGATATTGGAATTCATATTTTAACGCCTTAATTTATTTGAAAGATCCGAATCTGTATCCGCTTCAATTGATTCTGCGCAATATCCTCATCACGAATCAGATGCAGTCCGGTATGGGTACAGGAGAAGCAGCACAAGTTGCCCTGCGCCTTGCCAATTTGATGAGGTATTCCGTTATTATTATCGCTACAATTCCGATCATGTGTGTGTATCCGTTCATCCAGAAGTACTTTAATCAGGGGGTGATGATCGGCGCCGTGAAGGAATAAGGCAGGTTAAAATTCATTACGAATCAAGGGGGTTCCCAAATGGGGAAAAAGATAGGCAAGAAGTTATTTACCAAAATGAGCAGCGTGCTTCTCGCGTCGGTCATGTTGGTCAGCGTTGTTGGCTGTAGTAGTGGAAAGGGTAGTGAACCTGCAGAGCCTACAATATCAAGCGACTTCAATCAGGAAGGTCTGCCGATTGTCAATAAACCGGTCACACTCAAGGTACTGACGGTTCGCTGGGGAAATATGGGCGACACCTTTACACAGAACCAATGGCTCAAGGATTTGGAGAAAGATTCCAATGTGAAGATTGAGTGGCAGGTGATGTCTTCTAATGACTGGGGTGAACAGAAATCCATAATGCTTGCCAGTGGCACACTCCCGGACATTATTCTGGGCGACCAGGTGTTTAGTGATTCGGACATTGTAAACAACCTGAGCTATTTCCGCCCACTGGATGAATATATTGACTCGTATATGCCCAACTTGAAGGCGGCTATGGAAGAGACGCCAGACATGAAGAAAATCAGTACATTTCCAGATGGTAAAATCTACTCCATGCCAACCAGACTTCCTTCCCGTCCAAAAAGCCGGAACCAGCCTGTAATCAACAAGGCATGGCTCGATAAGCTGGGCCTGAAGGCACCAACAACAACAGAGGAACTGTATCAGGTATTAAAAGCGTTTAGGGAAAAGGATCCGAATGGTAATGGCAAAAAGGACGAAATTCCTTACACGGAAACAGGACTGAATGTGGATTTTCTGAATCCGTTCGGGATTACCGACATTAATGCCAGCAGCATGATTGTCCAGGATGGCAAGCCTGTGTTCTATCCAACAACCGATGCCTATAAAGAAGCTCTTATTTATACCAATAAGCTCTATTCTGAGGGATTGATTGATCAGGAACTGTTCACACAGGACAACACCATGACATCAGCCAAATGGCAAAATGCAGACATCCCAATCGTCGGTTTCAGCAATCAGTGGACACCTGATGCGGTATTTGGCAAATGGAGTGACCAATATGAAGCCATTGCTCCCATTGCCGGACCTGACGGCAAACGCTATCAGCCGGGTGACCCCGGCGGCATGAACCTGGCCCGGAACGAACTGCTTATTACGACTTCATGCACTGTTCCTGAAGTAGCTGCACGCTGGGCTGACCAGTTCTATTCCAATGAAGCCAGCATCCAGAATTTCTGGGGTGCGATCGGAACGGTAATCAAGAAAAACGATGATGGCACATACACACTCATGGACCCGCCGGCAGGCACCAGCGCCGATGCATGGTACTGGGATCAATCCCTGCGTGATTTTGGTCCCAAATATGTAAGCCCTTCCTTTGAAGAGAAAATTAAACTTAATCCGCAGGCAGGCGACGGACTCAAACTGCAAATCGATCAGCTGGGCAGCGCCGATGTAACTACACCTTATCCGAAGGTCATGTACAATGCAGAAGAGTTCCAGGAGCTGCCAACGCTGACAACGGATATTGATGGTTACGTGGCCACGATGCGTGCCCAGTGGGTAACGAAGGGCGGTATCGAACAGGGCTGGGATGCTTATATCAAAAAGCTGAATGATATGGGACTTGAACAGTTACTGACCATCCGTAACAATGCCTTCGAGCGTTATATGAACGTCAAATAGGCTCGAATCAGCCGTTCATTTCTTAAATAACAAACAGGTGCGCTTCCGAGTTGAAGGAAGGCACCTGTTTGTTTGTTTATGATCTGCGTTTTAACAATAAGACGCCACTGATATTTGATGTTTTTTTACGATATACCACTTTAAATCCGATATCATTGTCCAGCAAGCAGTTTAAGGCATTGATCAGCAATGCGCCAGGTACCAGTGTGAAGGTACAAGGGGAAGTGTTTCCGATCACACGCACACTTTTGATTCTGCGTGGAGAACCGGGAACGAGCGGATTTCTGGACCAATAGATCAATACCAAATCCGGTTGTGGAACAGCTTTTACAGCAGCCATCCTCATCATCTCTTTTCTATTAAATTTCTTTATAGTAAATGAAAAGTAGATGAGGAAGGTGCTAGACAAAAGACGCTATGTTTGAGAAATGGGGCAATGATCAAGTTGCCAATAAGGCGAATCCCATGCGATATTACATTAAATGCCTTTCTTCGGGATAATAACGGAACAGAGATGTCTTCCAACGAAGGGGTTAAAATATCGGATGACAGCAACTCGCTAAAAGCGGGGGATCGTGGGCCTAGTTCGTTTTGATTACGTTGGGCCGCCGCTGAATCACAAATTGTTGAAACAGGATCTCTTCCCAGAGATCCTGTTTGTTGTACCTGAACAACGAGGAGCATAGTATATCCACTCTTTCATTCTCAGCAGTTCCTGTAGGCTCTACTTATTTGTGCTGTGCTGCTTCCCTGGCAATTTATCTGTTGGTGTTCCCTTGCCATTGTTTTTGTTATGACGCGCTTTCTCGGCATTTTCGTTTACCTTCTTCACAAAATCATGGGTGCTTTCCATGTTTAAGAGTACCTCCTTTAAAATTAAAATGTGCAGCCTGGATCTTAATATAACCATGGAGAGATCATTATATTTTGGAAGCTCGATCTCGACTTCATTTCACAATACAGCCATGACAGAGGCATGTGGGATAAACTGGACATGCGAAGGTAAGGCGTCTACACTGTATAGAAAGATATCAACAAGAAGGGATGGGCCGATTGGACCATGTTGCAGAAATTTGGTTTTACACAATATGAAAGTCAGGTATACGAGGCTATATTTGCGCAGGACCAACCACTGGATGCTACATCCATCGTCAATTCCTCCAATGTGCCCAAGGCCAAAATATACGAAGTGCTTAATCGGCTTATTGATAAGGGAACAGTCCTAACAACGATGCATGGGAAGAAGAAATTGTATATGGCAGTTGATCTTCAGTCCATTATCCTCAAAATAAGGGCCGACTTTGAGAAGGATATTGAGGAGTTGAAGACTTATAAAATCAAACGTTCATTCACGGATGAGCATATCTGGACATTGAAGGATGCATCATCTATTGCATCAAATATTGAACAGCTTATTGAAGAAGCCGACTCATCCATTCTTTTTCTGGCCTGGAACGAGCAAATGGACCAATACCGGGAGCTTTTGGAGCAGAAAGAGGTAGAAGGGGTACATGTAGAGGTTTTGGCTGTAGGAGGATTACAATCCTCTCTAACGCATAAATATTCGTTAATTCCCATGCTTGAGGACAGTAAACTTGAACCTTCGCAATTGATCATTGTGGATTATGCCTATCTTTTGTTTGCCGGTATTGAGCATGACTCATGGAAGGCGATCAAGACGACATCCAAACCAATTGTTAAAGCAATGACGGATTACTTCTATCATGACGTCGCACTTACTCAAATTACCAAAAAATATGGTGACCAGCTGCTTCAGGACGAAGAAATTGCACGTCTGCTGGCGCGTTTAATTTATTGAACCACGTATGGAAAAGCTATTCTTTCGGAGAATAGCTTTTTTGTATTGAAATCTTTTCTTCGTTAGGTTACTATCGTAGTTGTAACTTTCGAGGAGGATTCAAAAATGAACAAAAAAGTATATGTCCTTGCAATCGCGGCTTTTGTGGTGGGCACCGTTGAACTCATTTTAGGCGGGATTCTGGACTTGATTGCGACAGATCTTCATCTAACCTTGGCAAAAGCTGGGTATTTAATCTCCATCTTTTCACTTGTCTATGCGATATCTGCGCCTATTTTGCTAAATATGACGGCCAGATTTGAGCGTAAAAAAGTATACATGTGCACTTTATTCGTTTTTCTGATTAGCAATCTGATCTCTGCATTCAGTGCCAACTTCTATATTCTCATGGCTGGAAGAGCACTTGGAGCCGCAACGGGCTCACTAATTTTTGTCCTGTCTCTGACGCTCGCAGCTCGCATTGTGGAGCCTCAGTATAAAGGGCGTGCCGTGGGAATAATTACGATGGGAGGAAGTGCTTCACTGATTTTGGGTGTACCTATCGGAATCTTTGTGGGTAACCTCGCCGGATGGCGTGAAGTGTTTATGTTGATTGCAATTCTGACTGCAGTAGTTATGGTTGCCATTGGCATCGCCATGGAACGTGTGCAGCCGATTCCAGCCGTATCATTGAAGAAGCAGCTTGCTGCTCTATGGAATCCAAAAATGCTGGCGATCCATGTTACAACATTACTTGTGCTCGCAGGGCATTTGACGTTATATGCGTATTTCACACCATTTCTCCAGGAATCGCTGGGAGCCAGCTCAACAATGGTCACCTTTATATATATGATGTTTGGAATTGCAGCTGTGGCAGGGGGAGGAATCGGCGGTATATTATCAGATCGTCTGCACCCGGCCAAAGCCATTGTTATCGTGCTGATACCCTTTATCGTGAGCATGGCGGTTATTCCATTTAGTACTGGACTGCCTTTGATTGCTTTCTTGATCTTGCTAAGTATCTGGAGTGCGTTAAGCTGGACGGTTACCCCGGTACAGAATAGTCTGATTATCAAAACATCACCGGCAACGGCTGAAACGTTAATTAGCACCAATTCGGGGATTGCACATGCTGGCATTGCACTGGGAACCTATATTGGTGGGGTGGTTATCGAGCATTCGTCCATTATGTATACCGGATGGGTGGGATCTGTCCTGATCCTGATGGGTCTTGTGTCAGCCGTTTATGCAATTAGTCGTAAGGAGCAAACGGTTCAGGCGGCTAGATAAAGCCATTCTCTCCAGTGGATTTTGTGAAAGAACTTGATTTATTTACGTTATTTCATATAATTATTATAGCTTTATAAAGTATATTAATTTATTATATCGTACTTCTTGTCCTTGAATTCATTTAAGCGGATAACAGGTACAGAGTACGGAAAACGAGTGGCAGAAGAGCTAGCTGGAGGCACAGGAATTCATGACAGAAAAAGAGAAATCACAACTGGGACTGCTGTATAATGCGAATTACGACAAAGAATTGATCGATGAGCGTTTGTACGCGAAGGGGCTTTGTTACGAGTATAATCAGCTTCACCCAGGCAAGACCACCGAGAGAGAAGCGTTGCTCAAAACATTGCTTGGTAAAACGACGGATCGTTTCCTGATCGAGCAGCCGTTTGTATGTGACTACGGCTATAACATTGAAATTGGTGAGAATTTCTACAGTAATCATAATATCGTTATGCTGGATGGAGCCAAAATCAGTTTTGGTGACAACGTTTTTGTCGCTCCGAATTGTGGATTCTATACTGCCGGTCACCCTTATGATGTGGAACAGCGTAACGAAGGTCTTGAGATTGTAGGTCCCATCACGGTGGGCAACAATGTATGGATCGGTGGCGGCGTGACTGTTCTTGCGGGTGTGACTATTGGAGATAACACAATTATTGGGGCAGGCAGTGTAGTCACGAAAGACATTCCTTCTGATGTAATCGCTGCGGGTAATCCGTGCAGAGTTATTCGCAAAATAACGGAAGCAGACAAAATGAAGTACAGCAGAGGTTAATCACCAAGTGTATATCAACCTTCAGGATGCCCGATGTTTTTCATCGGGTGTTTTTAAACCCTTTGGAGATATTGTATAGTTACTACATCGAATAAGAAACTTTGGAGGAGGGTGCTTGTGAAAATAGCGAATGCGTATTTGATGAAAGAAATTAATATAAACCATGTACGCCAGGTCATGAAACGGGTGGAAACAGCCACCAAACCTCAACTGGCCTCCTTGACCAAGCTCAGTGTAGTAACCGTCAATTCACTGGTAAAAGAGTTATGTGATCTGGGTGAGCTGTTTGAGGATGAGACAGTCCCATCCAATGGTGGAAGACCGGCACTAACCTACCGATATAATTATGATTTCAGCTTGGCTTTGGTCATTTACATCAACGATAAGCAGGGGCAGGATCTGATCACGGCCACCGTCATTAACCTAGAGGATCGTATGGTGTTCAGAGAAGAATATACGATGCCAACCTTTGATCAGAAACACTTCTATGAAATTATTGAAAACGTGCTGGCTCAGCATGCTTCCATTAAAGTGATCGGTATCGGTATTCCGGGGCAAACCGTGAATGGAAAAATTATGGTGAGCAGTCACCAGCAGCTAGAAGGTATACGCATGATTGAAGATCTTGAAGCGCAGTTCGGATTGCCAGTAATGGTGGAAAATGATGTGAATGCTGCAATCAGCGGATATTGCGCCAAACAGGAGCTTGACGAAGATCACTGTGTCATTGGGATCTATTTTCCAACCAAATATCCTCCGGGCATGGGCATTTATCTGGACGGCAAAGTGATCAAAGGAAAACTTGGCATGGCGGGAGAAGTGAAATACCTCCCAATGGGAGTGGATTGGTATTCCTCAGTGGCAAAGGAAACGTTTATTGAAACGGTATGCAAAATGATTCAAACGGTCAATGCGATTCTTGCACCCGATAAAGTTGTAATATACCAGAAGATGGTTGAAGAAGAAGAGGTTGTTCAAGCATGGGCAATGTATCAAGCTAAGCTATCAATGCCATCTTATCCTGACATTATTCTGATCGATTCTTTTCAGGCAGATTTTGAAGCAGGAATGCGGTGGTTAACGTTGAAATCACTGGAACCGACCCTGGTCCAATTCAATTGAATCTATGGTATGAATGAATAAAAATCCCCCAGCAGAAAACAATACAAAACATGGTGTACCCAATGCTTGTCCGTATGTTCTGCTGGGGGCGAGCAGGAATGCACCTGCTTGCAATGATAGCAATTTTTTAACGTTTTAGGCTCTTACCATTACTGCTGATGATATCTTTGTACCAGTGGAATGATTTTTTGCGATACCGTTCGAGTGTTCCTGAACCATCGTCATGGCGATCAACATAGATGTAACCATAGCGTTTTTTCAATTGTGCTGACGAAGCACTGACCACATCAATACATCCCCAGGATGTATATCCCATAACTTCAACACCGTCTTCAATGGCTTCCCCGACCTGAACAAGATGATCATTCAGATACTGAATACGGTAGTCATCTTCCACTGTCTTCTCACCATCAGATCCGGTAATAAGTTCGTCCACAGCTCCCAAACCATTTTCCACAATAAAGAGTGGTTTCTGATAACGGTCATAGAACATGTTCAGAACATAGCGAAGTCCTTGCGGATCGATCTGCCATCCCCACTCACTTGCAGGCAAGTAAGGGTTAGGTATACCGCCAAGCAGATTACCTTCACCCGCAACTTGTTTGTCCGGATCAGCCGTTTGACAGATACTCATGTAATAGCTGAAGGAAATAAAGTCAACGGTATGCAGCAGCATGTCTTCGTCGCCATCTTCCATTTGAATCTGGATTCCATTTTCCCGGAAATAACGTTTCATGTATCCTGGATAACGGCCTCTTACATGCACATCTCCGAAGAAATAATTGCTATGTTCGAATTCCATTACTTTGATCATGTCATCCGGATTCGGTGTGAGCGGATAAGTCGGCATACTGAGCATCATACAGCCAATCTGCGCACCTGGAATGATCTCATGACAGAGCTTCACAGCAGAAGCACTGGCTACAAACTCATGGTGTATTGCCTGATAAAGATCCTGCTTGCTGAGCTTCTCTTTCGGTGTATAGATGCCGCCACTCATGAATGGTGCTTCCAGAATGGAATTGATTTCGTTGAATGTGAGCCAGTATTTTACTTTATTTTGATAACGTTTGAATACAGTAGTCACATAACGCTCATAGAAACCAATCATCTTCCGATTGACCCAGCCGTCATATTCCTTGGAAAGATGCAGAGGTGTCTCATAATGAGAAAGTGTGACCAGTGGTTCAATTCCGTATTGAAGACATTCGTCAAAGAGATCATCATAGAATTGAAGACCTTCTTCATTAGGTTCCAACTCATCGCCCTTAGGGAAGATGCGGGACCAGGCGATGGAAGTACGGAATACCTTGAATCCCATCTCCGCGAACAGCTTCACATCTTCTTTGTAACGATGATATAAGTCAATTCCGATCAGTTTCATGTTATCTTCAGTAGGTTCTTCAGTAATTGGACCCATGATACCTTTAGGTGCGACATCCTGGGTGGACAATCCTTTGCCACCTTGATTATATGCGCCTTCTGCCTGGTTGGCAGCAATGGCACCACCCCACAGAAAGTTCTCGGGGAAATTGAATGATGGATGTAGAGAATGACTCATACATATCGCTCCTATCGTTATGAATTCATTGTGGATGTTACATACAGCAGCACTGCATAAAAAAAGCTTAAACGTTGGAACGGGTTACACGTCAAGTTTTACTTTTTATATATTTTGAGGCAAACTGTAATTCATCATAGAAAATCAGCAAGAAAGGAGACTTCATGTGTCCAAGTTCGATGAAATTATGAAGCAGTCCGGTTACTCGAAGGCTACGGTGTCCAGAGTGATTAATCATTCACCGCATGTGAGTGACGAGGCCCGGCAGAAAATAACGGAAATCATGAAACAGCTCAACTATATACCGAATCGAAATGCCGTTTCGTTATCCACCGGACAGACGAAACAAATTGGGATTGTCACATCCGCAACCAACGAGATTATTCTTACGTTCATGAATCAATTCATTGATACCGCGATGGATTATGGATTTCAGACCTTGATTTATACTTCGCGTGGAGATAAGGAAATTGAATTGCAGGCGTTCGAGGATCTGCGGAGTAAACGGGTGGATGGACTCGTAATTATGACCTGTGTCAATCATCCCGACAAGCTGAAAGCCTATTGCGAGTATGGTCCGATTGTATCCTGGCAGCGGATGGGAAATGATGAAATTCCGTCAGTGGCCATGGATCAGGCGCATGGCTACAGGCTGGCACTTGAGCATTTGGTTTCCAAAGGGTATACACGTATTGCGAATGCCTTTGGCAGAGCAGAAAGCCTGAATACCCAGAGCCGGCGGTTAGCCTATGAATCATTTATGGCAGATAAGGGTCTGCCTGTATGGCGTGAAGCCTATCAATATTGGGTGTTTAGCTCATCTGATGGAGAAGAAGCGATGCGAAGAATGGCGAGTTGGCCAGAACTGCCTCAAGCCGTGTTATGTTCGAATGACTATGCAGCGATTGGAATTTGGTCTGAGGCACGCAAGCAGAATATACGGGTTCCCGAACAACTTGCGATTGTTGGTTTCGATGACATTGAGCTGTCCCGTGTTCTTGGAATAACAACTATACATAATCCGATTGCAGAACAGGCTACGCAGGCCTTTCATCGATTATGGGCCGTCCTTGGCAAGCAGGAGTTACAGGCTCAGCAGCTGGAATTTCAACTGATTGAGCGTTCAACTACCTAAATGCGGGGAAAAGGACGTACTCGTTTGCAAATTCTTACAAAGTGCAGGAGAAGAGCGCAGTATACCGAAGGAGTGGTCGAAATGGCGCGGGTATTATTCATTAATGGTGGATCAGAGGGACATGTCAATCCAACGATTGGGGTAGTGCAAGAGCTGGTTTCACGCGGAGAAGAGGTTGTGTACTTTACGATAGAAGCGTATCGGGAACGTATGGAGAAGACGGGCGCTATAGTTCGAACCTTTGACGATCAAAAATTCATTAAAGCCTTTATTTCAGGTGGCAGAGATTATTTGCTTGAACGGGTTAACGGTCTTTTGCTTACGGCAGATGTCGTCATTCCGAGCGTGCTTGAACAGATCAAGGGTGAACATTTTGACTACATTATCCATGATTCCATGTTTGGCTGCGGACGCTTGCTTGCGCAAATTTTGAAGCTTCCTGCTATTAATTCATGTACTTCATTTGCACAGACCGAAGAATCATTCAATCATTTGATACAACAATTTCACTTCAATGTTCCTGCGGAAATCGTCCAACCTATAAATGATAGGTTCCATAGCCTGACGATCAGATTACAGGAAAAATATGAAGTGGAGATTCCTTCTCCCTACGAAGTGTTTTGCAATCCCGCACCGCTTACCATCGTATATACAACAAGGGAATTCCAGCCTGATGGAGAAGCATTTGACCACACGTATCATTTTGTAGGACCATCCATCTTTTCGCGACTAACGCATGAAGAATTCGACCTGGCAGCAATTAAAGGGAAAAGACCGATTTACATCTCACTGGGTACAATTTTTAACCAAGCTCTTGATTTCTATAAGCTTTGTTTTGAAGTCTTTGGGAATACCAATTATACCATTGTCATGTCTGTAGGGGAGAAAACACCAATGGCTGATTTGGGAGAAATCCCGGAAAATTTCATCGTTAAACGTTATGTTCCACAAATGGATGTGTTGCAGTCTGCAAAATTATTCATCACACATGGCGGGATGAACAGTACGAATGAAGCACTATATTTCGGGGTTCCCCTAATTATACTTCCTCAAAGCGCGGATCAGCCGATCATTGCTGAGCAGGTGGCCAGCAGGGGAGCCGGCATCCGTTTATCTATGCAAACGTTGGCTGCCCGTCAGCTGCGTGAAGCGGTAGATCAAGTGTTAAACGTCTCTGCTTTCAAGACAGCTGCTGCAAATATTAGGGAGTCCTTTCAAAAATCAGGCGGTTATCATTGCGCTGTTGATGCGATTTTTGAATTTAAAAGTCAATATCTCACTCACGGGTAGTTCAGTCATCAATTATTCAAAATTGAAGCATTTTTGAACCGGAACCATGCGGTATACTGAACAAGAAGTTGCAAGAAGCTGCATCATTACATACGATGCAGCTTCAACTTGAAGCATCTTGTAACAAGTTACATATTTCACAAACTAACCGCTGGAAAGGTGAGATAGAACAGGTGAAGACAGTGACAGGTCGATTCAGAATTGCAGGCATATGGGAAGGGGTATCGTTGCTGCTGTTGATTTTTATAGCCATGCCGCTAAAATATTTTGCCGATATATCTTCCCCAGTAACCATTATGGGCATGATTCACGGCATTCTTTTTCCGCTATATCTGATTGCACTTGTGCATTTGGCAGTGGTGAAGAAATGGAAAGCTTCACGCTGGTTCATGGGATTGGTAGCCGGCTTGTTGCCTTTTGGAACATTTGTATTCGAATCCTATCTTCGCAAGAGAGACTGGACGTAAGAATCGATGAAAAGAACAATAACAGCAGGCGACCAACTCCGGAAGTTATCCGAACTGGTCGCCTGCTGTTTCTGTGCAACATCTTTTTTTGAAAGAGTGTTTTTGGAAAAGTGTGTATTGTTTATTTTACCGTGCCTTGTTGCCGATCGGATTGCAGGCTGACTCCAGTATCGCCAGAGGCGTTAGACACGGGTGCATAAGCGGAGAAGGAGGACACGACAATCAGGGCAGTGAACAGAAAAAGAACTGATTTTTTCATTGAATAACCTCTTTTCATTTGGGATGATATTCCATTTTATTGTAATCCAGGCAGGCTGTATTTGAAAAGAAAATGTTTAGCTTTAGATACGTACACATTTTGTACCGGATAAACATGCATGATAAACTATAGTTTAGCTAAAACCGCCAACAGCGGAAGGGAGTCCTCTATGAAAAAACACAGTGAGTTAACATCCATAGAAATGGTTGACGAGTTTCTTCAACAAAATGAATTGGTTTTTTTGTACGTATCTCGACCAGAGTGCAGTGTATGTCACGCATTGCTTCCTAAAATCAGGGAACTGCTTGAGGCGTACCCTATGGTATACCTGGGACACGTCGATGCGAACCAGGTGGAAGAGGTGGCGTCGAGGTTTTTAATTTTTACAGTCCCGACAATGATCATGTTTGTAGAGCAAAAAGAATATATTCGAGCAGATCGTTTTGTACGCTTTGATCGATTGGAAGAGCAGTTACAACAGATTTATCGGATGTATTCATAAAAGTGTTGTATTGAAAACGGTTTTATGCTAATTTAAAATATATAAAAACGTTTTTATAGCAAAGGAACAAATATTATGGGAAAGATTACAATTAAAGATGTTGCAAGGGAAGCCGGTGTATCCATTTCTACGGTTTCCAACGCCTTGAACGGCGTGGATGTCTTGAACCCGGAGACGAAGTCGCATGTCCTGAAGGTAGCAGAGCGTTTAAACTACGTCCCCAACCTGAACGGCAAGCTGCTGAAGTCCGGACAAACCAAAATGCTGGGCTTTTTCACCACAAGTGTGTCGGGTCCGTATTTTTATAAGCTGGTTGAATCCATGTCTCGCGAATGCGATCGTCTGGGTTACGGGCTGAATGTATTTGTGACCAAGGATAAGCAGGTCATTATGAGTAATATTCTGGGACGGCGTGTGGATGGTGTTATCATCTACGAAGAGCTGCGGATTGATGAGCAGGATATTGTCGCTATGGAGAAAGACAAGATCAAGGCCGTATTTTTGGATCGGGTCTATCAGAGCGATACGATGGGAAGCGTCATTTTTGACTCCTATGTGGCGGGTTACGAAGCGACCAAGTATTTAATTGGACTGGGTCACAAGAAAATCGCCTACATTTCCGGCGTGGACACTATGTTTGATAGTAATCAGCGTAGAGATGGATATCTGGCCGCTTTGCGTGAATACCAGCTTCCGCTGGATGATGATTACATCCTACAAGGGTATTTTGAGGAAGAGGGCACCTACAGTGCTGTAAAATCTTTTCTTCATCTGCATCCTGCCAAGCTGCCTGATGCTTTTCTTGCAGGAAATGATGTGAGTGCAATTGGCTGCATCCATGCATTGAAGTCGCACGGCTTTGAGGTTCCTCAGGATGTAAGTGTAGTAGGCTTCGATGATATTGATATTGCCCAATATTTTTCCCCGCCATTGAGTACCGTAAGAAATCAGATTGCGAGGCAGGGTATACTTGCGATCAACCACCTGGTTCGCATGATCAAGAAGAAGGAACATGGAGTTTCACAAAAATTGGCGGGTGAACTTATTATACGGGGTTCAAGTCATGTGAAGATCGACCGGAGTGATTATTTAACCTAACGTATTCAATCATTTCCGGTCTTTTTTTAATGATAGAATTGAGATCAGGGGGTTTTTTTGCTGAAAAATAAAAACGTTTTTATGAAGAAATGCTTAAGTTGGAGGGGAGCAAAAGAGCGTGAGTAAATTAGCCGTAGAGACGTCAACCGGTAAAAAGCCTGTAAGGCCGGGAGGAAGGAAACCGATCGGACAAAGAATGAAAGAGTTCGTCATCGATTACCGAAGACAATGGGAAATTCAATCGATGATTATACCCGGCATCATTTTTATGATTATTTTTTGTTACATTCCGATCTATGGATTGACGATTGCCTTCAAAAATTACACCGTCATTGATACACTGTCTAGCGCACCTTGGGTCGGGTTGGAAAATTTCAGAATTATTATGTCAGACAAATACTTTTGGGATGCTGTAGTTAATACGCTGGGGATCAGCTTTTTGAAATTGGGTATTGGATTCGTTATTCCGATTATTCTGGCAATCATGATCTATGAATTAAGCAGCGGACGCTTCAAAAAGTTTGTGCAAACGATTTCATATCTACCTCACTTTCTGTCCTGGATCGTACTGGGCGGTATGTTAATCACCTGGTTCTCAACAACGGGATTATTTAATCAGCTGCTTCTCAGCTTGGGAGTCATCTCGCAACCGCAAAACATTTTGCTGGATGCAGGGAAGTATTGGTGGATTGCAGTCTTATCCGATATTTGGAAAGAGGCCGGCTGGGGAACGATTCTGTATTTGGCGATTATGTCGAAGATTGATCCTACGTATTATGAGGCAGCCAAAATTGATGGTGCAAGTCGTCTCAGACAAATCTGGAATATTACATTGCCCAACATGAAGTCCATTATTAGCCTTAACCTGATTCTTACTGTAAGCGGTTTACTTGGTTCCAATCTGGACCAGACGCTGGTTCTGATGAACTCGCAGAACCGTGACAAAGCCGAAGTTATCAATTCGTATGTATATCGTATGGGGATGTCACAGGGTGACTTTTCGTATGCTACCGCGGTTGGTCTGGGCGTCTCGATCGTGTCCGTTATTCTGCTGGTCACCGCGAACAAAATTACAAGCAAATTAAACGATAATCAATCTGTGCTGTAGAAGGGGGCATCCCGTGTGAATGGAAAGGCGGCTAAAGAAGATCTTGATAGTCGGATCTTTGATACCTTAAATATTATTTTGCTCGTTATTTGTACTGTTGTTATTATAGTCCCGCTCTGGAATGTCATCATCTCTTCTTTTAGCTCAGGCAAAGCTTTGGCGGAAGGCGGGTTCATCTTCTGGTCACCGGAGTTCTCGCTGGAGAATTACAGAGCCGTGTTCAACGATTCGAACATCTGGCAAGCGTTCTTCATCTCGGTTTCCAAAACAACCATCGGCGTTGTTACACACGTGTTCTTCTGTGCCATGGTCGGCTACGGTCTGAGCAAAAAGTACATACGTGGTCGTAAACTGTACGTTGCCATGGGTGTTATCACAATGTTCTTCTCTGGTGGAATGATTCCAACGTATTTATTGATCAAATCACTCGGCCTGCTCAACAGCTTCTGGGTGTACATTATTCCGGCTTTGTTCAGCTTTTATGATGTCGTCATTCTGATGAATTTCTTCCGGAATGTCCCGGATTCTCTGGAGGAGTCAGCCAAAATTGATGGTGCAGGGGATTGGCATATCTTCCTGAAAATCTTTATCCCGCTGTCCATGCCAGCCATGGCGACCATCGCACTGTTCAATGGGGTGGGACAGTGGAATGACTTTATGACAACCAAGTTGTACATTACCGATCAGTCACTGTATCCACTGCAAATGATGCTGTACGAAATTATCGTTCAGTCCCAGACGCAATCGATGCAAAATATCGGCGGCTCGGCAGTCATTGAAACAACGACTAAAGGGGTACAACTAGCCACGATTGTTATTACCACACTGCCGATCGTACTGATCTATCCCGTCCTTCAAAGGTACTTTATCTCGGGTATGATGCTGGGAGCGGTCAAGGAGTAAGAGGCATCAAGGTACATTAAAAAGTTCGCTCTATTCCATATTTCTCACCTAACTTTAAGGAGGAAACAATATGTTCAAAATGAATAAGGCAGCAGGCAAAAAAGGAGTTAAACTGTGCGCGGCATTGCTGACAGCAGTGATCATGATTACAGGCTGCAGTAGTGGTTCAGGGGGTTCGAGCGAAGGGAACTGGGTTTCCATTGAAGATCGCTATACCGTCGATCCGGAAAAACCAGCCTGGCAGCTGGATAAAAAGGAAGAGGTTACAGACCTGACCTGGTACGTTAATGCGGACTGGTGGAACACGGATTTTGGCAAAGACATTGTGACCAAGAAGATCAAAGAAGACTTAAACATCAACATCAAATTCATTACAGGTGATGATACGAAATTAAACACGTTCTTTGCCGGTGGTGACATGCCTGACCTGCTGACCGTGTTTGACTCCAACTCCCCGGTGGTGCAAAAAGCTGCAACCTGGGCTATGCCGCTGAATGATCTTGCGGAAAAATATGATCCATACTTTAACAAGGTAGCTGCTGCCGACACGCTGAACTGGTTCCAGTTAGCTGATGGCAAGACGTATGGCTATCCAAACTATTCCAATACGCAAGCCGATTATGATAGCGGTAACATTCCGGCCAAAACAGCATTTATCATCCGTAAGGATGTATACGAAGCTATCGGAAGTCCTGTCATGGGAACGCCAGAGGAATTCGAAAGTGTGATGAAACAGATCAAGGAAAAGTTCCCAACGCTGATTCCATTTGGTTTTAACTCCATCGGTGAAGGCACAGGTTCACTCGGAGACGTATTGCAGGATTTCATTGGCGTGCCGCTTGAAACTGCAAATGGAGAATTCTACGATCGCAATCAGGATGAAGATTATCTTACATGGCTGAAGACGTTAAATAAGGTATACAGAGACGGAAACATTAGTGATGACAGCTTTGCTGATGATGGTACGGCCTTTGAGGAAAAAGTAAAATCCGGGAAATATGCAACGATGCTGCTGGATGGAACTCCTCAACAGGGAGGAAATCTGCAAATTTATCTGAGTGCCAATGAAGGCAAAGAGTATGTTGCCATTGATGGACCGCAAAGCACCAAGGGCAATGCACCGACACTTAATCAATCCGGTATTACAGGCTGGATGATCAACTTCATCTCCAAGGATGCCAAAGATCCGGCCAAAGCGATTCAAATTTATACGTATCTCCTTAGTGAAGAAGGTCAGCTTCTGATGAACTATGGTATTGAAGGCGAGACGTATCAAAAGAATGCCGATGGTACGGTTGAGCTGCTGCCAGCTGTGAAAGACCTGCAGCTGCACAATGCGGACAAATTCAAGAAGGAATACCGGATGGGTGAATTCATGTTCTTTGGTCATGACCGTCACAAAGCGCTGAGTGCGGATGCTTTCCCGGAAGCTATTAAACAAATGCAAGAGTGGGGTAAAGGAAAGCTGAAACCACACTTCATTCTCGAGAATATTAGTCCGAATCAAGGAACACCTGAAGCACGTGCGTTGTCTGCGATCAACGCCAAGTGGAACTCCACACTGGTAAGCATGGTACGTGCCAAGGACGATGCCTCGTTTGACAATGCACTTGCCGCTTACAAGTCATTCTTGGGTGATAACCGTTGGGATGACATCGTGAAGGTACGTAGTGAGAAGATGAAACTGAATAAAGAGAAATTGGGTATCCAATAAGAGGATTGTGGAGGGAAAGCATATGACGAAATTGAAAATGTACAAATCTACGGGAGAAGATGCATTGTTTGTATCCGTATCCCCAGATCAATTACAACCGCAAGACTCCGGTTCGGAGACAACGACAATCCTTCTGGATGATCAGCAAACATATCAGGAGATGGATGGTTTCGGGGCTTCTTTTACCGATTCATCTGCCTATCTGATCAACCAGATATTAAGCGAAGAGCAGAGAGCTGAAGTCATGACCCGGTTGTTCCATCCCGAGGAAGGCATTGGATTGTCGGTCATTCGTAATCCGATGGGAGCTTCAGACTATGCGAGAACGGTGTACAGCTATAATGATCTGCCAGCAAACCAAACGGACCCGGAATGTTCCGGGTTCAGCATTGCACACGATGAAGCGGATGTTATTCCTTTGACCCAAAAGGCGTTGGAGTTGAATCCGGATCTGAAGCTGTTCGCTTCACCATGGAGCGCCCCGGGCTGGATGAAAACAAGTGGCTCCATGATTACAGGTCAATTAAAGAATGAGTGGTATCCGGCATATGCGGAGTATTTTGTGAAGTATATCCAAGCCTACGCTTCGCATGGATTACCTATCCATGCCGTGACACCACAGAATGAAGCACTTTATGAACCGGGTCATTATCCCGGCATGTTGATGCCAGCAGAAGCACAAGCAGACTTTATCAAGAATCATCTGAAGCCTGCTTTGGACAGAAATGATATTCAGTCCAAAATCCTCTGTTATGATCACAACTGGGATCGTCCGGATTATCCGCTGACCGTGCTTGAAGAGGCGGGAGAAGAGGTAGATGGAGTGGCTTGGCACTGGTATGGAGGCGAAGCCTCGGCTCAAACGAAGGTGTATGAAGCCTTTGCCGGTAAAGAGGTGCACTTCACCGAAGGATCAGGTGGGGAGTGGATTCCTCCATTCGAACAGGCCTTCTCCAATGTAATCAGAACAGGTATTGAGATTCTTCGCAATTACAGCAAATCTTTTGTACTCTGGAATATGGCACTTGATGAGAACAACGGCCCTACTGTTCCTGGCTTCGGGAAAAGTACATGTCGTGGCATTGTGAAGGTCAACCAGCAAACTAAAGAGCTTACGTATACTCTCGATTATTATGCTCTGGCTCATTTCAGTGCCTTGATTCGTCCCAAAGCGGTACGTATTGACTCTTCCTCCAATGAGGCATCCATTCGTTCTGTAGCCTTCAAAAATACAGATGGTTCGATTGCCGTTGTGCTTTTCAATGACGGAGAAGAGACAGGAAATGTACAGGTTCAGCTAAAAGAAGAGGATCTGTTAAGTTTCCAACTGGAGTCCAAGAGTGCATTGTCCATTTTGATCAACCAAGAGTAGAGTAATGCAGTGTTCCCCCAGCTCGGCGGGAAGTAGTTCTAACAGGCTGTTTAGATAGTGGATGGCATGGAAAGAAAAGGCGATACGGAGAAAAAATCTCTCTGTATCGCCTTTTTATATTGGCGTCCAGTGAGCCTATACTCTTTGGATCGCTAAATTTGGTGTTCCGCTGCTCTCATCAATAAACAGCAGCACATACTGATTCCCGCTCGTCCCTGTTAACACAAGACCAGGCTGATTCAGTGCACCCGGATTGTAATAGAGCAGTTGTTGGATGAGCGGCAGGGCAGTTGGAAGAGTAGGCTGATTCAAGGCCATTAACTGGGTCGTTGCTTTTACACTGTCCCCCGCCTCAATAACTCCACCGACCCCCAGATTATTTGTGATGGAGGAACTATCGTTAATCTGCAAGCTGCCAACAATCGTCTGGTCTCCGTTAACCTGAAGGTCCAACCCAACCGTTTCATTACCGTCCACCTGCAAATCCTGATTGATGGTCTGGTTTCCCGTGACAAGAATGCTACTAAATGTTGGCAATCATATCAACTCCTATCTGGTATTGATATATTTTATGAGGACAAGAATCGGATGGACACGGGGTTGTGGCACATTTACAGAGAATGACGCAGCCTATCTTATCTTTGAGTAGTTAAATACCTAAAAATACAGCGATAGTGACCTAGCCAAAGACAAATGCATATTGTAGGCAATGAGGATTAATTTGCTGTGTGATTGGAGGGTATGGTCATCAAAAAAAGGAGGCGTATGCAAGTCAAGTCTCAAAGGAATCGGCGCCCTGTCCAGCAGTCCAATCAGCTTTTCCTTAGACAAATGAACGCAGCTTTGAACCGAAAACTTAAATCGATCCGGCAACATCTAGTCGTGCAGCAATCAGATTTACATCAGCATTTAATGAAAGTGATTCAGGAGAGTAAGGAACAAAGCATGGATCGAAGAGACAGCGAGAACGTTCCAGATTCTCCCCGTATTCATTATAAACAGCTGAAGGTTCTCCTGATTACTTCTTCCATGGAACGAGAAGGCTCTGCAAACTCTATTTTGATCGAACAGAGCTTGAGGCATTTGGTCCAACATATCAATGAGATCAAAACGATTCAGCCCTTGGCTGATCACACAGGACAGGAATTGGATTTGATTCTGGTACTGGATGGAGAAGATGTTCTGTCGAATCAGAATCTAGAAGCATTGAGGACATCCTCTGCCAAAAAGGCAATATGGTTGTCGGATCAGTCGGGTGTAAAACATATGGAATCGATAATTCCTTATTTTGATTATGTTTTTACACAGAACTCGGCCAACATTCCATTCTATCGACATATGGGGAATGTCCTGTGTCATGAAATTCCTTTCCCGCCGAACCCTGCTGTGTTCTGTCCTCAGGTTGTAGGGAGAGAATATGAGTCGGATGTCTATATCATAGGAGATGCTCGGCCTGGCAGCTGTCTGTATGCTCTAGCCGGCCATGCATGGTTATCGGATAAAAAAGTGCGAGTAGAGGGACAGGGATGGGAGAATTTCGGCGCATGTGTACCTGTTCAACCTCATGAGAATCGGGAAAAGTTGTACAACGGCACCAAAATTGTTGTTCAGGACAACTCATCGGTGAAACGTATTATGGAGGCAGCAGCTTGCGGAACGTTTCAACTGATTTCGCCTTCCTGTGGTTTTGTGAATACGGACGATTTCAAGCACTATGACTCTCTCGAAGACCTCGTACAGAAGCTCAGCCATTATTGGGACCATGTGGACCAACGGAGATTGTCTGCCTCCCGAACGCTTTCGTATATGAAGTACAATCAATCCTATCTTCATAAAAGTTTGCAACTTATGGATATTATTTTCCAATGAATACATCTGTCAATTGGAGGAGCCTACTTGAAGCTTATTGCGTTACATTTACCCCAATTTCATCGGATTGCGGAGAATGATAAGTGGTGGGGAGAAGGATTTACAGAATGGACGAATGTAAAAAAAACAACACCGCTGTATCCAGGCCATCTGCAGCCCAAGAAACCATTGCATCAGAACTACTATGATTTAACTGACCCCAAGGTGCGCAAATGGCAAGCCGAAACAGCCAAGCATTACGGAATATACGGATTCTGCTATTATCACTACTGGTTCAAGGGTAAACGATTGCTAGAAAAACCGTTTGATGAAATTTTGGACAGTGGGGAACCGGATTTCCCTTTTTGTCTGTCATGGGCCAATGAAACCTGGACACGCAAATGGGATGGACTCGAATCGGATATTCTTATTTCCCAGGACTACGGAGATGAGCGCGACTGGAAACAACATTTCGATTATCTGCTCAGAGCGTTTAAGGATGAACGATATATTCGCGTTGAGGGAAAGCCGTTATTTCTGATCTATCGGCCTGCCAGCATACCTCGATGTCAGGAAATGATTCATTATTGGCGCAGGCTTGCGATAGAACATGGACTGAAGGGTATTCATTTTGTGCAGACGATAGGTGGTTTTCCTACCTTTAATCCCCCGATCTTTGATGCAAGCATGGAATTCGAGCCTCACTATACGTTTGCACATGGTCATATGAATGGAATCTGGATTGAACTGGACATTAAGGGGCAGAAGCACATTGTGGTCAACTACGATAAGGTATGGTCATCCATTCTCGAAAGAACACCGCACCGCAACGGGGAAGTAGTATATCCTGGTGCATTCGTAAATTGGGATAATACGCCGCGTCGGTCGGTTGATGGACAGAGCACTGTCGGTTCAACACCTGAAAAATTCGGGTTGTATTTATCACGACAGATGGCGAGAGCCAGGGAATGGAACGGTAGTGGCTTCCTGTTCGTTAACGCATGGAATGAGTGGGCGGAAGGAGCGTACCTTGAACCGGATGACGATTATGGGTACGCCTATTTAAGAGAAGTCAAAAAAGTGGTAGAGCAAGGAGAGGGTAACCGTAGCCAGTACTAACCGTGGAGTTCCCTTTGCGGGACTCCGCTTGCTTTTTCAGGTGAAAGTTACATAATTCCTCAAGAGATTATAATCGTTGTTTGTCTGCGATACTCTGTCGGGTTAAGCCCTGTATGCTTTTTGAATTGTCTCGAGAAATAATACAAGTCACTAAACCCGAGGTATTCAGCTATGGCAGTCACCGTGTTTGATGTAGAGGTCAGGAGCTCCTTAGCTTTATCAATTTTTCTGCTAGTTATATAGTGGATGGGTGGAACCCCGATCTGCTGCTTGAAGAAACGAATAAAATAATTGGGATGCATATAAGCGATCTGAGCCAGATCCTGAACCGTAATATTCTGTTCGACGTTGGATTCGATATAAGCAAGGATCGCAGACATTTTCTCCATGACAGGCGCATTTACATAAGAAATCTGATTGAGATCCAGATTCATCACATAATAGGAAAATAACTCCATTAGCTTGCTTTTGGCCATCATATGAGCATAGACCTCGCCCGATCTGGCATAAGTAAGGATGCTATGAAAGGTTTCCTGAACCAGTCTCGGATCAGCTGGCGCACAAAAGTGCGGGAGCCGTAGAATTTGAAACAGGTTGAGGCCTCCGACTTTGGCGCTGAAATGACACCAGTATTTGAGAAAAGGACGATCACTGATGGCAGAGTAAGACTGTCTTATTCCTTCGGGCATCAAAAACAGTTGGCCAGGTGTTGGGTAATATTCCTGATTTCCAATCTTGAGCCAGCCTTCCCCTTCGCAGATAAAATAGAACTTACTGTAATCAGGTGTGTAATCGACATCTTTCCAGTCCGTTTCGCACCGATTATAGTTGACCATGAACAATTCAACCTGCAGATTGGATAAGTGGTTCGTGAGCAGTGTCCTGTCATTCACAATCTTCATCTCCTTACAAAGGTTAATATTGTCCATCTAAAAGTTAATGCTCTTCATGTCTATCTATGGCTCAAGTCACTACAATACAGGTGAATAGGATAACGGAAGGGTGACATTGCATAATGGACAAAAATGAATATTTGCAACGTATTGAAGCGACCATTAACGAAGGCAAATTTAAAGACAACTGGAATTCACTGAGTGCAATCCAGGTTCCCGAGTGGTATCGTAACGCGAAATTTGGTATTTTTATTCACTGGGGACTATACTCCGTTCCTGCATTTGATAATGAATGGTATTCGCGAAATATGTATATGGAAGGCTCCAAAGCTCATGAGCATCACCTTGCTGTTTACGGGCCTCCGAAGGATTTTGGATATAAAGATTTTATTCCAATGTTTCGGGCAGAGAATTTTGATGCAGACGAATGGGCTGCGCTTTTTAAAAAGGCAGGAGCAAGATACGTTATGCCAGTCGCAGAGCACCATGACGGATTCCAAATGTATAACAGCGCCATATCTCACTATAACACAGTTGAAATGGGACCCAAACGAGATCTTTTGGGGGAGATGAAGGCCGCATATGAGAAGCAGGGGTTGGTTCTTTGCGTGTCATCTCATCGGGCGGAGCACTGGTTCTTCATGTCTCATGGCAAAGCGTTTGACTCGGATATCAAGGAACCGCTCCGGCGCGGTGATTTCTACTGGCCTGCTATGCCCGAGCCGGATCATCATGACTTATATGGCTCACCTCCAACGGATGAATATCTGGAAGATTGGTTGATTCGTTGCTGTGAACTCGTGGATGATTACCAACCAAGCGTTTTTTATTTTGACTGGTGGATCCAGACGGCTGCGTTCAAACCTTACTTGAAAAAGTTCAGCGCCTACTACTATAACAAAGGCGAAGAGTGGGGTATCCCGGTAGCGATTAACTATAAACATGATGCTTTTATGCTCGGTTGTGCCGTACCGGATGTGGAACGAGGACAATTCACTGACCTCAAGCCGTATTTCTGGCAAACGGATACAGCAGTTGCCAAAAACTCATGGTGTTATACAGAAAATAATGATTATAAATCTGCGGTCGAGATTATCCGGGATCTCGTCGATATTGTAAGCAAAAACGGCAGTCTTCTGTTAAACATTGGACCCAAAGCGGATGGGACCATTCCCGATGAAGATAAGAACATTCTGCTTGCCATAGGTCAATGGCTGGAGGTGAATGGTGAGGCGATCTATGACACGACGTTCTGGCGGACGTATGGGGAAGGGCCAACAGAGGTGAAAGAAGGGCAGTTTACAGATGGTGAGACCAAGATTTTTACAAGTGAGGATATTCGCTTTACCGTAAAAGAAAGCTTTCTCTATGCGACGGTTCTGGTCTACCCGGAGAACGGGACTGTTCATATCCGGTCGCTAAAGGAGAATTCCCATCATTTTCATGGACTGATCAGGAATATTCAGGTGTTGGGCTTCGACGAAGAACCCGAATGGAGCAGGACGGAAGAATCTTTGACGATAACGACAAGGAACGTGCATAGCGGCTCACCCGTCGTATTTAAATTAGAACTGGAATAGGAAATATTTAAGGGCAATAACCAATAGGACTATGTATTGGTTATTGCCCTATTCTTTGTGCGATTCCGCAATGAGTTATACTCGTTTTCGGGTTGAAGAACTGCGACGGAGCTTTCTTCGTTTTTGGGACAAACGATGTATCTTAGCCATACGCTTCCGCTTCAATATCCGCTGCCGCACATGGCTAGGCCCTTTTTTTTCTACAGGTTTGGGAGGTGATTCCAATTGTATTGGTGGTAGTTTGCAGCGTTCATCAGGTATGTCCTTCAGCGCTTTATAGTTTATCGGTACAATGCCCAGCGCCTGTAGCGTTCGGGGGATTGTCTGATCGACAAATACTGCAAGTTCATGCTCCCGGATGTCCAGCCAGCTGGAAATCTCTCGAAGAGCATCGTCTACATATCCCGGATGACATACAATCTCGGTGATGCCATCTGGGAGCCTAAATAAATGTAAAAGCAGTCGCTGCAAACCCTCCTGATCTCCGTAAGTATCCAGCAGAATCGTATCTGTCATCCGGGGGACTGGCTTAGCATGTGTTGAATGCTGGACTTGTGATCCCGAAGGGGGATGTTTTCCCGGACAGCTTTCTCCGCCATGATTTGGAACATTATCGGATCGTTCTGATGCAGCAGCTGATGTGAATCGAGATGTGTAGGATAACGAAATGCTTGAACAAAAACGTTCCATTGAGCATCCTTGGACCGTTCATTCGCACAGACCTGTTAGAATACTTCAAAATGCTGTCTTGTCCAGTGTATATCCTGTTCATGGATAGAAATAATTGAGTCGCAGACAGAATACATTTAATGTAAACGTTGTTACGGATTGAGAAAAATGGGGTATCTCTGTTCAGTATCAGTCCGTTAATATGGGGAGGGAAAAGTTTGTTAAAGAAAAGAAAAATCGTAAGTCTGCTGGTGCTGTTCAGTTTCCTGATCGCTTTACTGCCTGGCACGACGACAAATGCAGCGACCAATTGGAATCTGGTGTGGAGTGATGAATTCAATGGAAGCTCTCTGAATACGTCGAATTGGTCTGCAGAGATTGGTACGGGCAGCGGCGGATGGGGAAATAATGAATTGCAGTATTATACGAATCGTACCGAGAACCTGCAAGTTACTGGTGGAAATCTCGTCATTACCGCGCGCAAAGAAAATTACAATGGCAGCAATTATACCTCGGCACGAATCAAAACCCAGGGGTTGAAAGATTTTACTTACGGTAAAGTTGAAGCGCGTATCAAGCTGCCTTCGGGTCAAGGGCTCTGGCCTGCTTTTTGGATGCTGGGAAGCAACATTAATTCCGTCGGTTGGCCCAAGAGCGGAGAGATCGACATTATGGAACGGGTCAACAACAATGCTTTTGTAAACGGTACCGTGCATTGGGATGCCAACGGGCATGCCGATTATGGAAAGATATCGGAAAATCTTGATTTTTCCCAATTTCATGTGTACAGCATCGAATGGGACTCCAAATATATTAGATGGTTTGTGGACGGTAAACAATTTAATGAGTTTTACATCGAAAATGGAACAGGAAACACGGAAGAGTTCCAGCGTCCGTTTTTCCTCCTGTTGAATATGGCTGTAGGTGGAAATTGGCCTGGCAGCCCTAATAATGCGACACCGTTCCCATCACAAATGCTTGTGGATTATGTGCGTGTATATCAAGCAGCAGCAAGTACACCGAATATTGTCAGCGGGGGCCTCTATACGATCGGTTCCAAAGCAAGCGGTAAAGTGTTGGATATTGTGGATGTCTCCACAGCAAGCGGGGCTAAAGTACAACAATGGACCAACTACAGTGCGAGCAACCAGACGTTCAGAGTCGATAGCACAGGAGATGGTTTCTATAAACTCACAGCTGTTCATAGTGGAAAAGTTCTGGATGTGCCCAACTCAACAGCATCAGCCGGCGTACAACTCCAGCAATGGGATGATAATGGCTCTAACGCCCAAAGGTGGAGCATCCAGGATGCGGGTAACGGTTACTATAAAATTATTTCCAAGGTGAATGGGTTGGCGGTAGATGTTGCGAGCTCCTCAACAGCGGATGGGGCCGCGGTCCAGCAATGGAATGATAACGGAACAGATGCCCAAAAGTGGTTATTCACCAAATTGAACTAATTCTATGCCCGATACTTTATAGGGAGATGGGTACTAATTATAAAGAGGACAGGAAACAAGCTGCGCTCCATGATTTTATTGGAGACAGCTTGTTTTTTTGTTCTTTTAGGTCTATCTTCGTCAGAAACAGGAATAAATCAAACACTTGAGAAAACGTCAAACACAGCTGCCTGCAACTAAATGTGCCACTCTTTGGAAATCCTAAACGGGGAACCCGAAGAGGTGATGGGCAGAGGGTCAAAAAGATAGGTGCGTGGAGGGAATCATGAATATTGAGCAACTTTATTTTCATATTTTGTATTGCAATTCAAGGAAAAGGAATGAACCGCGAAAATTTTCAAATAAAGGGGTGCGGACACTTCAACATCATGAGCTTATTCTTATTACAGGCGGGAAAGCGGAGATTTCCGTTAATAATAAAAAACATACCGTTCAGGAAGGGATACTCATCTACCTTCAGCCTGATGTTCCACACTTCATCGTGATTGATTCTGATGATCCCATAAGTTTTGTGTCCGTACACTTCAACTATGTGCAAATCGAGCAGAATGACAAGGATGTGAAGATGTTCCCTTTGCCCGCTGTCCAGCAGTTAAAGGACTATTATCAAGTGGACGAGGTATTTAAACAAATGGCGGACACCTGGAACACGAAACTGCCCGGTTATGAGTTTATCGCCAAGACGTTACTACAGCAATTAATTATTGCAATTGCGCAAAATATTAAAAAGCGGCATCGTAATTACGCAACATCCGTGAAAGTGGAAAAGATCATCAATTATATGCATCACCATCTGTATGGTAAAGTCACTTTGACTGAACTATCGGAATTGGTGCAGTTGTCGCCTCCCTATCTATCGAGAACATTCAAAGAAATTACAGGATATTCCATCATTGAATTCTTCAATAAGCTGAAAATGGACAAAGCGAAAGAGCTTCTTTTGGAAGGCGACAGTAAGGTCAAAGAAGTGGCTCAGTTCCTTGGTTACACAGACGAATTCTATTTCAGCAGGTTATTTAAACAAACGGAAGGTATGAGTCCTTCAGAATTTTACAGCAAAAATGTCCATGGAGTTTAACATAGTGCATGGTGTATAGCCTTTCTGACCGCTAAGATGAGGATATGATTGTGAAGCGGGAGGAAGGCTGTTGACATGCCGCTGTGGAAAAGAAATCTAATTGTATGCTGGTTTGGGATGTTTGTGACAGGGGTTGGCATGAGTCAGATTGCGCCGATTTTGCCGCTTTATATCAAGCAGCTTGGTGTGAATGATTCGGCGGCGATTGCCCAATTTTCCGGAATTGCCTTTGGCATAACATTTGTACTTTCCGCCCTTTTTTCGCCGATTTGGGGGGCGGCTGCCGACCGATGGGGACGAAAACCGATGCTCCTTCGAGCCAGTTTGGGAATGGCTGTAGTAGTAGGTTGTATGGGGTTCGCATCCAACGTGTACATGCTCATCGGACTTCGACTGTTACAAGGTGTTATCACCGGATACAGCACCGCCTGTACGACACTGATTGCTACCCAGACCGATTCCAAGCATGCGGGCTATGCGTTGGGCACACTTTCAACGGCCAACATTGCAGGGTCCCTGATTGGTCCGACGATTGGAGGTTTCATTGGGGGGCGCTGGGGGCTCCAGAATTCCTTTTTTATCACAGGTGGTCTGATGATGATTGCGTTTATTACAACTGCTTTATTCGTGAAGGAGTCGTTCACGCGAGAGAACAAAGCGGTGCTTGGCCTCAGGGAAGTATGGCGAAAGGTTCCTGAGAAAAGTCTGACGATTCACTTGTTTGTTACTTTTTTTGTACTAACTGTGGCCTTATATTCGGTGGAGCCGATCCTCACTGTATATATTACGCAGCTTTCCGGTAACACTTCCCATGTTGCTTTGATGGCCGGAATCGTATTCTCCGCATCAGGGCTGGCCAATCTGATTGCCGCACCAAGACTGGGCAGGCTTTCCGATCAAGTAGGCGCACAGAAAGTAATATTGGTTGCTCTTATCGCTGCCGGAATTCTCTTCATAGCCCAGGCTTTTGTAACGAGTCCATGGCAGCTGATGGGTCTGCGTTTTTTATTGGGATTGGCGCAGCCGGACTGATTCCGTCCGTAAATACGTTAATTAAAAAAATCACACCGGCTTCTCTGACAGGGAGAGTCTTCGGTTTTAACATGTCAGCCGGATATCTGGGTGTATTCGGCGGTGCCGTTTTAGGCGGACAGGTGGCCGCCTGGATGGGAATACGATATGTGTTTCTGATTACCAGTGCTTTGATATGGATCAACGCTGGCTGGGTGTATTTTAAGGTATACCAAAAACTTGAAATGAACGGGAGAGAAGAGCATGGAAAACTTGAATAAAGCCGAAGCTGAACAGCTTGCAGCAGAAAAAACAGCGTTGGTCGTTATTGATTTGCAGAAGGGGATTGTAAATAGCCGGCAGCAGGCTCCACATACAGGTGAGTCAGTAGTGCAAAATGCAGCCAAGTTAGCGCAGGCTTTTACCGAAAAGGGAGCTTTTGTAGTGCTTGTAAAAGTCTCGACCGTCGATGGAAAAGATATGTTGAAGCCCCAGACGGATATGGAACGTGGAGCGGCTCAATTTACCGCTGATTGGGATCAATTCGTGCCTGAAATTGCAGCCCATACCCCTTATCATACGATTACCAAGCGTCAATGGGGGGCTTTCTTCGGTACTGATCTTGACCTCCAGTTGCGTCGTCGGGGCATTGATACAATCGTATTGTGTGGCGTTTCTACCTCCATTGGAGTGGATACTACAGCAAGAGAAGCTTATCAGCATGGTTATCATCAGATTTTTGCAGAAGATGCTATGACAGCTGCTACCAAGGAAGAGCATGACTACGTTTGTAAAACCATTTTCCCCAGAATGGGTCGGATTCGGTCCAGTGAAGAAGTGGTTACGGCACTGAAATAGGATAGACGGGTCAATGGTCCACGATTATGGCAAGGATCTATTAAGTAGAGTTTCTAAAATGCTCAAAAAGGAGACATCGGATCCGATGTCTCCTTTTTGGAGTTTTCTATAATGCATCAGAATAAATTGTTGGCTGCAATCAACAGCAAGAGAATTCCGCTGACCAGCGTTCCGAACTGACCCAGTGTGAACGAACCAATACGGACATTTGCCGCTTTGGTTCCCATCCACACGCCAAACCATACAGTAACAAAACTGCCGATAGCTGCTGTCAGGGAAATGTACAAGGGGGACAAGCCCATCAGGCCGGCGCTTAGGCCATTCGTCAGTGCATTTGTCGATAGAGCAACGCCCAGGATCAATGCTTCCAGCACTCCGATATGGTTTGATTTATCCAGGTCTACCCGTTCAGGATTTTGCAAAATGGTCCCGATCCCGAGAGCTTGGGAATCGGTCTCTTCATGCTCTTGCTTCTTGCGGGGAACCGATAACAGGATGATACGAAAACCGATGACAAGCAGGATAAATGTGCCCAGTAGTATGGGGAAGACGCCAGGAAGCACGACAGATATCCATTTCCCGAACAAAATGCCAGAATAACTGAACAGTAAACAAACAACGGCAATCAAAAAATTCGAAAATAGGCTAATTTTGATTTTTCTGATCCCGTACGATAGTCCGACACCCAGGTTGTCAAGACTCGAAGAGACAGCCAAAGCTAAGATAAGCATCCATGCCATAAAATCACCTCATGATCTGTAGTCTGCTCCTAATGTATGTGGTGTTGAGAATCCTGTGCCCGTCCTTGAGAAAAAGGTAACAAAACGTTTCCGTTGAGGAAAGAATAAGGTAAACTTTCAGACATTGTCCCATATACTAGACTATCGATCATATCTCTGGAGGGATGCCGGTGAGAGCAAATGATCAAATAAAGGATGGTCATATCGGAGATTTGATCAAGCCTCTGCTAGCCAGACGTGCGCTCTCGATGCGCAAATTCAGCACACTTTGCGGAATGGACACCGCTACCATTTCCCGGATCTTGAATGGGAAGCAGCAACCAAAGCTCACGCATCTGCAGGTCTTTTCCGAACATCTGGATGTTTCTCTGGATATTCTGCTTGAAGCTGCCGGCTATCCAATCCATCACGGAAAAAAAGAGGCCGAGCAGGGTATCCTGGATTCGCTTGAATCGATAAAGTCAGTCCTGCAACATACCCAGTTATTTGACCCTGCAGTGACAACAGAGCGAATTGAGCAGGAAATGATCAAGTACGAACAATATGCCCGTACGGATGAAGGGCACCGAATCATCTGTAAAGAGTTTGAGGTGAAAATCACCCAGACAAACGGTGCAGGACCGTTCATTGAACATTTGAAGGAAATGCACATTCAATACTGTGATGAGATTACACCTGAGAATGATCGGTCCCTGATCGGCAGTGCATTGTTATACTTTATTTCATCTGCCGATCTGATTCCCGACTATCTCTTTCCGATTGGTTATCTGGATGATGCCATCGTTGTTTATCTGGTGTTGAATCGTCTAAATCAGCGTACATGAGCAGATTCATTGGGGGACGATCCACCCCTGCCCTTAATCGATATCCCGGAACATCAAAAGAACGGCGCGAGAGGATTTCGCGTCGTTCTTTTGATGTCAGAATGACTAGGTCATAGTTATAAAGAACCGTTTGAATCAACCGAGCAGCCCTGATATTCGCATTTGCGTAAAATGTGTGAGGGAAGGAGAGACATTAGGCTTATAAAAGCATTAAAAAGGCTTATTTTCTATAATTTTCAAGAAAAATGCTTGTATATCTCATTTTATGACTCTATAATATACCATAAAAATACTATTAGATTCTAAATTTTATATTATATGTAATTTTAAGAGTGTTGGTACATATTTAAAGAAATCTCCCGAGCCACCCATATCCATAATACTCCCTTGAAAAGTATGCGTTCTTGCTAACGCTGGTGATTACCCTCCTTAATGAATGCGAATCATTTCCGCTCACAAGATGAATTGAGCTGGAATGCAAATCTACCTCTTCCATTAATGCTGAAAATGGCTATCTATAATCTTTCACATCCGATGTAATTTAATAACCTGTCCTGTAAAGGAGGTGAGGCTTGATGTAAATGAACGCAATACGTCTGTCCATTTTGAGGCCGTTTCATCGTTTCGTTTAAAGGAATGGATACAGTAAATCGCTGTATTACAAAAACCGGGTAAAAGGAGTGGAAAAGTTTGATAAAGATGAATCGTTTACGCAAGCCGCTCTCCATGGGCCTGTCACTTCTCCTTGCATTATCTATCATTCATCCGGTTTCAGCTGATAACGCCGCATCGCAGAAGATCGACATGAAATCCAGTTCGGACAAAATCACTACCTCCAAAGTGAACGCCAAGCTGAGCAAGGAATTTGAGAACAATGATTATGTAACTTATCTGGTGAAAATGAAAGAACAGGTAGATACAGCCTCTGTCTCCAAACAAGCTATGCAAAAGGCAACAATCGAAAAGCAAACGGCTTCGGCAACGAAACTGTCTGTGCGCAGCACGGTTGTCAGTTCTCTGCGAGAAACGGCCTCGCGATCCCAATACACCCTGGAAAGTTTTCTTGAGAAGGAACTTGACCTTGGCAAGGTCAAAGAATATAAAAGTTATTTCATCGTTAATGCACTCGCAGTAACAAGTACGAAAGAAGTTATGGAACAGATTGCACTTCTTCCCGAGGTGGAAAAATTACTGCCTAACGAGCAGCGTTATATGCAAAAAACTGAGGTTGGTAGCGAAAAGGCAACAGCAGCCCCAGCAACGGAGCCTGCCAAGACACCAGCCAAAGAAGCGGATACAAAGGAAAGCGCAGTAGCTAATGAGAAGAGCCTGCAGACAGAGAACGTTGAATGGAACATCGATTCGATAAACGCGCCTGCAGTCTGGGACAAAGGAATCGACGGTACAGGAATCGTTGTTGCCAACCTGGACAGCGGGGTCGATTACACCCATCCGGCGCTCCGCAGTAAATGGAGAGGACTGGATGCTTCGGGAAATATCGTCGATCCAGAGCTAAGCTGGTATGATCCCCATAGTAATGCCTCTCTTCCTGCGGATGGAGACGGTCATGGTACACATACGATGGGTACCATGGTAGGATCCGAAGCCAATGGCACCAATAAGATCGGGGTTGCTCCCGGAGCAAAATGGATTGCCGTCCGGATTTTCAATCCGAGTACGACGGATGCCATTATACTGGATGGCGGGCAATGGCTGATTGCTCCAGTGGATGCCGAAGGAAACCTGCACCCTGAGCTTGCCCCGGATGTGGTTAACAATTCCTGGGGTGGTGGTCCTGGATTGGACGAGTGGTTCCGTCCGATGGTTCAGGCCTGGCGTGATGCACAGATCTTTCCGGAATTCTCAGCCGGCAATGTAACATTGACGAATCCGGGAGGCCCAGGTTCGGTTGCGAACCCTGCGAACTATCCAGAGAGCTTCGCGACCGGAGCAACGGATATCAACGGGAATCTGGCTTCTTTTTCCCTACTTGGTCCTTCCCCTTATGAGGAAATTAAGCCGGAAGTTTCGGCTCCAGGTGTTAACATTCGTTCCTCCGTTCCGGGCGGAGTATATGAGGGTGGCTGGAACGGTACGTCCATGGCAGGCCCGCATACCACTGCATTGGCTGCACTTCTGCTTCAAGCCAATCATTCCCTTACGGTTGATCAGTTGGAGCAGATTATTATGGATACAGCGACACCGAGAACAGACAGCCGGTATCCAACCTCGCCAAATAATGGCTACGGTCACGGTATCATTAATGCGCTGGATGCAGTAGGTTCCGTGCTTGAAGGCATAGGCACGGTATCCGGGAGGGTTGTCACAGCAGGTGATGATCTGGAAGCACCCGTTCTGGAACATACACCTGTAAACTCTGCGTTTACGGGGCTTGATATTCCACTGACTGCGCGTGTTACCGATAATGTCGGTGTAACTACAGTGGAGGCATTCGCCAAAACAACGGGTACGAGCCAGTACGTATATCTGCCGATGAATCGAATAGCTGGAGATGCCAAAGATGGAACCTACACAGCGACGATTCCGGCATTCCTCATCGAGTCACAGGGCTTGGAATACTATATCCGGGTCAATGATTATGGTAATAACGGATTCGAAAGTGAAGTTTACAAGGTTGCGGTATCCAATGGAGTCCAGCCTGGGTATTTGCAGGATTTTGAGGAAGATAATCTGGGCTTCACCTCGGGTGGAGTTGGCAACACCTGGACATGGGGAGCACCGACAAGTGGACCGGGAAGCGCCTATTCCGGTGACAAGCTGATTGCAACCAATCTGACTGGGACTTATGCAGCCAACAGCAATGCCTATTTGCTCGCACCACCCATTGATCTTACCCAGAGCCCTGAAGGAGCCTTGTTATCCTTCAAGCACTGGTATGATTTGGAGAGCAACATCGATTTTGGCAAGGTGTACATTGCAACAGAGGATAGTGATTATGCATTTGAAGAGGCATTGAGCTTTACAGGTGCCGGTGGAGGCTGGAAAACGCAATATATTGACTTGCGAGACTACGCCGGTCAACAGGTATTTATCAAGTTTAATCTGACCAGTGACAATTCCGTTCAAAAGGCTGGTTGGTATATCGATGACTTTTCAGTACAAGCTCCAGATGATATTGCTCCGGGAGCACCAAGCGGATTGTCCGCTACAGCTGACATTCTGGGGAACGTAAACCTGTCCTGGACGGGATCGGACGATGAGGATCTGGAATCCTACAACGTCTATCGTTCGACGAATCCCGGCTCAGGTTATGAGGTTATTGGAAATACTTCTGCAACGACATTTTCGGATACGGCGACCGTAACCGATTCGACTTATTATTACACGGTAGCTGCGCTTGATTATAGTGGCAATGAAAGTGACAAGTCGAATGAGGTATCCGTGACCGTGGAGGTCCCTGAAGATATCTTCATTGATCACTTTGATGGCAATAGCGACAATGGATGGTCTCATTCGGGAACCAAGGACGAGTGGGAACGTGGAGCACCTGTCGTTGGTCCTGCCAGTGCGGTTTCTCCGCCGAATGTTTGGGCGACCGATCTGGACAGCACCTATGAGAACGGTTCAAACTATTCTCTGGTATCGCCAGTCGTGGATTTGACTCAAGTGGATCAAGCTACACTGACGTTCAATCATTGGTATGAAATTGAAAGTGGATATGATTATGGTTATGTCGAAGCTACAAAGGACGGTGGCAACACATGGTCGGAGCTCGGTAAATTCTCTCATTCTTCGAATGGGAAACAATGGACTCCGGTATTCTACGATCTGGCTGCATTGAAGGGAAATGAAGTTCAATTCCGGTTCAGATTGACGTCGGACAGCAGTGTCGTCAAGCAAGGCTGGTATATCGATGACTTCCGTATTCTGGGTATCGCCGCTGAGACGGTTACGAAAGATACCGCGGTTGTTCTGAGCAGTGACAAGCCTAAACCTGAATATGATAATCCTTGGTATAAAGTTTCAAGTACAGACAAGGCTGAATTCAATAAAACGAAACAGGAGCAGCCGGAAGTACAGAAACCTGGAACAGGCTCTGTAACCCCGCAAAGCTTGCCTGCAAGTGCAACGGTCACCGTTCTGGAAACAGGGCGTTCAGTGAAGACAGACCCGACAACAGGCAAATACAGTTTTACTCACGTGGCGGGTGATTACACGTTGAAGGCTGAGGCTTATGGATATTATCCTCAGACGAAAACGGTAACCATCACGGACGGCAGTGGAGCGACAGCCAACTTCAATCTGGAAACCATTCCCCAAGGAAAGATTGAAGGTACTGTAAGTGATGAACGGACAGGAAAACCTCTAGCTGGCGCATCCGTTCTTGTGTTGGAAGATGCTCAAGTAGGGGCAGTTCGTACAGGCACAGACGGCAAGTTCATTCTGGATGTTCTGGAAGGAACCTACACGCTGTCGATCATCGCGACGGACTACTATAGTAAAACTGTAAGTGTAACGGTACCAGGAAATGGTACAGTCGAAGCGAAAGTTGCCTTAAAACCATTTATCGGATTTCCTGGTGAAATCGCTTATGACGATGGAACTGCTGAAAATGCAAGAGCCTTTGTGGCCGCAGATAACGCATGGGCTGTACGCATGACGCCAGAATTGGAGACAGCACAGCTCACAGGTGCATCACTTCGATTCTGGAATACAGAGTGGCCAGTACCCGGCGGAACAGCATTCAAATATGCCGTTTATGACGCCTCCGGATCAGGTGGAGCGCCAGGCCGATTACTGGCGGGGCCATTCGACGGTACGGCATTGCGTAATGATCAGTGGACGACCGTAGAATTTCCTGAGCCTGTAGTGGTACAAGGCGATTTCTATATCGTGTATGTGCAGACTGCAGTCGGAACGAGCGCGCCGGGACTTGCAACCGATGAAAATGGTGTGAATGCAGGCCGGAGCTGGCAGCGTGTAGGCGGAGTATGGAGTACTGCACCAGCAGAAGAGGGGAACTATATGATTCGTGCAGTGGTTAAATATCCGGTGAATGCACCTGTACTCACTACACCTGCTAACACGTATACCAATAAGTCAGCCTTCACCGTTTCGGGAACTTCTCCTGCGAATGGGGCAGAGGTTAAAATTTATAACGGAAAAAAATTGGTGGGTTCAACAACGGTTCAGAACGGGAAATTCACTTATAATGCACAGCTTCAATCAGGCGTTAATGCCTTTACTGCCGAGGCGGTAGTTAATGGAAAAACGACAGACCGTTCTCTTCCAGTTGTGATCATCTTAGATCAGACCGCACCGGTATTAACGATTCTTACACCTGAGGAAGGAAGTCGAACCAACACAGAAGTGGTTCATGTGACCGGCAACGTGCAGGATCAATTCCTTGACAAGGTGACGATTAACGGACAAAAGGTGAAATTGGAGCAGGACAGAAGCTTTAATCACCGCGTACTAGTGAATGAGGGTAAGAACACGATTACAATAATAGCGACAGATATTGCAGGTAATAAAACAACCGTGACCCGAACGGTTAATGTGGAAACGTCTTTGCCTGAATTGACCAATATCTCTCCGGCTGAGGATGTACGGATTGTGGCAGGAGAAACCGTAACGGTTTCGTTCGACAGCAAGCCCAAACTTCAGGCTTCTTTCCGAATTGAACTGCCATCCAATCTGACTCCACAGGCTGGGGGAGAGATTCCATTGGTGGAAACGGAACCTGGTCATTATACGGGTACGTATACCACACCTGCATCACTTGTGCTTGAGGGTGGGGTTATTGTGATCCGCGCCCAGGATACGGCTGGTAACAAAGTAGAGGTGGAGGCGCCAGGACGGTTGTTTGTATCTGCTGCAGAAGCGCCTGTTACAAATGTACCTTCCGATGATGACAATCTGTTGCCAGGAACTCAGATCGAGTAGACTTCATCTTTCAAAACAATGGACATCCGCCTTGTCATGGCGGATGTCTTTTGTATTGACTTTATTGTCATCGCATTATAATATAAGCATGTTCTTATATAAGTTACATACAGGAGGGGAAGGGCTATGGATTTCATTCAAGACGCTGCGGATAAGTTGAAATTACTGGGTGACAAAACACGCCTGACCATGCTCTCGCTCCTGAAGGATAGAGAATGGTGCGTTTGTGAATTTGTAGATATTCTGGACATGTCGCAGCCTGGCATCAGCCAACATTTGAGAAAATTAAAGGATCAGGGTTTGGTTAAAGAGAGCAAACGCGGACAGTGGGTGTATTATTCTTTGAATGTCGAAGATACGCCGTATATTAAACTTGTATTGGAATGCATGCCGGATACAGCGGCTATCCTGAAGTCATTAAACAAGGAAGGGGTATCGTCCAAGTGTAATTAACTTTTTTTGATTTACATATAAGTATATCATTATATAACTATGTCAAAGACAGAGTATTAACGGTAAGGGGGTGAAATGTTTGTTCACGGCAGCGTTGGCAAGCATCATTTTTTTGATCACACTGATTCTTGTTATCTGGCAGCCCAAAAACCTGTCTATTGGATGGTCCGCATGCGGGGGAGCTATTCTGGCATTACTTTTAGGTGTTGTTCATCTTCAGGATGTATGGGATGTTACCCAGATTGTATGGAATGCAACGCTTGCCTTTGTGGCTATCATCCTAATTTCACTTATTTTGGACCGCATTGGCTTTTTTGAATGGGCTGCCTTACATATGGCTAAGGCGGCTTATGGCAGAGGGGTTCGGATGTTTGTCTACGTCTCGATTTTAGGAGCAATAGTTTCCGCTTTCTTTGCCAATGACGGAGGCGCCCTAATACTGACACCGATAGTACTGGCTATGGTACGTGCACTAAACTTTGATGAGAAAAAAGTATTTCCCTTCATTATAGCTAGCGGATTTATCGCCGATACGACGTCATTGCCACTCGTTGTAAGCAACCTGGTCAACATCGTGTCAGCCGATTTCTTCGGTATTACGTTTATGCAGTATGCAGGAAGAATGTTCATACCAAATCTGTTCTCATTAGCTGCAAGCATAGGAGTTCTATATCTCTTTTTCAGAAAGAGCATTCCCAAACGGTTTGATAGCCGTCAATTGAAACCTCCAGCTACAGCCATTAAGGATAAGAAGATGTTTGGGTTGTCATGGATTGTTCTCGGAATCCTGCTCACCGGTTACTTCTGTAGTGAATTAATAGGCGTTCCCGTCTCCCTTGTAGCAGGTGTGGCCGCTATTTTCTTCTTGGTTATGGCTTCCCGCAGCACTGCTGTGCCGACGAAATCGATTCTTAAGGAGGCTCCTTGGGCTATCGTATTTTTCTCCATCGGCATGTATGTGGTGGTGTATGGTCTGCGAAACGCGGGATTGACGGATCTGCTGGCTGCCGCCATTCAGGCTTTGGCAGATCAAGGGTTGTTGGTTGCAACCATTGGCATGGGCTTTATTGCTGCGTTCATTTCATCACTGATGAACAATATGCCTACCGTCTTGATCAATTCGCTTGCCATTGAAGCAACGACAGCTACAGGAAGCATACGGGAAGCGCTCATTTATGCCAATATCATTGGCTCGGATCTGGGGCCCAAAATCACACCCATCGGTTCCTTGGCAACATTACTTTGGCTTCACGTTCTCAGCACCAAAGGCGTCAGGATTTCTTGGGGCACTTATTTCAGAATAGGTATTATTATTACGGTTCCAACGTTGCTAATTACATTAATAGGCTTGTATTTGTGGTTAAGCATTCTGTAATCAAATAGCGAGGAGACGATGACATGAGCAAAAAAACACTTTATTTTCTATGTACAGGCAATTCCTGCCGAAGCCAAATGGCCGAAGGCTGGGCCAAGAAATACCTGAGTGAGGATTGGAACATTTATAGCGCAGGAATCGAAGCTCACGGTTTGAATCCCAAAGCGGTTGAAGCTATGAAGGAATTAGGCATGGATATCTCCAGTCAGACATCCGATATCATTGATTCCGAACGGCTAAACCATGCAGATCTGGTAGTTACATTGTGTGGTGATGCAGCAGATAAATGTCCAATAACACCTCCACAAGTTAAACGGGAGCACTGGGGGTTCGATGATCCTGCCAAAGCAACAGGTACGGATGAGGAGAAATGGGCTGTCTTCCAACAGGTTCGTGACCAAATCGGACTTCGAATTAAAACGTTTGCGGAAACGGGCAATTAACCATTTATTATTTGCAAAAAGCTTTCTCAGTCACAATCCCGTGGCAGAAAGCTTTTTGCTTATTTATAAGTGAGTACTTATCTGAATGATGTCGTAATTTTATATAGTTATTGTCGTAAGTTCCTATTAAAATTAGATCAGGTCTGTGTTAATTTATAGTTAGATGTCAGAATATCATATAGTATGGAGGTTAATCATAGTGACCATTCGAATAGGTAAAGTAAGCTTATGGCACGTACATGCCTGGGATTATATTAAACAGGCTCAGGAGCATGAAGATACAGTGATGGCTGCTGTGTGGGATGAAGATGCCGAGCGCGGACAGGAAGCAGCCGAACGTCTGAACGTGCCATTCTATGCTTCACTTGAAGAGATGCTGGCACAGGACAACATTGATGCCGTCATTGTGGATGCACCGACACGACTTCATGAAGATGTGATCACTGCTGCAGCGAAAGCGAGCAAACACATTTTTACAGAGAAAGTTATCGCTTCAACCTTGAAGGAAGTTAATACAATTATTTCTGATGTACAGGATAACGGAGTGAAAATGACGGTTTCATTACCTCGTTTGAACGATGGATATACATTAACGATTCAAGATGTACTGAACCAAGGATTACTTGGTAAAGTGACTTATGTTCGTGTGCGTTTATCGCATAACGGAGCTATTGCCAACTGGCTGCCTGAGCACTTTTATCATCTGGAAGATTGCCAGGGCGGGGCATTAATTGACCTCGGTTGTCATCCAATGTATCTGACGAATCTATTTATGGGTCAAGAAGTGACAGGGGTTAATGCTAATTTCGGATATGTAACCGGAAAAGAAGTGGAAGATAACGCGGTTGCCACCTTATTTACGGATTCCGGAGCGATCGGTGTGGTCGAGGCTGGGTTTGTGAACAGTCATTCGCCATTTGCGATAGAGGTTCATGGTACGGAGGGCACGCTGTTATACGGAACACCGGAGGAGAAGCTGCTGATTCGCACGAATGTCGGTTCGGAGCAACAGAAAGAATGGACGGAGATTCCTTTGCTGGACAGAAGAGAAAGCGCATTCAGCCAGTGGGTATCTCATATTCAAAACGATACAATTGCTAGCGAGAATTTGCAGACGGCTACTCAGTTAACTCGCCTGATGGAGGCGGCCAACCTTTCTGCGAAGGAAGGGCGTAAAATCTCCTTAAAGGATTTACAGGGATAGGATATTGGGAGGTGCTGCATTGAGCCGATATCCTTTTGAGAAAATGCTTGAGCGACAGGATATCCTGGAAAGACTCGATGTCTCGATCCTGTGGGGACACTACGAGATACGGGTTCTGCGATTTCATCTGACTTCTTTTCCGGCAGGCAGAATCGTTGATTTTCATAATCATGCGGAATTCGAACTCCATTTTATCCCGAGAGGGAAAGGGAAAGTCATTCTGGGGGATGAGATGCATCCGCTCTCTGAAGGCATGCTGTATCTAACGGGTCCGGGTCTTGTTCATTATCAGGAGGCGGATTCCCAGGAGGCTATGGATGAATTATGTCTTCATGTGGATATCATCGAACATCCCAGAGAGGGTGTAGATCCATGGGAGGCAGCCGAATCAGAGGAAACGATTGAAAAGCTTAGAACGCTTCCTCTTGCTCCGGTACATGACTATCATCGCGCCATGAACTGTTTCCTGGAAGCATATGAGGCTTGTGACCGTAAACTAATTGGTTATTACACGTCCATTAAGCAGCAGGTAATTAGTATTCTGCTCAAGACCGTCCGAGCCTACGATATCGGGGGAAATCGGGCGGAGGCCCCAGTCCGAGACATGTCTGTGTACAGGTATGATTATGCCATTCAGTATATGGAGGCGAATCATCCCTCCGCAGTAACACTGGAGAATGTAGCGGAGAAGCTGCATATCAGCAGCAGACAATTGCAGCGAATCTTTTATCAGGTACAGCCGGAAATGCCTTTCAGCCGTGTGCTGGAGGATATTCGCCTGCGCGCGGTGTGCCGCAATCTGGAAGAAAGTCATGTTTCCATTGAACAAATTGCCCTGGCTTCAGGGTTTACCAATGCCAATTATTTGCATGCTGTTTTTCGCAAGCGTCTGGGGATGACCCCATCGGCTTTCCGTAAAATGAAACAACCAAACCAAAAGTGAGGGTGATTGGATATGAGTAAAACGTATCGTGTAGGGATTATTGGCTGTGGCGGGATTGCAAACGGCAAGCATCTGCCAAGTCTGAGCAAGCTTGAACATGTAGAACTGGTTGCTTTTTGTGATATCGTTCAAGAACGTGCAGATGAAGCCAAAGAAAAGTATGGCAGTTCAGAAGCACAGGTATACACGGATTATCAGGAGCTACTTCAGGATAAAACGATTGATATTGTTCATGTTCTTACGCCGAATATCTCCCATGCTGAGATTTCAATTGCCGCGCTGGAATCCGGAAAACATGTAATGTGCGAAAAGCCGATGGCCAAGACATCTGCTGAAGCGCAAAAAATGCTTGAAGCAGCCGAGCGTACGGGTAAAAAACTGACCATCGGATACAATAACCGTTTCAGAGAAGACAGCTTGTATCTGAAGCAGCTGTGTGAAGCTGGCGAACTGGGTTCGATTTACTTTGCCAAAGCACATGCGATCAGAAGAAGAGCGGTTCCGACATGGGGTGTTTTCCTTGATGAGGAGAAACAAGGCGGCGGACCATTGATCGACATCGGTACACACGCACTCGATCTGACGCTGTGGATGATGGATAACTATCAACCGAAGGTTGTTCTGGGTACAACGTATCACGAGCTTTCA
Organism: Paenibacillus sp. UMB7766-LJ446; assembly: GCF_030226665.1. NCBI lineage: Bacteria > Bacillati > Bacillota > Bacilli > Caryophanales > Paenibacillaceae > Paenibacillus > Paenibacillus sp. UMB7766-LJ446. Next base: position 390,801 of record NZ_JASOYM010000004.1, read on the forward strand.
CAAAGAGAAAATGCAGCGAATGCCTGGGGCCCATGGGACCCGGAAAAATTCTCAGTTGAAGATTCCGCTTTCGGTATGATCGTAATGGAGAATGGTGCCACAATCATGCTGGAATCCAGCTGGGCGCTCAATTCACTGGATGTGGATGAAGCAAAATGCAGCTTGAGCGGAAGCGAAGCAGGCGCCGATATGAAGAATGGCCTGCGCATCAATGGCGAGAAATTCAGCCGTTTGTACACTAACGAAATTGAGTTGAGTGCAGGCGGGGTTGCTTTCTATGATGGAAAGAGTGAAAGTGCTCCGGATATAGAGATGAGAAAATGGATTGAAGCAATCGATAAAGATCTGGAGCCGGTAGTAACACCTAAACAGGCTTTGGTGGTTTCGCAAATCCTGGAGGCACTCTATGAGTCCGCTCGTACAGGTAAAGCTGTATATATGAACGAATCCAATCAAGCATAGAATGAATTTCAGAAACCTTTATCCTCATTGGAGGATAGAGGTTTTTGGTCTTTTATACGCTATCACTTTGTCCAGACCATGCCTTACTTCGTACGTATGATGAAAAAACATATATGTGGAGGAGAGCATAGGTCATGGCTAATAACAGAACGGAGAACGGTGTTTCCATCATTGTATGTACCAATCGGGCACAATTTTTTGATAATATTCTGCAAAATTTCAATCGGCAGCGTTATAAAGTAAAAGAGCTTATCATTATTCTGAATCATGACAGCATGAATCTGCAATTATATCGAAACCGGGTTCGAAAACATGCAGATGTTACCGTATATCAAGTTCCAGAAAGAATCTCGCTCGGACAAAGTCTGAATGCGGGGATTACCCGAGCCCGATTTCCCTTGATTGCCAAATTTGATGATGATGACTACTACTCGCCTTATTATTTGAAAGAACAAGTGAGAGAACTCAAGCGGACCCAATGTGATATCGTTGGTAAACACTCATGTCTGGTCTATTTAGGTGCTTCAAAGACGTTGTTGGTCAGATCCCCCAGTGAAAAGAATAAACATGTGGAATTTGTACAAGGCGGTACGCTTCTGTTCAAAAAGGGGATATTAAAGAAGGTCCGGTTCACGGACCGTTCCATTGGAGAAGATGTAACCTTTCTGAGGCAATGCAGAAAAAGAGGATTCAAAACCTATGCTACGTCACCGTTTAACTATGTGTATCACCGGAGACAAAATAAACAAAGTCATACCTGGAGAGCAACTGATCAATTTTACCTGGAAGGAAGCAAAAGTTTAGCGATTACGGACGATTTCAGGTTATTTGCGGATAAGGAATTCTAGAGGAATTAATCCAGATTAGAAGATGTGTCTGTCCAGTGCAGATGCTTCTTCTTTTTTGCTTGGAAAATGGGTCAAGCTATAGAAGAGCAGAAACCACTTCACGTCCGAAGCCTTCCTAGCGCGAAAAAGAAGACGCCCAATTAGCGCCTTCATTCTTCTCGTTTAATCATCATTTAAGAAAGATATTCCTCAACTTTTCACAAGGGCTGCCTTCCAATTTCAATTATCGGTACAATGAGTGCAGCCGCAATTTTAAAGCCTTTGTATATGTGTACTAGTAAATGCAGAATCTTGATATTTCAATCCGGCACCTATTGCTCTATCCAAACATATATGAGCTATCCAGATGATCGACCCTAAAAGCAGATAATCGTTTGAAAAATATAAGTAACTTAATGCTAAAAGCAGAGGAAAAATAAATGTGTGTCCGAAATTATAAACCATCGCACCTATTTTCTTATTCATTGCGTAACCAAGCATTGTAAGATCAGGAACGAATAAAAGCACAAAAAACAACCAAATTGGAAAGTGTAGCTGCATGTAAATAAAAAAAGAAAGTATAACGGCTAATATATATTCCACATGAACGATTTGTTTATTCGTCACCATATCTCTCTCCTTATGAATCCTTTTGGAATAAACTAAGTAACAATTTTTCGATAACTTCTTTATTCTCTGAATATACCGCTTCACTTGCAAGCTCTTTAATGGTTTGCACGACTTGTAATGCCTGTTGGTAAAACTGAATTTTTTCTTCAAGTTTCGTTATTTTTTGATTCAATAACCATACTGTTGCATCGTTACATTCTGTTGATATGGATTGGTCTCGTAATATAAGTAATTGTTGCATCTCTTTTATTGTAAAACCTAATTGTTTTAATACGATAATTAGCTGTAGCTGTTTTTCACATTCTTCATCATACTCCCGATACCCATTTTCTCGCCTTAACGGATTCAATAAGTTCTCTTTCTCATAATAACGAATTGTATCCGTTTGAATTTGATATTTGCTAGCAAAATCCGTAATTTTCATATTAACCTCCTTTCCGATAAGATCATAACATTGGAGTAAACTCCAAGGTCAAGAGAAATAGTTACAAGAGATCGGGCCTATTATGCTAGTTACAGGTCTTTAAAAAATAAGAACCTTGACTTTTGCAGGTGTTTAAACGGTACTTGACAGCCGTATGGTATATTATTTAAAGGTCTTTTTAATGGTGTGAACATATGATAATCATACAAGATGGGGTGTACGTGATGTTTCAATATAAGGATCAGGAATACGAAGGGGTGCATTTTGAAGGACGGGACTTACGGTATGGAGAACTGATCAGCTGTGTTTTCAAACAGTGTACCTTTATGAATGCTTCAATGGAAGAAATCGAAACAAGCAACTGCCGTTTTATCGAATGTGACTTTAAGGGCGCTTCCATGAATGGTTCCATTCATACAGAATCGGCTTTTGAAAACTGTTCCTTCGGTGGTGCTAATCTGTTTGCTTCCAAATTCAGCTCATGCAAGATGACGGGGTCGGACTTCTCTGGTGCGCAAATGGATGGCATTACCCTGAGTCGGGGCGATTGGTCTTATACGAATCTGAGACATACCCGATTAGGTAAACAGGACTTGCGAGGAATTCGTTTCTTTGAAGCCGATTTTACGGATACGGATTTTACCAAAGCGGATCTGAGAGACTGCGACCTGACAAGAGTGGTTTTGAGCAGAGCCAAACTGCAAGGGGCGGATCTTAGAGGAGCCAACCTGGAAGGAATCGATTTGAAATCATTGGATATTAAAGGTGTACGTTTGGATCGCGAACAAGCGGTTTTATTTGTACGGTCATATGGTGCAAAAGTAGATTAAGATTAAAGATTAACTCATTATGCGAATAGATTATGCCAGAATTGTTGAAGTCGATAAACTTCATAACCTACAGGAGGCCGCCAAACATGGTGGCTTTTTTTGGTTTGGAGAAGCGCTGTGGAAGCAGATGTGCAGGAATAGACAGATAAAGAAAAGAAGTAGTAAACTTAACTTTCAATTAAAAGGAGGCTATCATGTCAACTACATTGATTACTGTGATTGCAGTCATTGGTTTTGGAGTTCTAACGGGAGCAATCATTTTGATTACCGTATTTAAACTTGTGCATAGCGCTAAAAAGAAACAGCAACTTCGAAAAAACATTTTAATGGATGGGACTCCGGCAGAAGCGATTATTCATGACATCATACAGACTTCATCCAGTATGGATGGAAGACCGGGAGTGCGAATGGAGCTGACTGTAACCCAAGTGGATGGCAGTACCTTTCCCGCGACTGTAGAGACATTTATTCCGGTTACACATATCGCCCATTTCCAGAAAGGAAATGTCATTAACGTAAGATACATAATAGACGGAATTGAACCAAAGGTTGAGGTAGAGGATGCCTATATTCCGTAAGTTCATCTTCACTAAGTTAACTGAGCTCAAATAGAGAAAAGTATGAAGTGGATTAGGGGGAATTTTTTTGAAAATAATTAAAGCTTATGATATGGAGATGAAAGAAGAATGGATAACACATCTTCAAGAATTGCTTGTTGCGAGTTTTCCAGAGGTCTATCCCAAAGACAGATTGTTTTTTAAGCAAATCCCACAGTGCAGATTATTGGCATTCAACTCTGATAATCAACTGGTAGGACATGTAGCATTAGACTACAGGATGATGAATTTAAACGGAGAAGCAGTAAGAGTATTAGGGATAATCGACTTGTGTGTCTCTATCACACATCGCTCTCAAGGGATCGCTTCCTTGTTGCTTGGTGAAGTGGAAAAGTTGACTAAGGGAAATATTGATTTTGTACTTTTATTTGCTGATAATATGAACTTGTATCGTAAAAATGGATTCAAAGGTGTAAGCAACACATGTAAATGGTTAAAAATTGACCATGAAAGCTTAACTACAATTGGAGTTGGGGTTCAGAAGGTTGAGGGATTAATGATTAGAGAAGTTGGAACCAGGGCTTGGAGTGAGGGAGAACTCGATTTTTTAGGATACCTATACTGATTAATTAAATCTCATATGAAATAGTATGAAGCAGAAATTGACCCAGCGGGAAATTGACTAAAGCCACGAAGATTCGTGGCTTTTTATGTGTTCGAAATGAACTTTTTCATAAAATGAATTTGTTGAAAAAATGCAAAGTGATAAATTTTATTTATCAAGGAGAAATTGAATTTCATTCATGAAAGTTTCATGAGTTCGTTTACATGCCATAAAAAATACCTTATAATTGTCATCGGAAGATATTTAACTAACTAAAAGTTATCAAGTGATAAAAATATATTAAAAAGACAACAAAGAGACGTCATGAAAGAAGGCAATTAGTAAATGAACTCATTTTTTGTGGATTCCAATGGAAATTTAAAAACCTCTTTGAAAGGCAAGGATGTTCTGTCCAATCCGATGTTGAACAAGGGTACTGCTTTTACCGAAGAAGAGAGAAGAGAGCTTAACCTGAACGGCATTTTGCCGCCGATGGTTTTAAATATTGAAGAACAAGTGAGCCGCGTATATCAGCAATTGCAAAATGAATCGGATAATTTGCGCAAAAGCATTATGCTTAGTGATCTGTTTAACCGAAATATTGTACTATTCTACCGTTTAATGAAGGAGCATCTTAGTGAAATGCTGCCGATTGTGTATACACCTACGGTTGGGCAAGCCATTCAGGAGTATAGCAATCAGTATCACAGACCAGGCGGTATATATCTGTCCATTAATGATATGGATGGGCTGGAAGAAGCCTTCCGCAACAGTGGCCTGCATGCAGGAGATGTGGATCTGATCGTGGTGACCGACTCGGAAAGCATCCTCGGGATTGGAGACTGGGGTGTTGGAGGCATCAATATTGCTATTGGCAAACTGGCCGTATACACCGCAGCCGTGGGCATTGATCCAAGCCGTGTACTGCCAGTTGTACTGGACGTCGGAACCAATAATCCCAAATTGCTGAATGACCCATTGTATGTGGGCAACCGTCATGAACGTATTCGCGGGGAGAAATATGATCAATTTATCGAGGCGTTTGTGAAAGAAACAACAAAGTGGTTCCCGGATATCCTGCTTCACTGGGAAGATCTGGGCAGCGTGAATGCCAGAAATATTATTAAGAAATACGGGGAAGAGCTCCTTACGTTTAATGATGACATACAGGGAACGGGCGCTGTCACGCTTGCAGCTATCATGTCTGGAGTTCAAGTGACGGGTGTACCTCTTCGAGAGCATCGTGTTCTTGTATTTGGACCAGGGGCTGCTGGCATTGGCAATGCGGATCAGATTCGTGATGCCATGATGGAAGAAGGTCTTGAGCAGAAGGAAGCGGAAAGTCGGTTCTGGGCCTTCGATTACCGTGGAATTCTTACAGATGAGACGGAAGGTCTATTCGAATTCCAGAAACCTTATGTACGTGAAGCATCGGAAGTGAAAGATTGGGTATTGAATGAGCAGGGACAGGTCAGTTTACTGGAAGCTGTGAAACAGATTAAACCAACGATCCTGATTGGGACTTCCGGTGTGACTGGTGCCTTTAATGAACAAGTTATCAAAGAAATGGCGAAACATGTGGAACGTCCAATTATTATGCCGATGTCCAACCCGACATCCCTTGCCGAAGCAGCACCAAGAAGTCTGATTGAATGGACGGATGGCAAAGCGTTAATCGCAACAGGCAGTCCATTTGAACCAGTCATGTTTAATGACACTTTATATGAAATCGGTCAATCCAATAATGCTTTTGTTTTTCCAGGATTGGGACTTGGCGCTATCGTTGCAAAAGCATCGAAATTCACCAAAAACATGTTCACCGCAGCAGCAGTGGCCGTAGCTAATTCGGTAGATTCCTCTGCACCGGGTGCTCCACTTCTGCCACGAGTAAAAGAGCTGCAAGCTGTTTCGTACAAAGTTGCAGTCGCAGTCGCCAAAGCGGCAGTCGAAGATGGCGTAGCGCGTGTGGAGCTCAAGGACGTGGAAGAGGCAGTCAAAGCTGCTATGTGGCATCCGGTTTACAAACCGCTGTATGCAGCGTTTGATAACTCAATGAATGCAGAGCAGGTCGCCTTGACCTAAGCACGTATTCCATGTTAAGTTTCTGGTATTAAATTGTTGAGCCTTTAAAGGGGGGATAGAGCGATGACTGAGTTAGAGGTTGTAGATGTTGTTGTGAACCTGTCAGCGAACATGGACATTGACATGGTTCACAACATAACTAATCAGAATCCGGCACTTTATCCTCCTATGCATAGATCATCTTGGCGTTAAGCTCCAGGACGCCAGGTTTCGTCATCGTATAGTCAGGTTGATGTAACGCAAAAAAAGAACCGGGTGAATTGGGCTTTTTTGCGTTTTTTTCATTTGAGGATATATTCTCATAATTCTGACAGGGAAAGTGTGTCTTTTATTTCAAGAGTGGATTGAAATTCTGATTATGTTCAAATATAAAGTGAGGGACCATGTCGTGGTAAATACCCGCCCGATTAACTTTTATATTTCACATAAAAAGGATGATCCTTAATGTCTTTAATCAACGTTACCAACCTAACCTTTGCCTATGACGGCAGTTACGATAATATATTTGAAAATGTGAGTTTTCAGCTGGACTCCGATTGGAAATTAGGCTTTACCGGAAGGAATGGAAGAGGCAAAACGACATTCCTCAATCTGTTGCTCGGTAAATATGAATACAGCGGAACTATTTCTGCAAATGTCAGCTTTGAGTACTTTCCGTTTCAGGTTGAGAACAAAGGAGCGATGACCCTCGATGTCATTGAAGAGGTCTATCCTGAGTATCTGCACTGGCAGCTTGTGCGTGAGCTTAACCTGTTAAAAGTGTCGGAAGATATTCTGTATCGACCTTTCGATTCCTTATCCAACGGAGAGCAAACAAAGGTGATGCTGGCTGCCTTGTTCCTGAAGGATAATCGATTTTTGCTCATTGATGAACCTACCAATCATCTCGACATTCATGCGAGAAAACTTGTAAGTAATTATCTGCGCAGCAAAAGTGGATTTATCTTGGTATCCCATGATCGATCCTTTCTGGATAACAGCGTAGATCATATCCTGTCCATCAATAAAAATAACATCGAGATTCAGAAAGGGAATTTTTCCGCGTGGTGGGAAAATAAACAGAGACAAGATCAATTTGAGCTTGCCAGTAATGAGAAATTAATAAAGGATATCAAACGTTTATCCGACTCCGCCAAACGGACGGGTGGATGGTCGCATGAAGTCGAAAGAACCAAAAATGGTACGAGAAATTCCGGTTCCAAGGTGGATAAAGGATATATTGGACATAAGGCTGCCAAAATGATGAAACGTTCCAAAAATATCGAGCAGAGGCAGCAATCCGCCATTCAGGAAAAGTCCAAATTGCTCAAAAATATTGAAAATGCAGAACGCCTGCAGATTCATCAACTGGATTATCACAAGAAGGAACTCGTCGAATTGGAACATGTATCCATTGCCTATGATTCCAATGTCGTTTGTAAGGACGTGAGTTTCACGGTTGAAAAAGGGGATCGTATCGCCCTTTATGGTCAAAATGGATCTGGAAAATCAAGCATCCTTAAACTGATTTGTGGTGAGAATATCCCTTATACAGGCCTTTTTCGGAAGGATCACCAGCTTAAAATCTCGTATGTGTCACAGGACACGTCTGATCTCGGAGGCCATTTATCTGACTTTGCAGCCGCTCAGAGTATTGATGAAAGCCTGTTTAAATCCATATTAAGAAAGCTGGATTTTTCCAGATTGCAGTTGGAGAAGGATATCTCAACGTATAGCGCAGGCCAAAAAAAGAAAGTGCTAATTGCCAAAAGTCTCAGTGAGAAAGCTCATTTGCACGTTTGGGATGAACCTCTCAATTTTGTGGATGTCATCTCACGTATGCAAATTGAAGAGTTGCTGTTGGAGTATTCCCCGACCCTTCTGTTTGTAGAGCATGACAGTGAATTTTGCGCAAATATTGCAACGAGAATTATCGAGCTATAAGCAACGGGGAATGTTATAGATACTAAAAGCCGCCGAAAGGCGGCTTTTAAGTTTTCCATTTACATCAGCCATATTTGAGGATGTTTGTCACGTTCAGATATTGGTATGGCGAGGAACTATGCTATAATTTTATAGTCATATCCCACTCAAATGATGGATTATTGAATCAATCTATAGAATAAACTCTCCAAGAGGTGTAAACCCGTTGAAAAAAGAACTGACATCGATGAAGCAAACGAGACTTAACTCCATCCTGGACGAAGCAACCAAACTGCTGATTGAAAAGCCCAATGCATCCATGAATGACATCGCAGAAGCTGCAAAAATCGGCATTGCGACCCTGCATCGTTATGTGGAGAGTCGAGAACAATTAATGGTTTATCTGGGCTTGCGTGCGATTGAGGTTGTAAGTGAGGCTATGCAAAACATTCATCTGGATGAAGAAAACTGTGAAACGTATATTCCGGAACTGATTGAAGTGCTCATTCCGTTAGGAGATAAAATATTTTTCCTTACCCATGATGCAGCTATTCACTACAACCCTGAGATCGAAGGAGCAGATTCGAAGCTAAGAGAGCCGATACTGCATGCGGTCAGCTTGTTGCAGCAAAAGAATTATTTTCGTCAGGATGTCAATAAAAACTGGATTGTAGATGTGCTGTATTCTATCTTGTTTCTGACTTGGCAGCAGGTAGTAAGTGGTGAGATTGCTCGTAAATCGGCAGCTTCTCTGGTTGTGGATACGTTCTATCATGGCTTCAAGGCCAGATCGTAGCCGCTAATTATATGGAACGATGTATTGTTATAGTTTAAGCACGTCTGGTAGTCAACCGTGTCAATGGATACGGAGTGGCTCTAGGCGTGTTTTTTTGCGTGGATAGCTAACGAAAATGCTCCAAAGGATTAAATGGATCTTAAGGGTAGATATTCAAAAATTAACAGTGTTCATAATTTAAGATTTTAAACTTACAAAAAATGATATAAATTTATAGTAGATTCAAATCATTACCAAATTAAGACAGTGAATTTGCGACAAGGAGGTTGATAATCTGCACTGAACCCAATACCGTTTCAAGCCGCTTTTGCACGCATTCCATCATATCCAACAGGAGGGATTCCATGCTTTACACCATTATTGTGCCAGTCAACCAGGACTACAACATTCTGAACCTGTTCACCGATTCGCTGCTTCGGACCGTAAGCCCGTCCACTCAAATCATTTTTATCAACGATGGTTCCGGCTCCGCGGTTTTACAGCATCTGGAGAAACTGAAGCAAGAGGTAAGGGAAGATGTAACCATCGAGATTCTCCAGCATGATTTTCCACTTGGGTGCGCTGTATCGATCAATAGTGCACTGCGGCGGGCAGAGGGGGAGTATATTTTCTTCCTGGATTCCGACACGATTCTTCAACCAAACTGGCAACCGATGATGAAAGAGACACTGGATACTGACATTACAATCGGCATGATAGGCGGGGTTCTGTTATATCCGCAAACGGGAGGTGTGCAGCATTGTGGTATTGCTTTTGCTGACACGATTGGCCGACATTTATTCCTGAACGCGTCGCCTGATGACATTCCGAAGGAAACATTTTCGGTTCAGCTTGTCGTATTCGCCATGTTCGGCATGAAGAGGGAAGTGTATGAAACGGTAGGCGAGCTGGATGAGAAGTTCTTTAACGGATATGAGGATTTTGACTATCAGATGCGAGCACGAGCTGCTGGTTATGATACGGTCATTAACCCGAATATTCTCGCTTATCACTGGGAACGCAGCAGTGGCATTCATCGCAACTTCAACCGGAAAAACAATCTGGCACGTTTCTGGAAAAAGTGGGGTGGGGAAATTGAGGCCGATGTTTGGCCATTCGTATTCAGTCATCTGAAAGAACAGCTTAATAGCCAGCGTGAATATCAGCATCTGCCAATCGTTGGTATTGATCTTGCAGAGGTTCGCAGTGACGCAGATACATTCTGGACCAAGCTGGAGGAAGCAAATATTGCACCTGTTGCCGAGGTGCGTGACTATTCCAACCGCTTTAACTCTAATGGAGCCATCTGGTTGCCGCAGGTTCTGGGCAAGGAGCTGATTCATAGCGAGAACCGATTATTGTTTTTGGTGGATAATTTCGCCCGTTTGCTGGAAAACCGTTACTGGATCGAGATGAGACATGCTCATCGGGCCAAAGATCTCATTATTGACCTGTATGGCAATGTCATCACCATGGATCGCATATATGATGGCTGCTGGCCCGGTTCCAAAGTTCGCTAACACACAAACCAAATAAACAGGGAGGAACGAAAGGTGAATTCAAAAGAGAGCACATTGGACCGTGCCGTAAGATTTACCCGGAATCTGGAGTGGTTGGAACATGTCGAAAAGGTAATTCCGAGCGGATGCAGTACGTTAGCCAAAGCACCAGAACGATTATTCCCGGGATATACGCCCGTATGCTGCGCCGAAGCACGTAATTCCCGTTTTATCGATATCGATGGTAATGAATGGCTGGATTGTGAAATGGCCATGGGTACGGCACCATGGGGACATGCTCGGCACGAAGTTCAACTAACGGTCATACATCAGCTGAAAAAAGGCGTAAGCTATTCCATTCCTGCTGACATTGAACTGGAATGTGCTGAACTGATTTTGGAGCGATTTGAAGGCCGCTACCCCTCATTGCGATTCACCAAAAGCGGAGCGGATGCAGTCAGCGGAGCTGTACGTTTGGCACGTGCGGGAAGTGGCAAAAGCAGGGTCATCGCGACGGCCTATCATGGTTGGCATGACTGGTCTGCCTATGGGTACTATGGGCGCGAAACGAAAGAGCGAGGCATCCCCGTGGATATCGAACGCACAACCATCTGGGTAGACAAGCCCACGCCAGAGCGTATCGAATTCCAAATTAAATCCTCTCCCGAGGATATCGCCTGTATTGTTCTTTGCCCGAATGAATGGAAACGTGAGCCGTTGGAGCAAGTTGTATCCCTATGTCGTTCATTGGATATCATTGTCATATTTGACGAAGTGACCTCTGGTATTCGAATGGGCAAGCAAGCTACAGCAGGGGAGTATGACATCTGGCCGGATCTGCTTTGCATTTCCAAAGGTATGGCGAATGGACTGCCGCTTGCAGCCGTAATGGGACCGGAACATCTAATGTCGTTATCAGGACAAGTCAGATTCAGCAACGCCCATTCCAGCGAGACCACTGCGCTGGCGGCAGCGATTGCATGTGAGCGATTGATGAAAAGCGCAAAAGTATGGCCTAGCTGGCGGGATGCTACAGTCCGGATCATGGATCTGATTGAAGCTGAACTCGTGCTTCTTGGATTAACCGAACAATTGGTGCTGAAGGGTACCTATGCGAGCTTCTCCATTAGCTCTATTTCGGAGGATAACTTTCACACGGATCCTTTCCGTGAGTTTATCGTAAAAAGAATGGCCCACTTCGGAATTTTCACCAAAGGGTATTTTATTTTCTCGGATGCTCATACCCGGGAAGAATTGCTCTGGGTGGAGGAAGCTCTTTTGCAGACACTATCGGACTGGAAAGAAGTTCTGAAACAGGAACACCTTTCGAATTGAGATTTTCGAAAACGTTTATAATTTTTATCCAAAAGGAAAATCGACTAGGAGGAGTATTCAATGAAAGCACTCGTGTATCAGGATCTTAAACAGGTGGCGTTTCAGGATATTGAGGAGCCGAGCATTCAAAAGGCAGATCAGGTTAAAGTGAAGATTTATGGTTCTGGTATCTGCGGTACGGATTTGAACATTGTCAAAGGTAAAGTGCCGGCCAACAAAGGGACGATTATCGGTCATGAAGGGGTCGGGACAGTTGTTGAAGTGGGTTCCGCAGTTCGGGGACTTCAGGTTGGAGACCGGGTTTTGATTGATCCGACTCAATCCTGTGGCATTTGTTCTTATTGCCGTGAAGGATTGTTCATCTATTGCGAAAACTTTGATGACCATCAGGTAGGTATGACCACCCATGGCACATTTGCAGAATATTACGTCGGGGATGAAAAGTATATTTATCCGATTCCCGATACCATGAGCTGGGAAACAGCGATGATGATCGAGCCGCTTGGTTGTGTACTGCAGACGTTCATGAAAGCAGGGGTTAAGCCAAGTGATTCTGTTCTTGTCCTGGGTTCCGGGGCCATTGGTTCATTATGTCAGCTTGTGAGTAAACGACTAGCTAGGCTTACTGTAGGAACAGAAGTAGATCCATACCGCAAAGAGTTTGCTGTAGGCATTGCCGATCATGTTTTCTATCCTCAGGAACTCACGCTGGATAAAGTATATGAGATCAATAACAATAAGAAATTTGATATCGTGGTCGATGCAGTCGGAAACCAGCTTCATGTGGGATTTGAACTGATTGCCAAAGGGGGCAGAATCATTCCTATGGGCTATGACGACAGCTATGAAGTGACGTTTAAATCGACACACGTAATTAATGACGGAATTAGTATCATAGGTGCGGTGGCGAATCATTCGATGATCAGTACAGCACTGAAATTCGCACAAAGCATTCCGGAACTGGAGCAAATGGTTACCTCTTCAGAACTGCTGAGTGATTATGAACAGGCGTTCAACGGCACACTGGGATATCATCTGCGTACAGGTGAGCCTCTGCCAATGAATTCAGTGAAGACAGCTTTGATCTTGTAAGCATGTAGACATTGGCGGTTTTGCCGCTGCGAAAAGCAGGAATTCGCAGCGGTGAAAACCACCGCAGAATAGGGGGAGAAATCGATTGAAGCTGCTACAGGATTTGCCGAGAAATCCGCGGTACTCCATCTTACTTGAACCGGTATGGGCCATTCCGGGTACGATTGTTCTTTTTTATGCTCCCTTATATATGAAGGAAGCCGGACTTTCGGATATCGAAATCGGTTTGATCAATTCGGTGAATCTTTATTTTGCCTTTATATTTCAGTTGTTTGCGGGTTCAATCACGAATAAGCTCGGTCGCAAGAGAACAACACTGATTTTTGATCTGATTGCCTGGAGTGTTCCCATGTTCATCTGGGCTTTTTCTCAGAATTTTTGGCTGTTTCTGATGGCTTACCTGCTGAATGCCACCTCCAAATTTGTGACGGTTTCCTTCAACTGTCTAATTATCGAGGATGTTGAGGAACACAAGCGATCCAAGGTATTTGCCATTCTCAACATGATTATTACAGGGGCTGGAGTATTAACACCGATTGCCGGGGTAGTGATTGCCGATTTTGGCATTGTGCCAACATTAGCCAGTATTTATTTTGTCGGGGGCATTCTGATGACCGTGATGTTCTTCATTCGTAACCGATATACGGATGAGACCGCAGTCGGGAAGGAGCTCATGGGGATGCATAGCCAGACCCGAGTGATACAGAGTCTGGCTTCAAGTTTGCGCCTATTCGGAAAATCGTTCTACAAACGGAGGCTTTTACCGATTATTCTGATTACGGTACTTTCCAATCTGATCCTGCAGCTGAATTTTTTTCAAGTCATTTTTTTTAAGGAACAGTTAAAATTCAATGATCAGATTATTTCCTTTATCCCGGTTGTCACCGCAGTAACCGTCATGCTGCTATATTTGGTCATCATCCCTCGTCTGAAACGACGCTCGGAAGAAAAGTATGTCGGGTTCTCCATCATTCTGAGTACAGCCGGGGCAATCCTTTTTCTGTTGATACCTGTAGGGAATATAGCCATGTTATTTCTGACTTTGATCGTACTGGCGGCAGGTAATTTCATCTTGCAAACGTACCGGGACTCCCTGCTTATGAATCGATTGGGTACACATGAAAAAGCGGATATGTTTTCGGCTGTGCAGACCGTCATGACGTTAACAGCTATTCCCTCAGGCTACCTGACAGGTCTGTTGTATCACTATAATCCTGTGCTGTTATTTAGTGTCATTCTTGCACTTTACATCGTACTCATGGTCATTATGTTATTCCTTCCTGATCCCCAAAAGCACTCCCAAGTGATTGGAACTTACAAAAATATGTAGGGGAAGGGGTTTTCTGTATATAAAACGAATATATAATACAGAAAATGAACCTGGGAGGCAAAGAAATGACAAATGTATTTGCAGCAGAAACAAAAAACCAAATGAAGTGGATCAATGAGCCGAATACCTGGTCGTATACGGATCAAGGCGTACTTATTGTAGAAGCTCAGGCCGATACGGACTTTTTCCAGGACCCGGCGGGTAAACATATCCGTGCAACTGCGCCCTTTCTGTCGATGCCCGTGCCTAACGATTTCGAGATGACAACCCAGCTAACCGTGGACATGAAACACCAGTATGATTCCGGTTGTTTGATGGTGATGGCGGATGAACGAAACTGGTGCAAGCTTTGTTTTGAGTATGATGGAAAAGCAGCTACTATTGTGTCGGTGGTCACGAAGGATGGTTCATCTGACGATTGCAACTCCGTTGAAGTTCCCGTTACCAATCCTTATCTGCGCATACGCAAAGTGGAGGACTGTATTTCATTTTTTTACTCACCCGATGGGGTGGAGTGGAAACTGATTCGATATTTTGGCATGCCGATGGAGGGGGAGATCCGGGCTGGAGTTGTTGGACAGTCACCAGCTGGAACGGGCTGTACCTGTCATTTTTTATCCATGAATGTTACCCGTCCAGACGTGACTGCACGCTTCTAAGCCCATCTCCCTGCCCATCGGCTGATCATTGGAGGGAGAAAAGCTGAATGGTAAAAGCCTTTATTTTGGATTTTGATGGACTTATTGTAGACACGGAGACTCCCTGGTTCTATGCCTTTCGGGATATTTATAAAGAGCATGGACTTGAACTTGGCTTGGAGCTTTGGTCGAAAAATGTGGGGACATCATTTGAGGAATTTCACCCGTTTCTGTATCTGGAGCAAGTGCTGCAAAAGCCGATTGATCACGATCATATCAAGTTGCTCTCTGAACAGAAATATGAAGCGTATCTGGGACAGGCAGCAATTCTTCCAGGTGTACATGAGTTGCTCCATGCTGCCCGTGAAAAGGGAATTCGCCTTGCCGTTGCTTCCAGCTCTACCCGGGATTGGGTTCATGGGTATTTGCGCACACTTGGCATATTCGAATTATTCGATGTCATTCATACCGCCGAGGACGTCCAGCGGGTCAAACCGGACCCGGAATTGTATCTGCTTGCCCTGGAGAGTCTCGGGATCGAGGCATCCGAAGCGGTTGTGTTCGAAGACTCCCCCAATGGACTAAAGGCAGCCAAAGCCGCTGGGATTCGCTGTGTCATTGTGCCTAACGAGGTAACGCGTAATCTGGAATTCACGAAGTATGATCTGCGGTTAACCTCGTTGGCAGAGATCACAATGGAAATCCTTTAACCCTGATATTGTTTGCGTAACTCGATCGGGGAGATCCCTTCATATTTTTTGAATACGGATCCAAAGTAACTGGCGCTGTTAAATCCGACAGCTCTGGCTATCTCATGAGCAGTTATCCCGGCGTCATGGACGAGCAATTCCTTGGCTTTCAACAACCGATATCGTGTCAGATAATCAAGCGGAGTCATTTGAAATTCCTTTTTGAATATTCGATTCAAATGCTGTTCGGTGACATTCATCTGCTGTGCCAGCATGGAGAGCGAAATATCCTGATGATAATTTTGTTTGATAAATGTAACAAGTCCGCCCAGTTTTAGTCGGGCATCCGAGCGTTCATAAGCGCCATAACGCTCACCCTCAATGGTTAACCTGACCAGAAGCATGTACAGCAGTGCGGATACATGCCAGATCTGATCCTTGTGCCGGGACTGCAGCGCTAACGTTATTTCATGCAACAGGATATGAAGCATTCCGTCCGGCTTGAAGGCGCGCAGCTCCCCGATCTGCAAGGTATGCAGAAACCGGGGCAATAAATAGCCATTAAAGGACAGACAATCGAACAACAATGAATCACTCAAATTGTCGTAACGGTACGTCACCTCTGGGAACATAATAAGAGCGGTTCCTTCCCGAATCGAGTACTCATGATTTTTGGCTGCGATTTTCCCGGTTCCCCCGATACACTGCACAATGCTGTAATCCCGTGAATGGTCGCTCCAATGGATCAATTCATCTACGGTCAGCTGGTTTTGGCCTGTAATCATAAGTGGCATATCGGTATCCAGCGAATTCCCCATACTACGTTTCGGCATCGTTGTGTTATTCCTCATTTCGTTAAAGGTCGTGTGCGTAAATGGCGCGGATACTGCGTTAAAAGAAACTTGATTTGAATTATATTACATAAATAACAGTAATTTAAATAATGTTTTCAATCCGATGAGCTTTTACCGAAAACCTTTTAGGAATATGTATCACCATGCCGATGCCTTGCCATTATCATGTCGAACAGTATAGGCTATAATGGATACAGTGATTTAGGAAAGGAATGCAATCATGAAGAAAGTCATCGTCATAGGATCAGGAATTCTTGGGGCATCAACAGCCTATCAATTAGCAAAATGGGGTGCAGAGGTCCTTATTATAGATCGGAAAGATCGAGGGCAGGCTACGGATGCCGCTGCCGGGATTATCTGTCCCTGGTTATCCCAACGCCGCAATCAGGATTGGTATCAGCTTGCCAAGGCAGGTGCACGTTTCTATCC
This sequence comes from Paenibacillus sp. UMB7766-LJ446, assembly GCF_030226665.1. Taxonomy (NCBI): domain Bacteria; kingdom Bacillati; phylum Bacillota; class Bacilli; order Caryophanales; family Paenibacillaceae; genus Paenibacillus; species Paenibacillus sp. UMB7766-LJ446. The sequence goes on from NZ_JASOYM010000004.1 coordinate 407,760, forward strand.
CGGGTTGATTGAAGAACTTAAGAGTGAAGGGGAAACGGAAACGGGTTACGCTCAAGTGGGTGCGCTTAGTATTCATACCGATGTGGAGAAACTCAACAAGATGCAGGAACGGGCACATCTTCGTAAAGAAGATGCACCGGAGATTGGTGATATTACCCTGTTGGATGCAAAAGAAACCCATCAGCGTTTTCCTCTACTGGAGGAAACTTTTCAATCTGTGTACATCAGCGGTGCTGCGCGTATCGATGGGCGTGCGCTGCGCGATGCCTTGATCCGATCGGCACAACGAAATGGGGCGGTCCTGATTGATGGGGACGCGACACTTCAGTATGAATCGGACCGGGTAACTGGAGTAGTTGTTGACGGGAAAGTCATATCGGCTGACGAGGTTATTGTGTGTGCCGGCGCTTGGGCCAATGAACTGTTCAAGCATTTGGGCATTGACTTTAAGGTTCATTATCAGAAGGCACAAATTATGCATTTGCAGGTTCACGATCGAGAAGATACTGAGAAATGGCCTGTGGTCATGCCTCCTTCGGATCAATATTTGTTAGCCTTTGATCAACAGAAGATTGTGATTGGGGCAACTCACGAAAATGATATTGAAGGCTATGATACAAGAGTAACCGCAGGCGGAATGCAGGAAATATTGAATAAAGGATTGGAACTGGCTCCTGGTTTAGCTGATAGCACGTTTCAGGAAGTGAGAGTAGGCTTCCGTCCGTTCACACCGGGTTTTCTTCCGGTAATGGGTGTTGTTCCTGATTGGGATGGATTGATCACAGCCAACGGGCTTGGAGCATCAGGTCTGACGATGGGGCCCTTTATAGGAAGTCAACTGGCCAAATTGGCTCTGGGTATGGATTTGGATATCGATATTCAACCATATAATATAGGAAAAGCAATGGAAGACCAGAAATGAGGTGAACCATGACATATTCACAGCGTTTAACTCACGGCAGCTCTTCAGATATCATATATCTGGAGCACCAGATTGGCGTTGCAGAGGATGAATTGGCAAAAGCCAAGGAAGAGGAACAGGCATACGAAAGGGATTTGAACCAGTTAAGTGAAGTGCAGAATAGGATTGAAACCATTCGCACCCGTCTGAAGAGCTTGCAGGAGGAATTAGGCAAACTCGAAGATTAATAGGAATAGTTTGACATTTGGAAATACACATGTTGTAATAAGCCTGAGCTATTTGCAGGGGGACTGTTCGCAGTTGAGAAGGTTAAAACCTGACCCTTTGAACCTGTTAGTTAATACTGACGTAGGGAGCAAATGACATGTACTCATGTTATTTTTTGCCCTTGCCGAAATTAGGACAAGGGCTTTTTGGTGTGTATATTTCATAACAGGAAGCAATAGCTGGATTGCAGATGGGACAATATGATTTGGACAAAGGAGAACTGATCATGTCATTTTCAAGAACGTTAAAAGACAAGTCCATAACCGTATGGGAAGATGGATACAATCATCCTTTTTTACACGAGATGGGGAAAGGCACACTGGATCAGGAAGCGTTTAAGTTTTATCTACTCCAGGACTATACATATCTGATTGAATATGCGAAGATTTTTGCGATGGGTGCAGTGAAGGCTGCGGATGAAAAACTGATGACGAACTTTACGGTTATTCAACACGCTATTCTGTACGAAGAAATGGATTTGCATCGGAATTACATGAATGAATTTGGGATTAAGCTGGATGAAAATCACAATGTGAAACCATCTCTTTTCAACAAGGCATATACGTCAAATATGATGAGTGTCGCTCAAACAGGCGGGATTGCCGAAATCATTGCCGTCATTTTCCCTTGTGCGTGGACGTATTACGATTATGCCACAAGATTAAAAGAACAATATCGCGATTCATTAGAGGGTAATTTCTATCAGACTTGGATCGAAAATTATGCAAGTGATGAATTCCGGAACTCATTCGAATGGTTCTATGATACACTGGATGCATTATGTGAACATAAAACCGAGCAGGAACTGGAAGCCATTGAAGACATATTCAGAAGAAGTGTTGAGTTTGAATATCTGTTCTGGGATATGGCGTATAAACGGCAACTTTCCTACTTGTGATGATGAATGAAATTGACTACAACCAGAGACAAGGATGAACATACCGAAGATGAACAATCGTGGACAACGCATCTATTTACGGTTTTTGAACATGGAGGACGCGGCATCACTGCTGGATGTACAGCTCCGCAATCGGGCTGTTTTTGAAGAGATCTCGGCAAGTGAACGATCGGAGACATTCTATACGCTGGAGGGTCAGGTCACCCTGCTTGAAGGTTGGAACAAGGCCAGGGAAGAAGGGAAGCGTTATTCTTTCGGAATCTTCCTGAACACGACAAATGAGCTCATTGGGGAGATCTCTCTGTTCGAGCTTGAACTGGATTCCACCCAAAAATGGATCGTGGGTTATGTGCTCGACCAGGCGCACAATGGCAAGGGCTACATGAGTGAAGCCATTCAACTAGCACTGAGTTTTGCCATGAATGATGCGGGAATCAAACGCGTGGAGGCAGGTGCGCTGCCCGACAATGCCGGATCGATCCGAGTGCTGCGTAAGGCGGGTTTCCAGGAGATGGATCGCCAGAATATTAAAATCAGGGGGATATGGAAGGAACATCTGATGTTTGCAGTGGATTTACGCTAGATGATCAAGATATCGTGACGTGAACCACCGAAATCATCCAGGGGGAACTTATGAATAAACGGAAACAAATGTTATTGGACTCTGCTCTTGTACTCTTTGAGAAACATGGAGTGACCAGCACCTCCATACAAATGATCCTAGATGAGTCGGGTGTGTCCAAAGGAACATTTTATAAATTCTTTAGTTCGAAAGATGATTGTATTCTTGCTATTCTGGAGCAACGTGTGCAGGAAGACATGATGATTCGCAAAAGTTTGGAGCGTCAAAGCTATGCTTCCGATTTTGATTTACTGGTGGATCAGATTATGATGCCGATGATTTTGCCTGAAAAACAGAGTGTTGTGGAGCTATTCTGGACAGGCTTTTATTCTGGAAAATGTGATGTGGCAAATCTGACTCGCATGCAGTTAAATTGGTTGTCGGAAAGACTGGTACAGGTATTTGGCGAAGAATTAAAACCCTTTGCTTTTGAAGGAGCCATTTTTTGTTTTGGCATGGTACATCAAATCTCAAATACGTGGAGAAATTTCCATCTCGATCAGCCGGATTGGAGCCATCTTGTGCCAAAAGTGCTGAATTATATCGAAATTTTGCTGCGTTCCATGCTGGAAAGACAGGAGCATATTATTGATTTTCCTAGTCTTTCGATGATTGCTCCTGATTCTAAAGACATTGCGCTGGATAAAAACAGCCTGATTGCAGGTCTTCAGAAATTCAGTCATTCCATTCTTCAATCGGAAGTGTCTATTAAAGCGAAAGAACTGACAAAAGGGCTGCTTTCCTTAGTCGAGCAGAAAGAGATCAATATTTCCATGTTGGAAGTAACTCTACAGGCATTTCAGACGGAATTTGAATCGGGTTCTCTTCAAGGCGAGGCAGGCAGGATTGTCAAGGATTGCAGATCATATCTCGAACAAATCAGGCGGGTCCCGATGGGGAGTACGAAATGAAACGATAACGAAGTTGAGCTTACTTATGTGAGAAGACTATTATTCATAATTCAATACACAAAAAGCGGCAGATTGGACGTAAAGCTTAGAGTCCGGATCTGCCGCTTTTTTGTATAAGATACCAAGCACTCTACAAGATGCAATTCATGTAAATGCTATTTTTAATTTGTATTCATTGAGACTTTTTGTCTTACAGGCTGTTTGGAATCGTCCTCTGTTGCCTGTTTGGTACGTTTAATGAAGAAGGAAAGTAACAATCCGAGAACAGCAATGCCGATAATGACAACGTAAGCATCATTAATTCCCTGAATCATGGACTCCATTCCCAACTGCTGCTTCGTTAATCCGTTGGCTGCACCCGTTGCAACCATATCTTGCGCATGTGTCATTGTACGACTGGTCATTACACTCACGAGTAATGAAGTACCAACTGCGCCAGCCACTTGTCTAACGGTATTGGATATCGCTGTACCGTGTGGTCCAAGTCGTGGTGGCAGCTGATTCAAACCTGCCGTTTGAATTGGCATCATGAGCAAGGCCATACCAATTCGGCGACCTGTTGACATTAATACCAGGTAGGTGTAGCTGGTAGAATCGGTCAAATCAATGAACCCGATAGTGGTTACGATTGTGATAACCATCCCGATAATCGCCAGCCATTTTGCGCCAAAACGGTCAAACAATCTACCCGTAATCGGCATCAGGAAGCCCATGACCAGCGCTCCTGGAAGAAGCAATAATCCGGACTCCAATGCAGTGTAACCCCGTGCATTTTGGAGGTATAACGGAAGCAGCATCATATCGGCATACATGATCATCGTGATCGCGATATTAATGATCGTGGTCAGAGAGAACATATTATACTTGAAGGCCCGCAGATCGAGCAGAGGATTTGCAGATGCAAGTTGTCTCCATGTGAATAGTCCAAGAGAAACAACTCCTGCTGCAAGGCATATGATGACTTCTGCACTTGACCATCCCAGACTTCCCGCCCGGCTGAAGCCATACAGTAATGCACCAAATCCAATCGTGGACAGCAATACACTGAGTGTGTCGAATTTGGTATTGACTCGTTCCGATACATTCTTGAGGTATACAAACGCAAAACCAATAACGATAACGGTTAGTGGAATCATTCCGTAAAACATTGTTTGCCATGTGTAATTTTCAAGAATATAACCAGCAAGGGTCGGCCCAATCGCCGGAGCGAAAATGATGGCAAAACCGACCATGCCCATTGCGGCGCCCCTTTTCTCAGGAGTGAACAAGGTTAGAATGACATGCATTAACAATGGCATGATAATACCAGCACCGGCTGCTTGAACCATACGCCCTGTCAGCAGTGTACCGAAATTACTCGCAAGGGCAGATATAATCGTACCGATGAGGAAAATAAACATCGAAGCTTGAAATAATTGCCGTGTCGAGAAGCGTTGCATGAAATAGGCCGTGATGGGAATAAGTACACCATTCACCAGCATGTAACCTGTTGTAAACCATTGGGCTGTTGCTGCTGAGATATTAAAATCACCCATCAGCTCCGGAGTTGCCACACTCATTACGGTTTGGTTCAATGTGGCAAGAAATGCACCCAAAATCATAACAAACAGTATGGGGCCCTTTTTTACGTCATCTCTTTCTTTTAATCTAGCCTGGCTCAATCCATTCCATCCTTTCAATCCACACGTGACTAAATTTACAACGTGTTGTATAGTTTACATTGTATCTATTGAATTATATACATATTCCCGAAGAATACAATTTACGATTTTGAGTATTTTCGTTGCTTATTTTACGGAAAAATAAAATATGTAGTCTAATTCGCAAATAAACGACTGATCATTTAAAATTGTAATTTTTAAAATTTGAGGAGGGATTTTGCGATGAAAAACGAAAAGAAGTCTGCTACAGATCCTCGTATACTTCGTACGAGGCAGTTGATTCGTGATGCTTTTGTAGATCTTTTGCAGGAAATGGACATCGAAAAATTGTCGGTCAATCGGATTGCAGAACGAGCGACGATCAACCGTGTGACCTTCTATCTGCATTATCGGGACATCACAGACATGATGGAGAAAATGGCGGACGAGATGATCGAGCACATTGAACGGATCGTGGACGAATATGCTCCTCCGTTAGAGGATGCTGCCAAAGACGATGGTTGGCCTGTGCTTGTGAAATTGCTTGAACACTTTGCCGACCATTCCAAATTCTATCGTGTTGTTCTTGCATCCAGACGCACACCCATTTTTACGGAAAGGCTCTTGAAATTGTTAACGAGACTCGTATCGGCCAAGATTGAAAGTTTGGAGATAGGAAGCTCTCTTGCACAAGCGGGTATTCATAAGGAGATCGCCATCTGGTACAGTTCCTCAGCCCTGATAGGAACCATTGTATCCTGGCTTCGCAATGACATGCCCTATGCACCACATTTTCTTGCCAAACAGTTTTCTTTAATTCGGGCTTATTCTTACAATGATTTGATATAACCAAAAAACATCCAACAATAGTCAGGATCAACTATACGCGGATGTCTTTTCAACGGATTATAAAATGGCTATTCATCTGCCGGAGTTCGTAATATCATATACAGCCCAATGAGTGCTGCAAGAGCACCAAAAATGATACCTGACAGTCCATTGTAAAAGGTGGGATCTCCTTTGTATGTGAATGACATAATCGCAGTTTGTGTTAAGGAAAGGGAGATCAAGGATGAGGAGAAATTTGTCAGCTTGATAGCTTCAATGACTGGCTCATTATTCCGTCTCGCCATAATCGCGCCCCCAAGAGATACCGCAATTTCGGTAAAAGTAACGGCAGCTATAATGAAGGCAACATAGTGAGGATAATGTGTTCTGCTGCTTGCAACAAATAATAACTTACTGCAATAAATGATGTACACCACACTTGAGGCGAGCACAATATTGCCTATAAATCGGTATGCAGCGTATTGTTTTTTTAGGATTTCCTCCGGGCTGGAATCATCAAGATTCGAGTCCTCATGTGCTTTTGCTGCGAAATACTTGGCAACAGCAATGCCGATATTATAGAAGGCGTTAATGCATAAAAAGAAAGAGAGGGAGTAAATCCCTAAGAATATTTTTCCAACAGCGATAAGGGCATTAAGTGGAATAGATAATTTTGCAAAGTAGACAATGCGATTATTTTTAACTTTAAAGACAGATTCTCCTCTATTCAATGGACGTATCCAATTCACTGTATCCCTCCCGAACGAACCCATGTCAAAAAAAATGAACCTAGTGTTCAAGCATACCATAGTAAACCATATGGTCCACGTATTCGGTTTAGACATGTTCATTCCTAGTGATATGGAACTACATAGCAGTAAACCAAATTTCTTCTTAATTTTCATCATTAAATGTACGAACAGTATAAAAATACACCTTAAATTATACATATTATGAATTTAGTTCAAAAGTTTCATTTCAAATAATATACGATTGGTATAAAATGGGTTGTGCGCTGAACTGTCAATTCATGTGCCGACAAAGAAAAATAGTTCGAGAGGCGGTGTTTGGATGTACAAAGAAGTGATTCGTGTTCACGATATAAGCAATTTCCAGTCAAGATCGGAGGAGTTTTTCCCAATTCACTGGTTTCGGAAAATGTTGTCGGAGAAACCTGTCTACTATCATGAGGATACGGACACCTGGAATGTGTTCAGGTATGACGATGTTAAGCAGGTACTAAGCAATCATGAATTTTTCTCATCCGAAGGCTCAAGAACAACCATATCCGTTGGTGCCAAAAACAAGGAAGGTACACCCCCGGACAAAATGAATATTTCCAGCATCGATCCCCCGGGCCATCCAAAAAGCCGTTCGCTGCTCTCTGCTGCATTTACACCGCGCAGCCTGAAAAACTGGGAGCCACGGATTCGGAACATTGCAACTCAACTGGTCGAGGACATCGAGCTCGATACAACGATCGACATCGTACAAGCTCTGGCAGCACCTTTGCCGTCAATGGTTATGGCTGATTTGTTGGGTATCCCGCTAACAGACAGCCATCGCTTCAAAAGCTGGGTAGACATTCTGTTTCAACCTGCAAATAACGAAAATGCAGAGGAAATGGAACTGAAAAAGCAGGTCGCAGCGCAGGAGTATTACCAGTTCCTGTACCCTATTGTCGTTCGGAAACGGGCACAGCCTGGTGACGATATCATTACGGATCTGCTGAAGGTGGATGTGGACGGCGAGAAATTTTCCGATGATGAGGTTGTTCGGACTACAATGCTTTTGCTCGGAGCCGGTATTGAAACAACCAGTCACATGGTATCCAGTACATTTTATTCTTTTCTCTATGATGACCCCAACTTGTATGTTCAATTAAGAGAGAACCCTCAGCTTGTCCCACTTGCAGTGGAAGAGATGCTTCGTTATCGATTTCATAATGCCAAGCGGCATCGGACGGTTAAGAAGGATAATGATCTGTTGGGTGTACAACTGAAAAAAGGGGATGTTGTCATCTCATGGATGAGTGCGGCGAATATGGATGAGAACGTATTTGAGAATCCGTTCGAATTGAATATTCATCGTCCTAATAACAAAAAACATCTTACCTTTGGAAATGGTCCACATTTCTGTCTGGGTGCTCCACTGGCGAGAATGGAATTAAGTGTTGCTTTGACCGCATTTGTAGAAAGGGTGCCCTTTATCGAATCGGTTGAATCATTTGAATTGGAAAACCATCTTACCGTCTCGGCTCCAGGTCAGTCCCTGACATACTTGCCCGTGAAGATTGGGCACTAGGAGAAAGGCGAATATCATACTTTTCATACAAAAAGCCGAGATTAGATGCTTAACAGCATCCGATCTGCGGCTTTTATATCGTTTAAGCCATTAGTTTTGATTCACCGTGGCAGAGATTCAAGGGGATAATTCACGCAAGTAGGAGCTGCAGCAATGTGGCTGAATATATGCTTAAGCTAGACATGATAATCTATATGACAAAACAGCTGTTTAGGTGACAGAGTAGGGGAAGGATTTCACGGGTTACCATACAAATAGATATGAGAAAATTACATTAGGGGAGGTGGCGATGACTCGACGTGGTCTTCGTGGTCTTCTTTCTGCGTCATGTGCTTATTTTCGTCAGGAGGGGAAAACGGCCGGGCAAAATGCTGCTGCTCCTTCATGAGCAAATCGACTTTGTGGTGCAGATGGTCCAACTTTTTATTGTAATGCTTGTAGGTATAGAACCCAATTACAGCCTTGATCGCAAAAAAAATAACAGCTGCCGCAATAATCAAGATATAGTTAGAAGCAATATGCCTGATCCAGCTATTGATTTCATTTATCACGTATAACCTTCCTTTCACTAGAAATGCAGAAATACAGATTACTCTATTCATTGCCTTAGTTACAGGAAAAATTACGTGGAAAATGTTCTCAAATGAGAGCTGAGGTACCAGGATTACACATGGTATCATTGTGTTTATTCCTGTTATTCAGTAAAATTATTTTTAATTTAACTTTTCCAAAGGAGAGCAGAATCGTGCTGGAACTTAGCTTTAACGACCCGGAAAAACTAGTAAGTGTCACTCACGCCTTGTCGACGCGTTCCCGGATTGACATTCTCCAGCTTTTGAATGCAAACAAGCTAAACATTATCGAAATCGCCGAGGCGTTGAACCTGCCAGTGTCGACGGTAGCCAACCATATTAAAGTGCTGGAGGCTGCCCATTTAATACATACAGAAATGCTTCCAGCTTCGCGCGGGGCCATGAAGGTTTGCAGCCGCAATTATGATGATATTCATATTGCCCTGGACAGGGTGAGTTCCTTTCCCCAACGGGATACGAATGTCTATGAAGTTCATATGCCGATAGGGCATTACAGCGATTGTGAGGTTGCGCCAACATGTGGTATGGCGAGCACGGAGGAAATGATTCTGAAGGAAGACGACCCGGCAAGCTTTTATCATCCCAAGCATATTGATGCTCAGATCATCTGGCTGGCAAAAGGGTATCTGGAATATTTGCTTCCGATGGATATTCCGCAAGGTGCAACGATTGAAGCTTTGGAATTGTCCATGGAAATCTGTTCTGAAGTAGCAACCTATAATAATGAGTGGCCTTCGGATATTTCCGTTTGGGTCAATGGCACTGAGATCGGAATGTGGACAAGTCCCGGAGATTTGGGTGACCGCCGTGGCAAACTGAATCCGGCATGGTGGTCTGATGGTTCCACACAGTACGGCATTCTCAAAAAATGGCGAGTGGACGACAACAAGACCATGCTGGACAAGGAGAAAATTTCGGATGTGTCCCTGTCCGATCTTCATCTCGAGGATAAACACAAGTTAAGATTACGAATTGGAATCCATCCGGATGCCAGACATCAGGGCGGTATGAATCTGTTCGGTAATGAATTCGGAGATCATGAACAGAACATTATGATGCAGGTAAAGTATACGATGAATGCGGGCGATAAGGATGCGAGATATGCCAAGTAACGGTACCTCATTTATCGTGAGTATCGAGCGTTTCAAACCTCACTTGTTTCATCTGGAGCAGGGTGAGGGCTTATTCAAGTCCCATTCACATGCTTATGACGAACTCACACTTATACTGGATGGAGAAGGGTATTACAGTTCCCCTGAGCAGAATGTCAAAGTGGGTGCGGGTGACCTCATTATGATTCCGCCAGGGCTTCATCACGGTTGTGTGTGGGCACTGGAAACTCCTGTCCCCGGTCTGGATGGCACCGTGTTGAAGAGGGGGAGCATGTGCTGCTAACTACGCCCACCCTTTCCTGGGAAAAGCAAGGCGGAATGGCGATTAATGAAGGTCCGGTCACGCTGCATCGAAATGGACGCATTTTTCTGATTTACTCGGCAAGCACAACCTGGTCGGAAGATTATGCACTGGGCATGCTGACCATGAATGAAGAGGATGATCCGATGCTGGCCTCATCATGGACCAAATCCTTGCAGCCTGTTTTTCGAAAAAGTATTGAAAATAATGTATATGCCACAGGGCACAACAGTTTTACAACGTCACCCGGATGGTCTGGAGGACTGGATTATATATCATGCTCTTCCTGCACCGGGTGCAGATACCGGTTTACGGGCAACGCGCATTCAAAAATTTGAATGGAACGGCGATGGAACACCTGATTTTGGTGTGCCTTTCAGCGATGATCATGCGCTTCAACTTCCATCGGGAGAGTGAAACCTAAGGCTCGAGAATTGTGTATAAGTGTGCCTATAGTTACAAGTATTTTGTAATTAAAAACAAAAACAAGTGAATAATTTGATGGAAACGCGTGCGGTCATCCATGGAATAAAGCAATACTTCTATTGCCATTGAATTCATGTGAAGTGTATTAAATCAGCAGTATTTCAGCTATTTTACAGTTATTCATTTCGTTTTTTTATGTTTCTTGTAGAAAAACAATCAGGAATGGCAAATGCAATTTGTTACAATAAATTAAATTGAAAACGTTGACATCTAATTATTGTGTAACTATACTTTGATTCGAATACAGAACATTACTATTCAGATCAAAAACGTTCTGGGGAGGATTTCAAATTCGTAGCGGGGGGATGGATATGTTCGGATCATTCCCAACGATTATTCAGCCTTTCCCTATAAAACAGATGCCACGCTGAACGTTTGCATGTCAGCCAATCCCAGCATTCCGGACATGAACAATCAAGCCGTGCAAAAGCAAGTAGAGCAATTGACCGGTATTAAAGTGAACTTTATTACACCGTCCGTTGGACAGGAGGAGGATGCCTTTACTCTGATGATCTCATCCGGCGAGCTTCCCGATATCATTATCAATCCCGAACGTTACCCTGGGGGCTTGAGGCCGGATTGAATGACGGCACTTACATGGAGCTCACTGATTTTTTGTAAAAGGAGTATACGTCGTTTCAATCAAAGACTAATAGGAGTGATTTACATGAATAAAGAGAAGATGTTACAGATACCCCGCCCGGAATACCCTCGCCCTCAGTGGGTGCGGAGCAATTGGACCAATCTTAACGGAACCTGGCAGTTTGAAATGGATCATGGAAAAAGCGGAAAAGAACGCGGCTATGAGCATCCCGGCCATCATCTCGCTGGAACGATCACCGTTCCATTCTGCCCAGAAAGCAAGCTGTCCGGTGTGACATATACCGATTTTATGGCGGCGGTATGGTATAAACGGGAATTCTCTATCCCGGATAACTGGATGAACGGACGCATTTTGCTTCATTTTGGCGCTGTTGATTATGAAGCGGAGATCTGGGTCAACGGAAAAGCCGTTGGTAAGCATCGGGGTGGCTACTCACCCTTCCATTTTGACATCACATCACATGTCTCATCGGGTACAAATGTAGTCACGGTGTATGCGGAAGATGATGTGCGTTCTGGGTGCCAGCCGCGAGGCAAACAGAGCGAACAATTCCATTCACATGGCTGTGATTACACCCGGACTACGGGGATCTGGCAGACCGTGTGGCTGGAGCAGGTGCCAGAGGTGTATCTATCCGACATGAAAGTCGTCGCTGATCCGGATAATTCATGCGTGCACCTGGAAGCGAATATATGCGGTAACGCTGCTGGAGGTGAACTGACTGCAAATGCCCGCTTTGAAGGAAAGGATGTTGGGTCGACAACCGCGGTTGTTCATGGTCCTTCGGTGAAGCTTACCGTTCCATTATCCGAGATCCATTTATGGGAGCCGGGGCATGCCAAACTTTATGATCTGGAACTGAAGCTGAATAAACAGGATCAGACCAGCGATACGGTTGCTTCGTATTTTGGACTACGGACGGTAAGGCTGGATGGTATGGCGTTTCGTATCAATGAGAAATCCATTTTTCAGCGGCTCGTGCTGGATCAGGGATTTTACCCGGAAGGCATCTATACGGCACCCAGCGACGAGGACCTGCGCAAGGATATCGAAATCTCTATGGAGCTTGGCTTTAATGGGGCGAGATTGCACGAAAAGATGTTTGAGCCGCGTTTCCTGTATTGGGCTGACCAGTTAGGCTATCTGGTATGGGGAGAACATGCCAACTGGGGACTGGATATTACAACGACCGAAAGTCTGGCCCGGTTCCTGCCGGAATGGATGGAAGGTATGGAACGTGACTTCAATCATCCATCGCTTATCGGTTGGTGTCCGTTCAACGAAACGTGGGATCGTGGTGGGACGCGTCAGGATAACGACGTGCTCCGTATTGTCTATGAGATGACTAAACGAATGGACCCGACACGTCCTGTCATTGATACCAGCGGTAACTTTCATGTGGTGACAGATATCTTCGATTTGCATGACTATGATCAGAATCCGGAAACGTTCCGTGCCAGATATGAACCGATGAAAAGCGGCGGGGAAGTGTTCAATACGTTTCCGGAGCGGCAGACGTATGAAGGGCAGCCTTATTTTATCAGTGAGTACGGTGGTATCTGGTGGAACCCGGATCAGCAGGATGAGAATGCTTGGGGATATGGAGATAGACCCCAATCTGAAGAGGCTTTCATTGCGCGTTACGAGGGATTAACCAATGTCCTGCTGGACCATCCAAAGATGTTCGGGTTTTGCTATACCCAGCTGTATGATGTGGAACAGGAAGTGAATGGACTGTACACCTATGACCGACGTCCCAAATTCGACCCGGAAATCATTCGTCGAATCAATTCCCGCAAGGCTGCTATCGAAGATTGAACGTTGAAGGGTTAGTTACGTGCTTGATTCATAATCCGATAGGAGAGGGAGCGTGACTGTAGATGAAAATCATGAATTACAGGAGCAAATTGTTGCTGGCCTTATGTGCATTTCTTATTTTTCCAATGGGACAGACGACACATGCAGCTACCGTTCAGAACAACTTCTATAATGTGGTGATGCAGGATGGAGCTGATCCATGGGTTTACAAGCACACAGACGGATTCTACTATTTCACCAAAACGACAGGCGGAGACGTTACCATCTGGAAGTCAGCACAATTAACAACCGTTGATGCGGCTCCAACCACGGTTGTAAATACCGGCTGCTGCGGCATCTGGGCCCCTGAGCTTCATTACATCAACGGTGCATGGTATATCTATTATGCCAAGGATGATGGAGATAACGTCAATCACCGCATGTATGTTATGGAGAATACATCAGCTGATCCCACACAGGGAACCTGGCAATACAAAGGACAGATTACGGACCCAACCAACAAATGGGCCATCGACGGGACGGTATTACAGGTGAACGGACTGCTCTACTTCCTCTGGTCGGGATGGGAAGGAGATACGAATGTACGGCAGAATCTGTATATTGCCCATATGAGCAATCCATGGACCATCGATTCGAATCGTGTGGAGATTGCTCGACCAACCTACACCTGGGAAACCAATCATTCTCCGAATGTAAATGAAGGACCGCAGGTAATCGTTCGAAAGGGTGTCATCAGTCTTGTGTACTCGGCAAGTGGCAGCTGGACCAATGATTATTGTCTGGGGCTTATTACTGCCAGCGCCTCAAGCAATTTGCTGAATCCGGCATCCTGGAGCAAGCGAAGTCAGCCTATCTTCCAATCCGGTAACGGCCTTTACGGTCCGGGTCATCATTCCTTTACCAAGTCTCCTGACGGGACCGAGGACTGGATCATGTACCACACAGCAAAATTCAATAATTCCGGATGGAATCGAGAAATCCGCATACAGAAGTTCACCTGGAATGCCGACAATACCCCCAATTTGGGTACACCGGTGAATCCCAACGCTCCTATTGCCTTGCCTTCGGGAGAAAAGCCGATTGTTCGATATGAAGGAGAAGAGGGAACTTATGGTGGGATCGCTTACGCTTCCCAAAGTCCTTCCGGTTCAGGTGGCATGAAAGCTGGACATATCGATACTGCGGACAGCTATGTGGAATTTAACGTCAATGCAGCGACTACTGGCCAGTATATTCTTCTGGCAAGGACGGCGAATGGCACCGCAGGTGGCAACTGGTCCAACCTGCTGCTGAGTGTAAATGAAGGCACGGCCAGCCCTTTCTACATCACGAACAAGGGATGGGAGAACTGGGGCCTGTCTACAGCGAGAATTCAGCTGAAGGCTGGTGTGAACAAAATTCGCTTCTCCAAAGGTGAAGGATATGGAGAACTGGATTTTTTTGATATCAAACCTGCAAATTAGAAAATTATGATACGATTCCAACCCTGCCAGTGTCCCATGTGGACCTTGGCGGGGTTTTAATGTTTTAAAATTGAAACTTCATTCCATTCATATTCAGTTCATAAAAGTACGTTATTCTTCCCCTATAAACGATATGGGAGGAACCACAATTGAACAATACAGAGCAAAGAGCAACAGGCAATGACCTTGGAGAATGGGCGATTGAAGCACAAGGACTCGTGAAAACGTTTGGAGATAAACATGCAGTGGATGGTGTGAATCTGAATGTAAAGGCGGGTACAATCTACGGCGTACTGGGTCCAAATGGAGCAGGGAAAACAACAACGATTCGTATGCTGGGCACGCTGCTTCGGCCAGATGGAGGATCGGCCAAAATATTTGGGCATGATGTGGTGAAGGAGTCACATATCGTACGCCAGCTGATTGGACTCACAGGACAATATGCATCCGTTGACGAGTCACTTAGTGCCAATGAAAACTTGATGATATTTTCACGGCTATTGGGCCTTGGCCGCGCAGAATCCAAACGCAAGACAGCTGAGCTTCTCGAAGAATTCGGCTTGACGGAAGCGGCGAAACGTCCGATCAAAGGGTTCTCGGGAGGGATGCGCCGCCGTCTGGATCTGGCAGCAAGCCTTATTGCTCAGCCGCCGCTGATCTTTCTGGATGAACCGACGACGGGACTCGATCCACGGACACGTGCACAGATGTGGAATACGATCCGGCAGTTGGTCAAAACAGGTTCAACAGTGCTTCTGACGACACAATACCTTGATGAAGCAGATCAACTGGCCGATCGTGTTGCCGTAATCGATCAGGGTCATGTTGTGGCAGAGGGCACGGTGGATGATTTGAAAGCTTCAGTTGGTACTGCATCACTTCAGCTGCGCATCCAGGAACCGACACGGATTGAACACGCTCGGCAGATTGTGGAGCAGATCCTTCGGACAGAATCCAGTGTATCGGCGGAAGCAGGGAAGATTACTGCACCCATGGCGAATGCGAATATTGCAGCAGATTTGCTGATCGCCTTCCGTTCCGCAGGCATTGATCTGGCAGAGATGAGTGTCCAGAAACCTACACTTGATGAAGTGTTTCTGACCATTACAGGCCAAGATGCGAGTGGTCATGCGTCTCAAACATCTCAAGAATCTCAAAAATCAAATGCAGTGAAGGAGTTGCGAGCATGAACAGTACAATAGCGAAACAAAACCCAAGTCGGAAGCTGAGAAAATACACAAGCTTTGGGCAAACCGTCCGGAATTCCTTGACGATGGCTTATCGTGGGATTTTGAAGGTTCGGCGTACACCAGAGCAGTTATTTGATGTTACACTACAGCCGATCATTTTCACCATGATGTTTACGTACATTTTTGGCGGTGCGATCTCGGGAAATATTCAAGCTTATTTGTTGGTGATTATTCCGGGTATACTGGTCCAGACGGTAATTACAAGCTCCGTTGTTACGGGGGTGCAATTGCGTGAGGATATGGATAAAGGGGTATTCGACCGGTTCAAATCGCTGCCTATAGCTCGTATTGCGCCACTGGCTGGAGCATTGCTGGCAGACACGATTCGATATACCATTGCAACGTTCCTTACCTTTACGATTGGCTATTTATTGGGATATAGCCCTGCAGGTGGACTAGGTCATGTCGCTTTGGCAGGATTGCTGGTTATTATATGCGCTTGGGCAATCAGTTGGATATTTGCTTTTCTTGGTGTTATTGCTCGTACAGCTTCCAGTGTACAGGGGATTTCTATGCTCGTGCTGTTTCCGCTCACCTTTGCTTCGAACGCTTTCGTTCCGGTAGATACGATGCCGAATTGGCTTCAGTGGGTTGTCAATGTCAATCCGATATCCCATCTGGTCTCAGCTGTACGGGAGTTGGCGAATCAAGGGACAATGGGAACCGATCTGGTGACTAGCCTAGCCGGAGCTGCGGTCATTGTCGCCATTTTTGCACCATTAACTGTACGGGCATATATGCGTAGAACATAATTGAAAATCATGAAATTTTGCTGAAAAGTAATGGATGTCAGGAAAGAGACGTTATGCCCGCAGGGTATACGGTCTCCTTCTTGACAGAATGTGAAGGATAAGGCAAGGTTGAAAAAATGGAGGTGGTCACATTGACAAGCATATTGGTCGTTGATGACGACCCGCATATCCGAGAGCTGGTAGGACATTTTTTGCAGCAGGAAGGTTTGCATGTAATCGAGGCTGTTGACGGACTGGATGCACTGCGATTACTCGCTGACCATAAGGTCGACCTGGTCGTTCTCGATATTATGATGCCGGGTATGGATGGATGGGAGCTGTGCCGTCAGTTGAGAGAGCAGACGGATCTGCCGCTCCTGATGTTAACGGCAAAAGGGGAAACTTCGCAGATCATTAAAGGATTTACACTTGGGACGGATGATTATTTAGTAAAGCCTTTTGACCCGCTGGTACTGGTCGCACGGGTGAAGGCTTTGTTGAAACGATATCGTATTATGACTTCACAAGTGATACCCCTTGGAGAACTTGTTCTGCGGCGTGATACGTATGAGTGCAAGCAGGGGGATCAGGATATTGTGTTGCCACGCAAGGAATTTGAACTGTTGTTTACTCTTGCGAGTTATCCTGGCAAGACCTTTACCCGGGATCAGTTAATCGAAAAGATCTGGGGTTATGATTATGAAGGGGACGAGAGAACGATTGATGTGCATATCAAGCGTCTTCGTGAACGGTTTCCGGAGGAAGAGCATGCTTTCGTCATTCGTACCATGCGAGGTTTGGGCTATCGTCTGGAGGTAAGGCAATGAAGCAGGGGCCCGGATTTCTTCATGTTGCCAGAAATTTCATTCTGATATCTCTGACCCTGTTTGCCTGCTGGACAGCGGCATTCTACATTACCAAGAGTGCGTATGCCTATATTTCGTGGAATCCGCATGATTTGATTAGTTTACTCATCAATGCCATGCTCGGATTTATTTTTTTCGGATTATTCATTGTCATTATCGGCCCGCTGGTCAAAGGTAGGGAATATGACTTCCTACACGAGATGATTCAGGCGTTAAGAAGTATTTCCCGTGGCGATTTTCGTGTGAATCTGGATTCGGCTTATGTGAAAAGAAACGGAAGGCCAGGACATAATCATCCGTTAGCCGAGCTGGTAGATAGTATTAACGATATGGCAGCGAATCTCAAAGTGATGGAAGATTTACGTCAGGAGTTCATCTCGAACGTATCACATGAGATCGGATCACCGCTCACGTCAATCAGCGGGTTCGCCAGAGCGTTGAAAAATAAAGATATGGATCAGGAGAAACGGGAAAAGTATCTGACGATCATTGAGACGGAATGTGTCCGTTTGTCCAGACTCAGTGATAATTTGATGAAACTTGCCGTTCTGGATTCATCCGAGCATGCCTCTCATAAAACATCTTACCGATTGGATCGACAGCTGGTGACTCTTGTTCTGGCTTGCGAACCCCAATGGGATGACAAAAAAATTGATATGAACGTAGAGCTGGAAGAAGTTGAAATTTTTGCTGACGAGGACTTGATGATTCAGTTATGGATCAACCTGATTCATAATGCAATCAAGTTCACACCAGAAGGTGGAACGATTGGTATTTTCCTAACGCAGAGTGAAGACAAGGTCAGTGTTCGCATTACGGATAGTGGTCCTGGTATCACCAAACAGGATCAGCTTCGCATATTCGAACGGTTCTACAAGGTGGATCAATCCCGTACACGTTCCATGGGAGGCAGTGGGCTGGGCTTATCCATCGTGCATAAAATTGTGGAGATGCATGATGGCACCATCTCTGTGTTTAGTGAACCGGGAGAAGGTGCGACATTCACGGTACAACTTCCGGCCCATTCAGCTTAAAAGAATGCAATAAAGGGTAATCGATGGACGTTGTCTGTCAATTACCCTTTTTATTTCAATGAATTCGGCTTTTTTTGTACAAAATAAGAGATACAAGTGATAATTTACAGGAAAGCCAAACCCATAAGGTCGTAAGGAGTGAGCAAAGTGCTGATATCTTCTACTCACCAAAAGCGTCTGACTGACATAATGAATTCATTCCCGATACAGCCAAAGTATTCAAAAGCACAACTGCTGATTAATGATCTGAAATTAAGCTCTTCGGGAGAGATTGATATATTCTATTCTCCGCATAATGAATATATCAATCCTTCCGCAAAAGTCATGCTTGTGGGCATCACACCAGGTTGGCAACAGATGGAGATTGCTTATAGAACGGCCATCCAAGCTCTGAAGGAACATCATTCATATGAGCAAGCCTGTAAAAAAGCCAAAATGGCGGCAAGAATGGCCGGCTCCATGCGTACCAATTTGATTCAAATGCTCCAGGAGATAGGGCAGCATGACTACTTATCAGTGCCCCATGTGCAAAGGCTATTTGAAGCAGACTGTACATTGTTACATACAACTTCCCTGATTCGATATCCGGTCTACGTGAATAAGCAAAATTACAATGGACACCAGCCTTCCATTACTAAAAATGAATTTCTGTATGAAGCCATACTTGAGTCTTTTCTTCCAGAATTGGAGCAGCTGAAGCATCCTCTTATTATTCCATTAGGAAAGTCGGTGGAGGCTGTACTTCATCAATTGCTTGATGAACATCGGATAGACAATGGGAAAATTTTATGGGGATTCCCTCATCCATCTGGTGCCAACGGCTCTCGTGTGACACAGTTTCTTCATAACAAGGCGGGGATGCAGAACATTCTGAGGGGATGGCGTAATTAAATTTCTTACGTGCTTCTTGCTTTTTACAAATTCAATAATAGTATAATGATTACGACTACATGACATGGAAACAGGAAAAGAGGAAACAAATGCCTACAATACTAGTTGCTGACGATGATCCGAATATTCGGGAGCTCGTCTGTTTATTTTTGAAAAATGACGGATTCGAAACGGCAGAAGCTGCGGATGGCAAGGAGGCACTGACCGTTTACGGCTCAACACATGTCGATCTTGTTGTGCTTGATATCATGATGCCTATCATGGATGGTTGGACGTTATGCAAGGAGCTGCGAAGAGCCAATCCTGATCTTCCGTTGCTCATGCTGACGGCGAGAGGGGAGACCTGGGAGAAAGTGAAGGGATTCGAACTGGGGACTGATGATTATCTGACGAAACCGTTTGATCCGTTGGAGCTCACGGCTCGTGTTCGAGCATTACTGAAACGATACAAAATCGGCTCCACGCAGACGATCCATTTCGGCAACGTCATCCTGGATCGACAAACCTACAAGGTGACAAGCGGAACAGAGTCGCTTACGTTGCCGCTCAAGGAGTTCGAATTGCTCTATAAACTCGCTGGAACACCCGGACAAGTCTATACACGTGAGCAATTGATCGATCAAATCTGGGGTATTGATTACGCCGGTGATGATCGAACGATAGACGTACATATTAAACGCCTGCGTGAACGGTTCGCAACAACACCCGATTTTCGGATCGAAACGGTGCGAGGTCTGGGGTACCGGCTTGAGGTTTACGAATGATTAGATCGTTATATATCCGTGTGGTCCTGACATTTCTGGTCTCCGTCATCGCCGGCACAGTCATTTCTTTTTTTATGTCCACGATGATATTTGAAGATCAATTGAATGAAAATGCTCAAATTAACATACGTAACTTCGGCCAAGATGTCGTGCAGATTTACAAGACCCTTCCATTAAGTGAAGCAGAATCGTTCGTGAGTGGAATGAAGCTACTGAATTCATATCATATTCGAATTTACGATGCATCGGGTCAGTTCCAGTCGTATGGAAAGCTTAACGGACATAAATCGGCCACGGTGACGAAAGAGCAACTAAAGAAAGTGTTAGATGGAGGCGTAGTCCAGGACAATCCGAACGGTATTGCAACAGTTCTTTTAGGTTTACCGGTGAAAACGGAAATGGGAGCGAAAGCAATGTTTTTTGAGACGCTCTCTCCACCTTCTTCCTTGTTTGTCGTCCAATGGGCTTCGATCTTTGCAACCTGTTCATTGCTTGCAGGAAGTATTATCATTCTGATTGCTTCCGTATTTCTGGTTAGACCGATCAAAAAACTGACAAAGGCGACCAAACGGATCGCTGCTGGAGATTTCAATGTTAAGCTGAATATCAAGCAAACCGGAGAACTGGGGACGCTGGCACGAAGCTTCGAAGAAATGATGCATGATCTGCAGCAGTTGGAGCAGATGCGCAGGGAATTTGTAACGAATGTGTCACACGAGGTTCAATCTCCGCTTACTTCGATATCCGGTTATGCTCAAGCACTGAAACAAGTCAATCTCGCAGATCATGAACGAAGTCGTTATCTTGATATTATCATCGCCGAGGCGAAGCGGATGTCTAAAATGAGTGATAATCTGCTCAAGCTGAGTGTGCTCGAATCGCAGTCACAGCAACCGCGACTTAGCACACTGAGCCTGGATGAACAGATCAGGCGGGTCATTGTAACTCTCCAGCCACAATGGTCTTCACGCAATATTCATTTTGAACTGGATTTACAGACCGTTAAAGTTACGGCTGATCACGACCAGTTGAACCAGGTATGGACGAACATTCTCAGCAACGGTATCAAATTTTCCAAGGATGGCGGCGTAATTGACGTCGATATCAAGCAGGATGCCAAAAATGTATCCGTACGAATCTCCGATACGGGCATCGGAATTCCTCTCGAAGACCAGAAGCGTATTTTTGAACGATTTTTCAAGTCGGATCGTTCTCATAGTCGCAAGTATGGCGGTAGTGGTATGGGGCTTGCCATTGTTAAACAGATTGTATCGCTTCATCAAGGTGATATTGAGGTGGAGAGCGAAGTGGGTCAGGGAACGACCTTTATCGTTTCATTGCCAATCACGCCACCCACCGATATTTAGACATAAAGGAGAGATGAATGTATAGAACAGAATATTACACTGGATTATGGTTTAACCGAATTTTCAGGCCACGTTTCAAATACAAGCTTCCTTGTATTTGAAACGTGGCCTTTATTTGTTAGTTCATACTCCGTTCATATTGTCGTCACGGTGAGGACAACTTGGTTGGTTAGGCTTGAATTAACGCTTGTTACGGCCATTAACCAGATGAGGACAGGAGCAGATGTATGTGACACAAGAAAGAGAGAAGAAAATGGTGGAATAAAATGGAAGAGGATATTAACCCGTCGTGATTCTACCCAGTTATGAAACAGCCGTACCAGCACTAGATTTTAAGCCGCTTATCTCAGAGCTGACTCCATATTATAAAGTGGTCGTGGTTGAGCCTGGATTGAGTGATCAGACCGAAAAGTAACGCAGTACGGCAAATATCGTAAGTGAAATTCATGAAGCTTTACAGAGTCTCCATATCGAGCGTTATATCCTTATGGGTCATTCCATTTCGGGAATTTATGAAGGAAATCCAATAATGTGTTCACGGAATTTATCCGCCAATGACGTCACCGTAATTATTAATTTATTTGCTTGTTCATATTCAGTTCATATTGACGTCACGGAGAGTACATTTTCATTAGTTAAGATTTCATTAATGGCAATGAAGCAAGCCTAACCAACAGTTCAAGACAGGAGAAGATGAGAGTGACACAACCAGAAGAAAAGAAAGCTAAGAATGGATCGAAGGCCAAGAAAGTACGAAACATGATACTTAAAATACTAGGAGCAATCGTAATCGCGATTGTTTTGTTTCTAGGTATTGTTTATATCACGAATGTGATCAGTACTAATTCAGAGGCGAAAAAGATAGAGACTTACGGCCAACACGTATCTGTAGACGGGAAAAATATGAATGTGTTCATTCAAGGCGAAGGCAAGGAAACGATCGTGCTTCTGCCAGGCTATGGAACAGCTGCACCAGCACTTGATTTTAAGCTGCTTATCGATGAGCTATCTCCATATTACAAAGTTGTAGCGGTTGAGCCATTTGGTTATGGATTAAGTGATGGAACTGAAAAAGAACGAACGGCAGAAAATATCGTAAGTGAAGTTCATGAAGCTTTACAACAGCTTAACATTAACGAGTATATCCTTATGGGCCACTCCATTGCAGGCATTTACGGCATTGATTATGTGAACAAATATCCAAACGAGGTGACGGCATTTGTCGGAATCGATAGCAGTGTTTCAACACAACCGGGTATGGATGCCAAATTACCTACAAAAATGTTCGGATTCCTTAAAAAATCAGGTCTCCAAAGATTAGTGGTCAAATTTGGTGAAGGGCCTTATGTTGGACTCCCATTTGATGAGCACACCGTAGAGCAGATGGAAATGCTGTCGAATAAAAACTCGAATAGTTCCACGATGTTGAATGAGATGGACCATATTTCTTCCAATTTCAAAGGGGCTCAAGGACTAACCTTCCCTAAAGACCTTCCACTTCTGCTCCTTATTCAAGAGAATAATGAAGGTGTAGAAGGATGGATACCTTTGCACGAAGGACAGATCAAAGACTCGGTACATGGAAAAGTAATAACAATGGATGGCGAGCATTACTTGCACCATACGTTATCTAAAGAAATAGCTGAAGATGTTAGAGCATTCCTGAACGAAGCGAAGTAAATATCCTGTAAAAGTCTAATGTAAATTCACAGATGTGCATTAATTAAATATGAAAAACCGTCCTCAGGGCGGTTTTTCATAGTATGACCAATTTGGCTGATACGTAATGAAAGAGAGTGATACAAATGAGATTATTTGAAATACTTTTAGTTTTATCCTGTTTCGCTTTACTCGTAGATCTATTGTTTATTAAAAGAAGTGCAAAGAAAACAGGATTGGGTTTGGGGATCGGAAGTAGCGTTATACTCGTAGTTCAATTGTTGGTTGAGGGATATAGATGGCAGTTGCTTGTGGTATATATCATGACGGCTCTATTCATACTTATTGTTTTACTCAGACATTCCGAAAAGATGATCAATCTAAAAATAGGAAAGCTGTTGAAATATAGTTTATCTTCCCTAATTGTCATTCTGCTGGTTGCTTCTACTGCCTTGTCTGTATACTTACCTGTCTTTAATTTGCCGAAGCCGGATGGTCCAGAGAAAGTGGGTACTCAAACCTTTCATTTTACGGACCAGAACAGAGACGAAGTCTTAACTGAAGATCAAAGCGACAAGAGGGAACTAATGGTTCAAGTCTGGTATCCTACTGAGAACATGAATAACAACAAGCGTGACACGCTGTTTCCAAATAATAAAGAAATGTTCAAAAAGTATATTCAGAGCTTCTCTGCTTCTTTAAAACTGCCCGAATTTTTGCTCGACTACTTGAAGTATAGTCAAACCAACTCTTATGAAAATGTAGAAATATTACCTTCCACAAGTCCTTATCCCGTGGTACTGCTATCTCATGGTATGGGAACCAGTAGAATTCTACAAGCATCACAGGCGGAGAGTCTGGCCAGTCATGGGTTTATCGTAGTAACAATCGATCATACGTACAGCACCTTTGCTACCCTTTTTCCGGATGGCCGTGTAACGGGCTATAAAACAAAGATGACAACCATAGATGATCGTACAAAAATCGGGAAAATATGGACAAAAGATGTGGAGTTTGTAATCGATCAAATTGAAAAGCTGAATTCAGGTGCAATTGAAAGTCAATTTAAAGGGAAGATCGATTTAAAAAACATAGGCGTGATGGGGCATTCTTTTGGGGGTGCAACCGCATTTAATGCAACGTATTTAGATCATCGAATCAAGGCCGGGGTCAATATGGACGGGTCACTAAATGAAGTGGAAAACAGAGATGATATAAACAAGCCGTTTATGTTCATCCGATCGGGAGGTTTTAAAGACTGGTTAGTCAATTTTGAAAATGATAGAAATTCGGATAATGAAGTCAATAAATTTCTCTCAGATGAGCTGCACATTATGAAAAATGTTATCGAACATGGGGGAAATGTGATTTATGTAGAAGGAACGCAGCACTTCAATTTCACGGACCTTCAATTCTATTCGGAGTTGATTAAACTGTCGGGGATAACAGGAGATATCAATGGTAAAAGAGGATCAAACATTGTTAATCAATATGTACTTGATTTCTTTAATAAACAATTGAAAGGAACGGGTGGAAATCTGATTCAGGGACCGAGCGACATGTATCCAGAGGTGAAATTTATAGACCCGGAAGAACTCTAATCAACCACAACATTTAAACTCAGGAGATGATGTGAATGGGACGACAAAAGGGAAAAAGAAATTCAATCGCTGCGTTAACCCTGGTGTTAACGATGTTAGCTCCGATGTCAGTAATGGCCACACCAGCTGCCGATAACAGGAGCAATCTTTTGTATGAACCAACCAAGAAAACAGTAGCGGAGAAAGCCAAGATCCTTACCGAGACGTACGGTACGACCAGTGTGCAATATGCATTAATCGATGGTGGAGAGATTGTGGTGTCCGGTCAAACGGGCAAAAACGATATAAATAACAAGATCCCGCTTACTTCGAATACGATCTATGGTATTGGTTCAACCAGTAAAATGGTACTTACCACTGCTGTAATGAAGCTGGTTGACGAAGGCAAGATTGATTTGGATGTGCCTGTTGTGAACTATATCCCTGACTTTAAAATGAAAGATCATCGCTACACACAAATCACACCGCGAATGCTGTTAAATCATTCTTCCGGTCTGCTTGGCAGTACTGGCAGCAATGCCACATTGTACGGAGATAATGATACGTATTCACATGATAACTTTCTGGAGCAATTGGCGAACCAAAACCTGAAGGCAGATCCCGGCGCATACTCGGTGTATAGTAACGACGGCTTTACGTTAGCCGAGATTATGGTTGAACGTGTTAGCGGCTTGAGCTTTACGGCTTTTATACACCACTATTTTACGAAGCCTCTGGACATGAAGCATACCAAAACACCACAGGATATCGTTGACCCAACAGATATGGCTGGAATCTATTCTCCTTTGGTTGACGGTCAGCTTCCCCAAGAGAATTATAATATCATCGCTACTGGAGGCATTTATTCCACCGCTGAAGATCTGGTAAAATTTTCACAAATCTTCACGGGAGAGGTCGAAGGCATTCTTTCCAGTAAGTCGATAGAGGCCATGGAGCAAGAAGAATACAAAAGAGGCATGTGGCCGGAGGATAGTGATTCGTCTATATCTTACGGGCTAGGGTGGGATAGTGTGAACTTGTTCCCATTCAGTGAATACGGCATCAAGGCCGTTACCAAAGGTGGAGATACCATATCGTATCACTCCTCATTAGTCGTACTGCCTGAATACAATTTGGCTGCAGCCGTTACTTCATCTGGTGGGACAAGTGCCAAAGATCAGTTCATTGCAAGTGAATTATTGCTCAGCGCACTTGAGGAAAAGGGCATCATTACAGAACGTAAGCCTGAAAAATCATTTGGCGTGCCAGTGAAGGCAGAGATACCCAAAGAAATATCCACGTATGCCGGTATATATGGCGGCAATAATTCAGTTAAAAAGATTGAAATGAATCATGCTGGACAAATGACTGTATCTGTACTCACAGCTCCGAATAATCCGGTTCAAGAATACACATATACAGCGGATGGCACTTTTGTTAACAAAGAAGGCACAGAAAAGTTGAAATTTGTTACGGAGAAGAATGGAAGGACGTATCTGTGGTCTCGATCTTATATATCGTTGCCAGGACTCGGACAGTTGGCTTTCTCAGAATATACAGCGGAGAAGCTGGAAGCCAATGAATTGTCCCAGGATATTACGGCTTCGTGGGAGAAGCGTGAAGGTAAAAGATATTACGTGGTAAATCAGAAATATACATCAACGGTTTATCTCAATTCATCACCAATCATTCCGATCAACTCGAATAAAGAGACGCCAGGGTACATGTCCAATAATAAGATTATTGGAGCAAATGAAGCAGTTACAGAGCTGCAAATCCCTGGCATGGCTGGACGTGATACAAAGGAAATTTATTTCTCTCAAAAGAACGGAGTAGAGTACATTACAGCCTTAGGTAGCGTATACGCCAGTGAGGAAATTGTACAACCACTCTATTCGGGCAAACAATCTGTAACTACGATTCAAGCAGACGGTTATGCCAAATGGTATTCTGTACCCGCAACGGTGAAAGGAAAAGTCATGACGGTAAAAATGCCTGAAAATGGCGCTTTCGC
Source organism: Paenibacillus sp. UMB7766-LJ446 (assembly GCF_030226665.1). Classification (NCBI taxonomy): domain Bacteria; kingdom Bacillati; phylum Bacillota; class Bacilli; order Caryophanales; family Paenibacillaceae; genus Paenibacillus; species Paenibacillus sp. UMB7766-LJ446. The sequence goes on from NZ_JASOYM010000004.1 coordinate 434,685, forward strand.
CGTATATGATCAAAAGGGTGTATGTATTAATCACACCGTGGTTAGCGGTAAGAATGAGGTTATTTTACCAGAAAACGGCCGCATTGTATTTGCAGGTGACGTGGATTCCACATTTGAAATTTCATTGAAATAGATGAATTCTAGTAAGGTAGCATGCTGAAGGTAGCAAGAACATGAACAGAAAAAAGTTGCAGAATGGTATTATCCCCTTTAAGTAGACAGCCGGCTAAATAGTTGACTGTCTTACGGTTAAGCTAAGGGGCAGGTTAACGCTATATCATAAATTCTCACATGTGATTGCTTCCTGAGGATTGCAAAACCATGGAAATAGGGGAGTTTAAAATAGATGTTGTGCCGTAGTTAGTTTTATGAAAGGAAGGTATAGGGGGGTATTTATTACGCTTCAAGCAAAGAGGATATCACTAAGGATGCACTTTGCACCAATGTTTATCTCAGAGTTAATATGATTGAGCTAACATGATACGTTAATTTAACGAAACTAAGAAGGCAGCCGATCAAAGTAATCGGCTGCTTTTGTTCAATTTAACTATAATTAGTTTGTCACTTCTGTTAGAAAGAAGTACGTGTGTTATAAGGAGTTTATCTTTGAGGTTCATATAGTGATAGAAAAGAGAACGGAAAAGGGGCATTATACAAAGAGAGAAGGCGATGCAGCTTGCAACGCCGACTCAGGATATATATGGGAGCAGCGGGACTTGTTTATGGAATTATGCAAAGAAGAAGATGTATTTATAGTAGAACAGAGTGATTTCAACCAATGAGGTAGCATGATTTAGAATTCTTCGCTCTTGCTCAACTGAAGAATTATTCTTTTTTAGGAGAGTGGAAACGATGCCTACGATATTAGTTGCTGACGACGATGCGAACATTCGCAAACTCGTCTGTTTATTTTTGCGCAACGACGGATTTACAACCATCAACGCCGTAGACGGAAAGGAAGCCCTGGCTATCTATACCTCCACGCCAGTCGATTTGGTTATTCTTGATATTATGATGCCAGTCATGGACGGTTGGGCATTATGCGAGGAACTTCGAAGAGCCAATCCGGATCTTCCGTTACTAATGTTGACGGCAAGAAACGAGACCTGGGAGAAAGTACAAGCATTTCAGCTCGGGACAGATGACTATATGACGAAGCCATTCGATCCGCTTGAGTTGATGGCTCGCGTCAAGGCACTGTTGAAACGATACCGTATAGGTTTAACGCAGACCATCCAATTAGGAAACGTTATTCTGAACCGGCAGACTTATAAGGTCCTGAGGGGTACAGAGTCGTTCACCTTGCCGCTTAAAGAGTTCGAATTATTGTATAAACTTGCTGGATTACCGGGACAAGTCTATACGCGGGAGCAATTAATCGATCAAGTTTGGGGAATTAATTATACTGGCGATGATCGAACGATAGACGTGCATATTAAACGTCTACGCGAACGTTTTGCCGATATCTCCGATTTTCGTATCGAAACGGTGCGGGGACTTGGCTACCGGCTAGAGGTGCAGGAGTGACCGGCTCCCTCTATACACGTGTAGTCCTGACCTTTCTGGTCTCCGTGATCGGGGGCACAATCCTTTCTTTTCTTGCTACAACCTGGATATTTCAAGATAAATTAAACGAAAACTTACAAGGCTCCTTGCTTGACTTTGGCCAGGATATCGTCCGCATCTACGAGACATTGCCTCTACGCGAAGCAGAAATGTTTATAAGTGAAATGAAACAACTCAACTCTTACCACATTCGAATCTATAAAGCAACGGGTCAGTTTCAATCCTATGGAGAACTTAAAGGACAACATCCTTTTCTAGTGACTACAGAACAAGTGAAGAAAGTGCTGGATGGAGGAAGAGTCCAAGTTAATGGAATCGATACGATCTTCTTGGGATTGCCGATAAAAACTGAAATGGGAAGCATAGCAATGTTTGTAGAGCCCCTCACTTCCTCTTCCACCTCATTTCTTATCAAGTTTGTTGTAACCTTTTTGATTTGTTCGTTGTTAGCAGGAAGCCTATTGATACTAATTGCGGCTATTTTTCTGGTAAGACCGATCAAAAAATTGACAGAAGCGACCCGGCTTATAGCTGCTGGAGATTTCAGCGTCAAGCTTAATATTAAACAAAAGGGTGAGATAGGTACTTTGGCTCGCAGCTTCGAAGAAATGATGCACGATCTACAACAGCTTGAGCAGATGCGCAGGGAATTCGTAGCAAACGTGTCCCATGAAGTTCAGTCTCCACTCACTTCCATTTCCGGTTTTGCTATAGCGCTCAAGCAGGTAGACATCCCGGATGACGAACGAAGCTCTTATCTCGACATTATCATCACTGAGACTGCACGGATGTCCAAAATAAGTGATAGTCTGCTAAAGCTGAGTTTGCTCGAATCTCAGTCATTGCAAATGCGACTTGCCACGCTCAGTCTGGATGAACAGATCAGACGAGTAATCGTCGCTATTCAACCCCAATGGTCGGCCCGTAACATTCAGTTCGATCTTGATTTGCAGCCCGCTAAAATCACGGCCGATCATGACCAGTTAAATCAGGTGTGGATCAATATCTTCGGCAATGCGATCAAATTTTCCGAAGAGGGTGCCCGAATTAGCATCAGGATCAAACAGAATATCAAGAACGTGACGATCTGCATATCGGATTCGGGTATTGGTATTCTCCCGGAAGACCAAAAGCGTATATTTGACCGCTTCTTTAAAGCTGATCGTTCCCACAGTCAAAAATATGAAGGAAGCGGTATGGGACTAGCTATTGTAAAGCAGATCGTCTCGCTTCATCAAGGGGACATCCGGGTGGAGAGCGAATATGGACGAGGAACGACCTTCATAGTCATCTTGCCAATCACAACACCCACAGAGTGATTGGATTTCATGCCTTCTCTAGGCTATGACACGCTGTATAAACCTCCTTGCGTATGATGATGCAAACTTTTTTGCCTGTTCATCCTCCGTTCATGCTGTAGTCATTAGGGGGACATCTTGGTTTGTTATATTGTCTTTAGCGCCCACGTTATGGTGGCTTAACACAATGATGAAGACAGGAGTAGATGCAAGAATGAAACCAAGAGAGGTAACAAAACTGAAGATGAGTGTGAGGAGAGCAAGAAAGAGAAATACTATAGCTGCTGTGACTCTCATGCTGACGATACTTGCCCCAATGTCTGCAATGGCCGCACCGGCTGCCATGAATAACAGCATTAACCTTACGTATGAGACAACAAAGAAAACCGTAATCGAAAAAGCTAAGTTGCTGACTGAAACGTACGGTACGACGAGTCTGCAATATGCGCTCATTGATGGTGGAGAGATTACGGTGTCCGGTCAAACGGGCAAGAACGATCTAAACGACAAGGTACCTCTTACTTCGAACACAATCTATGGCATTGGTTCAACCAGTAAAATGATGCTTACAGCCGCTGTAATGAAGCTGGTTGATGAAGGCAAGATCGATTTGGATGTGCCTGTTGTGAACTATATGCCTGATTTTACAATGAAAGATAAACGATACAAACAGATTACACCCCGTATGTTGCTGAATCATTCGGCAGGGCTTTTCGGAACCTCTGTCGGTAGTGCTATACTGTATGGGGACAATGATACCTATGCACATGATACCTTTTTGGATCAATTGGCGACCCAGAATCTGATGGCAAAGCCAGGTGCGTATTCGGTGTACTCTAACGATGGATTTACATTAGCTGAAATTCTGGTTGAGAGAGTCACTGGTATGAGCTTTACGGCATTTATACACAAAAATTTTACAGAGCCTCTGAAAATGAATCATACCAAAACACCACAGGATATAGTTAATACGGGAGAAATGGCGGGAATCTACTCTCCTGTGTATAAGGGGCAGCTTCCACGCGAGAATTATAATATCATAGCTTCAGGAGGCTTATATTCCACCGCTAAGGATCTGGTGAAATTTTCGCAAATCTTCACAGGAGAGGTCAAAGGGATTCTTTCCAACAAGTCGGTAGAAGCCATGGAGCAAAAAGAATACAGAAGAGGCATGTGGCCAGAGGATAGTGATTCTTCTATGTCTTACGGATTAGGGTGGGATAGTGTGGACTTGTTCCCATTCAGTGACTACGGCATCAAGGCTGTTACGAAAGGTGGAGATACGTTATCTTATCATTCTTCACTCGTCGTACTTCCGGAATACAACATGGCTGCAGCCGTGATCTCTTCAGGCGGAGCAAGCATAACCAATCAATTCATTGCGAGTGAGTTATTACTTAGCGCACTTGAAGAAAAGGGCATTATTAAAGAACGGAAACCGGAAAAATCATTTGGTGTACCTGTGAAGGCTGATATGCCTAAAGAAATCTCCAAGTTTGCAGGGAATTATGGTGGCAATAATTCAGTTACGAAGATCAAAATAAATAAGGCAGGACAAATGACGCTCTCCTCTCTCACGGCTCCAAGTAATCCGGTTCAAGAATACACCTATACATCAGATGGTACTTTTGTGAGTGATGATGGTACAGAAAAGTTGAAATTCGTTGTGGAGAAAAATGGGAATACCTACCTGTGGTCTCGATCTTATATCTCCGTTCCAGGACTCGGACAGGTGGCTCTCTCAGAATATAATGCGGAGAAGCTCAAAGCCAATACATTACCCAAGGAGATTAACGCTGCATGGGCAAAGCGTGATGGTAAAAAATATTATCTGGTGAATGCGAAATACACATCAATGCTTTATCTTAATGCTACATCGATCCTGCCTATTCAATTGAATAAAGAGAATCCAGGGTATATGTCCAATAATAAAATTATTGGAGCAGGCGAAGCAGCCAATCAATTGCAGATTCCGGGTAGTGCCGGACGAGAACCGATGGACATTCATTTCTCCAAAAAGAACGGAGGAGAGTATCTTACATTTTCAGGTTATGTATTCGCCAGTGAGGGATTGGTAAAACCAATCTATTCCGGTAAACAATCCGCAACAACCATTCAAGCAGATGGATATGCCAAATGGTTTTCGGTACCCGCTACTGCGAAAGGAAAAGTCATGACAGTGAAGTTACCTGCAAAAGGAGCCTTTGCTATCTATGATCAGAACGGAATTTGTATTAATCACAGTGTAGTAAGCGGTAAGAATTTTGTTGTTCTACCAGAAAACGGTCGTATTGTATTTGCAGGTGAGGCTGGTTCTCAATTTGAAATTACATTAAAAAAGTAAAATGAATAGATCTCGGAACGGCTGTACAACAAACGAACTCAACAGGAGAGAACCATCATGATGAAAAAAATATTAATCATTTTGCTCAAAATATTCGGAGCCATCGTTATCGCTTTTGCATTATTTATTGCCACCGTTTTTATTGTTAATGTATTTAGCAACAAATCAGAGGAAGGTAAAATAAAACCCTATGGTCAGTTTGTAGCGGTTGACGGGAAAAACATGAACGTGTTGATTCAAGGAAAAGGCGAAGAAACGGTCGTATTACTTCCCGGATACGGAACACCAGCTCCAGCCCTTGATTTCAAACCGCTCATCGATGAGTTATCACCATTTTACAAAGTCGTTGTCATTGAGCCTTTTGGTTATGGATTAAGTGACATTACTGAAAAAGAACGTACCACTGAAAATATGGTTAGTGAAATTCATGAAGCGTTACAGCAGCTTAATATTCATCGTTACACGCTCATGGGTCACTCCATTTCAGGAATTTACGGACTGGACTATGTGAACAAATATCCAAACGAAGTAAGTGCCTTTGTCGGGATTGATAGCAGCGTACCAACGCAGGGAGGTAATGATGATCCATTCCCAACCGAAACGTACAAACTGCTTAAAAAATCCGGATTCTACCGATTGTTAATGAAACTGGCCCCTGATCAACTGATTGCACCCGATGTTGATGATGAAACAAGAGAGCAAATTAGAATCCTTTCACTCAAAAATACGTTTAATCCGAACAACCTGAATGAAGGCGAAAACTTTGGTCCTAATTTCAAAGCAACGGAGAACTTGTCCTTCCCCAAAAATCTTCCTGTGATTTTCTTCTTACAAGCGAATGATACCGAAACGGAAGGCTGGATCCCTTTGCATGAAGAGCAAGTCAAAGATTCTGTGCATGGAAAAGTGATGACATTTGAGGGAGAACATTATTTGCATCACACCCGATCCAAAGAAATAGCCGAAAACTTCAGGAAGTTTATGAATGAAGTAAAATAAACTTGGTACCTATCAAAATTGATTTCAGAAAGAGAGAAACGCCCGTCCCCAGTTGAACACCGGGGAACGGGCGTATTTATTTTTCATATTTATTATTATTTATCTGTTAACGAAATTTCGAACCTTGAACCTGCTTCACCGGCAAATACAATCGTACCATTCACAGGTAATGCAACTTCATTCTCACCACTGACCACGGTATGATTCGTGCTGATACCAGCCTGGTCATATACAGTGAAAGCACCTTTGAAAGGCATCTTCACCGTCATCACTTTACCTGCAGCGGCTGCGGGGACCGAATACCATGTCGCATAACCATTCGTTTGAATCGATGTCTCTGATTGTTTTCCCGAATAGAGTGGTCTCACAAGTTCTTGACTGACGTATACCTTTCCTCCTGCTGCCACGTATTCCACGCCGTTTTTCTCGAAGAACGCATACTCCATCGTATCCCGTCCAGCCAAACCTGGAATTTGCAGTTGGTTCACGGCCAGGTTTGCATCAATAATTTTATTGGTATACACATAACCGGGTATCTCATTAAACATATGAATGGGGATGATCGGCGTTGCACTGTCATATACAGTTGAGGTGTATTTCTCATTCACCAGATAATAAATGTGGCCTTCGCGCTGCTTCCAAGCGGCTGTTACATCTTCGGGTAATGTATTGGGTTCGAGCTTTTCTGCCTTGTATTCCGAGGAGGCGATCTGTCCAAGCCCTGGCACAGACTGATACGAACGGGACCACAGGTATGTATTCCCATTATCCCCTTGGGCGAATTTCAACTTTTCTGTCCCTTGCTCGTTAACAAAAGAACCATCTGCGGTATACGTATACTTTTGTTCCGTATTGTTCGGAGAAGAAAGCATGGTCATCGTTAATTGCCCTTCATCATTCACTTCTACTTTCAGTAACGAGCTACCGACAGCCCCATAAATGCCTGCATACTGCGTTAGTTTCTTCGGCATGGATGCTTTTACAGGTACGCCAAACGATTTTTCCGCTTTCCGTTCTTTAATAATATCTTTTTCCTCAAGTGCGCTGAGCAACAATTCACTCGCAATCAATTGATCAGTTGTGCTTGAACCTCCTGAGGAGGTAACAGCGGCTGCCATGTTGTATTCTGGAAGTACAATTAATGACGAATGATAGGCAATCGTATTCCCACCTTTGGTAACCGCCTGGATGCCGTATTGGTTAAATGGGAACAAGTTCACACTATCCCACCCTAACCCGTACGAAATAGATGAGTCGCTGTCCTCTGGCCACATGCCCCTTTTGTATTCTTCTTGCGTCATGGCTTTTGCCGAATCACTAGAAAGAATGCCTTTGACCTCTCCCGTAAAGATTTGTGAAAATGTGACCAAGTCTTCAGCGGTAGAGTAAATACCTCCAGAGCCAATCATGTTTGTATTCTCTAATGGGAGTTCTTCCTTGTGCAACTGAGAATAAGTTACTGCCATTTGGTCAGGGTCAACCAGATCCTGGGGCGTTTTGGTGTGGTTCATGCCCAAGGGCTCGGTGAAATTCTGATGGATGAAATGGCTAAAGCTCATACCGCTGATCTTCTCGACCAGAATTTCGGCTAAGGTAAAGCCATCATTACTATATACCGAATAGGCTCCTGGATCAGCCTTCAGATTTTGCTCTGCCAATTGATCCAATAACGAATCATGTGCATAGGTGTCATTGTCTCCATACAGTATTGCACTACTGCTTGAGGTTCCGAGAATCCCGGATGAATGGTTCAGCAGCATGTGTGGTGTGATTTGGGTGTAACGTTTGTCCTTCATTTTGAACTCCGGGATATAGTGTACAACCGGCAGATCCAAATTAATCTTGCCTTCGTCAACCAGCTTCATTACTGCGGCTGTAAGTATTACTTTACTGGTTGAACCGATTCCATACATCGTATTAGAAGAGAGGGGGATACGGTCCTCCGGGTCGTTTTTGCCTGCTTGTCCGGAGATCACGATCTTTCCCTCGTCCATGAGTGCGAACTGCACACTTGTTGTACCGTAAGTTTCGGTAAGGATCTTGGCTTTCTCCATTACTGCTTTTTTCGTTGTCTCATACGTAAGATTACTGCTGCTCAAGGTTGCCGGTGCGGCGAAAGCAGACATTGGGACCAACATCGTTAACACCAGGCTTACGGCGGCAAATGAAGTTCTTTTTTTCAGTGTCAATCTCATCTTCTCCTGTCTTATCTGTGAATTGGGAATCTCTGTGGTGGTACGTAAGTTAGTGTACTCTAGGACGGTGAACTGAATATGAATTGACCCGGAATGAACTGGAAAAATACGGGTTGACAGAATGATTTTGCACGTATACAATCGTATACATAATAAGATTGTATACATATGTATACAATCCGAAAATGGAGGTGCTTCACAAATGAGAGAAAGACATATCAATGAGAATGAGAAAACGGAGCGTCATGGAGAGCGTTCCAGACGCGGCCGCGGGGAAGATGAGCAACAGGGCGAACGTTCCAGACGTGGAAGAGGGCATGGAGAGCATCACGGAAAACGGGGGAATGGGGCACAAACGTTTCGTCGTGGGAGAATTCTAGTCTTTTTGGAACAAATGCAGAATCGAAGAGCTACGTTGGCCAGACAGCTTGGTCAGGAGGAGTTCCGGAATATTCACCAAATGATTAGTGGTGAGCTGAAAGCCATAGATCAGGTTATTGATGAGTACATCCAACTATTTGAATTGCAAAATGAAGAAGATAGCCCTAATCAGGATCTGGAGAGTGAATAAGAATGGTTCGTCGTTTTTTCTCGTATTATCGTCCTTACAAAAAACTGTTTCTAATTGATTTTGGTTGTGCAGTCATCGCAGGTTTACTGGAGCTGGCATTTCCACTTGCTGTAAGCAAGTTCATTAATGATCTGCTGCCAGGTCAAGATTGGCCGCTCATTATTCTCGCTTGTGTTGTACTGTTATCGATCTACGCGCTGAATACCGTCCTGAATTATGTCGTGACCTACTGGGGACATATGCTTGGCATCAACATCGAGACCAACATGCGTTCGAAGATGTTCGCTCATTTGCAGAAGCTTTCCTTCCGGTTCTTCGATAATCGCAAGACGGGTCATCTGATCGGTCATCTGACCAATGACCTTAACGATATTGGCGAGGTAGCTCACCATGGACCGGAGGATGTGTTCATCGCAGTGATGACATTAATCGGATCTTTCTGGCTCATGGCGAACATTAACTTGGAGCTTGCACTAATCACCTTTATCATTATCCCAATCATGGCTTGGGTAATTATCGTGTTTGGTGGGCGCATGACGAAGACCTATCGGCGTCTCTTCGGTGATGTGGGGAATTTCAATTCCCGTATTGAAGACAACGTAGGCGGAATTCGTGTCGTTCAATCATTTGCTAACGAAGAGCATGAGAAAAAACTTTTTTCCGTAGACAACGAGAACTTCCGCAAAACAAAGCTGCTTGCTTATAAAACGATGGCGAAGAGTATATCGGTCAGCTACATGATGATGCGTTTGGTTACCGTGTTCGTTATGATCAGCGGTGCCTGGTTCTTTATCGATGGCAGAATTGATATGGGTGATTTCATGGCGTTCCTGCTGTTATCCAACATCTTCTTCCGTCCGATCGAGAAAATAAATGCTGTAATTGAGAGTTACCCGAAGGGCATCGCTGGATTCAAGCGTTATCTGGAAATCATTGATACCGATCCGGAAATCGCGGATGCGAAAAATGCCGTTGAACTAAAAAGCGTGCGTGGGGATATTCGCTTCGAAAATGTCTCGTTCGGTTATGAGGAGAATCGACGTATTCTGAATAATATCAGTCTGTCCATCAATCCAGGGGAAACCGTTGCTTTTGTTGGTCCTTCCGGTGCAGGTAAAACGACGATCTGCAGTCTGCTTCCACGATTCTATGAAGTAGAAGAAGGCCGGATCACCGTTGACGGGATGGATATTCGCGAGGTGCAGCTGGAATCTTTGCGCAGACATATCGGTATTGTTCAACAGGATGTCTTTCTCTTCTCAGGCACAATTAAGGAAAATATCGCTTATGGCGATTTAACGGCAACGGACGAGCAGATCTGGGATGCAGCCCGTCGCGCTTCTTTGGAAGAGCTGCTTCTTAGTTTGCCAGAAGGAATCGATACGATCATTGGTGAACGTGGTGTCAAACTTTCCGGAGGTCAGAAACAGCGATTGTCTATTGCTCGGATGTTCCTGAAAAATCCACCGATTCTCATCCTGGACGAAGCGACGTCCGCTCTGGATACCGAGACCGAAGCGCTGATTCAGAAGTCCTTGGCAGAACTGTCTGTGGGTAGAACAACGCTTGTTATTGCACACCGACTGACCACGATCAAGAATGCAGATCGGATAATCGTTGTGAACGCCGATGGCATTGCAGAGCAGGGTAACCATGAGGAACTGGTCGCTGCCGGAGGCATATACAGCCGGCTTCATCAGGTGCAATACAGCCATTCATAATGTTGTAACGCCAAAACCGCGCATATTGCGCGGTTTTTTATTATGAGCATTTAGCCAGTTAATCCGTGTGTTACAAAGACTTATTTTGCTAAGCTTCTCATTCAAGTGCATTAACTTGCTCATTACGATTTATATTGTTGACAACGTCCACTAAACTGATTATTATAATGTTGACAATGTCCACTAAAAAGGAGGGTTTCACATCGACTCTCAGCAAATAAATGCAGATATGTTGACGGAAATGCGGCGTTTTAACCGTTTTTATACCAATATACTCGGTGTACTTGATAAGCATATCCTGGGAACTGGATACTCCTTCGCCGAAGCAAGGGTCATTATTGAGATTGGTATTCAAGGGGAGAGCATTGCGAACAACCTGGTGGATACGCTGACGATTGACCGCAGCTACATGAGCCGAATTGTGAGCAAACTGACCAAAGAAGGGCTGTTGATGAAAGTGGATTCAGCCGCTGACAGCCGGGTGAGTTTGATTCGTCTGACTGAGAAAGGCCAGGAGCTTTACAGTGAATTGAATGAGCGTTCGGATCAGCAGATTGTAAAATTAATGCATGGTTTGGGTGAGGAAGAGATCAGAGAAGTGTACGCTTCAATGATGAATATTCAGGATAAGTTGAACAAGAGAGCAGGAGAGACAAGACGATGATACGATTTGAATGTGATTATAACGAAGGCGCGCATGAGCGTATTTTGCAAAGACTGATTTCAACGAACATGGAACAAACGAGCGGTTACGGTACAGATCCCCATTGCGATCGGGCGAGAAGTCTTATTCGACAGGCTTGTGAAAATGAACAGGCGGATGTGCATTTTTTGGTTGGCGGTACACAGACGAATACAACGGTGATTGCTTCTACTTTACGTCCATACCAAGGTGTGATTGCAGCGACTTCGGGCCACATTGCGGTCCATGAGACGGGAGCGATTGAAGCCACAGGTCACAAAGTGATCACGGTGCCAAGCGATGACGGGAAAATTACCCCAGATCAGGTCAAAGCGGTCTATGATGCCCATGTCAATGATGGATCTCCGGAACATTGTGTCCAGCCCGGAATGGTTTACATATCTCAGCCTACTGAGAATGGTACGATGTACAGCAAGGCAGAGCTGCAAGCATTATTTGACGTAAGCCGCCAGTGCGGCCTCCCGTTCTTTATTGATGGGGCGCGCCTAGGGTATGCTCTTGCTTCCCGAAATTGTGATATGACTCTCGCTGATCTCGCCCGTCTATGTGACGTATTCTATATTGGCGGAACCAAGATCGGAGCATTGATGGGGGAAGCGGTAGTCATCCTGAATGACAAGCTGAAGCCAGATTTTCGTTATATGATCAAACAAAAAGGTGGCCTGCTCGCTAAAGGCAGATTGCTGGGTATTCAGTTTGAAACGCTGTTTGAAGATGGTCTTTATCTTGAAATATCCCAGCATGCTGTGGACATGGCTATGCTCATTCATGATTCGCTCGTGGAGCAAGGTATCGCTTTTCTATATGATTCACCAACCAATCAGCAATTTCCGATTCTGCCAGATTACCTGCTTCAGGACTTACAGAACCGTTACTCGTTCACATTCTGGGAAAAGGTGGACGATACACACAGCGTCGTTCGTTTTTGCACCAGTTGGGCAACTCAGCGGGAAAATGTGGATTCATTGATTAGTGATATTTCCCAGAGCCTAAACAAATTAAAAGCTTGTGTATAATCATTAATATCTAAAGGATAGTACCTTGGCGGAGTAAACCGCCAATGAAGAAGTCGCCATGCTGATGGCGACTTTTTTTTGATGATATATGTTCGATGAATGTGCTTACTAAAACTGAATTACGACCATTTGATGACAGGACCATAGAGGTATGGTGTAGGTCACAAGGCCGTTCGCTTGACTGAATGGAAGACTAAGGCGCTGTGGTGCCAAGTACACGTCCTGTACTTTTTCAGCCGCCGCGATGGTCACCTCTGTATTTATGAGTGGAGGAAGATCCTCGATAACTTCCACACCTAAACCTCTGCGCACTGGAGAAGCATACAGCAGATGATTCACCCAGCGTTTCGAGTTCGCTTGTGCCTGTAACGTGGTAACCCCTTGTGCAGGTAGATTGGTTATTAGGGATTTATTGTTGCCGAGTAAGCGATCCAGCGCATAACAGATGATTTCCTTGATAGGCAGGCTGCCCTTCGTTGCGTAATCTTCAAAAACATTCCACGCGATGTAGATCCCATCTCTTCCTTCGGTCATGCCCGTTCCCGATTCTTGCAGATCAGAAGGGGTGTGCTGGTGAGAGCAGAACGTGAACAAGTCTCGGTTGAAATATGAATTTTCTTTACTGCCAAGGAGGATGCCGTCTGTCGTTAGTATTGTATTCTGTCCTTCGGTATAGATGACGAAAGAAGCTGTACGCAGCGAAGGAAGCTCGAAATGTGGACGGAAATAGGAGGGACGGAACGGGGATACCTCCTGAAATTCAACACCCAAATCGAATTCAAAGCCCGTTCCATCCAGTGAAAGTCCGGAACGGCCGGTGGCGAGAATTTTGCCGCCCTCCGCAAGAAAGCCCTTCAGTTTGGTCTTGATGGACTCTGTGATGAGGATGTCATCCGGCAAAATAACAACTTTATATTTGGACAGATCAGCCTGCAAATCCACGACATCAAAGAGATAGTGGCCTTCCAGCAAGACTCTTACAGCCCCGGTATCATAATGGTTGTGCTGATCATGTGGATTACCTCCCGCTTCCCATCGCGTTGCCTCCACCGTCAGCAACGCGATATCGGCTATCGCTGTAGTATCTCGGCACCATTCCTCCTTAGCTTCTACCTCGCGGTAGGCTTCACCGATCAGTGAATACGTGGCGAGATCCATTTGACCAGCCGGATGCAGCTGATCCCCGATGGAGCAGCGTGCCCCGTTCGCAAGGCTCAGCGCAGTTTCATAACGCAGCGCATTTGGATGTTTATATCCTCCGAATTCACCCCAGGAAGTATGGAATTTCCCGGTCATGCCGAGGAAATCCACCCCTAGTGTCTGTGCATAACGCGCCGAGAGTGGGAAGTGATCGTACCCCCAGCCGCCCGTTGGCAGCGATTCCAACTCCAGATGGGTATTCACATGAGCGAGATCCCGCCGCCCTCGGTCGACGTGACTGCTGTTGTGGAACACGGGTAGTCCTGGCTTCAATGTATGTACTGTCTCATTCATTCGATGGGTATAACGAGCATAAGTCTGTTCCCACAGTGTTCTCATGTCTTGAATGTTTCGTGGATCGGAGCCCTGCGTGCGAATTTCGGCAACGCAATATTGACAATAACATTCCCGGACGCCAACGATATCAAGGAAGATGCCGTCCGCATCGTAGTGCTTTACGACTTCCTCGACCTGTTGGGCGAGAATATCAAGATACGGGGTGTTCATGCAAAATTGATGATATCCTGGCGTCATGAAGTCAGCTGTCCAGCTGATTTGCTCTTGCTGATTGCGGATGAGCCATTGTGGATGTTTGCGGGCGAGTCGCTCATCCAGGCCGGCGGAGAGATAGACCGGTGTCTTCACGCTTATCTCCTGAGCAGCCTCAATCTGGGCACCCATTAGGTCGAAATTCAGATGTGGATGCATTTGATTGGCGGTTGTCGGGTGATAGGCCCAGCCATGATGGCACTTGGAGAATATGGTGATGGAATCGACATGCCCCGTTTTGAGCATCTCCTGAAATTGCTGCTTCGAAAAATCACGGCCAATGCCTTCAATGGCCTCTGACGTATGAAAATCGAGATGAACCTGACGAAATTTCATGCTTGCATCCCCCTGGTCAATAAGTGATAGAATCATATTATATCTACTACTCTAAGGGATCGCGTGCTTCGATAACAGCTGACAATTACGACTTTATATAGCACATTCTCTACATTTTGAATGAAGGGAGATCTTTCATGCTTGTACTTGAACTTCAAGTTCCACCGTTTCCGTTATTAGCAGCAATTGGGCACACCGAATGGCAGCTGGGTATGCAACATGCCCAGCGTTGCTTTGATGTGTTCGACCTGATTATTTGCGCCAATGGAGCGATATTTATGGAGGAAGAGGGGATTCGTTACGAGGTGGCGGAAGGCATGATGCTGGTTCTTGAACCTGGCAAAGAACATCGTGGGTATAAACCAACGGAGGTGAAGACGGAGGTATACTGGATTCATTTTCAGCTTCCCTCTGTCCAAAAGCTGATTTTAAAAGAAAAGACGACATGGGAGCAGCCCCTGCTTCAGCAAACAGACCAGGATATTGAGGCTCCCCCTGGAGTCATTGAAATTCCCAAATTCTCCGGGGTGGATCTACATACCCTGGAGCCGATAATGAAAGAAATGCTTGAGCTGCATCGTGTACTTACCCGTCAGCGTTCATTTGAGCTGCATGTTCTGTTAGGCCAATTCCTTCTGCAATTACAGAAGGGAATGAGACAAAACAGCCCGCAGGCTCGTTCCTATTTACTAAGTGAGAAGGTGGCGGCTTATCTTGGTCAGCACCTGGAGCAGCCGTTTGATTCCGGACAGATGGAGCGGGATTTGCTCTATCATTTTGATTATCTGGCCCGCTGCCTGAAGCAGTATACGGGGATGAGCCCACTTCAATACAGGCATCACCTGCAGATGGAGAAGGCCAAGCGGTTATTGGCACATTCTGAGCTTCCCCTGAAGCGTATCGGCGAGTTGTGTGGATTGCAGGACAACAACTATTTTACGCGCTTGTTCAAGCGTCAAACTTCCCTCACGCCTGGAGAGTACCGCAGGAAACACCAGCTGTATTTTATGGAATAGAAGTTCGGCCTGCCGAAGACTATCCGCTCCATGCTTAGAACTTTGTGTTCAACATTATTAATAGAAGCAGCCCAGATACGATAAAAGTACTGGACTGCTTCTATGTTTTGAAATGTGCCCCGTGACATTTCTTTTATTATTTATGATCCTAATGAATTATTCTAATGGATTATTCTTCGGCAATAAAACTTTTGCCAAGCCACCACATTGCGCCGCTAATGACCAGAAAATATATAGGCATTATCAGCAATGAACCGTTGTGGAGAGCACCCATTCCCCAGGTCGTAAGGCTTACCAGCAAGTAGTAGCCCAAGCTGAATATGGCACCCGCTGTGCCAATTACATTATGAAAATGAACAAGGGCAAGACTTAGACAATTAGGCAAAGCAATACCTGCACCAATCAACAGAACAAACATAGCCGTTAACATGCAGATGATCTGCAAAAGGTTGGGGAGCATAGACATACTGCTTCCAAGGGTTAGGAGCAGAGCCCCGCTGGTCATGACCAGACAACCCAAGCGAATAATCTTTTCCGGTGCGTAAACGGTCAATAATCTTTTGGAGATCATTGCCCCCACAACCGATGCCAAGGCCACAATAATGCCAAAAAAACCATAAACGCCAGGCGACAATTCAAAGTGTTCAATAAAGATGAAGGGAGCTTCGGCATAATAACTGAATAAAACTCCGTTAATACCACCAATCAATACCCCAAACACCAGTACACGCGGCATAGCAAGCATCTTTTTTACAATCGGAAGTATAGCCACCTTGGATCGTAAAGAGACGTTCGTTGTCTCCGGCAGTTTAAGAAAAGCATATATAAACAACAAAACGCTCATCAATACTAACGCAAAGAATACCCACCTGAAGCCAAGGGCCTGATCAATCCAACCGCCAATAAGCGGTCCAACTGCCGGCGTAAAGGCAATGACAGCAGATATTTGGGCAAACATAACATGTCTTCGATCTCCCGATACACTTTCTCGAAGCATGGTTTGGGTGATAATCGATCCAGTTGCAGCACCGTAAGCCTGAACGAAACGGCTGACGAGGAGCCAGTGAATCGATTCAGAATAAAAGCACATCAAGCTTCCGATCCCATATATGATAAGACCCGCCAGCATAGCAGGTCTGCGACCGATCAAGTCGGACATCCAGCCCCAGCAAAAAACACCCAAGGCAAATCCTATAAAATAGATGCTTAACGTGAATTGTACGGAACTATTCGTTACACCAAGTGCTGCTGCGATATCTGGCAGCGATGGAGTGTAGATGGTCTCACTGATTTGTGGAAATGCGACAAGAACAATCATTAAAAGCAAAGATGGTACTGCATATTTCTTCATTATATATTAGCCCTCCTACAAGCTTATACTCTGTTTTATGACAACAAGAATATGAGCCTAGCTAGGGAAAGGGGGGCATCATGATGGCGAGGCGACTATATATCATCATGGGTTGAATTACCTTTCATCGTTATAAGGTAGGAGGGTTTGACAATCATTGTTAATACTCGGCCTAGGTTAACATGCTTGATAGGGCTAGTCAACCAGCTCAGGCTAATAATACGGTTAAGCGGTTTTGTCCAAAGCTCGGATCGTACTAGACTTGGAATTATGAAATTTAATGAAACTAGCCATTCGCCAAATAGCAATATAGGATAGGGCGACTACATTATTCAAGAATCCAAGAGTCTTGGGATCAATACCTGAGATGAACATGAAGTCAATGAATCGAATTGAGAAAATAACAATAATAAGAACATAAAGAGATACGTTTCTTTTGTAATACATCCTGCCATCCGATTTCCGCTGGAATTGTGTCACCAGAATTAATGGAATCGACAGAATCGCACCAATAGCTATAGCACTGATCATTCTGCCAGATGTAAGCACCAACGTAGGATCGAACAACTCAAACAAAGATGTAGAGATATAAAGAATCGGAATCAATAGTTTTCGACCTGATTCGTGCAATGGCTTCTTGCTGCCCTGGATAACGCCCCTCAAAATGAGTACGAAAATTAATAATGAGATTGTTAAAGATAATGGATTCATAGGAAGCACCTCGTCTGTTTTTTTTTGTGTAACCTAAGTATCGAGGATATTTGAAATTTAGTTAAGTGTACAAAGTAATTCGTTAAGGTGACTATTGTCACTTTTCGGCTCTCAAAACAAACTGGGCGACCTCTCACCGGTTGAAATCCGGGAAAAAGTCGCCGCTTATTAAAATTTCTTATGGGTATTGTCTACTTGACGGAACTATGATATGACCACGGAAGGCCCCTTTTGCTGTGAATAACCTGCTTCTATCCCTCCTGAATTACCTATACGCTGTAAAATGACTATACCAGCTCTCGCGATGGGGAGCTCGTTCAAACCGTCCTGAAGCTCGATTTGGCGGAGTAGAACAACTTGACCGCAGCAATTTTTTACAGTTAGGTCGTAACGACCCTGATGGTGGCAACGGACAACTACTTGTTCATTATAAGTTCCGTTGACTACAATGAATCGTTCATAGGTAGCGTCCATTGGGACAACAATATCAGTGTAAACGGCGACAATTTTCGTACCTCCTCTTTGGGCACTGACAAGTGGGTAAAGTAACTCGGGTTGTACCGGAGCTATTTTACCTTTCAGCAGAATGTCACTGTTCTCCTTGCAGAAGGAGAGCCAGAAGCGGAGCATTCCAGCATACACTTCTCCAATCTCATCGAGACGAACAGAGATTTGAGGCACTGAGAAAAGAACATTGATCAGCTGCATGGCTGCGCTTTCGACCGGTTCTTTAGGGTTGAACATGATCATGTCGGAATGGACGGCTGTATTTCCCGACAATAGTCGCAGGTCGAGCGTGCGGACCCGATTTTGAATGGAGTCGTTCGGGCAATCGTTGGCCCTGAACATGTTACCATATTTTCGCATTAGCGGACCGATGTACGTTTGGCGGAATTCGATAAGAATATCCGGCTTGATGGCTCTCAGTCGCTCCATAACATCGGAGAGCAAGCGGTCCACCGCTTCAGGCACTGACTTATAATCCCGCCCTTCCGCTGTTCCTTCCTTCTGATCCGGACTCAGTCTGAAGCTATCCACAAAATCCAGCTTCAGACCGTCGATATCCCACCCGGATACGGCCTGTTCATAGGTGCTGATTAGGTATTCCCGGACATCCGGGTACCGGGGGTCCATCACTCCCGCATTCAGCTTCTCATCTACCCGCAATAGTTTATTCTCGAACTTGCTCCATACCTTGCTGCACTTACCTACAAATGGCACGGAGTACCATAGCATATATTTCATACCCAGCCGATGTACGGTATCCACATGAGTTTTCATGTCCGGTATTTTGCCCGAATAGACTTCCCAGTCTCCGGTAAAGGCATAACCCCGATTGTTGTCGTCCGTCTGCCAGCCATCATCAACGATAATAGTCTCACAGCCAAGTTCCTTAGCAAATCTACATTGTTCCTCCAATTCGGAAGCGGTCAGCTTCTGATGATAGGAATACCACGTGGAGTACATGGGGGCGAGGGCCATATTAGGAACTGCGGCGGGTTCATACCCGGGAAGGCTCTCCCACCACTCGGTTACCTCTTCCAGCGCATTATAGAAGGGAATATCCCTGCGGTCGATTCGGAGCGTGGCTTCGTAATGATCCAGTTTCGGCATAGCTTCTTCAAACAGAGTAACAGAGCATAGGAAGGTGGAATCCTCTTCATGGATACCGGCTTTTATTGACACGCTGTTCAATGCATCGCTAAAAGCGAAGGTCATTCGATTCCGCCCCTCTAGATTGTATAGGGAGGCCACAGGTGCGAGAGAAGTGCTTTTGGACTGGAAACCGTCACCCCAATCCACTTGAAAGGCTTTATTGCGGTCTGTACCCGGATGCCATAAAGAGTGGATGTCTACGGCGGGAATAGACCACTCGATTCGGTACACTGGCGGCTGTTCTTTGTTCACAGCTGTTAACCGGATATGGACCAGAAAAAGGTTCTCCGTTATGGTTTCAATGTTGGTAAAGCTGTTAAATAGGGTGCTGTTACTGTTAATAATTACAGTGGGACAATCGTAGTTGATTAAAGTTTTCATAATACCTCCTGCTCGTATAAAAAAATAAGGGACTAACAATACCTTGTTTAGAGTATATCGTTTACAAAATATTTAGTAAACAAATAATGTGAATAAACAAAAATTAAAATGTAAATACCATTTTAGGGTGAAAAAAATACATGTAAGCGATGACAATAAGTTATTGTCAAACGATTTGAACTCTGTTATATTGAATTCACGCATTAGTTTGCTAATGTTTAGTAAACAAAATACAATGTGATTGGCAATTGCTTGGCAAAACTATAAAATGATTGTGAGGGGTGTTTCCCAAATATGAAGTGAAAAGGTGATTAATAGTGTCAACTATTCGTGATATTGCAAGTCTGGCCGGTGTTTCTCCATCTACAGTTTCTCGTGTACTGAACGGAGATCCTTCCTTATCGGTATTGGAGGAAACAAGAAGAAAAATTCTTTCGGCTGCAGAACAGCTGCAATATAAAGTAACCCAACGTCGTCATACCAATCAAGCGGCGCAGTTGAAGGATTATAAAATTGGACTGGTGACCTTCTGTTCGGAGCAATTTGAGTCGGAGGATCCGTATTACCTGACGATAAGGCTGCAAATCGAGAAAGAATTCAATCTGCTGGGACTTCACATTACTCGGACTATTCGCTGGGTGAACCATGATTCGTATGAAAGCCTGTCAGGGCTTGATGGCCTTATCGTGATCGGCAAGTTCGAATTCGATCCATACAATTTGTACTTCAGCCGGATACATAACATTGTTTTTGTCGACTATTCGCCGGATGAGGATCGCTTTGATTCCGTCGTCGTCGATTTTGACAAGGTAACCCGGATGGCTTTGGATCATCTTACCGGACTTGGTTATGAAAGGATCGGCCTGATCAGCTCACGCGATTTTATTAATCGTTTCGGTTCCAACTCTGGTATAGATTCAGTGGATCAGCGGCAAAGCAGTTTTGAAGCTTATATGAAGCAGAAAAATCTGTACCTGCCCGAGCATGTGCATATCGGTAATAATTTCTCCATGTCAACCGGGTATCAGCTCATGAAGGAAGCTATTGAGAAGCAGGATTTACCGGAAGCTTTCCTGATTGGTTCTGACCCCATGGCCATAGCTGCCGGAAGGGCGTTGAAGGAGGCCGGCTTAAAGGTGCCGAGTGATATCGCAATAGTCGGCATCGATGATATTGAAATGGCTTCTTATGCCAATCCGCCGTTAACGACGGTGAAAATCTACACTGAACAAATGGGCCAGAGCGCGGTAAAAATGCTGCTTGAACGGATCGGTGGCAGAGAAGTGCCGTTAAAGATCGTGATTCCGTCGAAGCTGATTATTAGAAGCAGCTGTGGTGCGGAAATCAGGTCCGTAGAGGACATAGAAGGCTGACCGTCATTTAAATATTCAATAGGGGGAAAAAATGGTGAAAAAATGGTCTTTGATTATTTTATCTCTACTTGTTGTAATTGCGTTGTCGGCGTGTTCCGGAAATGGAGGGAACTCGTCGGAAAGTCAGAGCGGGACGAAAGACAAGGGGAAAATAACGTTTGCATTCTGGGGAGCTCAGTCAGAAGCTGATGCGATCAAGCAGGCCATTGATAACTTCGAAACAAATTACCCCGACATTCAGGTTGAGAGCCAATGGATACAGAAGGATTATCTTACCAAGCTACAGACGATGATTGCAGGAGGAACGACTCCTGATGTCATGCTGATCTCAGGGGGGGATCTGCCTGGTTTTGCAAACGCTTTCCAAGAATTGAAAATGGATAAGTCACTTTTCAGCTCCCCTTCCCTCGTCGATTCCATGAGTGTGGATGGCATAACATATGCAGCACCATTTATTATCAAGCCTAAAGTCATGGCGATTAACGTCGATCTTTTCGAGAAAAATAACATTCCGCTTCCAAGCAAGACTGAACCGATGACGATTGAACAATTCAATGACATCGCTAAGAATCTCACTTCTGGAGAAGGAGCAGCGAAAATTTTCGGTTCCGAACCGCTGTGGCTCGGTAACTGGATTTATGCGTTTGGCGGTCAATTTTACAGTGATGATCTGAGCAAGTCGGCACTTGATTCACCGGAAGCTATTGCAGCTGCGGAGTATATTGTCTCTAGCAAACAAGCCGGAATCGTTCCAAACGATAGTGAGAAGCAGGGACAAAGCATGATGAACTGGTATCTGGGAGGAAGGATCGGCATGTTCACCGACTTTGGTCCTTGGTATTTACCGCAAATGGCTGATGTACAGAAATTCAAATGGGATATTGTTCCTTTCCCAGGGAACGGTGGTTCCAAAGAAGTTAATGGGCTGGCTCTAAGCAAAGACAGCAAGAATGCTGAAGCTGCCAAAACTTTCATTAATCACCTTACACAAAACGAAGAGGTGCAAAAAATCATCGGAGGGAACAAGAATGCTTATGGGGTGCCGGTTATTTCCAGTGCAACAAGTGCGTTTGAAGCTGTTTCCCCAGACAAGAACCTGAAAGCCTTCGTCCTTGCCGCCGAGAAGCAGCATACACAGGAAGCCCAGAAGGGTACGAATGAAATCAACAACGTGATGAAAGCTATCGATGATACGACACCAATCGGAATTGGAAACAAGGATGTAAAGGAAGTATTCCCGCAGGTAGCAGAGAAGATAAACCAGATTTTACAACAAAACTAACGGGAGCAAACTATGAATGGAATAATAGAAGGGATCTACAATTTCTATGAAGGAATAGGGGCACCAGCAGCTTTGCTGCCTCTTCTCCCTTTTCTGACCGTTATCGTGCTAGTATTCGCTATCATCTTTACCATTACCAGCGTTCTTGTGAAAAAGAAGATTATCCATACCAAAGCAGCGAGCTTTTATTTGTTCGTCTCGGTCTGGATCATTGGTTTTCTGTTATTTACCGTAGGTCCGATGATTTTTTCTTTCTATATCAGTTTCAACAAATGGGAGGTCGTGAGCGATCCGAAATGGATCGGTTTGGACAACTACCGCATGCTGTTCAAGGATACCATGTTTTATAAATCGCTGTCCGTGACCTTCTATTACACGCTCGTAAGTGTACCCCTGCAGGTCATTCTCTCTCTTGCGATTGCCTTGCTAATGAATTTGAAGCTACGCGGGATTTATTTTTTCCGTACCATCTATTATTTGCCAACGCTCGTGCAGGGTGTTGCACAAATGGTGCTGTTTATCTGGATCTTTAACCCGAATGTCGGTCTGGTCAATTCGTTATTGCGTAGGATAGGTATCGAAGGCCCCGGCTGGTTCTCAAGTCCAGAATGGTCAATGCCTGCAGTCATTATCATGAGCCTGTGGACGGTCGGAGGCAATATGATTATCTATCTGGCCGGTCTTTCGGATATTCCACAAAGCCTGTATGAGGCAGCCGAGATTGATGGAGCAACGGCAGCAAGAAAAGCCTGGCATGTGACGCTGCCGCAGATTTCACCGATTTTATTTTTTAATACAGTTACAAGTATGATCGGGGCATTCCAGACCTTTACCCAAGGCTTCATGGTAAACGGCGGACCGGATAATTCATTGTTGTTCTACGCCTACTATCTATATCAAAATGCCTTTATGTGGTTCAAAATGGGCTACGGGTCGGCACTGGCCTGGGTACTCTTTGTAATTATCCTCCTGTTCACTGCGCTCGTATTCCGCAGCAGTGCATTATGGGTGTATTACGAAACAGAGCAAACCGGAAGGAGGAAGCGTCGTGTCCGTAAAAAAAGAGCGTAAATCTGCTCACAAAAAGGTGCATTGGCTGGCCTATATATTGCTGCTGATCGGGAGCATTATGTTCCTGTATCCCTTTCTCTGGATGGTTTCTGCATCTCTAAGGAGTCTGGAGGAGGTCGCAGTATCTGGGATGAGCATCTGGCCTGATAACTGGCGCTGGGATAATTATGCGAAGGCGCTTACGGCGTTCCCGTTCGGTCGTTATCTGGTCAATACCGTAATTACAACGGTGCTACCTATCATTGGTACGGTTCTTTCTTCATCCATTGTGGGCTATGCCTTTGCCCGTTTGAAGGTGAGGGGAAGTGGAATATTGTTCGTACTGGTCCTGTCGACCATGCTGTTGCCGGGCGAGGTTACGATGATTCCGCAATTCATTCTGTTCAAGAATCTGGGCATGCTGGATACGCTGTACCCGCTGATCGTTCCAGCCTTCTTTGGGTCGGCGTTCTATATCTTTTTGCTACGTCAGTTCTATTCCCGGCTACCCGTCGCATTGGAGGAAGCAGCGATTATCGACGGCTGCGGTTACTTTAAAATTTGGTGGAAGATTTTCCTGCCGCTGTCCAAACCTGCTCTGATGGCGGTTGGCGTCATGGTCTTCATGGGCTCCTGGAACAATTTCATGGGACCGCTTATTTATATCAACAGTGATAAATGGAAGACGCTCACGCTCGGTCTGGCAGGGTTCCAGGGGACTTATGCCACAGATACCAATTTGCTAATGGCAGCGGCTGTTGTAATCACTTTGCCATGTATCCTATTATTCTTCACCTCGCAAAAAGCATTTATGGAAGGTCTGACCTTCTCAGGTTCCAAGGAAAGTTAACCGAAAAGGACAGGAGTGACTTTGACATGTCTTATGAGAGAGAAATAGAATCCCAAGCTGGTGCAGTAACTTTTCAATCTTCCGATGAGGATTTGAATGAAGGTTTTGTTTGGGCCAAACGCCAGGCACTGGAGTATGCCCACTTTGGCGAAGATCCCGTCGGGCTATGGTACGAAGCCGCTCTTCCAGCCAGAGAGGCATTCTGCATCCGTGATGTCATGCACCACAGCACCGGAGCTGCTGTTCTCGGGCTTCGTCTCCATACCAGGAATATGATTATGCATTTTGCCGAAAACATTGCCGAGTCCCGTGACTGGTGTACTTACTGGGAGATCAATAAGGACAATGTTCCTGCCCCAGTCGATTATGAAAGTGATGAGGATTTTTGGTATAATCTCCCTGCCAATTTTGACATTATTGATGCCAGCTTGCGTCAGTACCTGTGGACAGGCGATACTTATTATTTGAATGACAGTAAGCTATTGGAATTTTTTGAGTTAACGTTAAATGAATATACAAGTGCCTGGGACAAAGACGGGGACGGAATATTGGAATATTACCCCGAATATGGACGCAGGGGGCTGGCTACATTCAACGAAGCTGGACATCAGCCTTTGATGGGTGGTGATATGATCGCTGCACAAATTGCCGGTTACCGTGCATTTGTCCATCTTACCAGTCTCAGAGGCCAATCGGAGACAGCGGAAGTGTACGCCGCCAAGGCACAAGACCTGGAACAGCGTTATCAGCAGGAATGGTGGAACGAGGAGAAGGGGCGCTTCTTCGGCGCCAAGCTGCAGGACCATTCTTTCGTAACAGGCTATAATGCAGAAGGGACCTTTCTCCCGCTTTATTACGGGGCGGTCAGTGACCCGGAGAAACTGCATAAGGCGCTTGAGGATGTCAAGATTAATCGTGTTGCCAACGTTGAAGGAAAGACTTATCTGCCGGATATTTTTTATCGGTACGGCCAAAATGAAGAAGCCTTGAATGAATTGAAAGAGCTGGTAGATCCATCTTTGGAGCGACGGGATTACCCGGAGGTATCTTATTGCGTGATAGGCTCCATGGCCGCCGGATTGATGGGAATTACGGCAAACGGAGCATCGGTAATCAGCACCTTGCCAAGACTTGCACATTCACTAAAATGGGCGGAAATGGGGAATATCCCTATCCTTGACAGGAACATTACGATTAAACATACTGAGAACACAGAGAGTACATTGACGCTGCAATCTGGAAAACCCTTTGTCTGGAAGGCTGCTTTTCCTGTAAATGCCGAGACGTTATACCACAACGGCATAGCTGCCCTGACCCAACAGGAAACAACCGAAGGGGGAGAACAGATCTGCTTTATTTCTGTAGAGGTGTCAGAAGGAGAGACGCATCATGTGTCTACTGTGCCGGAAGATTAACATTCATGAGATATAATCTATTTGTTCCAAGTGGTTGTGAGTCATAAAACCTTCAAAGAGACATGTACCTTATATTTAGCAGGACATGCCTCTTTTTTATTTATTTTTTTGGGGATATGTCGAATTTTTGTTGCAGCGCTGGAGCGCTAAAAGACATCAAACGGTCGCATCATTTCGTAATCTTCATGCTCAAGCATGTGACAATGCCATACATAACGCCCGGTAAAGGGTCCGAAACGAGCAATAATCGTTGTAACGTAACCAAAGGGGGTTGCTACAGTATCTTTTAATCCCGTTTCATATGGATTAGGAGGAGTAGGGGGACCTGTGTAAATAAGTTCTCCAGTTTTCTGATAATGAGAAACATCAAAAGGTTGACGATCAAGAATTTGAAAATCAACCAAATGAATATGAATGGGGTGAGGAT
Organism: Paenibacillus sp. UMB7766-LJ446; assembly: GCF_030226665.1. Taxonomy (NCBI): domain Bacteria; kingdom Bacillati; phylum Bacillota; class Bacilli; order Caryophanales; family Paenibacillaceae; genus Paenibacillus; species Paenibacillus sp. UMB7766-LJ446. The sequence goes on from NZ_JASOYM010000004.1 coordinate 460,695, forward strand.
CATCATCAATGATATTGATGATTCGCCAGATTTCCACCGTATTTACTTCAATTCTTTCAGAAATGCGATCCATCCACATTTTTCCGTCTAATAGGTTTAAGGAGCGACCATATTGATCCTTCACTCTGACAAGTGTTAAATATCTTGTTCTCTTTGCCATACTTTGTGGGAGTCGTTCGAATGCTTCTAGATAAAAAGGAATTGAGCTGGTATCTGTACTTTTTAAGGGAACACCTACTCTGAATTGCATGATATCTATTGTTTCAGGGGACGCACTTTTCGTGACATTTTTGAGAATAATAGTTTGACCATAGTATTGAGAAAAATCAATGATCACATCTACTCGCTCGGCACTTAAAAGTACAAATTCGTTTATTCTTACTGTTGTCTCAAGAAACCCACTATCGGTCCCAATTTGATAAAATGGTTGATTGGATTCCATTCTTAATGTAAGGATTCGGCTATTGGATGCGTTCAAAATCCGAAATCGGTATTTTCTTGGTTCTACATTCAAAAATGGATACACCTTGCCGTTTATCAGAATGGTATCCGCATCAAAAGGGGGGACAAGGGAAGGATGAGGAAGGTTTGCATCGTTTTGATCCGGTTTGCTGGGGTAGTATAGGGATCCGTCCGGATTGAATGATCGGTCCACAATAAGTAGAGGGATTTCATAATTTCCTCTCGGAAGATTAAGGGATTGTTCATTAGGATCTCGAATGAAATAAAATCCAGCGAGTCCTGCGTAGATGTTCAATCTTGTAATTCCTACTGTGTGGTCGTGATACCATAACATCGTAGCTCGTTCAATATTTGGATACGTATAAACCTCTCGTTCAAACAAAGGCCCCGTTTGCTCGAAATTTCTCGTAAACCAAGCTTCAGGATAGCCATCACTATGAGCCGGCGTTCTTCCTCCGTGTAAATGCACAACGCTTCTTCCTTCTGGAAGAGTTATTTCCGAACCATGAATCGTATTATCAACGGGAAGAAAGTGCTTATTGGGCAGGTCGTTCATCCATTTAACAAACACGGTTTCATTCTTCATCACTTCAAACGTAGGACCTGGAAATGTTCCGTCATAACCCCATAAACGGGTTGGCCCGAGGTCTCTATGCAGCTTCTGAGAAAACTCTTTCATAGTCACTTCGTAATATGAACTATGACTACTTCGTTTCTTGGGAGACAACGTATTTGGAATAGGCAGTTCATCCACGAATTTTTGCAGTTTTATCTTTTCAGGCATAAGAATTGGGAGCCTCCCTATGGTTAGGATCATTATGTAATTTTATGATCTTGAACTTGTTCATTATGTTAGCTATATAGAGGAATAAAGGAGAAGCAAACAATATCTTACCTTCGTGCTATGACCCAGCAATTAATACAGTAACGATTGATGCTGCATGCTCTTGGTGTGTCAGCATCAGGAATATAATCGAGTGTTGAAGGCAGATCTAGGTCAGCAACTGGTTCATGTACGTTTGCAGGTGAGCGTATTGCGGTTCGAGCCCTTTTTTTTGAAGATGACGTAAATAGCCTTGTCAATACACAAAGAGTTGAATACCTTATGACATAACACAAAAGAGGAGGAGATTACATGAGCGAAGTAGGATATGGAAATGTTGGAGGTCTGGGTGGATACGGTGGTTTCACATCCACCGGCGCAATCCTTGTTCTGTTCATCTTGTTGGTCATCATCTCTAAAGCATTCCTGGTTTAATTCTTTCATCTTCTGAACAACCCTGCTGGCATCACGCCGGCAGGGTCTTTTTGTCATGATTGTATTACCTTCGAAGGCTTAATCAGGACTTGTGTTCATACAAAATACAATTTGAAAGCGTTTGACTTATTGAATTATCAATCTATAATTATGGAGTTATGCATTCAACATAGAATGGATGAAGTTAAGGAGAATAGGTTGGAATGACACTCAAAAAAAGAATCTTTTTGCTGTTTTTTCTCAGTGCGTTTATCCCCTTCATAAGTATATTTGCAATTTCCTACTACACCATTGATTCCATTTTTGCGAACAAAATCGATGATGGCATTCGGAGCAATTTACAGCAGGTAACTTCCTCACTGGAGAATTCGATCACCAACCTGAATCATGTTACTCAGCAATTGTCCTACAGTGGTACATTAGGCAAGAAGCTGGATGAGGTGTTGAAACCGTCCTCCAATATATTTGAATTGATTGAAACGCGGGATGAATTAAAGAGCGAATTAAATGTCGTGACGTTTACCAATCCGAATATCGGTTTGACGTTGTATTATTTTCAGGAGGATGGCACGACACAGTTCGGTAACTTTCCCATAAAGGATCGCTTTTCACCGGAATCTTTGCCTATGCTATCCAAAGCATATGGGATTACCTACTATGGTCCTCATGTCAGTATGAACAGGTTTGATGATCAGCTCGTTCTATCCGCTATGCGGAAGGTAAAACTGCCCCAGAGGGACGATGTTTATATTTACGTTGAATCCGGATTTCACCTTGCGCAGGATATATTGGGTTACAATCAGTACAAAGGGGATTTATCCCATCTGATTCTAGATGGAGAGGGAAACATTGTGTATAGTGAGATTCCGGAAGCGATGAAAGTCGGTGAGAATTTCTCCAGCTTATCCAAAGATGCGGCATCGGACGGAATAGCTCGCGGTCACCATTGGTTCAGACAGGACTCCACTCAGAACTGGAGTGTTGTATCGGTGATCTCGCAGGCCAAGTATCAACAGGAGAAAAACCAGTGGTTGCTTCAAATATTCCTGGTCGCTTTATTTTTCCTGGGCTTTACCGTATTTCTGGCTTGGCTGCTGTGGAAGATGGTCTATAAACCCCTCGGTCTGTTCCATTCGGAAATCAACGGAATGTCTCAGAACCCACAAACGACAGGTAGTCAGACCCGAACGCAAATTCCCGAATTCGATTTTCTGTTGGGCGAATTCTCCAATATGCAGCATCAAATCGGTGACCTTTTCAAAGAGGTACAGCTGAAGGAGAAAATTCGTGCAGATCTTGAAGTGGAAAAGCTGCTGTATCAGATTAATCCTCATTTTTTGATGAATACACTGGATACGGTACACTGGCTGGCCGTTATGAATGGACAAGGGGAGATTGACAAGCTGGTGCAGTCGCTGAATAAGCTGTTGTATTATAATTTGGGCAAATTAGGTCAGGTTTCCACGATGGAAGAGGAAATTGACGCGCTTAGACAGTACTTGATCTTGCAGCAAATCCGATATGACTTTGAATTTGATGTACGTATTTCGGCTGATGAGCAAGTGCTTCAAATACCAGTACCTCGTTTTATTCTACAGCCGTTAGTTGAAAATTCACTTTACCATGGACTGAGTGACGAAGGTTTTATTCAGATTGAAGTGACACGCAAAGAAACGTTGAACATTATGATTCAGGATAATGGAGCAGGTATGACGGAGGAAGCGATTGAAAGGCTTCTGAATAATCGTACACCTGAGCATAAAAAAGTAGGCATGGGCATCGGGCTCAATTATGTTCACCGCATGTTAAAAGCACAGTACGGGGATCAAGCTCAACTGGTGATCGAGAGTGAGTTGGGAACAGGGACAAGTATATTGCTTATACTTCCTATCAAAGGAGAAGATATCTCGGCATGATTAAGGTATTGATTGTGGATGACGATAAATTGGTACGAAAAGGAATAAGCTCCGCGATGCCATGGAACGAGTTCGGCATGGAGGTTGTTGGAGAAGCAAGTAATGGGGCCAAGGCGCTGGAATTTCTGGAATCCAACCCGGTAGATCTGATGTTAACGGATCTTGCGATGCCGGTAATGTCAGGCATTGAGCTAATGCGAGCCGCAAGGCAGCACTACCCGGAACTTCATATTGTCGTGCTTACCCTACATCAGGATTTTGATTATATCCAGGAAGCACTCAGGCTGGGAGCGATCGACTATATAGCCAAGGTTCAGCTTGAGAAGGAGCAATTTGAACACGTCCTGAATCGGATACATACCCGGATTGGTGAGTTGGCTAATACAAGACGAAAGCTGCCGCTAATCGGTGAAACCAACGTTCATTACCGTAAAGTGTATGCACTTGTTTCACTGGACCGGAAGTCCGGACAGAGCTGGCCGTTTGAACTTGAATCCAATGTAGACGAGATTCGCTTTGAAGTGGAACGGAACAGCTGGATGTGGGCGACACCCCTGAATGGTGAGGATCAACTATTTGACAGATTGAAGGGATACTTGGATCAAATTCCACAAGCAGCCCTGCTGGTATTGTCTGATGTGCAAGAACGGACATGGTCGCAAATCCAAAACTGGATTATGAACTATACAGAAACGTCCTTATTTTATGCGTATGACCCTCAAGATCCGGTGGTTGCCGTTTCGCTAGATGAAGAAGACTCCTTTCCAATAGAACCTCAGGATGAGGAGATGGATCGTATTAAACGAAGTTGGTTTCTGTCTCCATGGACTCATAACGACCATTATTACAACCAACTTATTGAAGAGTTTAAATCATTAAGACTGCAAAAAGGTCAGCTGATGGGATTACTGTACTCTCTGGTCATGGAGTGGAACCATCTTTTTGCCCAGACTACGCTGGGCAGAATCGCCATGATCCATTCTTTTCAATCCTGGTACGAAGTGGAACAGTGGACCAAGCAGACCTCTGAGAGTATTCGAAAGGCCGATGAACAGACTTCGTATTCTCAGGAAATGATAGATGGGGTGAAAAAAGCCGTGATGATCATGCAGAATGATTTGGATCAGGCTTTTACAGCTTCAGGGCTGTCCCAGCAGCTTAACATTAGCCGAAGCTATTTCAGCCAATGCTTCAAGGACATCATGGGCAAAACCTTTAACGATTATTCCCGATATATACGAATGGAGAAGTCAAAAGAGTATTTATTGAACACAAACAACACGATTTTCTGGATTGCAGAGCGGGTGGGTTATACGGATGAAAAATATTTCAGCCGAATTTTTCGCGAACTGACAGGCTTGCTGCCTAGTGAATTTCGACAGCTGGGCAGAGGGGACAAATAGCGTAGGTTCCGCATACCCAACTGAGAATCCGGATGAAAGAAGGGAAAGAGATGATCAAGAAGATGGCTGCGTGTATTGTTGTCGTCAGCTTGATTGCAGGTATAGTATTCTTCAGCATTTCGTACTTTCGGGAATCTCTGGAATCGTCAATGGGGCAAGCGCCAACCATATCTGACACTGCCGCCACCGAGCCATTCACCAAATATGAACATCCGGTCTCCATCCGGTTGGGATATGTGGTCGATCCGACAGGAACGGATCTCTCTGAAGGAGAGACATTAGAGAAGAATATGTGGAAAACGATGATTAAGCAAAACCTTAACATGGATGTTGAAGTCATGTGGCAGGTATCCAAGGAGAATTTCGGTCAGAAAATTGATTTGGCTATCGCCAGCAATGATTTACCAGATGCAATGATCGTTAATCAGGTTCAGTTGAATGAGATGGTCAAAGCAGGAGAAATTGAAGATCTGACCGAGGCATATGCAAGCAGCGCTTCACCCGAGATGAAGAAAATTATCGACAGCACGAATGGATTGGCTCGGGAACAAGTGACCTTTGAAGGGAAAATGATGGCTGTACCGTCTGTCACGGCGGAAGATTTCAGCATGCTCTGGATCAGGCAGGACTGGCTGGATCGTCTAGGATTGAAACCACCAAAAACGGTGGATGAACTGGAAGCGATCGCCAAGGCTTTTGTGGAGCAGGACCCGGATGGAAACGGGAAACGGGATACGATCGGGCTTGCTTCAAGCACGGGTCTATTTCAGGATTTTAACAACAGCGCATTTGCTTTTGATCTAACGCCGATTTTCTCGGCTTATGGGGCTTTCCCCGGATACTGGCTCGAAAAAGATGGAAAACCTGTGTACGGTTCGCTGCTGCCAGAGACAAGGAACGCCTTGGTTAGGCTTCGTGATATGTATGCCAAAGGTCTCCTTGATCCAGATCTGGGCATCCGCAAAGAACCAGAGGAAACCGTCATTAACGGACAGGCGGGCATGTTCTTTCAAGGTTTCTTTGCAGGATACTGGCCGCTTCCAAGCGCTTGGCTGAATGATCCAAAGGCTAACTGGCAGGCCTACGCGCTCCCGCTGGATGCAAACGGAGCCTATCATGTGAAGGTCGATAATCCTTCAAGCTCTTTCCTTGTGGTTCGAAAGGGATACGCTCATCCGGAGGCGATCATTAAAATAAACAATCTGTACCTTCGTGATGAGTTCAAGTATGGTACGAGTTTTATGCTAAGTCGCAATTTCTTTGCTCCGGCAGATGAAGCCCGATATGAATCCAAAGCTGTGCAGGATATTCTGGCAGGCACCAAAACACCAGCCGATTTCAAGGACAAGTCCGAATATAAACTGCTGGAAAATACAGTTTCGACGATAAAACAAACCAAGCTAAAGCCTTATGACCAACTTGGCATTTCATATTGGGACCAGCACAACGAGAATTTTATGCGAGGTTACTCTCTTCTTGTCGGAGGAAGAAACTTCTTTGATCCGAACATTCATAAAGTACGAAGTCTTACTTACAAGCGTACACCAGCAGTGGAGAGGTTGTGGGGCAAACTGTCCAAGCTGGAACATGATACATTTTTGAAAATTATTTTGGGTGCTGCGCCTATGGATTCATTCGATCAATTTGTAGAGGAGTGGAAGGAACAGGGGGGCGACCAAGTGACTGCTGAAGTGCTGGCTTCCCACAGTGCACACTTGAAGTAGCTAAGCATTAGACGATTCGATAACTTTTACAGGACTGTTCTGAATTCCCATCCATAGCCGGCATTCTCCTGTTCAAGGAGCTTGCTGGTTTTTTTATTTCACGTGCCTGATGAAGAGAGGATAGACAAATGTAAGTCGATAGGTAAGATAAATGCTCACAACCTCAATGCTGCTCGTTGAACCCAGCAAAAATTGTACACATTTCTCTATCCAAAGAAGCGTTTAATCCCTATCTCGATTAGGCTTCTCCAAGTTTTATAATGAAAGCGCAAACAACATGATAGAGAAATAAACAGAACGAAGGGGAGTTGAATTTGATGAGAAATAATTGGTCAATAAAAAGCAAACAGTTGACGAAACGACTGGCTGTGCTGTCCATGTCCGCCTTAATGGTTTCCATCCTTGCAGCATGTGGGGGGGCCTCCAATCCGCCGACTGCTGAGGATGCGGGCCAATATGAGGTGACACCTGGAGACCCATTCAGTGCCTATAAAGACGAAGTAACGGTAACGATGGGACGTGTTACGACGGCGAACCCGAAATTGCCCGCAGGAGATACATACGAGAATAATGCGTATACCCGTCTGGTCAAAGAATCGTTCAACGCACAAATTAAGGACCAATTTGAGGCCAATGGTGAAGATTACAGCCGTCAAGTTTCTCTTGCAATCGCTTCCGGGGAACTGCCTGACATGATGCGTGTGGATTCCAAGGATGAGCTCAAAGAACTGGTTGATAATGATTTGATTGAAGATATGACGGAAGTGTACAAACAATATGCTACGGATAATATCAAGCAGATTTACGACTCCTATGATGGCCGTGCACTGGACAATGCCACGATTGATGGACGTCTGATGGGTCTTCCGGCGACTTCGCTGGATTCTGCGCCAACCATGGTCTGGGTTCGGCAGGATTGGCTGGATGTGCTGGGAATCAAACTCGATGCTGACGGAGACGGTGCCATCAAGCTGGAAGATGTAGAGAAAACAGCAGAAGAGTTCCTGAAAAAAGATCCTGGGCAAACCGGGAAACCGGTAGGCATCCCTTTTGTGAACACTCTGAATACGACAGACTATAACGGATCTGCCTATACCATGCTGGGCGTCGCTTCTACCAAAGGCGCGTTTCCTCAATATTGGATGAATGGCGAGGACGGCAGCATCGTTTATGGCTCGACTACAGCGGAAACCAAACAGATGCTGGGTGTTATGGCCGACTGGTTCAAGAGAGGCATCATTGACCCGCAATTTGGAACCCGTACATTTGACGATATCACTGCACTTTACACCAACGGCCAGAGCGGGATTGCTTTTGGACCGTGGCACATCCCAGACTGGGGACTGAGCAGTGTCAAACAGATGGATAAACACGCGAAATTCACCGCTTACACGCTGGAAGATGAAGATGGCAAGGTAAATGTGGCACACGCCAATCCATCCGGTCAGTTTATCGTTGTGAGAAAAGGGTATGAGCACCCTGAGCTGGCCATTAAAATTATTAACCTGTTCTACGATAAATTGGCTAATGACAAAGACGTGGCAACCTCCATGCCAGAGGCAGCCAAATATTTGGAGAGCGGCGTAGACGGTTCCACCAGACCGTTTAACATTGAAGTCAACTCGGCTACATCGCTGCTGGATGATTACTCCGATGTCGTTCGCGGAATTAAAGGCGAGATTGGTCTGGATCAGGTCCGGACAACGGAATCGAAGAACAATATTGGCAGTATCCAAACGTACTTGAAAGACCAGGATACAGACGATATAACGGCTTGGTCGAAATATCACTCCCGTATGAACGGAGTGGGGCTGATCGACAAGCTGACCCAGGAAGGCAAATTCAACTGGATGACGCCAGCGTTCTCCGGAACTACTCCAAGCATGAAACAGACGTGGGCTAACCTGACCAAAATGGAACAGGAATCTTTCATCAAAATCATAACGGGTGCGGAACCGCTGGATTACTTCGAAACGTTCGTCAGCAACTGGAAGAAACAAGGCGGCGATCAGGTGATTCAGGAGATTGAAGCTGAAACCAAAACTCAAAAATAATAAGGCTAACACTGCTGACAGGCTGCGATAAGCAGCCTTTCTTCAGGAAAGGGGTTCATCCATGAAACAGGAAAATGTTAAAGCAAGAAACCGATTGGGCACAGGTGCCATGTATCATATGATGATGCTGCCGGGCATTTTATTTTTGCTGGTATTCAGCTACATTCCCATGGTTGGTGTCATTACGGCGTTTCAGGACTATGTACCAGCCAAAGGTATGTTTGGCTCCGAATTTGTTGGGCTCAAGCATTTTATTTATATGTTCAAACTGCCGGACATCGGCCAAGTGATTAGCAATACGTTGGTGATTGCCATCGCCAAGATTCTGCTCGGCACACTGATGGCCATCATTTTTTCCATTTTATTAAACGAGATTCGCTTTAAATTTGTTAAAAAATCCGTGCAGACGATTGTATATCTGCCTCACTTTTTGTCTTGGGTCGTTCTGGCCTCCGTGGTTGTTAACATGTTCAGCCTGGATGGAAGTGTGAATCAGATATTGGCCTTTTTCGGATTGGATAATATTAATTTTCTAGGAAGCAACACCTGGTTCCAGCCGCTGATTATTGGAACAGACGTATGGAAGGAATTCGGCTACAGTTCCATCGTTTATTTGGCAGCCATTACCTCGATTGATCCGGGTTTGTACGAAGCGTCAGGGATTGATGGAGCAAGCTGGTGGAGAAAAGTATGGCATATTACGTTGCCGGGTATGCTGCCAATTATCCTGCTCATGGGGGTCATGAGTCTGACCAATATTTTGAGTGCAGGCTTCGACCAAATCTACAATCTGTACAATCCGGTTGTCTATGAGTCGGGCGATATTCTGGATACCTATGTATACCGGATTGGTCTCGTTGGCAGACAGTATAGTTTTGGTACAGCTGTTGGACTGTTCAAGTCAGTGATTGGTATTGTTCTACTATTGTCAGCCAACCAATTGGCCAAAAAATACACCGACAGAAAAATATTCTAAGGAGGCGAAACTTGTGTCTTATTCCGCAAGCCTGAAAGACCGAATGGGCCGGTTTGTCATCTACGCCATCGTTATACTGCTGGCCTTGATCTGCCTCCTTCCATTATGGAATATCGTTGCGATTTCATTCAGCAGCAGCGAGGCTGTCTCGGCCAACAGCGTAGGTCTGTTACCCGTCAATTTTACGACAGCAGCTTATTCGAAAATTATTGATGATGCGCAGTTCTGGCGCTCCTTTGGCATTTCCGTTCTACGTGTGGTTCTATCCCTTGCGCTCAACATGATTCTTATTGTTTTGATGGCTTATCCGCTATCCAAGTCGAAAAGGGAATTTAAGGGCAGAAATATTTATATGAATGTCATGATTTTTGCCATGCTGTTCAGTGGTGGCATGATTCCCAGCTATCTGCTGATCAAAAACCTGGATATGCTCAATACAATTTGGTCGCTTGTCCTGCCAGGTGCTGTTCCAATATTCAGTGTCATCCTTGTAATGAACTTTTTCGCCGCAGTGCCGAAAGCGCTCGAAGAAGCGGCTTTCATTGACGGGGCGAACGCATTGCAGGTTCTGTTCAAAGTGTATGTTCCCGTCTCTATTCCGGCACTGGCGACGGTATCCCTGTTCAGTATCGTAGGCACGTGGAATGACTTCTTCAGTGGACTGATCTATATGACCAAAGTCAGCAATTATCCGCTGATGACCTATATTCAGTCGCTTAATGTAAATATTGCCGAACTTCTTCAAGCCGGCACGAACTCCGCTCAGCTCAGCAATCTGACTGAGATTTCGAACAAAAATCTGAATGCAGCCAAAATCGTAGTGGCTGTCATTCCGCTGCTGCTGATTTATCCGCTGCTGCAAAAATACTTTGTGACCGGAATTGTTGTGGGATCGGTAAAAGAATAAAAGATAAGGGTTGAAGGCGAAAAAAAGCCTTCAATCCTTATTTTTTGACGAAAAGAAGCTTCTGTAAAAAGACATCCAGTGCCATGGATTGGGAATGCTCCTTGTTGCGAATGATGGAGAAGCTGCGTTCCAGATGCAGCTGTCTGATTCGCAGCTCTTCGACTTCCCCGGTTGCCAGCTCCTTATGAACGATCCATCTGGATACCATCGCAATTCCGAGCCCGGCAGCAACAGCTTCCTTCACACCCTGACTGCTGGTGAAGACATAGGACCGCTTGGGACGGATCGCTGTCTGTTCCATAAAATGATCGCTGAAAGCACGTGTTCCCGAACCCAACTCACGAAGGACCCAGACCTGATCCTGAAGCATGTGCTGCTCTACCACGACGGAACCGGAGAGGGGATGGCCGGAAGGAGCTACAACAATCATTTCATCCTTCATATAAGGGATAACGTCAAGATCTGACGAGGCTTGCGCTTCACCCTCCACAAATCCAATATCCAGCTGATTTCCCCTAACCGCAGACAGAATCTCCTGGGTATTGCCAATAGTAACCTGAAGGTTGACCTGCGGATATTGAGCTGCGAATTCTGCCAGCTTCTTAGGCAAAATATATTCACCTATGGTGAAGCTGGCACCGATCTGAATACTTCCGGTCACTTCATCCCGCAGCATCTGGATCTCCTGCCTTGCTTCATCGTAGCGAGCCTGAATGACCTTGGCATGTCTGTAGAGGATCGCCCCCGCTTCAGTCAGAGATACCTGCTTTGGCGAACGATGTAGCAGTTTGGCTCCCAACTCATTCTCCAGATTTTTGATATGCAGGCTCACCCCCGGCTGGGACAGGTTCAACAATTCTGCGGCCTTCGAGAAATGGCTTTGCTCCGCAACGGTAACGAAGACCTTTAATGCATCAGTAATCATTATAATTCCTCATTTGTATAGTGAATTTTCATGGGAATAAGCCTATTGAACTCATTTTAGCATAAGATAGGCAATCAATCATAAGTTTTTGTAATGATTAGGATCGCAGATTCATATTTCACTTCTTATCATTCTGCTTCTATAGTGAGGATATACTTTATCCAATAAGGAAGTGCAGAGCTATGATCTTACAGACACAGTTGAGATTCGTCAAAAATATAAAAGTGGTTAGAAACCGGGGATTTTTGCAGGGGATTGGACTGACCTTACTACTCTCGTTCATTGCCAAGCTGCTGGGTTATCTGCCGTTTCTGAATATCATGGGACAATTGGTTATTGCCATTCTGCTTGGCATCCTGTACCGGGCCATACGAGGCGTACCGCTGAGCGCTCAATCCGGGATCTCCTTCTCGGGAAAACGATTGCTGCGATTCGGCATCATTCTGCTGGGGCTGAAGCTGAACCTGCTGGATATTGTCCATGCAGGCTACAAAGTGGTTGCGCTAGCGGCAATCAATGTTGCGGTTACGATCTTTGTCGTCTACGGACTGAGCAAGTGGTTAAAGATCGACAAAAGAATAGGGCTGCTGACTGCATGTGGAACAGCCATCTGCGGTGCCGCAGCCGTGGTCGCGATTGCGTCACAGATCAAGGCTAAAGATGAAGAAACCGCAGTAGGTGCAGCCACGGTGGCTATATTGGGCACCATTTTCACTCTGGCTTATACATTCCTGTATCCGGTATTGGGTTTAAGTGCGAATGGATATGGCGTTTTCACAGGCGCTACACTGCATGAAGTGGCCCATGTCATCGCGGGGGCTGCACCAGGAGGGCAAGCAGCACTGGATATGGCAGTTATCGTGAAGCTAACCCGGGTCGCGATGCTGGTCCCGATTGCGCTGATCATCGGTTTGTGGAGTGGACGACAGGCGCGTGGGGGAGAGCAACAATCAGCTAAAGGAATCCGGTGGCGTGAATTGCCTGTACCCTGGTTCATTTTCGGTTTTCTGGCGATGAGTGGATTAAATACGCTGGGTATTATTCCGCAAGAGATGATCTCGGGGCTTCTGGTTCTTTCCTATATGCTGCTTGCGATGGCCATGGCTGGATTGGGGTTAGGTGTGGATATTGCTACCTTCCGCCGTATGGGCAAAAAGCCTTTCTTGGCAGGGCTGCTTGGCTCTATTGTTTTGTCGGTAATCGGCTTCGTGCTGGTTTGTGTTTTTGGTCTGAACTAGGTCGTTTGTTTAAACTCAGGCAGGCCACAACGAACACTCTTCTGCAAGCCGAATGACTCAACCAAACACAACAAAAAGCACGCATTGACTCTTAGTGGATCAATGTGTGCTTTTTGTTGTTCGACAGATGGTGATCATCAGATCCAGAAGAACACGACCAATGAAATGACGAACATCATGCAAATATCATGCCGAAAATATAAATATTTTCCTTTTATGGTTGAAAAGTCCGAAATGCACACAGGAAAGTCTGGATAACGATGTACTTTATGTTCGCAAGTATTCAGGTTGTACGTAAACATCCGAAAAGGAACATTAGAAGTCCGAATACCGTATCTAGGGGTCCGATAAGGAGAATGGGAAGCGGTTTATACTGAAGCTAATCCAGCGATGGAAGATCCAAGTAAGATAGCAGGATGAGTATTTTAATAAGGGGGTGATGATCGGCGCAGAGAAATAGGCTGGAATTCAACCGTTCGTTTATTGAATAACAATTTTGCTAATAACCTGAGGAGGAATTTAATGCGCAACAAGTATATCGTATGGTCACTCGTATTGACACTACTAGTCTCGAATTTATTTCTGACTGTCGGATCCCCAGCTTCTGTATCAGCAGCAGGAGGACCAGACTTGGCACAGGGCAAAAATGTTACTGCGAGCGGATACAACCAAACATACAGCCCGACCAATGTGATTGACAACAACCAAGCAACCTATTGGGAAAGTACCAACAGCGCTTTCCCCCAATGGATTCAAGTGGATCTAGGAAGCAACACCAACATTGACCAAATCGTATTGAAGATTCCGGCAGCATGGGAAAAGAGAACCCAAACCATAACCGTGCAAGGCAGCACGAACGGTTCAACCTTTACGGACATCAAGGGTTCCGCGGATTATGTATTTGATCCATCCGTTGGGGAGAACTCGGTTACCGTCGATTTTCCTGCTGTCGAGACAAGGTACGTTCGCTTAAGCGTAACGGGTAATTCCGAGTGGCCGGCAGCTCAACTGTCTACATTTGAAATCTACGGCCCGAGCAGTGAGGGACCAACTGTACCTGGCCCCGATCCTGTGGAGCCTCCACTCCCTACAGAGGGAAGCAACATTGCCAGTGGTAAGTCGATTACTGCATCGTCCAGCACCTTAAACTTCGTAGCTGCGAATGCAAACGATAACAATATCAATACGTACTGGGAAGGCGGCAGCAATCCAAGCGCATTGACGCTGGATCTCGGTTCGAATCATAAGATTTCATCCATCGTGCTGAAGCTGAACCCGGATTCCGTCTGGAGCACGCGTACACAGACCATTCAAGTGCTCGGACATAATCAGGACACAACAACGTTCAGCAATCTGGTATCCTCACAATCGTATACATTCAACCCAGCTTCCGGCAACACCGTGACCATTCCCGTATCAGCAACGGTTAAACGTCTGCAACTGAACATTACGGCGAACTCAGGCGCTCCGGCTGGGCAAATTGCTGAATTTCAAGTGTTTGGCACACCTGCACCCAATCCTGATCTGACGATTACAGGCATGTCCTGGTCTCCGTCTTCTCCAGTGGAGAACAACTCAATAACGCTTAATGCCATCGTCAAAAACATTGGCTCTGCTGCTTCTCCAGCTTCTACCGTGAACTTCTATTTAAACAACGAACTGGCTGGTTCATCACCGGTAACTGCTCTGCAAGCAGGAGCTTCAACAACGGTCTCGCTTAATGCAGGTAATAAAGGAGCTGCATCATATACGCTCAGCGCCAAGGTGGATGAGAATAACCAGATCATCGAAGAGAATGAAGGAAACAACAATTACACGCACTCCTCAGCTTTGGTGGTTGCGCCAATCACAAGTTCTGATCTTGTAGGCACGGTCTCTTGGAGTCCCAGCAACCCTACAGCAAACAGTGCAGTAACGTTTACGGTTAATCTGAAAAATCAAGGCAACATGGCCTCCGCAGGCGGTGTGCACGGAGTTACGGTTGTTCTCAAGAATGCTGCCGGAGCAACGCTTCAGACGTATAACGGTTCCTATAACGGCACATTGGCACCGGGAGCTTCAGTCAATGTCAATGCTGGAACGTGGACTGCTGCCACCGGTAATTACAATGTGACAACTACCGTAGCAGTGGATACTAATGAAGCTCCGGTAAAACAAACGAATAACGTAGTTACAACAAGTTTGAACGTATATTCTGCCCGTGGTGCAAGCATGCCTTATACCCGTTATGATACGGAAGATGCTACGCGTGGCGGCAGTGCCGCACTGAAGTCCGCACCGACTTTTGATCAGGCATTGACGGCTTCGGAAGCATCTGGGCAGAAATATATCGCTCTTCCTTCCAACGGTTCTTATGCACAATGGACAGTTAGACAAGGGGAGGGAGGCGCAGGTGTAACCATGCGCTTCACGATGCCGGATTCCACAGATGGCATGGGGCTTAACGGTGCCCTTGACGTCTATGTTAACGGTTCCAAGGCCAAAACAGTTCCCCTGACCTCTTATTACAACTGGCAGTACTTCTCCAGCGATCATCCGGGAGATACGCCAAGTGCGGGACGTCCGTTGTTCCGTTTTGATGAAGTGCACTGGAAAATGGATACGCCTCTAAAAGCTGGAGACACCATTCGTATTCAGAAAAACAATGGAGATAGCTTGGAGTACGGTGTGGATTTTCTCGAAATCGAACCCGTTCAGGCTGTGATTCCGCGCCCGGCTAACTCCGTCTCTGTAAGTGATTTTGGTGCGATTGCTAACGATGGAAAAGACGATCTTGCTGCATTCGAAGCAGCAGTCCAATCCGCGGTTTCCACAGGCAAGACGTTATATATCCCGGAGGGCACCTTCCATCTCAGCAATATGTGGAAGATTGGCACACCGACGAATATGATTAATAACCTCACCATTGTGGGTGCAGGGATCTGGCATACCAACATCCAGTTTACCAACCCCAATGCAGCCTCTGGCGGGATTTCGTTCCGTGTGCAGGGCAAGCTGGATTTCAGCAATATTTATATGAATTCCATGCTGCGTTCACGCTATAACGAAAATGCAGTCTACAAAGGTTTTATGGACAATTTCGGCAAAGATTCAAAGTTCAGCAATGTATGGGTCGAACACTTTGAATGCGGTTTCTGGGTAGGGGATTACGCCCATACACCTGCAATCATTGCCGATGGCCTGGTGATCGAGAACAGCCGTATTCGGAATAACCTTGCGGACGGCGTCAACTTTGCCCAAGGTACGAGCAATTCAACTGTTCGCAACAGCAGTGTTCGCAACAATGGTGATGATGGTCTGGCCGTATGGACCAGCAACGTGAACGGTGCGCCTGCAGGCGTGAACAACACCTTCTCGTTCAACACGATTGAGAATAACTGGCGCGCAGCAGGCATTGCATTTTTCGGTGGAAGCGGACATAAGGCAACCAACAACCTGATTGTTGACACGGTTGGCGGTTCGGCGATTCGGATGAACACGGTTTTCCCTGGATACCATTTCCAAAATAACACAGGTATTGTGTTCTCTGATACAACGATCATTAACAGCGGCACAAGCAAAGATCTGTACAATGGGGAACGTGGAGCCATTGATCTTGAAGCTTCCAACGATTCCATCAAGAACGTTACGTTTACCAACATCGATATTCTCAATACGCAGCGCAGTGCCGTTCAATTCGGATACGGAGGCGGTTTCCAGAACATTGTGTTTAACAACATCAATATTAATGGTACCGGTCTGGACGGAATTGAGACATCCAGGTTCACAACTCCGCATAAAGGTGCAGCCATTTACACCTATACAGGAAATGGCTCTGCCACATTCAATAATCTGACAACCAGCAACATTGCCAATCCTAATGTAAATCAGATTCAAAGTGGGTTTAATTTGATTATTCAATAAATTTTTTCAACAAAAACAGGGAGCTCTAAGAGTTCCCTGTTTGTTTAGGTTAAGTGGAGGAGGAAAGGGTGAACATGGATCCGGTTCTGAAATACGGCAAGACAGCAATTGCCGAAGGAAGATTTAAGATATCCCATATTTTTTTCTATAGTGACTTAGTGTCAGTAGAGGCCAAATATATGTATAGCTGTGATAGTGGGAATAGAAGTTGCCGGGGAGACCGGCGCCAGTTGGATAAGAGGTTCTCCAATCGTTTTCGCGTATGGATGCAATAAGCCTTAAGATGCCTTGATTCACTTCGGGTGTGGGTTTGGGTTGAACAGCGATAAGGGCGTCAAGCGCCCAAGCAGTTTGGGAGGGAGTGCTTTCCCCTAAGGGTACATAGCGTAGAAGTCGGTCACTTTGGCAGGATTCTCCCCATCCACCGTCGGAATTCTGGATGCTTAAGAGCCATTGGGTTCCTTTTTGCACTGTATCATGGCTTGCAGGTAGCCCAACAGCCGTAAGACCGGTTAATGCAGCCCAAGTACCGTAGATATAACATACACCCCATCTTCCGTACCATGAGCCATCCTTCTCCTGGTTTCGAATAAGCCATTTCGTTCCACGGTTGATCCATTCATGCCTGGTATCAAGCCCGGCGAAGTTTCCGAGATACTCCAGAGTACGTCCTGTTAGATCAGCCTCCGATGGGTCTGTAGCCGCAGATTTGGCACCGTCGATGGCGAGCCAGGTGAGCACTTCCTTGTTTGTATTTTTTTCGAATGCCGGCCAGCCGCCGTCTTTATTTTGCATGGACAGAACCCAATTCAGCCCGCGATTCCAGGATTCCTGAAAAGTTGGAAGCGTGGTGGACAAGCTTCGGATTGCCCGTAAAGCTGCTGTTGTATCATCCACGTCTGGATTGAGCGTATTCGACTCCGAAAATCCCCATCCTCCAGGGACTGTATTCGGATTATGAATGCTCCAGTCGGCTGTTTTATCTTGCTGACGGGAGAACAAATAGGAGGCCGCACGTTGAATAGCCTTATGGTCATCGGTAATGGAAGCCTCCTGTAATGCGTAGGTAATCAGAGCCGTATCCCATACAGTGGATGGGGAGTTTTGAATTGTCGTTTTACCTTCAGAAGAACGGCACTGCATGGCAGTGAGTCCGGTTACGGCTTTTGTAATCAGGGGATGCTGATTATCGTATTTTAGGGCCAATAAGGCAAAAACCATCAGAATGGTACTGCTGGCATAACTGTATAAAGTGCCGTCAGACTCAATCCGCTCTATCATAAACTGTTCCGCCTTGGTTCTTGCAGTGTCGTGAATGTGGCGAGGGTTGCCTAGGAGTCTGCTTCTCCCGGTTTGAATATCGTCCTGCATTTCCTGATATTCTCGGGAAGTTGACTCATCTGCAACAATTCGCAAGTCGGTCAGATCAGACAGATCGGGAGCATCTGGTATGGTGAGGGAGAAGCGCAGGTCTGCCATAATGAGCATTGGGGTGAGGTGGACTCTAGAATAACCGGAAAATTCGAAATAGTTGATGGGAAAATAGGTAGGGAACATCAGTATCTCCAGGGGGATCATCGAGATGGATAAAGGCCATTTCATTTGTCCGGTAGCGGCGAGTATTGCTTTGGTCAAAATGCTCGTTACTTTCCCGATACCTCCTTTGGACTGAATATAACGTTTGGCCCTTTGGATTGGCTCGTCCGTACTCTGGCTGTACCCGGAGTATAGCAGAGCGTAGTAGGCTTCAACCGATGCAGATAAATTTCCTTCCTCTTCATCGGGGTATAGTCTCCAGCATCCACTCGGTTGCTGCTCGTTAAGGATACGATCATGTAACTGCCGGATCAGCGCTTCATTCTGAACATCCAATATCCGAAAGAGAATGATGACATATGCATCAATTACTGTACCGTTCTCAAAACAAAAATGCCAGGAACCGTCTTGTTGCTGCTGTTGAAGCAAGGAAGTCGTCATCCGCCTAATTTCCTCATCAACTTCGCTCAGTACATGGCCCATTCCACGGATACCTCCAAAGTACGTCATTTATATATTATATGATGACAAACAGGGGGAAATGAGGAGGGGATGAAAATGAGGGTAAAATCAGGTCGACTCATGTTTTTTACAATTTAAAATAAAAAAATGAATTTTACTATTGAAATATCTTCCAATAAAGTGTATAAATATCTTTGTTAACGCTTACAAGAATTTGATCTATTTCTTTCTCCGAGACTCTTCAAAAAGGAGGTGTGAGTACTACGAACATGCAACAACTGAAAAATGGACGACTTGCTTTGAAAAATGAAATCGATTTCATTTTTGGGGAATTCAATATTTGGGAGCTCAAATTAAATCATTCAAAGGAGATATGTGTATGAAGATATGGAAAAAGAGCGTGTTAGTGTTACTGTCCACTTTTCTGCTAACTACGGGTTCGTATGTGCCTAAGACCGCCCATGCAGCGGGTGAACAGGTGGAGGTATGGATTTCAACTTCAGACCCCAATTCCGAACCGGCTGTAGGGCTAAGAACGGATGCCAGGCTCACCAAGAT
The DNA here is from genome assembly GCF_030226665.1 of Paenibacillus sp. UMB7766-LJ446. Lineage (NCBI taxonomy): Bacteria > Bacillati > Bacillota > Bacilli > Caryophanales > Paenibacillaceae > Paenibacillus > Paenibacillus sp. UMB7766-LJ446. The sequence continues at coordinate 480,017 of NZ_JASOYM010000004.1, forward strand.
TGCATCCAAAAACTTCAGCAGCAGCTCAGGCAATGCGGATGTTACCATAACCGTAAACGAAAACAAAACGTATCAGCAAATGGATGGATTTGGCGTATCATTAACGGATGCTTCCGCATGGCTCATGAACTACAAGCTGGATAACAGCAAGCGCGCGGAAGTGATGGAGAAGTTGTTTGGCAACACAGGAATCGGACTCAGTTTATTGAGACAGCCGATTGGCAGCTCCGATTTTGCCTGGGCAGCCTACACCTATGCGGATACGCCAAATGAGACTTCACTCAACCAATTCACGATTGACCGGGACAAGGCTTACATCCTGCCCATGGTCAAAGCGGCAATTGCTAAGAATCCTAATATCAAAGTGATGGGTTCCCCATGGAGTGCGCCTGCCTGGATGAAATATTCCAACAATCTGAACGGTGGCAAACTGAAAGCGGAGCATTACGGCACATATGCGAATTATTTTAAAAAATACATCGAAGCCTACCAGGCTGAAGGCGTACCCATCTATGCTGTAACGTTGCAAAACGAGCCAATGTACGAGCCATCCCACTATCCTTCCATGGGTATGGATGCACAGGATCAGACTGGCTTTATCGGTGATTACCTTGGACCAACGCTCCGGAATGCCGGAATCAACACCAAGATTATTGCATTCGACCATAACTTTCTGGATTGGAACTTCCCGAACCAGGTCATTACAAATCTGAAGAACGCAGGCAAGGGCAGCTACGTATCAGGCAGCGCATTCCACCACTATGATAGCGGTGACGGTTCGACAATGACCTCCATTCATAACAATCATCCAGACAAGGACGTTTGGTTCACAGAGGGTGGTTTTGGTAACTGGAATGATCCGCAGAATGGAACCTCATCAGGCTTCGATAATATGATGAATGAGTTCATTAATATTACGAGAAACTGGTCCAAATCGATTATTCTCTGGAATGCTGCCCTGGATCAGAAAGACGGTCCAGCTTTGCTTTCACCGAACAATACGAATAAAGGCATGATTACGATCCGCAACTCGGACAACCGTAATGACGCTCCCGAAAATAATGTCACATATCACAAACAATATTATTTGCTGGGTCACTTTAGTAAATTTGTTGTACCAAATGCATACCGCATTGATAGCAACACCGGATCTGAAGTTAAAAATGTAGCTTTCCGCAATCCGGACGGTTCCAAAGTGGTTGTCGCCTACAACTCTTCCAGTTCGTCGAAAAATGTGAAGATCCAATGGGGCAGCCAAAGCTTCGTTGTCACTATTCCAGGCAAGTCTGCTATGACGTATAAATGGTATGGAAATGTTTCTTAAGGGGTAGCAGGGATTCAGATTCCCACAACCAGGAAGCTAGGAGCCGCGAGCAGTCGCGGCTCTTTTCATTTGCTTTTATTAATGTCATCCATCCTATACATTCGTTGTGAATTTTACATATTCAAGGGTTTTACAATTTTGATATTATGATTTTTTAGTTTAACTGTCCTCTTACATTGGGTTGATATACTTGCCTGAGCTTTATATGGGAGAGGGGTTAGACAACTTGAAAGACATCAATCAACGCTGGGTAGCGACGATCCTTGTGGCAGTAATGATTGTTCAATCATTCTGGACATTTTCAGGAATTGGATACGCAGCATCAGAAAACCTTAACACCAGTAATTTGGCGAAAAACGTGGTCATCAGCCAATTTTATGGAGGCAAGAAAGACGATGTGCTCGACGTGTACGGCAACGACTTTGTAGAACTATATAATCCGACAGCAGAACCTGTTTCGCTGAACGGCTGGTCCATACAATTTGCGGATACCAAAAACAATAATTGGAAGTTAGCCCAGCTAGGTACAACGACTGCCCAGATTCCGGCATATGGTTATTATCTGATTGCGCTTGGCAGCAATGGTAGTGTCGGGGAGCAGCTTCCACAGCCAGATGCCACTGAAGCTTCATTCAAACTAGATAACAACAACGGAAAGTTGGTTTTATTGAATACGACACAACTGTTGACGGCCAATGATCCGATGGCTGACGCATTACAGGAACATGTGGTTGATTTTGTTGGATATAATGCGGATGCTTATTGGGGAAGTCCGGCTCCACAAGCTGGCAAACAAAACACGATGCAACGATATGTGTTCGATCCGCTGAATCCGGAGAAGAGTACTACTGAAGCTGCGTTCCCGAATCGCGGAAACAACTGGGACACACGGAATAACGGAACGGACTTTGAGAAGGTCAAAGGTGCAAAGGCTCGCAATTCAAGCACAACTTCCGCCTATGTTATTCTGGAAACTAATCAAACGATAGAGATGCAATCAGCTTCGAGCGTAGATCCTGTACATAACAAGGTTACGTTGAATGCATTTGGAGGCTTGGTTAAGCAGGGGCTCTGGACATCCGATGATTTCAGTGTGCTTGGCCTCCCGGTAGGATTCTCTGCTGAAGCCAGTGCGAGTGGAGATCAGATCGAAGTCACCATCACTGGAGACGGTAACGGGAATGTGGTTTCAGATAGCCTTCTGACATTTGAGATTCATCCTGGGGCGTGGGATCAAGTCCACAAACCAGCCTCATCCTTAACGGTGTACCAAGGAAGCAATACCGTAACAATGGCTCAATTCACGCCATCCAATAAGATTGTAGCAGCACTGGACGCCTCATCGTCCAACATTCGTATGGAAAGTGCAAAGGGCCTGAACACCACGATCCAACTCAATCTTAGCGCCGGCGTTCCCGTGGATGGGGTTCTGGACCCGGAAGCTTACAGTTTGACAGGGCTCCCCGAAGGTGACTGGAGTATCCAGGCTGAGGGCCGAAGTAGTGACAATACCATCACGATTACCATTTCGGGTACATCCGCTTCCGCTGTCATGGACACGGCTGTGGTTCGTTTGACGTTAATGGCTGACGCTGTGCAAGATAGGGACTGGCTGGCCTCGGAAGCGATTAACGTATCTCTGCTTCGGTACAGTCAACCGGTACTTGCGAATGAGACTCGAAAAATGAAAGTTGAAGAAAGCATCATAGCGGACAATACAGGCTTTAATGACCCTGCCACCAAAGAATATAAATATGGAAGTGATGCCATGGGAGCGAACGAATACACCTTCCTCCGCGGTACACATTCCTTATTCAAGGATGATCTTGCTGCGGGTCTTATTCCTTCTCCAGATTCAGTAATTTCAGACTGGAATCAGAAGGACATCCTTACTTACACGCAAGGCGATGCCCATATTCAGAATGTGGGGACCTTTAACGACAGTACCAATCAAATGGTGTTCAGTCTGAACGATGTGGATTCTTCCGGAATCGGCAGCTTTTATGACGATCTGATTCGTTTTGTTACAAGTATTTATGTAGTCAAATACGAAAAAGACAGCGCTGCGATTGCCAATCTGCAGGATGCTGATTTCCGGGAAGTATCTCGCGTTTTTCTTAAGACCTATAAGGATACTTTGGTTGATATTAATAACAAAATCAGCCCGAAAGACACCAAGCTGACCAAAAGCAATGTAACCCCTTATACGAAAGAGGTTATGGACAAAGTCTCCAAAGTGTCTTACGAGGAAGCATTGCAAAAATTGCTGGGCAAGCGGGCGCTTGATGGAAAATTAAACATCGCTGGTAATTCGGACAAGTTTGAGGCCGCGACAGAGGCGGAGAAAGCTTCCCTTCAAGCCGCTTGGGAAGCATACAAATTGCAAGTCAGAAGCAATTTCCCAAACCTGACTGACGATGAATTCAATGCCTATTTTAAGATAAAGGATATTGTGCGCCGTATTCATCAGGGTATTGGCAGCATTGGGGTTGAACGCTACAATGTGCTAATCGAAGGAGCAAGTGAGGTCAACACGGACGATATTCTGCTCGACGTGAAAGAGCAGACACGGGACGCCAATCTTTCGAAAGATGCATATCTTAAAACGGCAGTCGATCCCGATTCTTATCTGGGTGTGCTTGAAGCAATGAATCGCTCGTACCTGATTAAGGAAGTCTCACCTTTTAAAGGTGATTACACGGATAAGCCGTTCAAGAACAAGGAAGAGCTGGAGCAGTATTTGGTCGATGCGGCCAGAGCCTACGCGTATGCAAGCTCGCGCCTGGACAACGTATCCGATGAGTTGAACTACAAGTTTGAGGAACGTTTTGTAACGAATATCGTACCGATCTGGGATGATTTGCAGAATTTTATTGTTAATGCGGCTGAGGATTACTCGCATCAGGTCGCAGCGGATTTTGCACTTGTGAAGGAGGATATGCGGACCGGGAAGCTGATTGACGTTTCTACATTGGAAGAATTATCCGTTGATCAAGGTTCCTTGAGTCCAGCATTTGATCCTGCAATTATGGCGTACAGTGTGAATGTTGAACAAGCCGTAGACTCCATCCGTATTACTGCGAAGGCTACCGATAGCCAGGCAACTTTGTCTGCTAAAGGTGAACCTTATGTGAACGGTATAAGCCAACCGTTTGGGCTTTCTGTTGGGAAAAATGTAATTCCAATTACGGTAATAGCACGTAATGGTTCAAGCAAGACCTACAGTGTAACTGTTGTCAGAGCCGGAGAATCCACCACGGTTCCATCGACACCTTCAACGCCTTCGACGCCAACTGGAGGAACAAATGATAATCAAGCAGGTACTTCTGGCAATAGTGGAACTGTTACTGTGAATGGTGGATCGTTGAGCCTGAGCGGGGTTAAAATCAATGTGCCAGCCGGAGCGATGGATAGCAGCGTCGTAATTTCCGTTAATAAAGTAAACCAAACCTCGAATCTGTTCTCGGATTCCACATTGAAACTGCTTGGGGATGTTTATGAGATTACGGCGAGCAAGAGCGGGGACTTCACCAAGCCGGTGACTGTTACCTTGCCATTCGACAAGAACAAGGTGAACTTTGAGAACTCGGTTGTGGGATTGTATTGGTTCAACGAGCAAACTCAAAAGTGGATTGCACTTGAACATCTGCAAGTGGATCAAACGAATGGAACGGTATCTGGAACCATTAATCATTTTACGAAGTTTGCTGTTCTGGTATCCGATAAGACTGTAACGCCAACTCCGGAAGGAACCACCAAAAACTTCACGGATCTCGAAGGACATTGGGCTTCCGGCAGTATTATGGATCTGGTTGAACTCGGTGTGATCCAAGGTTATCCGGACAACAGCTTCAGACCGGATAAAAAAATGACCAGAGCCGAATTTGTTACTATTGTCATTAAGGCTTTAAATTTACAAGGCTCTTCTGATAAAGAATTTGCGGATACCACCAGCCATTGGGCGCAAGACGCGATTTCCACTGCGGCAGGTCTAGGTATTGTTAATGGATATAGTGATAATACCTTTGGTCCAGATGAATTGGTGACCCGCGAGCAAATTGCGACGATGGTCGTTCGTGCAGCGCAAATTGCGGATACTGAGAGCAATATCCGCTTCTCTGATGTCGCTGAAATATCAGGTTGGGCACGTTCAGCACTTGCCGCAGCCATTGCCAATGGTCTCGTTAACGGTTATCCAGACGGAACATTGAAACCGCAAGGAAATACGACTCGTGCCGAAGCCGCTACACTTATCCTAAGAGCTATTCAATTGACAAAATAAAATCAAGATTTCAGAAAGGCTGCCCTCCAGCAAGTACAACTTGTTGGGGAGCAGCCTTTTTGTATCTTGGAGTCTGGTTAATTCGTTTTGTTATAACGATATACCATTGTCTATAATAACGCGATTGAGCTTGGTATTCACCGAATTGGAGATCGTATCACCTACAGGACATTTGCTTTCCAGAAATTGTACAAACGGTTCAACCTTTTCGTCAGATGAACTGGTTTTAATATAGAACGTGTATCGAATATCGGAATAACCGGGGCGTACATCAGATCGGTTGAAAAATCCGTCAAGGTCCAGATCACCTTCAACCTCCACTCTGAAATCATCAAGTACGACATCGAATTTGGAGGCATAAACCCGGGCCACAATGGATTGACATGCGCCAAGGGAGGCAAGTAAAGCTTCTACAGGATTCATTCCCGTGTCAGTACCACCGAGGCTTGTTGGCTCATCGATGATCAGTTCAAATTGTCTCACTTTGGTGATTACTTTTACCCCGTCTTGTAGATGTGCGGTAGCTTTGAAAGTCTGAACATTAGCCATCCGATACCTCTCCTTTATAAAGCATGGTATGTAACTTGGTTTAGTATGGATTATAGTTCCATGTCTCACAAGCTGTCAATACAAGGTAGATAGAATTCGGTATTCTCTGTCAATTGAAAAATGGATAGCCTTGTGGCTATCCATTTCTATGGCTTCTCAACTTTTGATCCAATGTGCTTATTCACTCATGGCCTGATCGTATTTTTCCTTCAAACGTTTGATGTCTGCTCGCGGCGGTGCTCCGAACATGCGGGAGTATTCCCGACTGAATTGCGACGCACTCTCGTAACCAACCCGAAATGCTACATCAGCGGCATCAGCCGATTCAGCCATGAGCAGCCGACGGGCCTCCTGGAGCCTAAGTTGCTTCTGAAACTGAAGTGGGCTCATGGCGGTGATTTCTTTAAAATGCCGGTGAAACGAGGACACACTCATGTTGGCAGTCTCCGCAAGATCTTCAATCCGAAACGATTGCTCCCAATGCTGAACAATATGCTCGATGGCCTCCCGAATCCGGTAGCTGCTGCTGCCTTCCACCGCAATCTGGGCCAGTTCGGCTCCATAGGGTCCCTGCAGAAGCCGGTACAGAATTTCTCGCGTATAGAGTGGGGCAAGGAACGGGATTTCTCCCGGTGTATCCAACAGCCGAACCAACCGCAGTACAGCATCTTGAATGGAGGGCTCCATCTGTCCAACGAATAGGGCGCGTCTGGCGTTTTCTTTGGACGTGACCTTAATATCACAATCGTTTAACACTTCAAGAATCTGATGCTGTGTAAACTCAAGCTTGAGACTCAGGTAAGGCATAGCAGAGGAAGCTTTTATAATCTGACCAATCACCGGCAGGTTCATGGAAGCAATCAGATAATTGGAGGGTCCGTATTCGAATCTTTCCTGTGCCAGCAAGATTTCTTTCAAGCCTTGAACGATTACACAAAATGAAGGCTTATAAACCCGGTAAGCAGGTTCGCTAATGCTGGAATGCTGATAGACATACAGGGAAGGGATTTCCGTTTCCTTGGAGCTATTATGAATGGAATGACGCTTGATCAGTTCGGTGAGCTCCTGTTGCTGCTGACCTCCGTTATCGGACATACAAATCCTCCTTGAGAGTTGTTCTTGCTTCATTATAAGACTTAACGACCTTAGACAAAAGTGGGTGTGAGAGGATCAGGCAATCAATTAAGACAAATGATATACCGTTTCGTTCTGCTAGTTCGGCATAATAATATTAGGTTGCAGATTATGAAATCAAACGAAGAAAGGAAGTTTGTATGATGCAAAAACGAACATTGGGAAATAGCGGCTTGGAAGTTTCGGCAATTGGGCTTGGTTGTATGGGAATGAGCTACGGGTATGGTCCAGCTTCGGACAAAACGGAGATGATCGCGGTCATACGGGAAGCTGTTGAACGCGGTGTAACTTTCTTTGATACCGCCGAAGTCTATGGTCCATATATCAATGAAGAACTCGTCGGCGAAGCGCTTTCTCCTGTACGCGATCAGGTTGTCATAGCGACGAAGTTCGGATTTGACATTCAGGGTGGCAAACAGAGCGGGATGAATAGCCGTCCTGAGCAGATCAGGAAAGTTGCCGATGAGTCTCTTAAGCGACTAAAGATCGATGCGATTGATTTGTTTTATCAGCACCGTGTTGATCCGGATGTGCCGATTGAAGAGGTTGCCGGAGCCGTGCAGGATCTGATTCGCGAAGGGAAAGTGAAGCATTGGGGGCTGTCGGAAGCCGGCGTAAACACGATTCGACGTGCACATGCCGTTCAGCCGGTAGCAGCTGTCCAGAGTGAATATTCCTTATGGTGGAGACGTCCAGAAGAAGAACTGATTCCAGCGCTTGAGGAGCTGGGTATTGGTTTTGTCCCTTTTAGTCCTTTGGGTAAAGGATATCTCACGGGAAGTTTTAACGCGAATACAACGTTTGATCAGGGGGACTTGCGTAATATTCTGCCACGCTTCACGCCAGAGGCGTTGGAGGCCAATCAGGTGCTGGTCGATCTGTTGAAAGAGAAGGCGGAGAAAATCCAAGCCACCCCTGCACAAATCGCACTTGCTTGGCTGCTGGCCCAAAAACCATGGATCGTGCCAATCCCGGGAACGCGCAAGTTGAGTCGTCTCAAAGAAAATATGGGTGCGGCGGACATTGGCCTCACACCCGAAGATGTACAGAGCATTAATGATGTAGCTTCAAAAATTACCCTGATGGGTTCGAGATATACAGAGGAGCTGGAGAGAAGAACGGGTCTCTGATGCATTTTAGTATGCCAGAAAGCTGGTGGAAAGATTGAGTAAACGGTTATCGAACCAAGTGAAGCAAATCGTAATCGAGAGATTGGAGTCCCAGATCAAGTGGGAAGAAAATCCGATTTTCAAAGAAATGTACCTCAGTTATTGGATAAAATTAACGTTAGATTCATCCCAATCCAATTAAAGGAGTGTTTGATTATGGAATATGTAAAACTGGGTCGTACCGGACTGGACGTTTCAAGATTATGTCTTGGTTGCATGAGCTATGGAGTCCCTGAACGCGGAATCGCTCCATGGTCGTTGAACGAGGAAGAAAGTCGTCCTTTTATCCAAAAAGCGCTGGACTTGGGTATTAACTTCTTTGATACAGCCAACGTCTATTCGGATGGTACAAGCGAAGAAATCGTGGGTCGTGCGTTGAGGGATTTTGCTCGTCGTGATGAGGTTGTTATTGCAACAAAGGTTTACTTCCGCATGAAGCCGGGGCCGAACGGCGCAGGTTTATCAAGAAAAGCTATTATGAATGAGATTGATAATAGTTTAAAGCGACTAGGGACTGATTATGTGGATCTCTATCAGATCCATCGTTGGGACAGTAGTACTCCAATTGAAGAAACCATGGAGGCCCTTCATGATGTGGTTAAGGCGGGTAAAGTACGATACATTGGAGCTTCTTCGATGTACGCCTGGCAGTTTATGAAGGCTCAGTATACCGCCGAACGCAATGGCTGGACCCCATTTGTCTCCATGCAAAATTTACTTAATTTGTTGTATAGAGAAGAGGAAAGAGAGATGTTACCTCTTTGCGCAGAAGAAGGAATCGGCGTCATTCCCTGGAGTCCACTTGCCAAAGGAAGACTTACACGGGATTGGAATGAACAAACAGCCCGTTCATCGAACGACGAAGCAGGAGACCGACTTGCTGCGGGAATGGTTGATGCCGATCGTAAAATAGTGGAGACTGTCGCTGATATTGCGAACAAACGGGGTGTTTCCAGAGCAACCGTTGCGCTGGCATGGGTTTTGCAAAAAGAAGGTGTCACCGCACCAATTGTGGGTGCAACGAAGGAACATCATTTGGAGGATGCTGTAGCAGCGTTGACCGTGAAGCTGGATGCGCAGGAAATTGCAAGCCTAGAGGAATACTACGTACCACACAAAATATTCGGCATGTAAGTTCCCTCTAGATTAATAAAAATAAGATAGTTCCCGCTTAAATTGCAAATGTGTAAAAGGGTTGCCAATCGAATAGAAATGTGTATAATTGGAGTCACATCAGAATATTCAAATGTTTTCTAGGGTTCCGCGGCAATTGTGTCGGTCTGGTCCGAGAGAAAACTCACAGCCTGTTGGTTGTGTCACGGAGGGACAAAAGCCTGGGAGATGAACTGCTTCATGCAGTTTATTTCCCGGGCTTTTTTATTTTGGCTTCATGTAACTAATAATACACGTAGCAATATTTGAAAAGGAGTGTGACAGAGATGAACAAAACCTGGTTGTCCGTCGTTATTGCAGCTTTATTTGAAGTCGGTTGGGTCATTGGATTGAAACATGCCAGTGGTTTTCTGGAATGGGGGGCTACACTGATCGCCATTATTGTCAGCTTCACCTTGATGATTGCGGCTTCCCGCTCACTTGATGTAGGAACGGTGTATGCGGTGTTTGTTGGCCTGGGTACGGCAGGGACTGTACTGGCAGAGATTGTTTTGTTTGGTGCAGCGGTTCAAACCGGGAAAATGGTGCTGATCGGGGTTCTTTTACTGGGTGTAATCGGTCTTAAAATGCTTAGCAAAGGAAAAACAAAGGAGGTCCATGAATCATGAACTGGGCATTTCTAGTTTTAGCAGGTGTCTTTGAAATGATTGGGGTTCTGATGATTAATAAACTGCACAAAGATCGTAACCTGATTTCTATGGTGCTCTTGATTGCAGGTTTTGGATTAAGCTTCCTGTTCCTGTCCCTGGCGATGAAGACTCTTCCAATGGGGACGGCATATGCCGTATGGACTGGAATCGGCGCTTCCGGGGGAGCCATTCTTGGTATGATATTTTATGGAGAACCCCGAAATGCGTTAAGGATTCTGTTTATTGCCATGGTGCTCGGATCAGCGGTAGGGTTGAAATTGGTGAGTTAATGGATTAGTGTTACGCAGTAGCTCAAGGCCGACGTAAGTTCAACCAAAATCGCAATAAGGGCTGAATTTTAAAAAGATAATATACAGATGCGTTTTTTAATGTTATCCTTATGTGTTACGTTTTGAAATGAGAAATACGTCAAATGAATATTTGTTGCGTAAATTAAGGAGACCTAATGACATTTAAAGACTTGAATATTATACCCGCAATTTTGGAAGGCTTGAGCAAAGCAAACTATACTGCCCCGACACCTATACAGGAACAGGCAATTCCAGCCGTATTGGCAGGCAGAGATTTGCTTGGCTGTGCGCAAACAGGGACAGGGAAGACGGCAGCATTTTCTGTACCCATCATTCAATTATTAAGCGAGAAGTCGAACGGCCCCAAAGCCGCACGTCATATTCGTTCATTGATTCTAACACCCACAAGAGAACTGGCGATTCAGATCTCGGATAACATTAAGGCTTATAGCCGTTACACGGATATTCGTTGTGCCGCTATCGTAGGTGGTGTTTCGCAAAAAGTTCAGGAACGTGCACTCAATCAAGGTGCAGATATTATTATTGCAACGCCCGGAAGATTGATTGACCTGGTCAATCAAAAGCGTATTGATCTGAAACATGTGCAAATACTGGTTCTTGATGAAGCAGACCGCATGTTGGATATGGGCTTCATTCACGATGTGAAGCGAATCATCGCGAAGATGCCGAGTAAGAAACAGACGCTGTTCTTCTCAGCTACCATGCCTCCGGAAATTACAAAAATGGTAAAAACGCTGTTGGTGGATCCGGTAAAAGTAGAAATTACACCGGTATCTTCCACAGTGGATCGAATTGAACAGTCTGTGTATTTATTGGAAAATGGAAAAAAACAGAATCTGTTGAATCATATCCTACAGGATAAGTCCATCGTTTCGGCACTGGTGTTCACCCGTACGAAGCGCGGAGCAGACCGTGTAACTCGTGATTTGTCCAAAGTGAATATTACGGCCCAGGCCATTCATGGCAACAAATCGCAGAACGAGCGTCAAAGAGCTCTGAATAATTTCAAAAGCGGAGTTACGCGGGTGCTGGTAGCGACAGATATAGCGGCAAGGGGTATTGATGTTGAAGAGCTTTCACATGTAATCAACTTCAACCTGCCTAATATTCCAGAAACGTATGTCCACCGAATTGGTCGTACGGGCCGAGCTGGACATAGCGGAATGGCAATTTCCTTTTGTGAGAAGGAGGAACTTCCGTTCCTCAAGGATATCGAGAAGGTAATTAAGAAAACCATTCCTGAAGTGAAAAATCATCCTTATCCGATGACAAGTGCTCCTGCTTTTGTAAAATCGAATCAAACATCGAAGTCTGCAGGCCATAAATCAGCAGCTGATAAACCTGCGAAGGCAAAAGCGAATCCTGCTCGCAAGCCAAAGTCCGAGTGGTTTAAGAAGAGTGGCAAAGCCAATCATAGTAAACCAAACAGTAGTAAGCCAAATAGCGGTAAACCAAACCACAATAGTACAGGTCACAGTAAACCAAAGAGCAGCAAAGTGAATAAAGCTCTTTAAAATAACGAGCAAAATGCCTTCTCCATTTCGTGGAGGAGGTTTTTTTTGTATACAAAAATGGATGCGATATTGATAATCATTTTCAATAAGAATAGAATAATAGAGTGAAAGTTAAAAAAGTCACAAGTCTTGTATACTGCAGTGACTTGAGGCAATCAGGAGGCGTAATTTATGTTCATTCAAACTCGCGTTATGGTAGTCGAAAAAGGTCACAGTCATAAACTGGTGGAACGTTTTAGTGCCCCTAGCCCTGTAGAGGAAATGCCGGGACTGATTGATTTCAGTGTGATGGTTAACAAAAAGAGTAAAGAACATGAAGAAGTAATGGTGCTGATTCGTTGGGAATCGGAAGATGCATGGAAGAATTGGGAGAAGAGTGATGTGCATATTAAGGGTCACCGCGAGAAGAGAGGGCAGGAGAAACCAGAATATTTAATTAGCACTACCGTGAATATGTACGAGGTCCAGAAAGTGAAGACAGCCAGGGTATCTAATACTTAATTTGAATGATGTAAAGCCTATCACATTTATCATGAGATAGGTACATTCAACATGCTGGTTTACATGCAAACGTACATTCGGTATCATTGGATTGGGCAGGAAAAGTTGGTCTTCCGCGCAAAGGAGAGGTACTGAATTGAAGAATAAGATCATTGATTACTGTTTGAAGAAAAAAGGTGCCATCAAGGATTATCCCTTCGGAGCCGATACGGTTGTGATCAAAATTGGAGGGAAAATGTTTGCACTCATTTTTGAGGGCAAGGCGGATAACATTCGCTTGAACCTAAAATGTGATCCGATCATTGCAGAAAACCTGAGAGAGCAGCATGAATCCGTTCAACCGGGGTATCATATGAACAAAAAGCACTGGAATACCATTATTCTTGATGGTTCCTTGTCGGAGCAGGATATTTATGTCATGATTGACCATTCGTACGACATGGTTGTCAAAACCCTGCCCAAGAGTCTTTTGGAATCCATCTCGTAAGTAGGCCACATGAAAAGAGAGGGTCAGCACCTCAGGTGAATAAGGCATTTCGTTCTTAATCGTAGTATAATTTATATCGTTAAGAGCGTCGGTTATTTCATGATGTGGAGGCTTACTGCATGTTCATTAGAGAAATAGAGGAAAAAGATAATCAAGAAGTAGAGTCTCTGATTCGAAGTTGTCTGATTGAATTTGAGGCTAATAAGACAGGAACGGCGTGGGCTGATCCAAATTTGGGCGATTTTTATCACCTTTATCAACGGGAAGGCTCCAGATATTGGGTGATTGAGGATAACTCAACCATTGTAGCTGGTTGCGGGATCGGACCCGTGGACGGATTTCCTCATATTTGTGAATTGCAGAAGATGTATGCATTGAAAGAAGCACGAGGAACCGGGATTTCATATGATTTGCTTCGGATTTCCCTTGATTTTGCCAAAGACTACTATGAACAATGTTATCTTGAAACGCTTAGCAACATGGTCGCGGCTAACAAGTTCTATATCAAGAACGGTTTTATTCCGTTAGAGGCACCGTTAAATGCAACGGAACATTTTGCTTGTGATGCATGGTATATGAAAGCATTATAAAATCAGATTTCAACCTAAAAAAGCCTAGTTCAAGCGGCAGATTGCCGACGATGAATTAGGCTTTTTGGTATTTTCATATACCCATATACGTTAAAGAAACGTTAAACAGAGCTGCTCCACAATGCGGTCGGGAGAGTTGCCGCGCACGTTTTTTTGAAACAGATAGGAATCATTGCTCATGGCGGTCAGGAGCATGTCTGTTTTGAACAAGCTGATGGCCTGTGATTCGTCGGTCTCTGTTGCTATTTCTTCGAATAACTCGAATAGCTGCTGGTGCAATTGGTCATATAGGGGACTTGAGGTTCTGGAGTCTGATCCCTGATATACCGCATTCTCGATGCCCGAGAGCAGCTCCGCATTTTTCTCTCTGAACTGGATAAATAACGTCAGCAGACCACGCAACCGCTCAGATGGGGGATGCAATGCGTTCTCCTGAAGGTATGTCTCTACATCCTCGAAGAACAACGCTGCGTTATCTTTAATCAAATCCATACATAACTCACTCTTATTGCGGTATCGGCGGTATAAGGTACCCGCTCCAATCTGCGCTTCGGAAGCGATCTGATTCATGCTGACCCGCTCGACGCCGTGCAGCTCAAATAATCTGAAAGCCACATTCAGAATACGTTGGCGGTTCTCGGCTGCATCCCGTCGTTCCGAACGAGAGGTTGTGTTGGTTTTATCCACTGTCTGTCACTTCCTATCCTTCAACCTCCAAAATTTGACAAGGGGAGAACTCTCCGTTTAATATCAAGAAGAGGATAAGCGGAGAGTTCTCCTCTTGATCTTAATCAAAACGAGAGGGATGTGCAACCCATGGAGAGTCATCATAACAACGCTGCACTTCTGGTCATGGATATGCAGAACATCATTGTATCGTAGTATGCGAGCACGAGGATGCACTGTTCCCGTTTCAGAAAGCAGTAGAAGCAGCTCTCGCAGACATAACGTACCCGTGATTTTTGTGAAGGTTGGTCATCGCCAGGGAGTCCCTCCAATATGCAATAGTTTAACCTAATAAAATTGTCGAAGCGAAAGGGTGGTTATAATGAGTGAGTTAGATCTTAATGCTTCACAACAAGCAGCGCTAAGTCTGTTTAGTGGGGATAGTGGTGAAAACCCGTTTTCACTTATCAAGCAGTTGCGTGAAACAGGTCCTGTTATTCCAGTGTCTCTGCCAATGGGTGGCACAGATCGCGGACAGTGGTTGGTTACACGAATGGAAGAAGCTTCACAGGTACTTAAAGATCATGCGCACTTCACAGTAGACCCGCAATCCATCGACGGTAATGAGAATGCCCTGAAAGCCTATGTAGGCAATATAGATCCAGATGCCCCTCCGACGTTCTTCACTGGAAAATCGATGCTCTCCGTGGATGAGCCTGATCATCGGCGATTACGACGACTGGTCTCCAAAGCCTTTACGCCCAAATATATGGAAAGTCTTCGCCCGCGTGTACAGCAGATTGCTGATGAATTACTGGATCAGGTTCAAGCCCAGGGTGAGATGGATTTGGTCAAGGACTACGCCTATCCCTTACCGATCCATGTGATATCCGATATGCTGGGTGTGCCTAAATCAGATCGCCCTCAGATCCAGAACTGGTCCTCCGCGATTGCACACGGTTTGGGTTTGGGAGTGCGTGATCCGGGAGTAGAGGAGCATCTTCGAGCCTTCGGGGACTATACCGCACAGCTGGTAGCTGAGAAACGCAAACATCCTGCGGATGACTTGATTAGTCAATTGATTGCTATTGAAGAAGAGGGTGATCGACTCAGTGAACCTGAACTGCTGTCCATGATTACATTATTGATCTTTGCCGGTCATGAGACGACATCCAATCTGATTGCTACAGGTGCAATGATGTTATTGGATCATCCTGAACAATTGGAGAAGCTCAAGGCTGATCTCAGTCTGGCCCCGTCTGCTGTCGAGGAATTGCTGCGTTTTAATGGACCTGCAACCATTGCTGGACCCCGGTTTGCGACTCAGGATATCGAGCTGGCAGGACAACGGATTAAAAAGGGAGATATGGTCATTCCCGTGTTGAAATCTGCCAATCGGGATGAGCTTCAGTTTGAACAGCCCGAGGATCTGGATGTTACACGTCATATTAATCGTCATCTGGCTTTTGGTCATGGTATTCATTCCTGCTTGGGGGCTCCACTTGCTCGTGTGGAGGGAGATATCGCCTTTACAACATTGTTAAGACGTATGCCTAATCTGCGACTTAATATTCCTCGGGAAAACATTGAGTGGCATTTGGCGCTAAGTTCACAGAGCCTAGCTGCCTTGCCTGTCGCATTTTAGCACAAAGAGTTGGAGCTTTTATTGGTAAGAGGAACCTATACACCCCAAGAATCCGCCTAACATGGCGGATTTTTTGGTTTGGGGCTATGGTTTCATTCCGATAGGAAACACACAGAAATTGTATGAAAACGAAGATTAATGATGAAGTAAAAAGCAATTTGATACAAAATAAATGTTTTGTTACAATATTATCGACTGAATTAAACTATTCGATTACATTTGTTGTTCCATAAATACATAAGAGGTGGTGAATAAATGCTTGAGTTGAGTTTTGATAATCCGGATGAGTTGGTCACGGTCACGCATGCTTTATCGACCCGCTCACGAGTGGATATCCTGAGACTATTGATTTCCCAAAACCTGAATATAGTAGAAATTGCGGAAGCTCTCAAACTTCCCGTATCAACAGTAGCCAGTAATATCAAGGTTTTGGAAGCGGCGAGGCTGATTAATACGGAACTGCTGCCCGCCTCTCGCGGGGCAATGAAGGTATGCAGCCGCAATTACGATGATATTCATATTGCTCTTAATCTGGAGAAAGCAATTCCCAAAGGCGATATTCAGGTATACGAAGTGGATATGCCTATTGGTCACTATAGTGATTGTGAAGTATCACCAACCTGCGGCATGGCGAATGGTGAGGGCATGATCATTCGAGAGGATGAACCTGCCAGCTTTTTTCATCCAAAGCATGTTGGCGCGCAGATTATGTGGTTTCGCAAAGGATATGTCGAATATTTGATGCCGCTGGAAATTCCGGGAGAAGCGGTAATCGAATCACTGGAACTGTCCATGGAGATGTGTTCTGAAGCACCAAACTATGATCATAATTGGCCTTCCGATATCTCCGTATGGATTAACGGTGTGGAAATTGGCATGTGGACATGTCCTGGTGACTTTGGAGATCGGCGCGGAAAGCTCAACCCGGCTTGGTGGTTTGAATGGTCAACACAGTATGGGTTATTAAAGACATGGCGAGTGGACAAAAATAAAACGACACTGGATATGGAGAAAATCTCAGCAGTTGATCTGGATCAGCTTAACCTGCAGAACAGCCACAAGTTAAGGGTGCGGATTGGCATTAAACCGGATGCTGTTCATCAAGGAGGCGTTAATCTCTTTGGGAGACAATTTGGAGATTATGACCAAAATATCAAAATGACTGTACATTATGCTATTCATTAGAATACTATAAGGGAGAAAGGCCTTGGTTGCAGATATTATGTAACTAAGGCCTTTTTTTAATTAATAATTACATTAAATATGTTTGAAAGCGTTGACACAAGAGAAATACCCTTATATAATCCCCTATAGATACAGTAATAATGTAACAAAACAATTATATCGTTTGTATCTACAAATTAGAGTAAAGGGGATACTCGCATGAAAAAGAAGATCGGCAGGTTAGCACTGACATTATTGCTCTCATTCTCTACCGTTTTAAGTGCATGTAGCGGAGGCAGTAACGACGCTGGGGATAGTGGCTCCGGTGATGGAAAAGTGACATTGTCCTTCTGGACACTGTTCGATGGTGGTGATGGCGCCAATATGCAGACATTGGTCGATGAATTCAACAAAACCCACCCGGACATTGAAGTCAAGAATACCAAATTGGCCTGGGGCGAGTACTATACGAAGCTCGTTACTGCTGTTGGTAACGGTAATGGACCGGATATCGGGATTTCCCATTCCTCCAGACTGCCCGATCTGATCAATCAGGGGGTCGTCACAGAGCTGGATACTCCGGCTACGGATGCAGGTGTGGATTGGAGCACGTATAACCAAAATCTCTTGGATGCGGTTACCGTAGAAGGCCAACATTATGCTGTACCCATTGACACACATCCCTTTATCATGTTCTACAACAAAAAACTTTTAAAAGATGCAGGCTTGCTTGGGGAAGACGGGAAACCGATTCTGGAGCAATCTGCTGACGGATTTGTAAGTTTCCTTCAAACGTTAAAAGAGAAGCTGCCTGCCAAAACTACCCCGTTTGCCTTGTCCAATAATAATGATGACCCTTACCGCTTGTGGTGGTCACTGTACTCCCAGTTGGGTGGCAACGACGTCGTATCGGATGATCTGAAATCTGCAGCCATTGATAAGGAGAAAGGCATCAAAGCCGCAGACTATATCCAGAAGCTTTATACCGAAGGTTATATCAAGAAAAATGATCCGGACTTCTATAAAAATTTCCAAAGTGGTACAGCCGCCATTATCATGACAGGGGTCTGGACGACTGGAACCTGGGAATCCACCAAAGGACTTGAGTTTGGAGCCATGCCAATTCCGAAATTCTATGATCAGGAAGCAACATGGGGAGATTCTCACACGATTGTTCTGCCGCTGACTAAGGATGAGGACTCGGCTAAACGCAAAGCCGCGATGATCTTCGCCGACTGGGTTGCTGACAATGGTCAGGTCTGGGCGAAAGCCGGACATATTCCATCCAAGCCATCCGTGCTGGAAAAGCAGGAATTCAAGGATCTGCCGTACCGCAGCGATTATTCCGAAGTGGCAAGTGTAGTAAAATTCAGCAAACATTCCACCAAGAATGCACAAATCCGTGATGAAGCTGCCTTTAAATTTTTGAATGAGGTATGGATGAACAAAATGACCCCTGCGGATGCCATGAACAACATGGAGACAGCCATTCAGAAAATTCTGAGCGAATAGAAGGAAGACGGGTCACGCAAGCCGTGCGTATTCATCATCTGTAGACTAGAAATCGCCGGCTTGTGTGCCAATCAAAGGGGAGACGCATATGAAGATCAAAAAAATGAGAGCGGATTTGCAGGCACTGGTATTTCTGCTTCCATTCTTAATTGTTTATGGTTTATTTACGATCTGGCCCATGATTAAAGGCGTGGAGATGACCTTCTACAAATGGACATTGATTAAAAAAATGGATTTTATTGGCCTAGATAACTTTCGAAAAGTTCTTCAGGACAGAGAGGTTTGGGAAGCGATTTGGCATTCTACCTTTTTTGTTTTCTTGAGTACACCGACCATGATTATACTCGCGATTTTGCTGGCTATGATTGCCAACCGTAAATCGTCTTTGCAGAAGTTCTACCGCATCATCTTCTTTATACCAAGCGTACTCTCCGTCGCCGTCGCAGCTTATCTGGGTTTATTCGTATTTCAGCCTTATACGGGATTGGTCAATTCCGTCCTGCATCTTGTCCAATTATTGCCTCAAAATTCTGAGGTTTTCTGGCTGACGGAAACTGGGCTCGCTTGGGTCGTTATTACCGTAATTACCTTGTGGTGGACAGTCGGATTTAACTTTATTTTGTACCTTTCCGCGATGCAGGAAATACCGGATGAAATTTATGAAGCGGCAAGATTGGATGGTGCAAGTGATACTCAAATATTTTGGAGAATTACTCTTCCATATCTAAATCCATTGACCAAAACCATAACGATGTTGCAGATCATCGCTTCCTACAAAGTCTTTATGCAAATTTATGTCATTACGGGCGGGGGACCGCTGGATCAGACACGTCCGATTATTCAGTTAATCTATCAGACCGGATTTAAGAATAACAACCTGGGTTATGCCGCAACGATGTCCTACATTTTATTCGTGATCCTGCTGGTGCTGTCGGCGCTGCAATACTGGATGACTAACCGGAAAGGGGCGGAAAACTGATGAAATGGTTGTATCGCACAGGTTCTGCGTTGATGGCGGTTATGTTTGCGGCCCCACTTGTGTGGATGCTGATGGTCTCCATTAAAGAAGAAGGCATGAAGATTATTACAGTGCTGGACTGGTTTAAACCTCCTTACTCGCTTGCCGTCTATAACGAGATTCTGACGACGACAAAGCTGTCACAGTGGGTGGTTAACAGTTTGTTTGTCGCGGTGATTGTGACCGTGTTGACTGTTATTTTCGCCGCTATGGCCGGATTTGCCCTGTCCAAAGTACCGTTTCGTTTCCGTACATTTATTTTCTTCTTCATTCTTGGCGGGCTGTTGATTCCCGGTGAGGCTACCATTATTCCACTCTATCAGGTGGCCAAGGATCTTCATTTGCTGAATTCATACAGTGGATTAATTATTCCTGCGTTGGCTTCGCCTGTAGCAGTCATTGTACTCAAAAGCTTCTTCGACGGTATTCCCAATGATCTGTTGGAGAGCGTGCAAATTGACGGTGGGGGCTTTTGGCGGATTTTCACCAGCATTGTACTGCCGCTGACCCGGCCAGCGATGGCTTCCATGGCCATCCTGACGTTTATTGGTTCATGGAACAATTTTCTCTGGCCTTTTCTTTCGATCACCGACGACAATCTGTTTACACTGCCAATGGGAATTCCCACGCTGATGGGACAGTATTCAGAGGATTATGTTAAACCAATGGTTATCAATGCCGTCGCTTCTGTTCCTATCATTATATTATTTGTCATTTTTGAGAAGCAGATTGTCAAAGGTATCAGCATGTCTGGTATTAAGGGTTAACACTTTTTCAGGCCAACGCGCCAAATATAGAGGAGATCGGGGAGAACAATATGACTACCAAATCTTATAGCAAACATTATCCAAGACCACAATTTGTCCGCAAGGAGTGGCTGGATCTGAACGGGGAATGGGATTTTTCCTTCGATGATGGCAAAGTAGGCGAAAGCGAGCATTGGTATGATGAAGAACAATTTCCGAAGGGCACCCAAATTATTGTTCCTTTCACCTATGAAACCAAAGCAAGCGGAATCGGGATCGAGACGTTCCATCCACGGGTCTGGTACCGAAGAAATGTGCTGATCCCACAGGAGGCTCAAGGGAAAAGGACGATTCTTCATTTTCAGGGTGTAGACTACAAGGCAAAATGCTGGGTGAACGGGACAGTTGTCGGAGAGCATGAAGGAGGTTATGCGGCCTTTTCCTTCGACATCACTCCATACGTTACGTACGGTTCAGAGAACAATATTGTGCTTGAGATAGAGGACAGTCAGAGTGCAGTGCAGCCTCGCGGAAAACAACGCTGGGTGGATCAAAATTTTGAATGCTTCTATGTACAGAGCACCGGGATTTGGAAAAGTGTATGGCTGGAATATGTGAATGAGGCAAGAATTGATGCGGTCAAAATGACACCGGATATTGATCGGCATATGATTCGATTGGACTTTCAACTGCATGGAATTGAAGGCAGAAACAACTTGCGTCTGGAGACGCGCATTGAGCTTAAGGGGCAGCATGTACAAACGATCAGTCTGTCTCCAGACAGACCTTGGATGACGATAGAGGCCAGTGTAAAACATGAGGCTGGCGGTCCGTGGAAACAGTCGTTGTGGTCACCAGGATCACCGAACCTGTACGATATTGAGTTTGTTCTGTACGAGGACGAGAAAGAAAGCGACCGGGTTCAGTCCTATTTTGGCATGCGAAAGATATCGATTGAAAATGGGCAGATTCTCTTGAATAACGCTCCACTCTATCAAAGGCTGATTCTGGATCAGGGCTATTGGCCAGAGACTCATCTAACACCTCCTTCCGAGGAAGCACTGATTGAGGATATCGATTACATTGCGGCAATGGGATACAACGGAATCCGTAAACATATGAAGCTGGAGGACCCGCTCTTCTTATATTGGTGTGATGTGAAGGGCATGCTGGTCTGGTCAGAAATGGCGGCGACCTTCGAATTCAATGACGAGGCTGTGACCCGTTTCACCAAAGAGTGGCTGGAAATTGTACCTCAACAATATAATCATCCATGCGTAATTACCTGGGTTCCTTTCAATGAATCTTGGGGGGTACAGACCATTGCCCATGATGTAAGGCAGCAGCAGTTCACTCAAACCATCTATCATCTGACAAAAGCGATTGATCCGTATCGTCCGGTGGTTACCAACGATGGCTGGGAGCATACGGTATCCGACATTCTGAGTCTCCATGATTATGTGGAGACGGGAGACGCTTTTCTGGAGCGTTATCAGGATAAGGATCTGATTGTAACGAACCAGATCGCATCCAACCGATGGAAATTTGCTTTTGCAGAAG
Source organism: Paenibacillus sp. UMB7766-LJ446 (assembly GCF_030226665.1). Taxonomy (NCBI): domain Bacteria; kingdom Bacillati; phylum Bacillota; class Bacilli; order Caryophanales; family Paenibacillaceae; genus Paenibacillus; species Paenibacillus sp. UMB7766-LJ446. Next base: position 502,012 of record NZ_JASOYM010000004.1, read on the forward strand.
GATATACGTACAAAGGCCAACCTATCATCATTAGTGAATTCGGCGGAATCGCTTTTCAATCGGATAAAGGCTGGGGATACGGTAACCAAGTGGATTCGGTAGAGGCTTTCCTCGAACGTTTCAGATCCATCACCGGGGCAATTCAATCCATTCCCTATATCTCTGGCTATTGTTACACACAGCTTACGGATGTGCAGCAAGAGATCAACGGACTGCTGACGGAAGACCGCAAACCGAAGGTTCCACTGGAAGAGATACGAAAAATCAATCTGGGATGAAGCCTGGACTATATGCTAGAGATCAACTTAGAACAGGAGAGCTGAACATCATGCTGCGACAGGATTATCCACGGCCGCAATTTGTGCGGAAGGACTGGATGAGTTTGAACGGGGAATGGGAATTTGAATTCGATGATCATAACAAGGGACGTTCGGAAAACTGGAATGAAGGCAAACAAGCATTCAGCCGCCGAATCCAGGTGCCGTTTGCTTTTCAAAGTCAGCTCAGCGGGATAGCAGATCCCGATTTTCACGATAATGTCTGGTACAAACGGACTTTTGACATTCCAGAGAACTTCACCGGCAAACGGCTGCTGCTGCACTTCGGAGCCGTGGACTATGGAGCCTCTGTATGGATGAACGGGAAACTGGTGGTTCGGCATGAGGGCGGGCATACGCCATTTCATGCCGATGTTACGGATGCTTTGCTGGAAGGAAGCAATGTGCTGACCGTACAAGCGATTGATTATAGCAGGGATGTAACGCTGCCGCGGGGGAAGCAGTTCTGGCAGGAGCAATCTGCCCAAATTTTCTATACGCGCACTACTGGAATATGGCAATCGGTGTGGCTTGAAGCTGTCGCACCCGTTCATCTGCAGAAGGTACGCCTGACTCCCGATGTCGATCGCAACGAAATTGAAGTTACGGCTCATCTTCAAAGGGAACAAACTGATCCAAGGGATTGGGACGCTCAGGATGTCAGACTGCGTGTACAGATTGCTTATCAGGGAGAGCAGCTGTCTGAGGACGAATATCGAATCAGCGGCAAAACAGAAACCCGTACCATTGGGCTTCATACCTTTAACGAGCATGGCCTTGGCAGGCTGTGGTCACCGGAGCATCCTAATCTGTATGACATTCATTTCACTGTGTTGGTGGATGGTGTGCCAGTCGATGAGGTCGACAGTTACTTCGGCATGCGCAAGATTTCCATTGAACAAGGCAAGCTGTTTCTGAATAACCGTCCATATTATATGAAGCTTGTTCTGGATCAAGGGTATTTCCCGGATGGTAATCTGACCCCGCCGAGTGATGAGGCTATCCGGCGTGATGTGGAATTAACAAAGGAAATGGGATTTAACGGCGCCAGAAAACACCAGAAGATTGAAGATCCAAGATACCTGTATTGGTGTGATCAGCTTGGGCTGCTTGTATGGGGAGAGATGGCGAATGCCTACGATTACTCGGAACAGTATATCGCCCAGGTAACACGTGAATGGCAGGAGGCGCTGGAAAGGGACTACAACCATCCCTGTGTTGTGGTCTGGGTACCTCTTAATGAAAGCTGGGGCGTTCCCAATATCCTGACCAGCAAAGAGCAGCAGTATCACGCCTTGTCGATGTATTATTTGACCAAATCGCTGGATTCCACCCGTCCGGTCATTTCCAATGATGGCTGGGAGATGGTACAGACCGACTTGTATAACATTCATGATTATGAATGGAGAAGGGAAGTTCTGGCGGAAAGGTATCGTACTCGTGAAAACGCTGTAAGTGCCCTTCCGGGCAGTCGGAATCTGAGCGTGGGTGGCTACCGTTATGAAGGACAGCCTATATTAATTACCGAATTCGGTGGAATCGGGTATAAGAAAAGTGAATGGGAAGGCTGGGGTTACTCCGGAGCGGAAAATGACGAGGATTTTGCCCAGCGGCTGCATGCCGTAGTACAGCCGATATTGGATTCACCAGTTGTCGAAGGATTTTGTTACACACAGCTGACGGATGTAGAACAGGAGATTAACGGTCTGTTGACGTATGATCGACAGCCCAAGATGCCGATGGAACAGATAAGAGCCATTATTGAAGGACATTATCCATCGTCTGCTGGCGAATAAGGAGGGGAACACATGTTGAACACAAGGGAGACAAGTAATTCCTGGGAAGGCGATTTTCAAGGGGAAAAGGCCATTTACCTTCGTTTCGGTTCCAGTGAGGCTGTGATGCTGCCGGAGATAGGTGGTAATCTGGTCGCGTTTCGTGATCTTGAGCGAGGGCTTCGCTTCCTTCATGAGCCGTCACCCGAAGAAATGGAATCATTCAAGGCAAAACCGATGATTCACGGGATCCCCGTCCTTTTTCCGCCTAATCGCTATGAGGATGGGCGGTTTGCCTGGAACGGGCAGACACTTCAGCTCCCGGTGAATGAGGAAGCAACAGGAAATCACTTGCACGGATTTTTGTATAATACGCCCTGGGTTGTGGATGAGTATGGACATACCGAGAAGGAAAGCTATGTCTCGGTGTCCATCACCATTGATGAAACTCATCCGGTGTATGTGACCTTTCCTTTTCAATTCAGGATCACATTGCGCTACTCGCTGAGCAGTGATGGACTTATGCAGCATGTGAGGATTCGCAATCACGGAGAATCCTGCATGCCATGCCTGATTGCTTTTCATACCTCAATCAACGCACCGTTTAATACGGGAGGATCGGCTTCTGATTACAAGCTCAAGCTGACCATCGGAGACAGATGGGAATTGGATCAACGTATGCTGCCAACGACACGTTTTCAGCCCCTGGTTCAGGAAGAAGAGCTAATGCGTGACTCCGGGGTATATCCGTTCTTTGCAGAAATGGATAACCATTACACTGCTGTACCGCAGAACGGAAGAAACCGGATGGAGCTTCAGGATACAAAGCATGGAATGACACTGATCTACGATGTGGGAACCTCTTATAAACAATGGATGATCTGGAATAACAATGCGGAAGAAGGCTTTTTCTGTCCTGAACCCCAGATCAATCTTGTGAATGCACCTAATCTGGATATGCAGGCCGAAGAAGCGGGATTATTTAGTCTGGAGCCCGGAGAGATCTGGGAGGAAACGAGCAGATTATACCTGCGTCAATCGTAAAATAAAATGAAGGGGCGCAGCCAGGACAGCTATTGCTGTGATCGCGCTGCTCCTTTTAAAACCATTGAAGGGAGTAACCTGTTTGAAAAAAGGGTAGCAACTTACATTTGTCGGCGGAGAATCTTCCTTGGTCGCCATGCTGGCTTTAGAATAAAATAATGCCAGCGGCTCCGGCAACAATAAGAACCAGCAGGGGATGAAGCTTGTACTTGAACAGGAGAAACAAACATACTCCGCTAATGAGCAGTGTTGCAATCCATACCCAGCTTATGCCTGTATCTTCACCTGGATAACCAAAATGAATGGCAGCATAAATGATGAGTCCCGTCGTTACTGGACGCAAGCCGTATAAAGATGACTTGACCCATGAATTGTCATGCACCCGATAAAATAGGGCAGAGAGTAACACAATGACAACTAATGAAGGCAAAATCATACCCGCCGTTGAGACCGCGGCTCCGATATAACCTGCCGTTTTATATCCAATCAACGTTGCCGCATTGGTTGCAATCGAGCCGGGCGCCATGCCGGCCAGCGCTACGGTTTGCTGGAATTCTGAACTTGTCAGCCAACCTTTTTCCGTGACCTCGTGTTGAATGATCGGGATAACCGCATAACCGCCACCAAACGAAACGAGGCCTACACGTATAAACATCATGAACAGGTCCCAGTACATGTCGATCGCTCCGATTCGTCTTTCTTAAATGTAGTATTCCAGTTCCGGGTAGCTTCCTGTTACAGATTCTTTTTCCATTTTCACTTGAAGCCCTAACCGCTTTTTGATCCGAATTACGGCCATACCGCTTATCATTCCCGAAACAATAAGATAGAGGGGATGGATACCTGCAAACAACAGCACAGCTACGGTCACAACGGCAGCTATCGTTGTTGTTGTATCTAAGATGGAATACTTGGCCGTCCGATAAGCTGCCATACTGATTAAGGCAATAATGCCACCGTTCATTCCTTTTAAAGCGGCGTCAACTTTGGGTTGGTTACGAAATATGATGGCGAACACGCTAATCAGAATCACAATCAAAAACGTGGGACATGTCACGCCGATGACGGCCGAAACAGCTCCCGCGATGCCTGCCTGGCGATGTCCGATCATCGCAGCGGCATTTACGCCAACACCTCCAGGAGCCGAGCCGGCAAGCGATATAAGCTCACCGATCTCGTCCTCTTGCATCCATTTTTTCTTGTTCACCACTTCACGTTCAATAATGGGCAGCATTGCATATCCACCTCCAAAGGTGGAAGGACCGATGCGGAAGAAAATCCAAAAAAGCTGTGCCAGTACCATACATTGTTCTTTCAGGTTTTTGATGCTACCCTCATCCTTTCCATCAGGCATGATGAATTCGAGGCATTGGCATGGACTCTTTGCCAAGCTCAGCCCAGATATATTTGAGCAGCAGCTCTGTCTTGAGATGGGTGTATTCTGGTTCATTCCATAGGTTGAATCGTTCATCGGGGTCCTTTTCAAGATCGAAAAGTTCACCATAGGTTTGATTGTAATAAACGGTGATCTTGTAACGCTCTTCAATATATGTTTTTTGATGAATCGTCGTGGGTTCGTGTCGAAATTCACAGAGAGCGTGATTCCGAACGGCTTCCTCAATGCCAAGCCACACGTTCTTTTGATCCAATCCCGTCATGGCGTGAGGAATTGCAATGTTGCAAAGGGACAAAAAGGTGGGAGCCAGATCGACCAGCGATTGTATGGCATTTGATTTTCTAGCAGCAGGCACCTCACCTGGATATCTTACGATAAAAGGGATTTTGATGAGATCCTCGTAATGGAATCCGCCCTTGGCCTGAAGACCATGCTGCCCGAAGAAATGACCGTGATCGGTTGTGAAAACGACGATAGTCTCATCTGCAATGCCCAACTCATCCAGCTTATCGAGAATTTTGCCAATATATTTATCCATCATGCTGATCATCCCGTAATACACGCCGACCAATTTTTTCTTGTCATACTCTGTTAAGCGGGACTTGTCGCCATATTCATAATAATGATGCGAGCGGTAGCCGTGAATGCCGAAGCCGGTTTCAACCCAATCTTCAAAATTCGGATTTTCTACTTGGGTCAATTGAAAATGGGGCGGATTACGATCATGCTCTCCGGGTGTTATGGAGGGGATCGTAAGATCATCCGGGTCATACATCGAATCCCACGGTTCCGGTACAAGATATTCCGGATGCGGGTCGAAGAAGCTGGCCCACAGAAAGAAGGGATCATCGGCATCGGTATATTGCTGCAACAGGGAATTGGTTCGCTCAGCGATCCAGGTGTTGTAGTGATATTTCTCAGGAATGGGCCACGTATACGTTACGGAAGGATCCATCGTTCCAGTTGGGGGAAGGAAGTAATCCCTCCAGTTGGTACATCCCTGTTCTTCCAGCCACAGTGCGTAATGCTGACCGATATGCGCTTCATTCGTATGATTACGGGTCAGCTCAACGTGGTCAAAACCGTAAAACGGTCCATGGAAATGTCTCCAGTACTCCAAATCCTGCAGGATGGGATAGGCTTCTACCGACGGGTAGACTTCTGTGGATTTTAAAGGCTGAAAATGTGCTTTACCCACCAGTGCGGTGCGGTAGCCTGCTTCACTGAAACTTTCCCCAACGGTATGACGGTCTTCAAGCAATTTTGTGCCCAACGTCCAAGCCCCGTGCTGACTGGGATACATGCCCGTAATGATGGAAGCACGGCTAGGAGTGCAGGTAGGGTTCGGGCAATACGCCCGCTCGAACGTTGTTCCTTGCCGGGCGAGCCGGTCCAGATTGGGTGTGGAAATTTCAGACTGAAAAGCTCCAATTGTGTTCCAGTGCTGCTGGTCGCTGGTGATTAGCAAAATGTTAGGTGTTCTCGACAAATGAAATCGCCTCCTAGGATGATGATATTGAAAAAAACGAGATATAAAAATAGCCCGGTGTTATAATTTTGTTGTCATTTTGTTATTATCAAACAAAAAAGAGAAGGAGGGGACTCGCCAAAATGCAGGAATATGAGTACGAGTATGCAGAATTCATCTACTATAAGCCGGGTTATTTGGATAAAGAGGAGCACATTTGGCCAGTCCGGGCAGGACGAAGTGTAGCCAAATCCAATTACCGGGTTGGTCCCAAGCGTATTGAGTGTTACAGTCTTCATTTTGTGCATGAAGGCATGGTCAGGTTTGAGTTTGATGGCAAGCGAGTGGACCTGCAGAAGAATGATCTGTTTTGTCTGTTTCCCGGCAGAACCTATTACTATCACATGCTTCCCTCGGAATCTCCGCTGCGAATGAACTGGCTGGCATTGGATGGGGCTAAAGTCAAACCATTATTGGAGCTGGCTGGCTTGACTCCGGAAAGCCCGTTCGGCAAACAGATGGTTACTTCTCGGGTCCAAGAAACGTCTGATCGTCTGATTCATGCATTGGCATGTGTGGAACGGTGGAAGCCTGCAGTATCACTGGAGTTGCACGGGTTGGTATACGGGTTGTTGGCTAGTCTTGTTCCCGACACCAACTATACACAGCCTACGGAACTGGCGAGTTGGATTCATGAATGCATGGATTACATGGAATTGCATGCAACAGAGGGCATTTCCGTGCAGCAGGTCGCCGACTTCGCGGGGGTGCATCGTTCGTACTTCTCCAACATGTTCACCAGTCAGGTCGGTCTGCCTCCGTTAAAATTCATGCAGCGAATACGAATGGATAAGGCCAAACAGCTTCTAAAAGATACCGATGCAACCATTACGGAGATTGCTTTGTCGCTGGGTTACCCGAATTTATATTCATTTACAAGAGCATTCAAAATCTATTATAAAGTTCCTCCAATCATGATGCGGAGAACCTCAAGCTGATCCAGAACATACTGCTGTCCAGTTTGGAGAACGCTTACTTTTTTTGATTGGATTTTGAAAAAGGAGACTCCCACAATGAAGCTCTCTACAATGCAAAGATGGATTTCACCGAAACGCAGCATTCAGGGGAAAATTTTTATCGCTTTTATTGCCGTTACGCTTGTATCCATCGTTTCGATTACGGTCATTGTTTATATGAGCATGCGTGAGACGATCATGCAAAATGCCATCACGTCAGTTTCGGACAGCATAAGGCAGGCGGATGAATCATTGAACATGATGCTGGAAGAGATTGATCGTCTGAATACCGTCGTGGTGACTAACAAAAACACGGTCATTGACACTTTGCTTAGTCCGAATGAGGAGATCAGTTATGAGTGGTTTCAGGAGCAGAAGCGGATGGATGAATTTCTATCGTCCCTGATTGATTATAAGGCTTACATTTCACGGATCGCCGTTGTGGGCCTGAACGGGAAGGTGTTCTTCTCGGGTGGGCCTTGGCTGGACAGAACGATTTTGGGTACGCCAGTGATGGACTATATGCTGCAAAATGGATCAAGGCACGCATATTTCAAACAGACAGGGGTATCAGATGCTGTCACTATTGGTCGGGAGATTCGTTATGACCGTGCACCCATTGGGGTTGTCATGGTTGACGTGAATTATGAATTTATCCAGAAAACATATGACGTGAGGCCGACTACAGATAGCATGATCTATGTACTGGACAAGGAAAATCGCTTCATCTATGAAACCCGAGCTACCGCATCTCTTGCTCCTTCATACGAGGAAATTAAGGACATTAATCAGCAATTCGGAAGGAATGGTGACGCGGTCAGGCAATATATGGATGGAAAAGAATACATCGTTCTTTGTCGTCAATCCGACTATACTGGGTGGAGCACTATAGCTTTAACTCCAATAGATTCTCTTCTGACCGAATCTGTAAGGCTGCGCAAACTGCTGGCAGAGGTGTCCATGATCGTATTTGTCGTTGTGCTGATCGTTTCACTGCAAGTCTCTTCCCGAATTACCCTGAATATTCGAAAACTAAAATCGCTGATGATGTTTGTGAAGGATGGCAATTTTACGCTACCCAAAAAAGAGATTAAAAGCGAAGACGAGACAGGGCAACTGTATCTTGTCTTCATCAGCATGATGGAAGAATTGAAAAGACTGCTCGAAGGAATCCGCCTCAGCGAGAAAGAAAAGCGGGAAGCTGAACTGACCGCGCTTCAAGCACAAATCCATCCTCATTTTTTGTACAACTCGCTCAATACAATCAAGTATTTGGCCAGATTGAACGGAGTGCCGAACATTGAAGAGGTGTCGGGATCGTTGATTGAGCTCATGCGGAGTGTCCTCGGAAATTCAAGCGAATTTCTTACACTACGGGAGGAATTAGCATATGTTGAGCACTATGTCTCCATCATGAAGTACAGATATATGAAGCCGATTCGACTGATTACCGAGATTGAGGATGACGCATTGTTGGATTGCCGGGTATTGAAGTTGATGCTGCAGCCCCTGGTTGAAAACGCAATTATTCATGGTATTGGACCACTCGAACAGGATGGATTCGTGTTGATACGGGTGTATGAGGATGCAAACCATCTCCATATTGATGTGGTGGACAACGGCAAGGGGATCACGGAGGAGCAACAGAAGAATTTACTGGAAGGTACGGGCACAAAAGGCGAAACATCACGTTTTAGTGGAATGGGTGTACGTAATGTACACGAACGAATTGTTCGCATGTATGGCGACTCCTATGGCGTCCATTTGTGCAGTGAACCGGGGTTTTACACCAAAGCCGAGATTCGGCTGCCCAAACTCGAGAAACGTATGGAAAATACCAAACGAGAGGTGACATAAGCCATGTTTCAGGTACTACTCGTCGATGATGAACCGTTGGTACGCCATAATCTATGGACGTTATTGGACTGGGCAAACTATGGATTCGAATTATGCGGTCAGGCGCATAATGGGTTAATTGCTTTAACGATGATTGAGCAGTCGCCACCGCATATTGTGATTATTGATGTAGATATGCCTGAAATGAATGGTGTAGAGCTAAATCGGACCATCAAGGAACGTTTTCCGTGGATAAAGACCATTATGCTTAGCAGTTATGACGATTATGACTACGTGCGGGATTGCCTGAACAATGGCTCCATCGATTATTTGCTCAAGCATCGGTTGGACGATTCAACGCTGCTCCACATTTTGAATAAAGCCGTATCGGAATTGCAGCAGGCAGATCGGTTGCGTGAGAAACACGTCGCTGAGAAGGCAGAAGCAGAGAAAGGGAATTCCGAAGTTATGCGCGATTATTTGCTGTATTTGCTCAAAAGACAGACGAAAGCAACGTATGGATTTGAGGATTTTTCCCAGAAATACAATCTGTATCCGCATGCGTCCAGATATGCAGCAGCAGCTTTACAGATTGTTCCGTTCCTGCTGCTGACAGAGTCATACAGTGACGTGCAGACCAATGGTCTGATTCAGCAGGTCGTCGATATGATGCAGCAGAGCCTGGGTGATATCCATGAGCGGACAGCGGTGTACGTAGAGGAAGGGCGATTTGTTATCGTATTTTCTTTCAAGGAACGAAGCGAGCACATCATACAGCGCGAGGTAGATGGACAACTGCGGAAGATTCAGCATGCATTGGAACTGTTCTTGAATCTGCAATGTGTAACCGCTGTGGGACATGTATGCACCAGTCTGTCCCAGTTGGCATCCAGCTACTGCTCAGCCGAAAGTACACTCGATGGATCTTCGTCGAAAACGTTCAGTAGTCCTATCATTCCCGAAGAAAGCCCATGTTCGGACAAACATCCATCGGACAAGCGTTCAGATGAATTCCATCAACGCCAGCGTGTTTCACTGACCATTGAGGAGCACAAACAGCTTCTATTATCCATAGAAAGGTTTGATAAGGTTGGCGTGCACCAATTGATTTCCTCTATTTTTGCTTCGATAGACCACCTGCCTATCCACTCACATACGGTTCAGATGATGGTCAGCGAGCTCATGCAAATGGGTGATAAAGCATGGAAGAGCTGCTTGCCTTCCACAGATCCAGCGGTAGCTAAGCTGCCTTCAAGAAGCGAGCTTGGTCGAATGAAAAACATAAGAGAGCTGGAGCAAGGCCTGCAATCCTTCTTCTCCAGCCTGTTTCATTTGCTGAATCAGCATCGTGTGGTGGGGTCCTATTCTCGGCATGTCACGCAGGCCATTCATATCATCCTGGAGAAGTATCCAGGTTATGTCACATTAGAGCTTGCTGCAAATGTCATTGGGCTGAATGCCTCCTACTTAAGCAGAATATTCAAGGAGGAGACGCAGCGGACTTTTTCGGAATATCTGAATCGTGTTCGGATTGATGAAGGGTGCAAGCTGCTGGACAGCGGTCAATATTCAATTAAGGAAATAAGCATGCAAGTGGGTTTTACGACGCACAACTATTTTTTTAAAGTGTTCAAAGAAATAACGGGTTTGACACCGCAAGCGTATTTGAGCAATCCGGGAAAAAGAAAGAACGATATAAAGCACCCTGACATACTCACGGGGAACGATGCCGATCAGAGCAAAACTCAAAACTTGTAAAATATGTGGAGTAAAGGGTCATATTATTGTAATTGCCTTCCATGCCTAGTGAATTATAATGAGCACACACCAATAGCAAACGCTTACAATTTACATTTGGTGATAAGAATTGGGGGGCACAACTTATGCGTAAACGCTGGGGAAGAAATGTGATTATGACAATGATCGCTTCCAGTTTGATGCTGGCTGGATGCAGTTCCGGTGGAACCGCTAACGAATCTGCATCAGAGGTATCGAAAAACGACGTTCATACGACCGGGTTTCCAATTGTGGACCAACCGGTAAACCTCAAGATGTTTACCCGAATTGCACCCGTAAATGGCCCTTTCAAGGAGATGCCGGTTTTCCAGGATTACGAGAAATTGAGCAACGTGAAAGTCGAATTCATTGAAGCGCCAACAGATGGTTTTCAAGAGAAAAAAAATCTGCTGTTTGCATCGAATGAGCTGCCTGATGCCTTGTTCCGTTCAGGTCTTTCCCCGCTAGAAGCCATTCGCTACGGTTCGGCAGGCCAGTTAATTCCGTTGGAAGAACTTATCGATGAGTACGCTCCGAATTTGAAGAAATTAATGGAGGAATACCCCGAGATTCGCGCAGGCATCACTACACCGGAAGGTCACATTTATACGATTCCGGGGATTGTTACGCTGAGTGCGGCCCGGACGGATAAGAAATGGATCAATCAGATGTGGCTTGACAAGCTGAATCTGGAAGTGCCGGAGACGACCGAAGAACTGTACAACGTTCTGCTTGCCTTCCGTGATGGCGATCCGAATGGAAACGATAAACAGGATGAACTACCGATGACAGCCCGTGTGGGATTGGCTGTTGTGAGCGCGATGAGCGGATCCTTCGGTTTGGATTCACAGCTTGGATATAACATTAATATTGATAATGACAAAGTTAGCATCTGGATGGGCAGTGACCAGAATAAAGAAATGCTGATGTATTTAAACAAACTGTATAAGGAGAAGCTTCTGGATCAGGAAATATTTACACACACGGAAGCACAGTATCTGGCCAAGCAGGGTTCAGGAAATACAGGCTTTTTCTTTGACCAGACAAACAATAACTTTTTGTCGATCAAAGACCAATATACGGGTATCGCCCCACTGGAAGGTCCGCAGGGTGACCGATTGCAGAGCCAGGCTTTGCCCATTGCCAGAGATTTTGGAGCCTTTGCGATCACATCCGTCAATAAATATCCGGAAGTCACGATGCGTTGGATTGATTATTTCTACAGTGATGAGGGTTCTACGCTGTTGAGATTCGGAAGAGAAGGCGAGCATTACGAGATAAAGGATGGTATTCCCTACTATACAGAGGACTTCTTGAAGGATATCAGCAATCAGGCCAAAATCACGCCTTATGCCGGAGGAGGCGCGCCACATCTCATCAGCGAACAGGTTGCCTCTTTTATTAATCCACCGCAGGTGCAGGAGGCACAGCAAAAGCTTGATCCGTTCATGCCAAAAGTCCGCTATGCAGCTCCAATGTTTGATGAGCAAACCGCCCAGGAAGTCAATATTTTGCGAAATGATATCGACAAATATTACGAAGAACAAAGTACAAAATTTATCGTAGGTGCGCTTGGCTTTGACAAATGGGAGCAATTCCAGTCCACGCTCAAAAAGATGAGAATCGAGGAACTGGAGAAGATATATCAGGATGCTTATGACAAGATGCAGAAGTAATGCTGAAACATCATGGATGAGGAGCAGATGCCCATGAAAAGCGCCAAAACGGATACAACGATTACGATGCCACGAAGTCATTCAAAAAAGAGTTCAGGCCTCTTAAGGCAAATGGGCAAAAGATTGGATCTATACCTTATGCTGCTTCTTCCAGTCACTTGGTATGTAGTATTTCACTATGCTCCGTTATATGGACTGCAAATTGCGTTCAAAAATTTCAATCCGGCCAGAGGAATTCTCGGCAGCAGCTGGGAAGGCTTCGGTCACTTCGAACGATTTTTCAATTCATATTATTTCTGGAGACTACTATGGAATACACTGTCCATTAACCTGTTCTCCTTATTGATTGCCTTTCCGATTCCCATCCTGCTGGCACTAATTATCAATGAAATTCGCAATAAAACCTTCAGCAAGTGGCTGCAAAATATTACGTACATTCCTCACTTTATTTCAGTGGTTGTTATCGTTGGCATATTGAATGTGTTTCTCTCGCCCCATACGGGTCCAGTCAATCTGCTGATTGAGGCATTCGGAGGTACACCGATCCGTTTTCTAGAGGAAGCGGGTTGGTTCAAGACCATTTTTATCAGCTCGAATATATGGCAGAACATGGGCTGGCAATCCATTATCTATATTGCAGCCTTGAGCGGTGTGAACCCGCATCTGTATGAAGCTGCCAAGATGGATGGAGCGTCAAGACTGCGGCGTATTTGGCATATATCGCTGCCCGGTATTGCTCCAGTTGTTATCATTTTGCTTATTTTGGATATTGGTCATTTCATGAACGTGGGGTTTGAGAAAATTTTGCTGATGCAAAACAATCTTAATCTGGAATCGAGTGATGTCATTTCAACGTTTGTCTATACGACAGGGATCTTAAAGGGAGAATACAGCTATACAGCTGCTATCGGACTCTTTAATTCAATCATTAATCTGGTGTTGCTTTTACTGGTCAATCGGATTGCGCGCAAGACGTCTGAGACGAGTTTATGGTAAAGGAGGGCAAGGTCCCATGTCCAAGCAGGCGACACTACAAGCCAGTTCCAATGAACGAATTTTCGATGTAATTATATACATCATCGCTTCAATTATTATCATCGCTGTGCTGTATCCGTTGATTTTTATCGTCAGCGCTTCGTTCAGTGATCCCACGAAAGTATTGAATGGAGAAGTGTGGTTGCTGCCCAAAGGACTGACTTTGGACGCCTACACGAACATTTTGCACAACGAGAAGATTTGGATGGGGTATCGCAATACGATAGTTTATACGGTTGTGGGCACCGTGATTAACATTATCATGACCGTGTTGGCAGCATATCCCCTTTCGAGACCTGATCTTCCCGGGCGTAATATAATCATGGTTTTTATCACGCTAACAATGTTTTTCAGCGGTGGATTAATTCCAACGTATCTATTGATCAAAAATTTGGGCATGGTGGATACGATGTGGGCTCTGATTGTACCCGGCGCGATCGCCACATACAATCTAATCGTGATGAGAACGTATTTCCAGTCGAGTATCCCCTGGGAACTGCAGGAAGCTGCCCACATGGACGGGTGCTCCAATTGGCGGCTGCTTCTGAGCATTATTCTGCCCCTGTCCAAGCCGATTCTTGCTGTGATGGTGCTGTTCTATGCTGTAGGACACTGGAATTCATTTTTTAACGCACTCATCTATATTCGCAACGAAAATCTGCATCCGCTTCAACTGGTACTACGCGAAATTCTGCTGATCAGCCAATCCGATGCCGTAGACGGTAACATTGGACTGGAGGACAAAATCCTGCTCGCGGAGAGCATCAAGTATGCGGTGATTATCGTTTCCAGTTTGCCTGTACTGTTGATGTATCCTTTTGTGCAGCGGCATTTTGTTAAAGGGGTCATGATTGGATCGATTAAAGGTTAAATCCATATCAATCACAATGATGGAGGAACTATGTTGAAATCTAACGCAAGGATCAGTATCCATTGTAATAGCTTAAGCGAGCACACGGTCAACCCTTATTTATTTGGACATTTTGTGGAAGACATTCGGGACCATATGGAGGCGATGCTTGCATTTCCATTGAAGGATATGGACTTTGAAAGCGAAGCTGAATCAAGAATTTCTGTATCGGGGAGCTGGCAGGCTTACACCAACGGAAGAAATACTCAATATGCGATGGAACCCCCGGCTCTCAGACATTCGGGTCGCGCTCAGCGTATTCGAATCTTAAGTGATGATGAAGCGTACGCAGGGATTGTACAGAGGTCCGCATTGAAAGGGCCGATGGATTACACCTTCCATATTGTTGCGCGGGCTTCCATCGGACTACAATATTTGATGGTCGAAGCGGTCGATAGACGAACTGAAGAAGTTCTTGGTCAGTTGAAAGTCGAGTTGGACAGCCATAACTGGCGGGATTATGAAGGACGGCTGACGATCATGCGCGCTTGCCCCGATGCAGAAATTCGAGTGTATATTCCGGCCGAGCATCCAAGATGGATTGATCACGTCTCTACTGGAATGCTCTGGCTGGATCATGTGTCTCTATTGCCTGTCGATCATATTGCCCTAGTGAAACGTGAAGTGGTAGAGATGACGAGAGCACTAAACGCAGGCATGATGAGACTCGCAGGTAACTACATTAGTGCTTATCACTGGGAGCATGGCATCGGCCCGGTTCTGGAGAGACCCGTCATGTACAATGAGGCATGGGGAGGATGGACCAGCAAATATTTCGGAACGGATGAATTTATCCGCTTTTGCCACGAGCTGCAGGTAGAACCTTTGATTTGCGTGAACGATGGCTCGGGTACACCTGAAGAAGCCGCCCAATGGATCGAATATTGTAATGGTAGTGTGGATACGCCGATGGGGGCTCTTCGGGCGAAGAATGGATCGCCTGAGCCTTATCACGTCAAGTACTGGGAGATTGGCAACGAGGTTTGGGGGCAATGGCAAGTGGGTGCATGCTCTGCGGAACAATTTGCGGAGCGGACCGTTCAGTTTGCAAAGGCGATGAAGGAAGTGGATGATTCCATTGTGTTACTGGCCTGTGGACATTATGAGCAGGATTGGAATAAAACCGTGCTTGCTCTGGCAGGAGAGCATATCGATTATCTAACGTTACATCTGTATCATGGCTACGGTCCCTTTGGCATGAATCAGGATACGCCGGCTGAGGAGCGGTACAAAGCAATGGCGAGTTATCCCGAGTGGACCCGGCACTATATCCGCCAGACAACGGAGGTCATCCATTCCGATGTCAAACATCAACATGTGAAGCTGGCGATCACTGAGTATAACACGATGTATTATCCAAACACTGTGCGAAAAGGACTGCCAGACGAACACACCCTTGGCGCTGCCGTGGCGAATGCGGCTAATCTGAATGAAATGATTCGTTGCAGTGATAGCGTGCACATCGGAAGTTTCTCCGATCTGGTCAATGGTTGGCTAGGGGGATGCATTCGCGTCGGGGATTTCTATGCGGATCAATATCGGGGCAAGCAGGCTGGATGGAGTGGACGTCCACTCACGATCTATGGTACTCCAACCTATGAAGTATTAAAGCTTTACGCGAATCGGGATATTCATCATCTTCTACCCGTGAAGACCGAATGTGGAACATTCTCTGTAGCTTCAACCAAAAAAACGCCTATAGAGCTGGACGCTCTTCCCGATCTGGACATTGTAGCCGGGACGAATGTTGATCGCAGCCTGGTCACCCTGTTTATTGTGAACAGAAGCTTGGAGGAGGTACGGGTTGAGCTGGATTTGCAAGCTTTCGATGGAAGCGAAGAGGCGACCTTATATGAGATAACCAGCGAATCACATAATCATATCAACTCCGTGTTCCAACCAGATCATATCAAGTGCACAGAGCGTAGGGTTTTGACCGAGGATTGGCAGCGTGGTTACTTATTACGTCCGTCATCCATCTATGTACTGGAGTTTGGAAAGGTAGATTAACTGATGAGTTGACGTCCCGTAATGTAGATAACAGGGTTTCAGAATGTGTACCTAAGTTCTGAAACCCTTTGATCTATTCCAGATGGTGTCTCGACCACCAGATCAATAAGTTACTTGTCTAATGAAAATAGGCATTTTAAATATTCACCAGCGTTCTTTTATACAACACGGGTATTGCTGCTGCTATAAGGATTACACCCATGACAGCAGGTGCGGCATGACCAAGGGATACATAGATTTGACCTCCAATGATAGGACCAATCATTCTCGCTAAAGCCCGTATGGATTGGCTACCTCCCTGAACCCTTCCTTGTTCACTGGAATCAACAGATTTCGAGAGCATCCCGTTGAAGGAAGGCCCGAAGATCGAATCGCCAAAACCAAATATAAACATGCCAGCGATAAAAAGAGGATAGAAGGAGAACAAAGTAGACAGCGCAATAAAACCGTAGCCTATAATCTCCGCGATCATGCCAAGAATGGCTATCTGTTTATCACCAAGTTTTTTCAAAAGCTTTGGCATGATGAGACTTTGTGAGATGATGTCCTGAACACCCATAATCGAGAACATAAGTCCAATGAGTGCTGGCTTCCAACTGAAAGTATCTATTGTTAATTGTGAAAAAACGGCCTGTAATGATCCGTTGGGTATCCACAGTAAGAATGCTGAGATAAGCAACCTGTTTAAATTTTTCATGGAAAGCAGGTTTGCAAGCTGTATGAATGGATTAAGTCTTGCAAAAGTAATTTCTTTCAGTCTATTTTTCTTGTCAAGGCTCTCAGGCATAAAAAAGAATCCATATATAACATTCACTAAAGTGATAACTGCTCCAAAATACATGGGTGCAGCATAATCGATCTTCGCCAGTAACCCGCCTACAGTCGGGCCAATGACGGTACCTACACCTACAACTGCGCTCACCCACCCAAAGTATTTGGTTCTCTGTTCTGGAGGAATAATGTCTGCAAAATAGGCGAAGATCGTGCCAATGCTCCCGCCTGTTATCCCCTCAATGATGCGCCCCGCAAATAGTACCCATAGAGCACCTCCTATGCCAAAAATCAAGTACCCGATTGCAGAACCCAAAAGGCATATCAGGAGCAATGGACGACGGCCATATTTGTCGCTCAGAGCGCCAAGTACGGGGGATGCAAAAAACACGCAGAAGGCATACACAGAGGTCAACAGCGTAACAACAATAGCTTGTTCTCCCGGACTGCTTATATAAGGCTGCACTAAGAACGGGACGACAGGTGCTATGATACTGAAGCCTATTCCGCAAAGAAACACAGAGATAAGACCGAATAATAAAGCATGTTTATCTATGGTTGGTTCTGTTTTTTGCTCGATTTTCTGTTCGGTTTTCTGTTCCATGTTCTGTTTATGGTGTGATCGTGATCGAAATTTAAACATTAAATTCTCCTCTCCAGAGTAGCGATTTTATTTCCTTGGAAACATTAATAGCGTACAACCACTTTGTTTCCTTGTCAACAAAATAATAACGATAAAAAATGCAGCCTGCTCTTTATCGAGCACGGCTGCATTTAGTTTACTTTCATGATTCGGATTTATTCCGACTTGATATCTGCACCCAGTTTCTTCTTGATCTCTGCATCCAAATGCCGATTATACTTGTCCACGAAGTGAAGCATGCTGTCGAATTGTTCCTCGGTTACCTGCTCAAATACGGCTTTATCTCGCTCTTGAAACTCGTTATGCAGATCCTCATGAATTTGATAAATGGCTTTCCCTTGCTCCGTCAGCCTAAAGTAGATTTCTTTCTTGTTATCCGACTTCTGGTAGCTTTCGATAAGGCCCTTTTGTATGAGCTTTTTCGTTAATTTACTTATGGCACCGCGAGTCATATAAAAGGACTCCGCAAGTTTGGTTACATTGGAATCTACATTTTTTTCAATGTATTCGATGCAATGCACTTCAGAAGGCTTATAGCCCTTAAGACTGTCTTCCATTTTATCTTTATTAAGCCGAACGATCTTGTTATATAAGTCTCTGAAACCCACTAAGACCTGTTCTTCTTTGTTCATGGCTTATCCTCCCACCCGTTGGTGCATTATAACATTATATTAAATTTTGGTTTCCAGTACAAAAGCCTTTCTGACTACTGCATAAATCAAGATGCCTTTCTGAATAAACTTTTTTCTGAACGACATACTACTTCAAAAGAGGTGGTAAAATTTGCAGCGATTCCATGAAAAAGATCTTCACGATATAGAAAAGCAGCTCTCTGAACATTTCAAAAAGAGCTCGGATTTCTTAAGCAAGAACGTGGTTATCGCCGATCAGGAATTCAGAGCGTATTACATGGAGAGCCTTGTCGATTTTCCAACCACATTGTCAGCAATGAACCAGGCAGCGAGTAGCGATGAGAACGGATCATTTCAAAATATGTTCAGTCCATTTGAAGAAGAGGCCTCCATGTCAATGGATGAGATATCCGACCATATTTTGCATGGAAAGCTTGTTCTGTTCAGCACAGAAGGAATGGCAGCTGTCATGGAACCGGAGCATACTGACATTTCGCGATCTGTCAGTGCACCGGAGAGCGAGAATCCACTTCAATCGGCGTACGATGCTTTTACAGAAGATATTAATAAAAATATCGGTTTGCTGCGGAAAAAGATGATCTCCGATGATTTGGTTATTGAACGACGAGAAACAGGAACCCGGTCTACCAAGAAAATTGCCATGGTATACCTGGAGGGTGTTGCTCAAGCCAAGGTCATTGCGTCTATCCGGGATAAGCTGGATCAAAATAAGGACAAGGAATTGACTACGGTAAGGGACCTGATGAGTATATTGGGGCATCCGAAATTCTCATTAACACCAACGTACGTCTCTTCGGAGTTGCCAGGAGAGATGGTACAGAATTTGATGAACGGAAAAGTGGTCATATTGATTGACCAGTTTTCGTTTGCTTTTGCTTTCCCGGTGATCATAACGGATTTGTGGTCAACAACGCTGGACGTTAACTATCCATATCTGTTTCAAGTGTTTTTACGAACTATCCGGGCGATTGGTGCACTTTTGGCTGTCACGCTTCCAGGTCTATATATTGTGCTGAATTCGGTGAATCCGGAATTGCTGCGAATACAACTCGCCATAACGGTAGCCAAGAGCAGAGAAGGGGTTCCGTATCCTTCGTTGATCGAAATGCTCCTGGTTATGCTGCTGCTGGAGATGATTATTGAGGCTACGATTCGACTTCCCAAAAACATTGGTCCGACGATAACGATGATTGGCGGTATTCTGTTAGGACAAGCGATTGTTCAGGCTAAACTCGTCAGTAATCTATTGATTATTATCCTTGTTGCCTCTGCGATTGCTAATTTTGTGCTGGCAGGTTACATGAATACGACAGGTATACGAATGTATAAATACATTGTCATGCTCATCAGTTCCTTTTTTGGGATATGGGGTCTTGAGGCGGCAATGATTTGGATTATACTGTATTTTGCCTCGTTGAGCACTTGCTCCGTTCCTTACTTAAGTTTAAGTGTGAAAGGAAAAGCTTCAGATGAATAAAGCTCAGATTTTGACTCTGTTTGTTCTGCTTCATCTCGCTTCGATCTTTGCTATCTTCCCCGAACGCATCATCTCTGCGACTACAAAAGGGCACTGGATTCCCATAACAATCCTTTTTCTGGCTGAGCTGCTGGTTCTGTGGCTCTACTTAAAAGCGTTGTCCCAGTTCCCAGGAAAAACAGTGGTCGACATCTGTAATGAGTCATTGGGCAAATGGGGAACGAGGCTAATCGTTCTGCCTTTGCTCATCTTTCTATATATCGAGTTGTTTTTGCTTATGTATTTCCAGTCAGGTGAGATTAAAGCTGTACTTCTACAAAGAACACCGCCAGCAGCGACAGGGGCTCTGTTCATCTTGGTTTGTTTCTATGCTGTTTGGAAAGGACTTCATATAATCATCCGAGCGAGCATCGGTTTGTGTATCCTTTTGATGCCATTCATTTTTTTCTCCATGATGATTAGCATCCAGAATTTCAGAATCAGCTACATATTTCCGATTTGGGATAGCGAAATGTCGTTTTTCTCCAATTCGGATTTCTATGTATGCACGGTTATTTCAGCCGGGTTTTTATTCCTGGGCATGATTCCCTCCAAGAAACGCATTAGCTTTGGTAAAGCTGCTGCTGCGGTCGGCATTATATTTGTGTTTGCCTTGGGGTCTGTATATGTTCCACTGCTTGTATTCGGGCAGGAAACGGTAGTGCACTTGCAGTATCCGATGCTTATGGCATCAGATACCATTGATTTGGAGTGGGTTGTATTTGATTGGCTCCCCAGCTTTTATGTGGTGGCCTCAAGTGCGCTGGGCGTGTTGAAGGTTTCGGTTTTACTCTGGATTCTGGTCTCCCTGGTGCAACAGCTGTTTATGCCCAAGATCAACAGATTATGGATTATTTCCCTGGCGTGCGTCTCCTTGTACCTGGTTAGTCTGTGGATACCGGATATGAACGCATTGAATACATATCTGTATCTGAATTCTTACTTTTGCGTTTACAGCGTGATCGGTTTTCCGATCATTGTATTCCTGGCGGCGCAATGGCGGCGAAAGAAGGTGGGTACATGAACATGCGTATTGCAAGCACATTAATTGTAACCCTAGCTATGCTCTTGTTGCTTCCGGGATGTTGGGATACAAAGGATATTAACAAACAATATCTGCCAGTTGTCATGGGTGTGGGTAAAGGCGCTACCGAAAAATACAAGATCATTCTCCAAATACCGGATGCATCAGGAAAAACCCAAATTATTGAAAAAGAGGCAAAATCCATTAGTAAAGCCATCGATTTGATGCGAACCGATTCTGAAAAAAGCATTGAATTGGTACATCTGAGGTTGCTATTAATCGACAAACAGGTCGCAGAGCAGGGGATTGAGAACATCATCAATTTTGCGGTGAGAGCAAACGACATATCGATTAAGGGCTTGGTAGGGGTAATTGATGGTGATTTTGAGAAGACGATGTATCATCAGATCTCACCAACACCTGAAATTTCTTCCTACGACTTTTTTAGCCAAGAAGCCGGATGGACACCCAATCAATCGATCGTCCGAATATGGGAAGCCTATCAAAACCAAAACTCATACACGGAAGATATGGCCATCCCAATGCTCAAAAACGGCGAGCGAACCTTGTTTACCTTTAGGGGCACAGCCGTCATGCGGGAGGACCGTATGGTAGGAACGCTGAGTAAGGAAGAGACGCTTTTGTTTAATTTGTTCAAAGGGAAATATACAGGGGGAACCATTGAAGTGGCACAGAACACAAGTGTTCTTATTCAGGATGCGCATATCAAACATCAGACCCGGTGGTCGGAGAAAGGCCCGTCAATTCAGACCAATGTTGTTCTCGATGTAGAAATTACGGAAAGTCCTGAAGGAAAAGGCAATGGCGTAATTGAAAAAGAAATGCAGGAGCAGCTGAGCCAGCAGTTCAATAAAACCGTGAGAAAGATTCAATCCTTCAAATCGGATGTATTGGGCATAGGAATGATATTCCGTCCCCAACTTTCGGAGGAAAGGTTAAAGGAATGGAAGACCAAATGGTTTCCGATGCTGGAGCAGAAGATTACCGCCCGTGTGAACGTTCTGAACGAGATCTATTTTAAAGAAAGTGGCAACAATAATGAAAATCAGGGACAAATGATAAAGAAATAACCCTAACACCACAAGGTCGCCAATTTTGGCGGCTTCTTTATGTTTGTATCCGGTGATGCAGCATCGAATGGATTTGTTCTGCAGGGTCATGGAATTAAGGAGTCTGAGATCTGGGATAGCTTAGTAAAATAACATATCGCCGTTCTTACGAGTATAAGGATTGGTTAGAGGGGATAATTGTTAATTAGAGAAAATCACTCCCAATGTATAGCTGTAAAGGAGCGGGAACATGTCTTTCTTTAGAACACTATCGGTACGGGCAAGAGAAGACGAGTTGATGGACGATTTTTCCATGGGTGGAGAAGAATTGAGCGAAGCGCTCAAACATTTGAGACGGCTGAACAAAATATTTGCTGCTCCCGGTCCAACCCGTGCAGGGGTGGAGAAGTTATGGAGAGCGATTGGCAGTCCAACTACGCTAACCCTTCTTGATGTGGGAGCAGGTTCAGGTGATGTAAACCAGAAGTTATTGCATTGGGCAGACCAAAAGGGAATTAAGCTTGAGATTACTCTGGTCGATCTGACTGAGGAGGCATGTGAGGAAGCAAGAAACCTCTTCCGGAATGAACCCAGAATCAAGGTTCGGCGTGTCGATGTCAGGGAATTGCCGGATGCCTCAGCAGATATCGTGACTGGCTCGCAATTTGTCCATCATTTCGAGGGAAAGCAACTGGTTGATATGGTCTCGCATATGCTGCGCGCCTCCAAATATGGCGTTGTCATTAACGATATCCATCGGCATCCTGTATCCTATGCGGCCGTCTGGATTACCACTCGAATGATCTCACGCAATCGGTATATTCGTCATGATGGACCACTGTCTGTTGCAAAAGGCTTCACGGGAAGGGATTGGCGGGATTTGAAACAGCAGTTGAATCATGACACGATGACTTATGAATGGAAGCCTTTATTCCGCTATTCCGTTGTGATTCCCCATCATGGGACGTTAGCATAGCTCGTGACAACAATAGGTTGTTATCATAATGGACAATGAAAGGCGGGTGTTTTAGGTGTCTAAACCAATCGATGCCATAGTCATCGGAGCGGGAATTGCTGGCAGTACATTTGCGTTGCAGCTTGCCCGGCAAGGGCATCGGATACTGCTGCTGGATCGGCAGGAGTTTCCACGTCACAAAACCTGCGGTGAATTTATGTCGCCTGAAACAACGGAGATGCTGAATTATCTGGGTATCCATCTTGGCGAACAAGAGTTAAAACCAAGCACCATGGATCATGCCAAGATCATTATGCCTCAAGGCGGAGAAATCGAAGCAACTTTGCCGGGATTGGCCTATGGCATCAGCCGATATGAGCTGGATCGGATTTTACACGAGAAGGCCGCAGCCGCAGGCGTTGAAATTGTTACGAGAGCAACGATAACCAACATTCAGCGGTTTGATGATGATAGCTATGAAGTTGAAGTCAAACAAGGAAATGACGACCAGATTCAATATAGAGCAAGAACCGTTATCGGAGCCCATGGCTCGAAGAAGCCGCGCAGGATGACCTCGCCAGTCGAGCTGCGGGATAAAACAGCATATGTTGGCGTCAAATCGCACTTTCAGGGAATCACCATTCCGTCACGGGTAGAGTTGTATTTTTGCAAGGGAGGGTACGTCGGCATTTCGCCAATTGAGGATGGGATTGCCAATGTAGCTGCATTGCTGACACTCGATACGGTGCGGGGGAGCGGCAAGTCTGTGAAGGATATTTTGCAGGCGGCATCCTTGACCAACGAAAGATTGGCAGTGAGGCTTGCCGAGGGAAGCCCGGTCCAAGGGACACAGGTCTCGATTGCCCCACTCCATCTATCCAATGTTCCTGAACCCTGGTCCCAATATCCTCATATTGGTGATGCCATGCTGATGATACCTCCCCTGTGTGGTGATGGAATGTCCATTGCCCTTCGCTCCGCGCTGCTGTGTGCTGAATGGACTGACAAGTATCTTCAAGGGAAGATTAGCTTCGAGCAGTGGCAGCACGAATATTCGAAGGAAGCCAATCGCGAATTCACACGCCTGCTCCGGAGGGCACGGGGAATCCAGAAGCTGGCCTTTGCCAAGGCGAACAAATTCTATCCCGGTTTAGTCCGGATGGTCCCAGGATTGGCAACTTATTTGGTGAAGGCAACACGGTTATCGGAGATTAATCTGATCCATCGATAATACATGGAAGGAATGTGAATTCCATAGGAAAAGGGGCGGCGTATGTCGGCCTCTTTTTGTTGTTCTCTGTTAATTTTGAAGAGACCGTTTAGAAATCTGCCAAATACTCGTATAATAGAATCTAATTGTGGTTATTGAGACAACATTCAGATTTGAATTCGGGAGGATTATTCTAAGATGAACTATTCATTTTCCAACCGGATTGCTGCATTGCAGCCATCCATTATTCGTGAGATCCTGAAGGCTTCTTCGGGTCAAAATGTAATTCCTTTTTCTGCGGGTAATCCCGCTCCGGAAACTTTCCCTATTGAGGCGATTCGGACATTCACCCAATCGATTTTGGAACAGGACCCGGTAACAGCACTGCAATATGGAATTACCGAAGGTTATGCCCCGCTGCGGGATACATTGACTACACACCTGAGTTCAGGCTTTGACACGGGCAAAGCGTCGGATGAACTGTTCATCGTATCTGGAGCACAGCAGGGAATTGAACTTGCTTGTAAAGTATTCTGTAATGAAGGGGATACAATTATCTGTGAAAGCCCAAGCTTTATCGGTTCATTGAACTCTTTCCGGGCTTCAGGGGCAAAGCTTGTTGGTGTTCCGATGGAGACAGACGGTATGGATATCGGGAAGCTGGAGCATGCTCTGCAAACCGAGCAGAATGTAAAGCTGATCTATGTGATTCCGAGTTTTCAAAACCCCACAGGTATTACCACAAGCCTGGAGAAGCGCAAAGCGATCTATGATCTTGCTAAGAAATATGGTGTCATGATCCTGGAAGATAACCCGTACGGAGAACTTCGGTTTCAAGGAGAAGATGTAGCGACGATCAAATCGATGGATGATGAAGGTCTTGTTATTTACGTAGGCTCTTTCTCCAAGATTCTGTCTGCTGGTCTGCGTGTTGGTTATGTTCTGGCTCCTTCCGAGGTTGTTCAGAAGATGGTTGTTGCCAAACAGGGAGAGGATGTACATACAGCCATGCTGCCGCAAATTCTGGCATACAAGTTCATGACTGAGTATAACTATGCAGAGCATATCAGCAGCATCCGTGCGATTTATCGCAGGAAGTCTGCCTTGATGATTGACAAACTGCAGGAACATGTGGGCGAGTCGATCACCTTTACTCATCCGGATGGGGGGCTGTTCCTCTGGTGCGATCTGCCGGCTCATATCCCGATGCTGGATTATGCCAAAACAGCTGCTGCAGAAGGTGTGGCGGTCGTTCCGGGTACTGCTTTCCTCGTTGATGAGAACGAACCTTGTAATGCGATCAGACTTAATTTCTCAACACCTTCTGATGAGCAGATTGTGAAGGGCATCGAAATTTTGGGACAGGTTCTGCACAAATTCTAATAGGAGGCATATTTCATGAATCAACGTTTTCGTATCACTCGATCCATGCAAGAAAATAACGCAGAGCAATCCATCTCCTTGGAAGAATGCAAACAGTATTTTTCATCCAAGCCCGACTTTGCCTACTCAACCGTCCTTACCGTCCAAGGACCTGAGAGCGTCATGTCCATCGATGGGGATTTCTTCATGTGGAAGTACGAGGACCTGCAGATTCCATTTCGTCTGTATATGGGAGATCTGTATGTTGCCATTGTCAATGAAGCTGTCGTTCCGCAAATGATTGAGGTTGCAACGGATTTACGAGCCGATGTGGTTGAAGGGTAAGCTGAGTCGTGGAATGAAATGAAATGCAAAATGCATTCGTCTAATTGTAACCATATAAGTGTCGGAGAAGTCGCCAATCTGGCGGCTTTTTGCCGTGAACCTATTCATTAATATGCTTATTGAAATATTCAATCGATAGGGGAATTGACGCTCAGGACCTGTTCGTGATAATTTATATAAATCACAAAAGCCTATAAATCCAATGAGGGAGAGGGGTTTTACGCAATGTCGTCAATCGTGCTTGCTGCCGCTGAAGATATACGAAGCAAGGATTCGGAACTTTTAATCAAGGAGCTAAGCGAAGAACTGGGATTGTTATATGGCGGCGATGGGACGGCGGGATTTCAGCCATCTGACGTGGAGACACCTCGAGCGGCCTTTATTGTTGCGCGTTTGGATGGATATCCAGTAGGCTGCGGAGCCATCAGACCCCTTGATGATACTTCCGTGGAGGTTAAGCGCATGTACACACGTTCGGATTTCCGTCGCAAAGGTGTGGCTCAGGCCATTCTGACGGAAGCGGAGCGTCTTGCGCTCGAATTCGGGTACACCAATCTGAAGCTGCAGACTGGCCCGAAACAGCCTGAGGCTGCGGCCCTTTATGAAAGAGTTGGGTACTATCGGATACCGATTTTTCACGGGGACTGGGATCAGGTACTTGCCTATCAAAAAGATCTGGTGCTAAGTGCAACCCACGGAAACGAGCATTCCTCATTGAACGCATAGATAATATCCTTGTATAACAAACGAACCGAAATCTCTTGTCAATTATCAGAGATTCCGGTTCGTTTTTTTAGTGTGTAGAAAGTCTGTTGAGTCCAGAATATTTAAATCTTTACTCTTTTATAACGGAGGCATTTACAGCGTTTTCCATCTGATTGCTGTAGGTACGGAATAATCCAAGGCGCCAGAAGGCAGCTCCCTTGAGATCATAACGCTTGGCAAGACCCAGTTTATCATCTATGGAAGAGGAGGTTTCACTATTTAAGCTTATCCCGAGCAAAAGCTTTTGCTTGGAGACGCCAGCATCTAACGCAAGCTGAATGGCCTGATCCACAAGACTGTTCGGCTCAGGGACCTGCGATTTGGTACCAACAGGATTATATTGGTATGCCATAATGATAATGTCGTCTGCCAACGAAGCGAGCGTTTTGTAATCATAACCTTTATACGCACTATTTAGTGGGGGGACGGCCAAGGATAGAGCGATGTCTTTAGGCAAGGATTCCTTCAATTGCTTGACGTAATTGTTAAGCAGCTTCTGTTGCTCTACAGCCTCCAGCTTGAAACCCAGTCCTTCAAAATCAAGAACAACGCCGCCAAAACCATTTTCAGCTATTGCAGCCGTTATACCCTCAATGGACTTCTGACGCATGCTGCTATCACTCAGCACCTTGGTCAGTTCTCCATTTCCATCCAAAGCATACACCATGAGATACGGTCTAATGCTCTGATTTGCTGTATTAGCAACGATGGATTGAGGTGTAACGTCGCCGTCAGCAGCAGGGAGTTGATACTCCTTACCCTGAAGCGTAAATTGACCTTCACGATCGATGCGACTCCAACCAAAAGCGATGGAGTTCATGGATGACACCAAATCGATTTCCTTATAGGATTGCAGCGCATAGAAAGCTCTCAAATGCATTTCTCGTTGAGGTGAAACCAGGGAAACGGTACGAGTTGACTGGTTCCAGCTCACATCAACACCGAACTGACTACTGAACGAACTGAGTGGAATGAGCACACGGCCTTCCCGCTGAACCGGTGGTGCTGCAAGCTTGACTTTTTCTCCATTGACGGTTGCTGTGGTGCTTCCCACTTGAAGCAGGACCTCCGTCGCCTGGCCTTTCACATTTCCATTCGCTTTTACGGTTTGCGTCTTGCTGTTCCATGTAATGCTGATTCCTAGGGCTTCGCCAACTGTTCGGAACGGAACATAGGTAACGCCTTTGTCGATCCGAGGTTCTGCATCGAATTTCAACGGAACGTCATCCAGCATGACCGAAATGGCGGGTGCAGCATAGGCATCATGAAGGCTTGGAGTGGTGCCAAGCAAGGATAGGGCAAGGATAGTGGCAGCAGCTGTCTTTCCTATTCGTGTATGTAACATGTTATGCGTTCCTCCAACTCTTCAAATATAGTAGAATTGCAGTTCATCTGAACGGAAATCTATCACGAAATAGTATAGCAAAATTTTCATAGAATTCCAATTATAAGAGCTGTTGTGCGTTCGAAAAGGAACTTTAGTTTTTCAAGGCTGGAGTTATAGCGAATGATATTATGAAGAGTAATAATTACCTGGTTGTATTAATTTTGGTTAGTAGGAGGAGGCTGTTTATGTCACCCAGAAACCTTTTGAAGGATCAACAGGACCTATGAGCAATTGGCTGATTTGATGCAACAATGGTTTGAAGAGTATGGCTGCGACGGATTTAACATCATGCCGCCCATTCTGCCGGGAGATTTAAATGAATTTGTTGAGCATGTGATTCCGATCCTTCAAGCACGGGGGCTCTTCCGAACAGAGTATACGGGCAGCACGCTTCGTGACCATCTTGGGCTGGAGCGTCCCGGCATAAGCCATTTTCAAAAAGAGAACACGGTAGATAAGAGCTCCGTAACAATATGAACAAATCAAATTATTTGCGGGAGAGTGCCCCATCGTTGAGGTGCGAGCCTTAGCCATACCGGTTCAAAAGTAAAAGTAAAGAAGTCGCCTATGGGCGGCTTTTTTTGATTTAGGACGATATATGTTTTTGTTTCCAAATAAAAAAAATTCATTGTTTTAAAACTTTTTTAGACTTTCCGCTGTCTAACATGCGAAACAACATTCAAAGTAAGCTTTACTAAAAATGCGGCAATAATCAAACTATACAGTCGCAACGGGGGTGGACAAACTGAGCAAGGTGAGTACAGCACTAACTGAACAGCAGTTCAGTGAACGTCTGGAGGCATGTAAAGAAAAGCTTTATCGCTTCGCGTTCTCTTATGTAAAAAATGAACAAGAAGCATTGGAAATTATATCCGAGGCATCTTATAAAGGTTTTCTATCTTATGAAAAAGTGAACAGTCCAGATCATTTTGAAACCTGGATGACCCGGATCGTCATCAACTGTTCCCTTGACCACATCAGACGGAAGAAGAAGTACACGTATATGGAAGACAGTACAATACCTTTTGCGGCACAGGAGAGCTCCATGGGGCTTGAAGAGCAATGGGATCTATACGAAGCACTTGATCACCTGCATCCTGAAGACAAGGCATTTATCGTTCTGAAATTTTTCCAAGATCAGCGATTCAAGGATATGGCGGAGATACTGTCCCTGCCGGAAAGCACGGTGAAGACCAGGTTTTATAAGATCTTGAACAAACTCAAAAAACATCTAACCAAGGAAGAGGTTGATTTCACATGACAGGGAAAGAACGATATGAACAGATAGAGATTCCATCCGGCCTTTCCGGAGTAATTCAGCAAGCTCGCCAGCGGGCACGAAACCAGAAGCGAAGAAAAATGGTAATCTGGCGTAGTTCCTCCCTGGTGGCTGCTTGTGCTGCGGTAATGATAACAGCTAACGTACCCGGTGTAGCTAAGGCATTATCCGATGTACCTGTTATCGGTTCTGTCGTCAAGATTCTGCAAGTTGGTGGTGGAGGGGAGCGCACAGATGGTGTTTCGGTTACAACGACCAAAGAATCGGATACACTAAACATTAATTTTCAGATCGATGGTGAACAGATCGCTTCTGCTCCATCCTACACTGTGGATCACAAAGAAGGGCCGAATCGTCTGATCTTCACTTTCAATGGTGTACGTCATCTGGATTATGACAAGCTGGAGAAGGATATCAAAGCACTTAAGAATGTAAAAGATGTCTATCAAAATATCATTTTGGATGATTCCGCGATTGGCTTTGTGGTTGAACTCAAGGATGGTGTGGATTATTCCGTGTCAGAGTATCAGCAACCTGGATATATTCAGTTGAAGCTTTCTTCCAACGGGAAGTCAACGCAAGCGCATGAACTTTTCTTCGTGCGGAGTGAAGACATGGAGCAGGGCGAAGCTCTGGCCATGCTGGCTGAACAGTATTCTGCAGATGGCAGCAGCGTTGTGCAAACCCAAAATGGAAAATTCACCGTCGTCATTGGTGCCTTCGACAATCAAGCAGATGCAGAGAAACAGTTGAAAGAATTTACTGGCCAGGAGGACTATAGTGGACCCCTGCATGTCGACTGCTGGATGAGTAATGAAAATCCCGAATAATGAAAGAAGCCTGCCCTAACGCAGGCTTCTTCATTTTAGACTTTATTATCAGAAGTCCATTTCCGTTGTCTTTTACGAGTCGCCCTATTGGCGGCTTTTTTTATTGTAACTATGAGATGTGGGGAAGTGCAAATCTGTAATCTTACATCGTTGTCAGTTTTGTGTAAGTTTGATCGATAGGAGCTGAAGTGGCCTTAATATACACTTAAATCAATTCAACGCACTACATTCACAGCTTTAGGAGGCCAAACAATGAAAAGTGCATATGCGGATCTATTGAAAATAGTAATTAAAAATAAACGATTTATTCGGTTGAGGAGATCCTTCGGATGTACCGAGATACTTGGGCTGAAATAGATTTAACGCAAATTCGTAAGAATGTCATACAGATCCGCAAATTTTTACCCCGTTCGACCAAATTAATGGCAGTTGTTAAAGCAAATGCATACGGGCATGGAGATATCGAGACAGCCAAAGAAGCAGTAGAGGCAGGCGCGGATTATTTAGCGTGTGCATTCATTGAAGAAGCCATCCGCATTAGAACTGCCGGCTTAAAACAACCGATTCTCATTTTGACTCCGATTCGTCCCGAACTTGTACCTCTGGCTCTAGAACACGAGTTGATGCTTACCATTACACAAGCGTCATGGTTTCATGAGATGAGAAAATACAAGCCTATTCATACCCCACATAAGTTATCTGTGCATGTGAAAATGGATACTGGACTTGGGCGAATAGGTATACGCACGCAAGAAGAGTGGCTTGAAATGGTTCCTTGGCTCAGAGCACCAGATGTAGTAGTCGACGGGTTCTATACCCACTTCGCGACTGCAGGTGAGGCAGAGAACCGTTATCTACAGCTTCAGATTCAACGCTTCCTGGAAATGAAAGAATGGAGCAGTATGTCACGGATTCCAATCAATCATTATCACTGTGCGGGAAGTGTAGCAGCACTTCGATTCCCGGAATTGTGTATGGATATGGCTCGAATAGGAGCTGCAATCTATGGCTTTTATCCGGAAAAACTAGTGCCTAACATCCAACTAAAGCCGGCATTCAGTATGCACAGTAGATTATTACAAACGAAAAAATTAAAAAAAGGCGAATATGTGGGCTACAACAATGCTTATCAAACAGACTCAGATCAATGGATCGGAACAGTGCCTATCGGCTATGCCGATGGATGGTCGCAGAGAATGCAAAATTCGGAGGTGTTAGTGGAGGGGTATCGTGCAGAAATTATAGGGAAAATCTCCATGGATCAATTGATGGTCAAGCTTCCCATGTATTTTCCGGAAGGATCAAAGGTGACCTTCATTGGCTATTCAGGTGAGCAGGAAATTCCGATTCAGGAACTGGCCAATCATATCGGTGGTGTCTCTCAAGAAATATCGAGTTCCATCACGGACAGAGTATTACGAATTTATAAAGAAGGTGGGGAGTTTCATCATGAAATCACGGGAAGTCGTACAAAAACATATTGAAATCAGCGTAAGTAACGAAGAATTATTTCAAGGGCACTTAGTGTTAATAAATGATCAAAACCCAATCAGAAGGCAAGTACAAGTCCATCAACTAGAGTCATTGGATTCTTTACCTTCAATAAAGAAGTTAAATAACGAGATGCTTCTGGAGAAACAGTGTTTCAAACAATTTCATGCTCTGCTTAATTAGCCTTGCCTGACTATAGTGAACACCAAACGGGGTTGGCTATCGATGTGGGTAAATTGAAATCGAATATCGATTTTATTGCTCCTTCCTTTCCGGATACGGGCATTTACAAGTCCTTCAGACAACATGCCATACAATTCGGTTTTATCCTTCGATATAAACAAGAAAAAGAATCAATCACTCGTATTGCTTATGAGCCATGGCATTTTAGATATGTAGGATATCCCCATTCCAAAATCATGGAAGAGAACAATCTATGTTTAGAGGAGTACATCGATTTTGTACAGCAATATCGGTACTCTGGAGAGCAGCTTACGATTAAAGAAAAGGATATGACAATCCAGATATATTATGTTCCCGCGGATAAAGGGACATCTAACCCTATCCCGATCTTGAGTTGTGATTCTTATCGGATATCAGGAACGAATCGTGAAGGATTCATTGTTACGACATTCTCTAAAAATTAAGTTATAGCAATAAGGATTATTTAGACATATCACATTTTAGGAGGCTTTTACGATGCAGAAGAAGTCGATTGCGGTATTGTTTGGCGGATGTTCAGGTGAGTATAACGTATCTTTGAGCTCGGCCGCTTCAGTGATTGAAAATTTGGATACCGAAAAATACAATCTTGTGTTAATTGGAATTACACAGCAAGGTTCTTGGCTCAGATATAGTGGAACGGTTGAGGATATTCGCAATGATCGATGGCATTTGCATCCGAGTTGTATCCCATCCTTTTTCTCGCCGAGTAGAGAAGTCAGAGGACTCATTGAGCTTGTGCATATGGAATATCATGTAACACCGATTGATGTTGTGTTTCCAGTGCTTCACGGCAAATACGGTGAGGATGGAACCTTGCAAGGATTATTGGAACTGTCGGGTATACCGTTTGTTGGATGTGGCATGTTATCCTCTGCGTTATGTATGGACAAGGAACTGGCTCATAAACTGGTGCAGGCAGCAGGCATAGATACGCCGTGTTCCCTTACAATACATAGGAGTGAACGGATGGAAGAAGTGTTATCAGCAATAGAAGCACTGGGCTTCCCACTCTTTGTTAAACCGGCTAGATCAGGATCGTCATTAGGCATATCGAAGGTGAACAACATGCAAGAGTTGATTACCGGAATAGAACACGCCTTCATACACGACAGCAAAGTAGTCATTGAGCAAAATATTAACGGTTTTGAAGTGGGTTGTGCTGTATTGGGCAATTCTGATCCCATAATCGGCATGATCGATGAGATTGAACTACAGGGGCACTTTTTTGACTTCTCGGAAAAGTACTCCTTGATCAGTTCGAAGATTCACTTGCCAGCCCGCATTGATGAGGACACTGCAATGAAGGTTAAAGAGAGCGCTCTGACTATTTATAAAACGCTTGGATGCAGAGGGTTTGCCCGAGTAGATATGTTCCTGACCGCTGACGGAAGAATTGTGTTCAA
Organism: Paenibacillus sp. UMB7766-LJ446; assembly: GCF_030226665.1. Lineage (NCBI taxonomy): Bacteria > Bacillati > Bacillota > Bacilli > Caryophanales > Paenibacillaceae > Paenibacillus > Paenibacillus sp. UMB7766-LJ446. The sequence goes on from NZ_JASOYM010000004.1 coordinate 535,200, forward strand.
TGAAGTCAACACGATACCTGGTTTCACATCGAATTCCCGCTATCCCAACATGCTCCAAGCTAGCGGCATGACTTATGCAAATATTCTTAACCAGCTCATCGAGCTCGCCATTGATGAGAACTGAGAGCGGTTGAAGGGAACATAAAACTGAAAAAGAAAAATTTGATTACCCATTGTGTAATAATACACAATGGGTAATAATATTATTATGAAGGAATGAAGACATAATCTATTGTTAGAGAAGGGTAGGCTCATCTATGATGAATAAACCAAGCTTGCGTGATATCAAAAGAGAGGCAACCACAAAAGCGCTGGCCGGCGCAGCGTTTGAACTTGCGGTTGAGCGAGGACTGGATGGATTCATTATTGATGATCTCGTACAAAGGGCCGGCTACTCCAGAAAAACGTTCGCAAACCACTTCTCCTGTAAAGAGGAAGCGATAGCCATGGCAGCTATTCTTACTACAGATAACCATGAGGATCAGCCAATAAATGAGGTTATGCAAGAAAACATACTCCCGCTTGATGCCTTATATCTCTTAATAAAGAGATCACTCACCGCAGAGTATGTTTCTAAAATGCGTCAGCTCGTAGCGTTATCCAAACAGTATCCAACGCTTGACCCATATCTCCTCAGCGTTCTTTCTCGTTTGCAAGCTACGGCTCAGGAAACATTAACCGATCTATCTCAGGGACGGTATCCCCAAGGATACGCTCATCTTCTCTCTGGTGCTGTATATGGAGCTGTTCTGGCTATATTCGACGGAAGTATTAGCGTGCTACTTCCAGGCCAATCCACAAACGATTTTCCTGGGGAAATGACGTTGGATCAATATTTGGACGACATGTTCAGCTACTTGCGGACCGGTTTCTAGACGTTTTGAATTAACTCCTGGAAGGATGGAAAAATGATGAAAGTTACAACGAAAATGATTGATAAGCAATTAAGAATAAAAGGCAAACTTATTGATTTGTTAATGAAATCTTCCCATGAAGAAAAATGGCTTGCATCGATGAGGAAAATAAAAAAAAGATCGGATGCGTCAGCGGGAAAAGACATCGAGGGATTACAATGCAGTGAAGAGTGGATACCGCGCAAAAGTGGTGGATCCAAAATACGCATTCGGATCTATAAACCTCTGCATCCCACAGGAAATGCGCCCGGGGTTCTTTGGATACATGGTGGAGGATATGCCATGGGAAACCCCGAGCAATTCGGGGAAACCTACAAAAAATTAATTGACGCAAGTCATTGTGTAGTCGTTGCCCCTGATTATCAATTATCCATTGACGCTCCTTATCCAGCAGCTTTGGATGACTGTTATGACACACTTTTATGGATGAAAAGCCATGCAAAAGAACTTGGAATCAGAGAGGATCAGCTCATGGTAGGCGGAGAAAGCGCTGGAGGAGGTTTAACCGCTGCAATTACTCTTTACGCCAGAGATCAGGGAGAAGTGAACATTGCATTCCAAATGCCACTGTATCCAATGATCGACGACAGAATGATTACGGAATCCGCAAAGGACAATAATGCTCCTATATGGAACTCTAATTATAATCATTGGGCTTGGAAATTGTATCTTGGGAAATTGGCAGGGAAGGATGTACCTCCGTATGCAGCTGCTGCCAGAGCTACCGACTATAGTAATCTCCCTCCGACGGTAACTTTTGTTGGTGATTTGGAACCGTTTCGAGATGAAACCATCCAGTATGTCGAAAATTTAAGAAAAGCAGGTGTTCCTGTCGATTTCGAACTCTACAAAGGCTGCTTCCATGGCTTTGATATCATTCAACCCCATGCAGAAGTAAGCAAAAAGGCCATTTCAGCTTTTATTCATTCATTTAAATATGCAGTAGATCATTATTTTGCTGAGCAGACAGCGAAAAGATGATATTAAAAGGCGGACATTCCATAGCATAGGAATGTCCGCCTTTTATAAACGAATTCTTGAATTCTTTATCTATTTAACTTAAACCGTTGTTGCAACGTGCTTTTCACGGGCAATCTTGGTTGCATCAACCATGTTGCGCAAGGAAGCAACAGTTTCTTCGAGGCCACGTGTTTTGAGACCGCAATCCGGATTAATCCAGAACAGTTTAGGGTCCAATACACGCAAGGCGCGTTCGATCATGCTCGTCATTTCATCTACACTTGGAACACGTGGGCTGTGGATATCGTATACGCCAAGTCCAATGCCCAGTTTATAAGTATTCAACTCAAAACTATGAATGAGTTCCCCGTGACTGCGGGATGTTTCGATCGAAATAACATCGGCATCCATCGCTTCGATGGAATCAATCATGTCATGGAATTCGCAATAGCACATATGCGTGTGGATTTGAGTTGTATCTTGAACCGTGCAAGTGGAAATGCGGAATGCTTTGACCGCCCATGCCAGATAATCGGCTTGCTCCGATTCCTTCAGTGGCAATCCTTCGCGAACCGCAGGCTCGTCGACCTGGATCATGCCAATACCTGCTTGCTCCAGTGCTTCAACTTCTTGTCTCAGTGCGTACGCCAATTGATAAGCAATGTGCTCGCGTGGGATGTCCTCACGTACAAACGACCAGTTCATGATGGTAATTGGTCCAGTGAGCATTCCTTTTACAGGACGCTGTGTCTGGGACTGTGCATATTTGGTTTCTTCTACGGTCATTTCCCCCGTAAATGCTACGTCTCCAAAGATAATTGGTGGTTTGACACAACGGGAACCGTATGATTGTACCCATCCGTATTGGGTGAAGGCGAATCCTGCAAGTTTTTCGCCAAAGAATTCTACCATGTCGGTACGCTCAAACTCACCATGTACGAGAACATCAATCTCGATCTCTTCCTGAATCTTGATCCAGATATCAATTTGATCCCGGATAAAGGCAGCATATTGCTCATTGTTCAACTCACCCTTACGCCACAATTGACGTGCTTTACGTACTTCAGCGGATTGTGGGAAGCTGCCAATGGTTGTTGTCGGGAAAAGTGGCAATTTCCATTTTTCCTGCTGCGCGATATGACGTTCGGCAAACGGACGGGAGCGTTCCGGCTGTTGAACGCTGAGTGATGCCACGGCCTCTTGAACAGCAACACGATTACGCTCTTCGGACTGCTGGAGAGCCTGAATCGTACGATCGGAATTTTCAATCTCAGCGATAATTTCAGTGCTTCTTGAAGACAATGCTTTCGTCAACAGAACAATCTCGTCCAACTTTTCGTCTGCAAATGCGAGAGCATTCTTAAGTTCAGATGTGAGCTTAGTTTCACGCGCTGTCGTTACCGGAACATGAAGCAAGCTGCATGAGGATTGAACGAATAAGCGTTCAGGTGTCACGAGTTCAGCCAGTTCATCCAACAGCTTCAGTTTTCCTGGTAATGAGGCTTTCCAGATCCCGCGCCCGTCAATAACCCCAGCACCCAAAACTTTATCCGCTGGGAAACCTAACGCCTGAATGGATTGAATGTTGCCCGTCGCCCCGTGGACAAAATCAAGTCCGATACCTTGAACTGGTAATGCAACAATGTCACTATAGTTTTCTACAGATTCAAAATAGGTTTGCAGCATAATGTTTAGACTTGGTACAGCAGCTGCAAACGTCTCATAAATTCGGTTCAGCAACTGCAGGTCAGCATCACTTGTTTTAGTAACAAGGATTGGCTCGTCAATCTGTACCCACTGAACGCCTTCATTTGCAAGCTCCTGAAGCACTTGTACATAGAGTGGAAGCAGGCGGTCCAGCCAAACGTTCGTTTCGGATTTATCGTATCCTTTGGACAGCTTCAGGAAAGTCAACGGTCCGACAAGAACCGGTTTGCCTTCAATACCGAGCTTCTCTTTGGCTTCACGATAAGCAATAAGAGGCTTATTCTCCGTAAGTGCAGGGGAGGCTCCGTCCAGTTCAGGAACGATATAGTGATAGTTGGTGTTAAACCATTTTGTCATTTCACTTGCTGCTGCATCCTTCGTTCCCCGGGCAATTCCGTAGTAGACAGACAAAGGCACAGCGCCACCATCATATGCAAACCGTTTTGGTACAATCCCGAACATAACGGCTGTATCTAGAATGTGATCGTAATAACTGAAATCATTGACAGGAATAAGATCGATTCCTTTTTCTTGTTGCTTGCGCAAGTGATCTAAGCGGATTTCCTGTAATCGTGCTTGAAACTCTGTTTCTTCCAGCTTGCCTGACCAGAATGCCTCCAAAGCTTTCTTCCATTCCCGATCGGCACCAATTCGTGGATATCCCAATACACTGCTTCTCACCATTAAGTAAAACTCCTCTACAATATGTTACCAAAAAGTTATCACATATCTGGGGTTATAAAGTAATTCCATTAAGTTATATCTAGCTATAGCCTATAACTATACCAAAGTTGCGTGAGAACATTGATAATGGCAAGCATGCATAAAGATACTATAGAAACTTTGCAAATAAACCGTCCAGACGGTATAGTTAACTAGAGTGAATTACTTTACGTATACGTTAGGAGGAATGCATGCATGGGTGCGTATTTTTTATTGGGTTTGGCGATCGTATCTGAAGTTTTTGGAAGTTCCATGATGAAGTTATCCAATGGGTTCCAAAAGAAACTTCCGATAATAGGGCTAATTTTGGGCATGAGCACAGCGTTCTTTTGTCTTTCTCTAGCTTTAAAAATCATTCCGCTAGGGACCGCTTATGCAACGTGGTCGGGTGTGGGAACTGCTCTTACGGCACTCGTTGGAATTGTATTTTATAAAGAGAGCGTGAACATCAGAAAAATCTCAGCTTTAATTTTAATCATTGCTGGGGTCGTGATTATGAAATTGGCTCATAGCTGAGTAAGAGTGGAGGATGAACAATGAAAGGTTATTTTGCACTTGGCATTGCCATTATAACTGAAGTTTTCGGTACTACCATGCTAAAATTGTCGGAAGGATTCACGAATCTGCTTCCTTCGATCGGACTTGTTGTTGGAATGTCGTTGTCATTTTATTTTTTGACGATGTGTTTGAAAACCATTCCTTTGAGCACCGCATACGCCATATGGGCAGGTGCAGGAACAGCATTAACCGCCTTGCTTGGCGTCATTTTATGGAACGATCCTTTTAACATTCTGTCGGGAATTGGACTCATTTTGGTCATTGGGGGAGTAGTGCTTTTAAACTTATCCAAAAGTCCCGTCAAATCATCAAACGCAAGTCAGTCATAAATAAACGTATATGAAGGAGGTTATCTTTTGAGAAGTAATTCAAGACGTCATGAGCTTTTGGCATCAGCATCATATATTGTCGAACATCTGGGCATGGAAAAATTAACGTTGGAAGCTGTAGCTAAACATGCGGGAGTAAGTAAGGGGGGATTGCTTCATCATTTTCCGAATAAAGAGGCAATCGTTACTGCCATGATCGAGGAATTTGGGGATACGTTTTTCTCGGAACTACAGCAAAAATCAAGCGAAAGCATAGATGAAGCCGGGAAATGGAGCAGGGCTTATATCGAAACGACCTTCCATGACTCCAAAACGACGGCAGCCTTGTGTACAGCGCTTTTGGCCGTGTTATTCTCGAAGCCGGAATTACTTGCAGCATACAATAAAAAAAATAACATTCTTCAAGAAGATATTTTAAATGATGGCATTGATCCCGTGAATGCTGCTATTATCAAATTAGCCACAGATGGGCTATGGTTTTCAGAGATTTTTGGAGTCGGAATTTTGGATCAGGATATTCGAAATCAAGTAGAAGAAAGACTAATGAAGATGTCTTTCGAAGCGAAATGACAATGCCTGCATCAACTCCTTTTTTCATATCTGAAGACCGAGAACGTAGCTATATGAATTGCAATTCTTTTAATCAGTATATGACCATTCACGGCAGTAAGCGCAGTGTTGAACTAATGACCTTTGGTGGAGGTCATACCCAGAGCGATGCATTGGTCTATATTCCGAAAGACAAAATTGCCATAATGGGGGATCTGGTGCTATCCAAACATCATCCAGTTCTGATGTATGCCAATCCACAGCAATGGCTGGAGATTTTGGACAAAGTCGAACAGCTGAATATAGAAACAATCGTACCAGGCCACGGCGAAGTGTGTTCGTTGACTGAACTGCATGAAGTCAAAGCTTACATAACCGATCTATTGGAAATCGTGACTGCTGCTGTTCGAAGCAACCAAAGCCTTGATGAGATATCTGTGCCAGCAGCCTACCAGCATTGGTCTTTTACCACGTATTTTAAATCGAATTTGCAAGCCATTCAGGAATGGCTCACTAAACGTGGTAAAAACTGATCCTGACTTACAGGTTATTGAACAGAGATACGTATCCTCTTTTTTAAGAAGTCGCCATTTCAGGCGACTTTATTTTTTGGTTAAGATTCAATGCAATATCAACTGTTTTTTTAACTCCATTAGAAGGGACAGGTTCATTTGATGCATAATAAGGATACTTAGAGAATTGTTGAACTGGAAAATGAGGAAAGGATGATTTGATGGGTGTACCTACTTTTCTTGAAACAGGTCATATGACGGAAGGTTTTCCAATCCGCGTAATTCATACCGGGAAACAGTTTAACTTTGCTGCACACTGGCATGAAGAGGTTGAATTGGTAGTGGTCCATGGCAAAAGCGCAAAAATCGGCGTAAATAGCCATATCTTTGACCTCGAACATGGAGACGTACTGCTTATTAAGCCGGGGGACGTTCACTGCTTCTTGCCAGGTACAGATCATTTAACCATTATATTGTTTCGGCTGGAATTGTTAACAGGAAGCTTCACAACGGAAAGAGAAACCCAGGAACTGGGAGAGCTTTTCAACAAAACCACGATCATCCCATGCAAGCTTTCCACGGAGAAAAATCTGGACAAATATATAGGTGCAATAGCGAATGAAGAGAAGGATCAACAGGTGGGGTATCGCTGGTTAATGGTTGCCCGATTATATGATCTCATCGTTCATATGTTACGTACAAAGGAACCCATTACAGAACAATTCACTTCAGGATGGCCCTGCACCCCTTCAAAAAAGTTTGAATTTCTGGAATCCGTCTGCGAATATCTGGAGGAGCATTATGCAGAACCCGTCAAGCTGGACCAGGTCGCGGAGCACATTAAATTCAGCAAGTTTCACGTATGTAAACTGTTTAAAGAGGTCAAGGGAATCACGCTGATGGAATATCTCAATCATTTTCGAATTATCAAATCGGAATGGGCGTTATTGTTTCGTGAAGAATCCATTCTGGATATTGCCATTGGTCATGGATTTAACAATGTGAACTCTTACAATCGTCTTTTCAAAAAATATAATGATTGTACTCCGTCCGAATTTCGGAAAAAGCATCGTACGAATAACACAACATATGAAGGATGATTCACAATATTTGAGGAGAAAGCCCTCTCCAAAATCCATATACTCTAATAAATTGTAAGCGTTTCCTTTTTGAAGGAGGGGGCCTATGAAGAACTTTAAGCTTAAATATATCTCCATGATTGCACTCGTAAGCGCAGTGATGATGGTATCCGGTTGCCAGCCGGGTGGAGCGAATCAACCCAAGCAGGAGGAGATTACGGTATGGAGTTTTACGGATGAAGCGGGTTATGCCATTGAGAAATTCGAGGAGAAGTATCCGGACATCAAGGTGAACTTTGTTAATATTCCGGGCAATTTCTATATCACCAAGTTAAAGTCGGCGCTTCAGACGACGTCCAAGGCTCCGGATGTGTTTATGATCGAGAATGCAAATATCAGAGAGCTGATTGATGTGCCTTATCTGGAGAATTTATCGGAAGCACCGTATAACGCCAATGAGCTGATTCCAGAGCAGTATGCTTTTGTGCAAGCTAATGAGAAGGATAGTGAAGGAAATATTAGAGCGATCGGTTATCAGGGAACGCCTGGAGGCATTTATTATCGAAGAGATCTGGCCAAAGTATATTTGGGTACGGACGACCCGGAGAAGGTAGCGCCGCAGATTGATACTTGGGAGAAAATATTTGAGATTGGAGAGAGGGTAGCTCAGCAAAGTGGAAATAAAGTTCATGCGCTTGCCAACTGGAACGCGATCTCGAATTCGTATGATGGTATTCCTTGGGTTAAGGATGGGAAGTTAGTTATCGATCCCACTTACATGAAGGTGCTTGACCTTGTGCGCGAAGCGCGTCAGCGGCATGTGCTTGCAGAGTTGGATGATGGGAGTGCCGGATATGCGGCTTCCATGCAAAAAGGCCAGGTGATGTTCTATCCGGGTGCTACTTGGGCATTGCAATACACGTTTAAGGCGAACGCTCCGGATACCGAAGGCTTGTGGGGTCTCGCACCGGGGCCATCCGCTTTTAGTGCCGGTGGAACGTATATTGCCATGTACAGTAAAAGTGACAAAAAAGATTTGGCTTGGAAGTTTATTGAGTTTTATAACTTTGATCATGATTTTCTGTCCGAGCTTGCAAAGGAACAGGATTATTTCACAAGTAATAGGGTCGTGAATGATCAGCTTGCGGGATCTGTATCTTCAGCGTATTTGGGAGGGCAGAAGCATTTTGAGTTTTTCTCGGAAGCGGCCAAGCAGGTTCCTGTATATGAGCGAACCAAATATGATTCAATCATTAACAACGATATTTTCAAAAATGTACTCCAGTTGTATCTCAATAACGACATTCAGACCCAAGAAGAAGCGGTAAAACGAATAAAACGTGATGTCAAATTGAGATTTCCGGAGCTGGAAGTGGATTAGCTTAGAAGTAAGCGAATGCCTTTTAATCATCCGATGACTGGGGGTACAAATCATGTTTGCCAAGTCAATCCGCAAAGACCATTACGGATACTATTTCATTGCTCCGTTTTTCATTCTTTTCGCCATTTTTGGGCTTTATCCAATCCTGTATTCGCTCTATATCAGCTTTACCAACTTTGACGGGATCACAACGCCCGACTTTGTTGGAATAGGTAATTATGTTGCGGTGCTACAAGATCCTCTTTTCTACAAAACGTTATTTAATACCCTTTTTATCTGGGGTGTCTCCGTAGTCCCACAGCTAACCGTTTCACTTGTCCTAGCCTTTATTCTAAATGATAAGTTGCTTAAGGGAAGAGACATTTTCAGAGCGGTTTATTTCTTTCCCAATATCGTTACTGCTGCATCGTTGGGTCTGCTCGTGAGTCTGATCTTTGATTGGCAATCCGGCGGTTTGAATCATTTTCTCGTTCAAGTTGGACTCATCGACGATCCGATTAACTGGAAAAATGATCCCTGGTTTATGCGACTGATCGTTTCATCCATTCTGTTCTTTCAATACTTTGGTTACTCCATGGTCATCTATCTGGCAGGACTTCAGGGTATTGATCCTGCTCTGCAGGAAGCCGCTCAAATGGATGGAGCGAAAAAGAAACATATTTTCATTCATATCATCGTCCCAATGCTTCGCCCAATTATTCTGTTTCAGATGATCACGTCCATTATTGGAGGCATTCAGATTTTCGATCAGCCGTTTACATTGACGAATGGAACGGGAGGTCCGGATCGTGCAGCCATGACGAGTATTATGTATCTGTATAATGTGGCATTCCAAAGTACACGTTTTGGTTATGGAGCGGCCATTGCATTCTGTCTGTTCATCATCATTATCCTGCTATCGGTCGTATCCTTCATGATGACGAAGCGCAAGAGCCGTGCATAGGGAGGGGGAAATGAAATGCAAACCGTCAAACCAGTTGAACAACAAAAAGTCACTCTGCAGCAATATGATACTGTAAGGCGTCTGACACTGGGCAAAGTTATGATTTATCTGTGTTTGATAAGCCTCGCCGTGATCTGTATCATTCCATTTTATCTCATGCTCATCTATTCCACGCATAACAATGCAACGATTGCATCGACATTTACATTTCTGCCCGGACCCTTCTTGGTGGATAATTATATGAACATGGCCTCCAAAATCAATATCTGGCGCGGGTTTGCCAACAGCTTTTTCATTGCCGGAACCTCTACGGTGTTATCCTTGTATATCGGTTCCCTGACGGCATATGGCTTCGCCAAGTTCAAATTCAAAGGTCGCAACTGGCTATTTCTATTTTTGCTTGCAACTATGATGGTGCCAGGGCAGCTCGCTCTAATCGGGATGTATCGTCTGTTCAGTACGTTAGGTTTACTGGACAGCTATGCAGCGATCATTTTGCCTGCAGCAGCGAATGCATTTAATGTATTTTTTATCAAACAATTCATGGAGAGCAGCATTCCCGACGAAATCATCGAATCGGCACGTGTGGATAGTGCAGGGGAGTTTCGCACATTTAATCAGATTGTCTTACCCATTCTGGGACCGGCCATTTCGGCCCTTGGCATATTTACCTTTATCGGTTCATGGAATAACTTTCTCACGCCGCTCGTCCTGTTTTTCTCCCTGGATAAATATCCGCTTCCGGTACTCGTTGCACTGGTGCAAGGATATTACGGAATGGACTATGGACTGTTGTATTTGGGTGTTGCGATCTCGATTTTACCTATTATTATTGTCTTTGCGATATTCTCCAAGCAAATTATAGGCAGCGTTGCGCTGGGTGCGGTGAAAGGGTAAGTGTACATGTACAAGTCAACAAAACACCACGGAAAAAGTCGCCATATGGCGGCTCTTTTTGTTTTTTTACACGATCGTATTTATGTCATTGGGGGTTTAAATCACTGATCTCTATATCTTAAAAAGAAGAGGAAAACCATTTTGAAAGCCCTTTCTAAAATCTATGCTATACTACCATATGACTGGAAATAGCAATGCATAATATGATATTCCACCCTGAAGTTTCCTTCACTTCACATGCAAAGGAGATGTCATGATGTTTAATGTTCTTGTTGTTGACGATGAGTGCGTTCAAAGAGAAGGCATTAAGGATTGGATCTCTCACTACGGGTTTCCCTTTCAAGTATTGGAGGCCGAGAATGGCAAAGCAGCAGAGCAGATTCTGGTTCAAAATGCGATTGATATCCTCATCACCGATGTCAGAATGCCTCTGATGGACGGACTGGAGCTTAGCAAACAAGCCCGTAAGACCCAGCAGAATGTAAAGATCGTCATTTGCAGTGGGTACGATGAATTCGAATATGCCCGCAGTGCGATTCGGCTGGGTGTGGTGAATTATTTGCTTAAGCCGCTGGTCAGGGAAGAGTTTCTACAGGTGATGGAGGATATCACGCAGATCCGTCCTTATGGCGGAGGTCCTGAACCGGAATTGATGGAATCGAAGGTCATCCGACAGGTGAAGGATTATGTGAAGGATAATCATCAGAGAGATATCTCATTGTCGGAGGCGGCTCACGATGTGTATCTATCTCCAGGGTATTTAAGCATTTTGTTTAAAAAAGAGACCGGGGAAAACTTCTCGAAATATTTAACGGATTACCGCTTGCGGCGTGCAAGCCATCTGCTGGCTCACTCGAATATGAAAATCAATGATATTGCAGGGGCTGTTGGCATCGACAATCATTCTTATTTTGCCAAGCTGTTCAGAAACCGGTTCGGCGTCAGTCCGTTACAGTTCAGAGAGTGCGGGGTGCTTCATGATCGGATGGATCAAGAGCAAATTCAATGATATCAAGTTCAGAAACAAGCTGCTGCTGTCCCATCTGGTGATTGCACTCATTCCGATTCTTCTGCTCGGACTGCTCTCCTTCATTCAGTCCTACCGTATCCAAATGAAGGAGCTTCGGAGCGAAGCAGAAGCAAGTCTGGAGCAGGTGGCTAACATTATGGATTATAAGATTAATCGGTACAATACGCTGAGTGAGTTCATGGTGCTTAATCGGGATTTATCGCAGATCTTTACGAAAGACTACGAGGAAAACTATTATAATATGTACCTGGATTTCCGGGACATTCTGGAACCACTGATCTCGAATATTCGGCTGATGGACGATGATATTGAAGCCATTACCTTTTATACATCCGGGGAGCTATTGGGAATCCGCAACAATATTTTGCCTATTGGGGATCTCAAGAGCAAGGCTTGGTATGACGGATTTCGAGGCAGGCGCTGGATTGTGGATGGAGAGAAGCTCTATCTCGTTCAGGAACTGATCAGCAATCCGAAAGACAGCAATTTTATGGTGATCTCCATTCAGCATGATAGCATCTTTGCAGACCTGGACAATCTGTCGGAGCATGTAGCCGTTCATATTGAGGACGCGAAGCAGCATGTGATTTTCCAGAAAAACCACGAGCGTGCTGTTGGGGCCGTAGGTTTGAAAGTTGGGGATCCTGGTGATCTGAGTCTAAGCCGCTCGCTCGCCAACAATGGCTGGACAATTCACTATAATCTGCTGAATACCAATGCGTACGCAAATGCCATGGGCATTTTTCAAATTACGCTGTTTGTCATCATCCTCAGTCTGATCATTACTTTCCTGCTCATTTATGTCATTTCCAATAACTTTACGCAACGAATTATCCATATCAAGAACAAAGTGGACAAGGTGGAGCGGAACAATCTGGATGTAATTATCCGAAGTTCATCCAGAGATGAATTCGGTGAGCTGACTAACGGTATCGGTAAAATGCTGAAAAGGATCAACAGCCTGATCTCTCAGGTGTACCATGCCGAAATTGCCAAGCAGGAAAGTGAGTATAACAAGTTGATTAGTCAAATTAACCCTCATTTTCTGTATAATACGCTCTCATTTATACGATGGAGGGCCGAGAAAAAAGCGGATATCGAGACGAGTTATATGGTATCTGCATTAGCCCGTTTCTATAGAACAACACTAAATCAGGGGAGGCATATGGCTACAATTGAGGCTGAGATCCAGCATATTAAGGCATATCTTGATTTGCAGCTCATTATGAACGATGGCCGATTTGAAGTGGATTACCAAATCCATGACGAGGTATTACATACCGAGGTGATTCATTTTATTTTGCAGCCGATTGTTGAAAATGCCATCAAGCACGGTTTTGTGGAGGCAGATGCGAGAGATTATTGCATTCAGATTGCGGTTAGTCGGATTGGGGAGAGCATTAAATTGATGGTTCGTGATAACGGTGTAGGCATGATGCCAGTACAGGCGGCCCTTTTGCTAACCGGGGAGAATGGCGGGTGTGGTGTCCGGAACGTGAATGACCGGATTAAGCTGTATTATGGACGGGATTACGGGCTTGTGATTCATAGTGAACCGGGCAACGGAACGGAAGTGTCCATTGTCCTTCCTGCCTCATGAGTGTATAAACATATACTAAAAACATAGCTGGAATACTGAAGCGGTTGCTGGTGCAACCGCTTGTTTGGTTCTTGTTAGGATCTCTGATGCAGAGCATCAAAGTTAATTTGGAGGTCATAAAAAAAGTGATACATATCCGAAAAATGTGGCATATACGCCATTTTTGAAAACGCATACAATTTGGTTATCAAGAGCAAATCAGATAAAGGGGATGACAGGATGAGCAAGCGCAGAACGATGGCTACGCTGCTGATTGGCAGCATGATGCTGGCTGTATTCAGCGGATGTACCGGGGGCAATAACGATAGTGCACAGCCCCAAGTTTCAGATCAGGATTATGAACCATACGGTAAATACGAGACGCCAGTGGAATTTACGATCGGCCGGAATACCAATCATGTGAACAACTTGCCTTCCGGCGACACCATTGAGGACAATCTGGCTACACGCTATGTAGAAGACCGGGTGAACGTCAAGGCCAAGGTGGCTTGGGAAACAGATGATATGGATCAGAAGCTGTCACTCTCGATGACCACAGGTGATCTGCCGGATGTCATGCTGGTCAGCCGCGAAATATTTAATCAGCTGGTGGATAACGATCTGATTGCCGACATGACGGAAGTGTACGAGAAGACAGCATCCGAAGGCGTTAAAAATATTTATGGTTCCTTCGGAGATTTGTTGCTGAATCAAGTGAAGGTAGACGGCAAAATCATGGGTCTGCCCATGACGAATATCGGAAACCAGCACCAATTGCTGTGGGTCCGGAAGGACTGGGTGGATAAAGTCGGCGCGAAGCTGCCGGAAACCGTCGAGGATGTATGGAATCTGGCCAGAACGTTTGTGGAGAAGGACGTTTCGGGAACGGGCAAGACTGTAGGCATGGTGATGGACTCCAATGCCATGAATTTTACGCCAATCTTCGCTGCGCACGGAGCCTTTCCTATGAACTGGATACAGAAGGACGGTCGGGTTGAATATGGGTCTGTTCAGCCTGAAGTGAAGCAAGCGCTGACGGAGCTAAGCGCGATGTATAAAGAGGGCTTGATCGATAAACAGTTTGCTGTCCGTTCCAATGAAGAGAAGGAAGCCCTCGTCATCAACGGACAGGCCGGAATGCTGTTTAACCCATGGTGGATCGGCTACACCAACTACAAGGATTCCATCAAGCAAGATCCTGAAGCAGTCTGGGTTGCCGTATCTGCACCTGTGGATGAGAATGGCAAGTTCAAGACGATTCGGCAGGATCCGGTGGGCGGAGGTATCGTCGTTGTAAAGAAGGATTTTGGTTATCCTGAAGCGATTATGAAATCCATCAATTTAACAACGGATTTCCTATACTCCTTAACGGAGGACGCGATCAATTATAAGAAAGAGCATCCCGACGAGTTGCTGACCGATGCAAGCCGCTGGAACAATGATCCTACCCAAATTCCGATGCAAGTGGATTATGACGATGTGCTGAAGCGTTATTACGATGATTTGATTAAGGCGGATAAGGCAGGAGATGCTTCCGCTGTTCAGGAAGATCGAGTGGTTTCTTTCAAGGCCTATCAAGAATTCAAAGAAAAAGGGAATGAGATTGATGCAAACACCTACGGCGAATACCTCTCCCGGATCGAGGGGCAGCGTGAAGCAAACAACCCGAATCTGGAAGTGATACCCGCAGGCTTCTATGGAACAACCGAGACGATGAAGCTGAAGTGGGCGAATCTGCAGAAGCTCGAAGAGGAAACCATGCTCAAGATCATTATGGGTGAAGCCTCTGTAGATGAATTTGATAAGTTTGTTGACACTTGGAAGCGTACGGGTGGCGATGAGATTACAGAAGAAGTCAACGAGATGAGCAGCAGATGACGATTGCGTGAGCTTAGGTGCGGAAGCCAAGTATGATGGTGGGCTTCTGCACGGGCTTTCGCCGATAATGCCTGTCCAATTAGGCACATGATGGAGGTGGAACAGACAATGGCACAGATGGAGACAGCCGTTAATCAAGAGCGGAAAGTGCGTTACCCGAGGAAAAAGAAACGTAAAACCTTTGACGAAATGACCTATCATTTTATGCTGCTGCCGGGCATGGTCATGCTGTTCATTTTCTCTATAGTACCGATGTTCGGGGTTGTGATGGCATTCCAAAAGTTCATTCCCGCCAAAGGTATATTCGGGTCCAAATGGGCAGGGCTTTCCAATTTCACGTATATGTTTCAACTGCCGGATGCGAAGCAGATCTTTGTGAATACGTTGGTTATCGCAGTCGGGAAGATTGTTCTGGGGTTAATTGTACCCATCGTATTCGCTCTGCTGCTTAATGAGGTGCGTCTGAAGGCATTCAAAAGCACGATTCAAACCGTCGTCTATTTGCCGCATTTTATGTCATGGGTGGTTCTGGGCACAATGTTGACCATGATCTTTTCCTTTGATGGCATGGTAAACAACATACTTGAATTTCTCGGCCTGGAGCGGATTATGTTTCTGGCGAGCAATGACTGGTTCAGGCCGCTGCTGATTGTAACGGATACCTGGAAGGAATTTGGCTACGGGACGATTGTCTATCTGGCTGCATTAACGGCGATCAACCCTGCATTGTACGAATCGGCCGCAATGGACGGCGCGAGTCGCTGGAAGCAAACGCTGAACATCACGCTGCCGGGTATGTTCCCGACGATTATTTTGCTGGGGACGCTAAGTCTTGGCAATGTGCTGAATGCGGGCTTTGATCAGGTGTTCAACCTGTATAATCCGCTGGTATACGAAACAGGCGATATTATCGATACTTTTGTGTACCGTATGGGTCTGATCAACATGCAATATTCATTTGCAACAGCGATTGGACTGATGAAATCAGTGATCAGCTTTGTTCTGATTGTGATTTCCTACAGGCTGGCTTCGAGGTATGCGGGGTACAGAATTTTCTAGGAGGGTTAGCATGATTCAATCCAAATCGCTCGGATCCAGGCTATCCCGCCTGTTGATTATGTTTGCGTTGATCCTAATTACGTTCATGTCCCTGGCTCCGATCGTTAATACCATTATGGTGTCGGTCAGCAGCAGCACGGCTGTTAATGCAGGCCGGGTCTACTTTTTTCCAGTAGAACTGAATTTCTCATCGTATGGGCAGATTCTGAATGATACGAAGTTTTGGAAAGCTTTTCTTATCTCCGTCGAGCGGGTAGTGCTTGGGGGAGCCATCAACATGATTTTGACCATCCTGATGGCGTACCCGTTATCTCGCAGCGTTACACAATTCAGATCGAGAAACACATATATGTGGATTATAGTGTTTACGATGCTTTTCAGCGGGGGAATCGTGCCTTGGTATATGGTGATCAGCAATTTGGGGTTAATCAACAGCATCTGGGCGCTGGTTCTGCCAGGAGCAGTCCCTGTCTTTAATGTGATTCTCCTGATGAACTTCTTCAAGGGAATTCCGAAGGAGCTGGAGGAGGCCGCATTTATTGACGGAGCCAGTCCGCTTAAAATTCTGCTCAAAATCTTCATTCCCATTTCCATGCCGAGTCTGGCAACCATTACGCTTTTTGTCATTGTCGGGCATTGGAACAATTTCTTTGACGGCATTATTTTGATCAACGACAGCTCCAAAATACCACTTCAGACCTATCTGCAGAGGCTCAGCCTCACACGTGATCAGATGCAGAATCTTTCGGTCGAACAGCTGCAGCAGTTTAATAAAATCTCTAACACCACACTGAACTCTGCCAAAATTCTGGTCTCCATGATTCCCATTCTGCTGATTTATCCTTTTCTCCAACGTTATTTAATCCACGGTATCGTTCTGGGTGCTGTGAAGGAATAGCTCGGGCAAGCAGCATCATTGGCTGCCCAGCCTGAGACATGTGGAAAGGGGGTGAAAGACAACGTCAGGTACAGGTACGAATGAACAGAGCTGGAGCAAGGGATTGATACAGCTTTACGAGTGAACTATTTTGGTTATACGTCGATTGGAGAAGGGAAGGGATCTGATGAGCAAAAGGAAAATAGTGAGCCTCACGCTGGTACTCAGTATTATTCTGGTCACTACGATGGGGGCAACAAGCGGCGGTAAGAATCGTTATGCGGATCAGGCGCAGTGGGCACAAGGGAAGCTGCATGAATACTACTGGAACGATGCATCCAAAATGATGAATAATGCTTATCCTTCAACGCCTGAAGGTGAACAGGCCCTAAATTACTGGTGGAAGGCTCATGCGGTCGATGCATTGGTGGATGGATACGAACGTACAGGAGATAAGGCGTACACGGAGCGTGCAGAAGAACTTGTTCGCAGTATCATTGCACGCAACGGCTCACTTCACAATGAATTCTACGATGATATGGAATGGCTCGCGCTTGCCGGGCTTCGTCTGTATGATGCAACAGGAAGTGAAGAAATGAAGGGATATGTTCTGGAGTTGTGGGATGACATCAAGACCGCCTGGTGGGAAGATGAGCTTGGCGGTATGGCTTGGAAAAAGGATCAGCGTGATAACCGAAATGCGTGCTCCAACGGGCCTGCCGCCATCTTGGCTGCAAGACTGTACGAACGTTTTGGCGATAGGATGGATCTGGAATGGGCCAAGAAAATATACGATTGGGAGAAAAAATATCTGGTTCATTCGCAAACAGGCCAGGTAGCAGATGGATTGGTGCTGCGGGAGGATGGCACACTGGATGTAAATGAAGCATGGATCTTCACGTACAATCAAGGCACGTTTATTGGAGCAGGTGTCGAGCTCTACCGGATAACGGGGGAGAAGGCTTATTTGAAAGATGCCGAGAAAACGGCAGCCGGTTCTTTGAAGGCCTTAACAGATGAGAAGACGGGCATATTTAAAGAGGACGGCGACGGGGATGGTGCTTTGTTCAAAGGCATATTGATCCGCTATATGGTTGAGTTGTATGAAACCGGGCATAACAAGAGCCTGAAAAAGGCGATTTACCGCAACGCCGATGCCCTGCTGAAGGGCAGCCGGGATAACGGTTTATTCGGTCAGGCTTGGGGCAAACCCGCCCAGAACCCGCTCGACCTTTCCGCTCAGCTCAGCGGGGTATTTCTTCTGGAAGGAGCTGCAAAGCTGGAAGCAGGCAAAGTGGATAAGCCAGATAAGCCAGATAAACCAATAAAGAAGTAGCTGCTTTGAAATTGAGGATCGTCAACGGTACAACAATCGTTAGAAGTCAGCGTCAACAGCATATAATCTTTCCGAGAGATAGACTATATGCTGCTGACTTATGATGTCTGTAATTGAACCCGGCTCCGTCATGGAAAAAAGCATCGTACCCGACATCACGGGGGTACGATGCTTTTATGCGACTGCACATTTCCTGTAAGTATCGTAATTACTTGCTAGCGGGCAAGTGGTAACTTTCTCGAATGAAGGAGAAATAGTCATCAGCACGGACAACCTTGAATTCCGATCCGAGCTTTTCTGTGATTGCCAAGGCATCGGATGGGGTCGTGCTCCATGCAAGCAATCCAAGAGAAACGAACAACGGGGATTTGCCGTCCCAATTTGCTTTTGCGTCATTCAGCACTTGTAATCCGTCCTGCACGGTACTTATCCCACGAATCGTGGATACCGGCAGACTGTCGCCAACAATCTCAACACCATAGTTGTCTTCATAGCTAATGAATAAGCCGGGTGCCTTATAATCCTGTTCGTAAGCGCTTGCTTTAAATGGCGTGAGAGGTACATTCTCGCTGTCTGCACGATTCAAAACATAAGGGATCGTCATACCTGTCTTTTTCATATACTTCTCGGTCTGCTGCAAGAATTGTCGGAAGCTTGAATCGGGCCATGCCCCCGGATAGAAGTATCCTGCACCGGATGGTCCTGCGATCAGCAGATCATTCGGTGTTGCGGTGTTCAAATAATAATTCAGGATCGCCGGGGCTGCCTCGTAGAGAAGCGGGCTCGAAGTCCAGTTGATCGGAACCTTTCCCCTGGCAGGATCATCCCACATCACACGCATGCGATGCTGATTATACTGAAAATTATCGCCTTCCGTGAAGGTATACGTTACATAGATTTTGTTCTCCAGCGCAGGTCGCGGAGATTTTTTCACCGGGCTGAACTTCGGCTCGGTTCCCGAGAAAACGGTCAGATTACTGAACCAGTCGGCAGCGAGAACGTAGACACCATAACGTGAAGCAATCTCAACGGAGCTAAACTCACCCTCAACATCATTGCTGAACCAGCCGAGGTAGGGAGTTCCCGGTTTTACGTCAGACATGATCTTCTCGAAGAGTGTCTTTTGCTCAGGCACATTGGAATCCAACCAGAACACCATCGCTTTATTCGCGACTGCATAATCTCTTAAATAGGCATAGGGTTCCTGTTGCTCAGCGGAAAGTGGACGGATATTCCCCGCTGATACTTTGTACTGGTTCCACATATCCACTTCAGCCGTCAGGTTCTGAGTTCCGGCAGGAGGACTGAATTCAAATACAAAATAGTTGCCATTATCGGCGAAACGGTGGCCACCTTGACCTTCATTAACCTTGGAATTCTGTCTGTCGTAAAGAAATGTTTCTTCTTCCGGTGTTCCTGCGACGAATTTTGCAATCTCTTTTCCATCAGCCTTAACGGTAATCTCATGCACAGCTGGTCCCCAGCCATCCTGAGTGAAGGCATCATCAAATCGCAAATATACCGAAGTTTTGCCCAGAAGTGAGGAGAGGTCCAGAGAATACGTATCACGGTTGCTTGCATCCCGGATCTGCTGCTTTTCCTCTGTAATCGTCACAAATGATTCTGGCATTCCGGAAGGGATGCGAATCGCTGTATCTGGATCAAGTCCAACTAACATCTGATGACTCGTTTTCTTCCACAGATTCTCATATTGCCAGGTATAAGCATCCATCCGACTATTGAATTTACCTCGTAGATCATCCATAATCTTTAATTTGTAAGGTGCTTTGGACAATTTGGTTGCCAGCTCGGGGCTGGCCACAACAGCATTCTTCAGTCCTGCGAGCGTGGTTGCTACGTTAATCGTATCCGGTACATTGGGATCATATACGATCATGCCTTTGACCTCGCTGCGATAAGCAGAGAATACCTCCCAATAATCTGGATGGAGCGTGTACGGCACGTTGATATCTTTAAGCCAGGTCAATTTCCCTTCTTCCTGTGATTCGATGAGATAGATTCGGGGTTGTTCCCTGTTAACGATTCCCTGCAAAGTTCCCATCAACAATTTGATGTCACCTGGCGCATCATAGATGTCGGCTGCATCCAGGTGTTTCGGCTTTTTGAAGCTTGGTAGTTCACGGTGTTTGGAACCATCAGGTTTAGCTGTTTGTACATCTGTTTCCGAAGCGGAAGCTGCACCGGCTGTTAATGAAAAAGCGCATAGGAAGGCTAAACAGAGAATCGTGAATCTACGAGCCATGGCGAATTCACTCCTTGTTATAGTCAGAAATTAGAGCGTGTGCCTTCGTAATACCCATCCTCCTTTTGCGGCCGAAAGCCGATCAACACATCTCTATCCAACACATATTAAATATATTCATATATAATTTTACAAGGGGTTCGACAAAAGTTCCCATCATTCCTGGAAATCTGGCATAATAAATGGGGTGATATCAGGAGAATGATCTTTACAACTGCAGATAAACCCAGCTTGTTTATTGCACTTGTATGTGAAAGGATATATTATATATCTCAAATATTATGAATGAATTGGTGATGTGATCAAAATGAGTACAAACGATCGAATTCCGTTGTATCAACAAATCCAGGACTATATCAGACATGTCATAACTTCAGAAAATATGAAACCCGGTGATCGCATACCGACAGAGAAGGATCTGATGGATCAGTTTCAGGTCAGTAAAATTACGGTTGCCAATGCGCTGACCGGATTAGCAAATGAAAAATTAATTGCACGTGTGCCGGGGAAAGGCAGTTTCGTAGCAGAAGAAGCCGATAGTGCTTCTGTGACATCAACGCAAGCTGCCACGATGAAGGGCAGAGAAGGGATACTTTCTAGCGGAATGGTTGGCATCATTATGCCCTCTATTCATGATTATTTTGCCATTAGACTCGTTGAGGGAATTGAGCAAGCACTGCGCGAGGAAGGGTATCGCAGCATGATCATGTTTACTCATGGCAAGCTGGATAAAGAGAAAGATGTCATCAAGGAGATGAAGGCACTTGGGGCAGAGGGTCTGTTAATCTTTCCTGTAGATGAGGAGAACTACAACGAGGAGATCCTCGGTATGAAGCTCTCTGGTTTTCCTTTTGTACTGATGGATCGCTATTTGCCAGGGGTGGAGACGCATTATATTGCGGCAGATGGTAGGCGGGGCACGAGACTAGCCGTGGAGCATCTGTGGGAGCTTGGACACCGGGATATCGCCATTTGCTCGGATTCTCCCCTGCAGACGGTCACGGTTCAGGAGCGGATTGAAGGTTATATTGAGGCTTTAAAAGGCAAAGGGGCTTTAATCAATCCTGCGCATATGATTACGGATTTCCAACCGCTAAGCGAACTGAAGGATGCGGAGGCCCACCCCTTGTACCGATATATCCAAAACCGAATGGTCACGGCATATGTTTCGCTTAACGGTAGACTGGGTGTACAAATCTATCAAATGGCCAAGCAAGCAGGACTTAGGGTGCCTGAAGATGTATCAATTGTAAGCTTCGATGACCCGACATCCATTGTGGAGGAATTCAGCATTTTTACCCATGTGAAGCAGTTTGAGCGCAATATGGGATATCAGGCAGCTGTTAAATTACTTGAAGTATTGCGTGGTCATGGGGAAGTGAAAAGCTACAGCAAAATTCTGATTGAACCCGAACTGGTCATACGTCAAACCACCGGAACGGTTCCTCAAGCCTGAATTTCACAAAAAAGAAAACCTTTTCCGTCAAAAACGGGAAAGGTTTTTTTATGTTTCTATAAAAACATATTGAATATATTCATATCATATATTATAGTCTAGAAAATGATGGATAGTCATACATTGCAACCCAAATGAAATACGAGCAGGGGAGGCTAAGAATGTGGCACGAGATCGAAAGGAAGAGCGTACCGGATTTCAAGAATCCGCTCCTTATCATGCCGACTATGATTTGCAGACTGACTTTGTAATGGTTTACGGGATTGACGAGTCGATGCAGGAACGCATTCAGAAGTGGAAAGAAAAAGGGTATATCGTTCATCTGATGACAGGTGTTGCCTGGGGGACCTACAACAACTATCTCGATGGCGAGGTTGATGGCGCAACGCATTGGGATGAAGCTCAAACGGACCGTCAGGGGAATATGATTCTTCACGGGGACAAACCGGTCATTCCATACATGGTGCCTACGATTTCCTTTGGCCATTACATAGCGGAGCGAATACGTCTCGCTGTTGACGCCGGTGTAGAGGCCATCCATCTGGAGGAACCTGAATTTTGGGTAAACGGAGGATATTCGGAAGCTTTTAAACGGGAATGGCAGCTGTATTACAAGGAACCCTGGATTCCACCCCATGCTTCGCCAGATTCACAATTTCGAGCTTCCAAATTAAAAGCGTATTTATATACACGCGTCCTGGACCGATTATGTGCCGAGATGAAGGACTACGCGTTAAAACGTTATGGTCGTGTCCTTCGCTTTTATGTCCCGACCCATAGTCTGATTAATTACACACAGTGGCGAATAGTCAGTCCACAATCTCAGCTTTTAGAGCTGCCTTCCATCGATGGATACATTGCACAGATCTGGACCGGGACATCCCGAACCCCCAATGTGTATGAAGGCAAGCGTAAAGAACGTACCTTTGAAACCGCTTACCTTGAATATGGCGTAATGCAAGAGCTGGTTCGTGGGACCGACAGACGAATGTGGTTCCTACATGATCCGATTGAAGATAACCCGAATTATACCTGGGCCGATTACCGACAGAACTATTTAAAGACTGTGGTTGCCTCGCTCTTGCATCCCGGGGTCGCCCATTATGAAGTCTCACCTTGGCCTCGACGAATCTTCCAAGGTACTTACCCATCCGAGGACGGCTCTGGCAAGGAGCAAATTCCGTCAGACTATGCCACAACTTTGCTTCAAGTCATGCACACTCTAGGTAACATGGATCAGGATGTGGTTGAAACAGCCGAGGAACCATTACAAGTTGGCGTTTTCATTGCAGACTCAGCGATGTATCAACGGATGAAGCCAGATCCCAATGCACCCCATGCCGGTAAATACGATGGAACAGACCCTGAAGGATTTCAGGAGGATGGCGATACCGAACTGCTCGATTTCTCCCCTTTTTACGGACTTACACTGCCTTTATTGAAACACGGGGTTCCCGTGAGACCCCTTCAACTGGATAATGTAAGGCGGTATCCGGGTTACTTGGCAAGTTATCGTGTGCTCATACTAAGCTATGAATTCATCAAACCGGAATATCCGGACATTCACTATGCCCTTGCACAGTGGGTGCAGGATGGTGGAGCGTTAATCTACGTTGGCGACGACAGCGATCCGTATCATAATATTCGTGCATGGTGGAACCCTGACGGCCAGGAAGGGCAGTCTGATCCGGCACATAACTCTCCTCGAGCACATTTGTTTGAGCAGCTAGGTCTGAAAGATAAGAGGGAAGGGATCAATAAGGTTGGAAAAGGGATCGTTTGCTGGCTGAATGAACATCCGGCTGACTTCACTTTATCCAAGGCAGGGGCTGATCGGTTGCGCCAATCCGTCAAAGAAACGATGGAGACCCTTCACGGACCAGAACTTGAGTGGAAATCGAAGCCATATTTCAAAATTAGACGAGGTCCTTATCTAATCGTATCGATTCTGGATGAGTCGGTCAGCGAAGAGCAGGTGGTCATTTCAGGTCCGATGGTGGATTTGTTTGATTCAAAGCTCTCCGTTCTGAGTCAAGTGGCTCTAAAACAGGGAGAGCAAGCCCTGCTTTACGATATCGAAGCGGGTCGTCCAACAGATGGAGAAGTATCCGTTATTGCTGCTTCCTCCCGAATAGAAGGTCTGTCACAGTCTGCCACGGGTTTTCGATTCATTGCGAAAGGTCCTGCCAATATGAAGGCAACGGCAAGGTTGTACTGCAAGGCCAGACCATTGTCTGCCCAGTATGTCGTTCAAGAGCGGACGGCACCCGCTGTGTGGGAATGGGACCCGAATTCAAAGACCGTTCTTCTTCAGTACGAACATGGTGATGAGAACAACGCAGAGGTTTCTGTCCGCTGGACTTCCTGATTTTATATAACCTGATTGATGTAACAGAGAGGAGTATACTAGCATGCCATACGAACCGATAAGGCCTGAACGGTTAAAACAGATGTTAAACAAACTTCGGGAAGCCATATATGAGCCGATTGCCGAGTTGGAAGTGACGGCATGGGTTACCCCAGAGCCCGTATCATACGAGGAACGGATGTCCGGCACAAAAGTGACTCTCACGCAAGGAGAACGATGGGGGGATTTATGGGACTGTGCCTGGTTCCGCTTTGCGGGCCGTCTACGGGCAGGCGAACGACATCAGAATGCAGTCCTCTTGCTGGATGTCAGCGGTGAGCTGTGTCTGGTTGACCATGAAGGCTCACCGATCCAGGGATTAACTACCATTAACTCTGAGTTTGATTTTTCACTAGGTCTTCCTGGTAAACGAGTCGTGCAGCTCCAGGAGATGTCTGTGAATGGGCAGGAAGTTGAAGTGTGGGCAGATGCAGGCAATAATGATCTGTTTGGCAAGTATCGGGGAGGAACATTGAAAGAGGCCGTGATCGCCTTCTGCAGGGAAGATATTCGGAATCTCTATTATGATACCGAGGTGCTTTTGGAAACGGCAGAGCAGCTCCATGAAGGTTCCGCTCGTAAGGAGAAAATTTTTCAAACGCTCTATGACATTTCATTACAGCTGACAGCATTTTCGAAAGAACACATTGAGCAAGCGAAGAAACGACTGGATAAACAGCTTAGCATGCAGGGAGGCGATCCGGTTTTAACCCTAAGCGCTATCGGTCATGCCCATATTGATTTGGCCTGGTTATGGCCGATCCGTGAGACGATCCGGAAAGGAGCTAGAACGTTCTCCACAGTGCTCCGCATGATGGAGCGTTATCCCGATTATGTGTTCGGAGCAAGCCAACCACAGCTGTACGATTGGATGAAGCAGCATTATCCCAAGCTGTATGATCAGATCAAGGAACGGGTACGTGAAGGCAGATGGGAACCGCAGGGGGCCATGTGGGTGGAGTCGGATACCAATGTGCCTGGTGGTGAATCACTCGTACGCCAGATTCTGTATGGCAAGCGTTATTTTCAACAGGAATTCGGTCTGGAAATGAAATCACTCTGGATGCCTGATGTATTCGGCTACTCGGCAAGTTTGCCTCAGTTGTTAAAGAAATCAGGTGTGGATTATATGATGACCCAGAAGCTGTCCTGGAGTGAGTACAACCGACATCCCCATCATTCCTTTCTGTGGGAGGGGATTGATGGTTCAGCGGTATTAACACATATGCCGCCTGAGGATACCTACAATAGTCCGGCAGCTCCGCGTTCGATCGTCAAAGCTGAGCGGGAATACCTGGACAAAAATGTATCCAGCCATGCACTGATGCTCTTTGGTATAGGAGATGGGGGCGGCGGGCCAGGTGAGGAACATTTGGAGCGGCTGAAACGGGAGAAGAACCTGCTTGGCTTGTCTCCTGTTATACAGGAACCTTCGTGGAAATTTTTTGAACGACTTAATGAAGAGCGTGAGCGATTCCAGACGTGGCGCGGGGAGCTTTACCTAGAAAAACATCAAGGAACGCTGACCAGTCAAGCCCGAAGCAAACGATATAACCGAAAGATGGAGAAGGCGCTGCGCGAATTGGAGTTCGCCTCTGTACTGGTGACTGCCCAGATAGGTAAGTCTTATCCGTCCGAGACATTGGAAACGATATGGAAGGAAGTCCTCCTGTATCAGTTCCATGATATCCTTCCCGGGTCTTCAATCAAGCGAGTGTACGATGAGTCACTCCTACGATACGAAGAACTTTTGGAACAGACAGAAAAAATGATTAGCGAAACCTACAGCCATTTGGCAGACCAGATCTCTTCAAATGTCGATTCCTTACCCAACTCCTCCATAGTGATATTCAATTCATTGCCTTGGGAGCGGCAGGAGTGGCTTCACACAAATGGAAGCTGGCGCCAAATTCAGGTGCCGTCCATGGGATACACCGTGATATCTGATCATGTGGGCCAGGATGCTATGGATGAAATTGCATCCTCCACTGAGGTGGTCCCGGGAATGCGGGATTCGGGATTTCAGGTTTCTGCTAATGAGCGTGTCGTGGAGAATGACACCTTCATCGTAAGGTTTGATCGAAACGGAGCTATCATCTCCATCCGGGATAAGGCAGAAGCTCGAGAAGTCATTCCGCAAGGTTATCCGGGAAATGCACTTCGTGTGTATCACGACGAGGGAGATGCTTGGGATTTCAGTCATGACTATTCAGCGCATACGGGTATGCCGTTAACGCTTCAAGACATTCACGAGCTTCGTGATGGTCCCAAAGTTGGGTTGATTTTCGAGTATAACTATGGAGAATCCGCTCTGATCCAGACTGTCGTTCTGACAGAGGGAAGCAGACGCATTGATTTTGAGACGACTGTCGATTGGAGGGAGCATGGGAAAATGCTCCGTACTTCATTCCCGCTGAATATCCGTACAGACCAGGTTCACTGTGAGATCCAATTTGGCAGTTTGACCAGACCGACCCATCGGAATACCATGTGGGACTTCGCCAAGGATGAGATATGCGCTCATCAGTGGATTGACTTATCCGAGCCGGATTATGGAGTTGCACTGCTTAATGATTGTAAATATGGTCATCGAGCCATCGATAATGTGCTTGATCTGAATTTGCTGCGCAGCAGCTCATACCCAGACCCCGAAGCAGATCGTGCGGAGCATAAGTTCACCTACTCGTTATATCCGCATCAAGGCAATCATGTTCAGGCTGAGGTCTATCGAAGAGGTAATGAACTGAACATCCCGCTTCGTACGGTTTCCTTATCATCTGGATCTGCGAAGCAGAACGGTAAGCTCCCGTATTCCAAAGCATTTCTTCAACCAGATCATCCGCACATCATGGTGGAATCGGTCAAAAAAGCCGAAGAGGGTGACGACATCATCGTCCGTCTATTTGAAACTTCAGGAACCCGTGCCTCCACAGCATTACACCTTGGATTTCAGGTAGCAGAGGCTTGGACGACGGATCTTATGGAAAATATGATTTCAACCGTTCCAATTGAAGAAGCATCCGAGATCGCTCTGTCCTTCACACCATTTGAAATCATTACGATACGACTGAAGTTAAGCCAGGTATAGCTGGGGCGGTTCTCCGTCCCTTATTAAGAAAGGAGAGGTGGGAATGTGATCAAGACACGAGAGAGCAACAATCGATTGATGAAGCGAATCTGGCAGCATAAGCTCTTTTATTTGTTCATGTTACCCGGCATCGTCTGGTTTTTTCTGTTTTCTTACGTGCCGCTATATGGAATCCAGGTTGCTTTCAGGGATTACAACTTCATTGGCGGTTTCACGGGAAGTCCTTGGGCTGGCCTCAAGTACTTCGAACAGTTCTTCAATTACTACCAGTCCGGTGACATCATCCGTAACACGATTATCATTAGTCTGATGAAACTGCTGATTGGTTTTCCAATGCCGATTATTCTTGCACTCCTGTTAAATGAAGTCCGAATGATCAAATTCAAAAAGACGGTTCAGACCCTTTCCTACTTGCCTTATTTCGTATCATGGATCGTTGTGGTCACCCTGATGCAACGGCTCCTAACGCCGTATGGGGGTCCAGTCAACGACTTATTGGGGTCATTTGGAGCGGAGTCGATCCAGTTCCTGAACAATCCAACGTGGTTCTATCAGATGATCGTTGGTTCGGACATCTGGAAGAATATCGGTTGGAATTCCATCATCTTTATGGCCGCTATTGCGGGTATTGATCAACAGCTTTACGAAGCTGCCAAAATGGATGGTGCAGGACGCTTCAGGCAGATGTGGCACATATCACTTCCGGGTATCCGCAATGTGGCCATCATATTATTCATACTCGCCGTGGGCAGTCTGATGAGTGCGGGGTATGAACAACTGCTTCTCCTGAATGGACCGGCGACCGCAAGTCTGGGCAGTGTACTGGACGTACACGCCATTAACTCTGGGATCCGGGAAGGGCGTCTCAGTTACGCTGCAGCTGTCGGACTATTCCAAAGTGTTATCGCACTCATTCTGGTTGTAACCGTCAATCGCATCGCCAACAAAGTCAGTGATGTATCCCTGTTCTAAGGAGGTGACCTTATGGAACGAAAATGGTCCTTATTCTCAGTGCTTAACTATACCTTTCTCGCTTTAGTTGGATTCTCCATGATCTACCCGTTCATTTACATTTTGGCTTATTCACTGAATGACGGTAAGGACTCGATGCAAGGGGCAATTTATTTTCTTCCTCGCCAATTCACGTTGGATAACTATGCCCAGGTATTCGATAACGCACGAATCTGGAAGGCCTATCAAATTACGATTATGCGCACCGTGCTCGGTACTTTCCTCCACGTTGTGTTGTGTACACTCATGGCCTATGCACTTTCCAAAAAATCATTGCCTGGTCGCTCTTTTTTTACCTTTTACATCTTTTTGCCCACGATTTTCAGTGCGGGATTCATTCCGTTCTTCATTACGCTCCAAAAGCTGCATCTGATCAATAGCTTCTGGGTGTACGTTCTGCCTATGCTGTTCAATTTCATGCACATCATCATTATTCGAACGTTTCTGCAAGGCATACCGGAAGAGCTGGAGGAATCCGCCCGTATTGACGGGTATGGTGATTTTCAAATTTTTATACGAATCATTCTGCCTCTCTCCGGACCGGTACTGGCAACCATCTCGCTCTTTATTGGGGTAGCCCACTGGAATGACTGGTTCTCGGGCGCTTATTACGTATCCAACAAAGATTTGATCCCGGTGCAGACCCTATTGCAAGAAATGCTGACTGAAGCAGAGGCGCTGTCCAATTCGATGCAGCGTGCAGCACAGCAGGGTGGTCAGACCGTTGGTGGTGTCGGCGGGGCAGGAGCAACACCTGAATCCCTTCGCATGGCTTTGCTGGTCATAACGGTTTTCCCGATCTTATGTATATATCCGTTTCTGCAACGATATTTCGTGAAGGGGGTTATGATCGGTTCGGTTAAAGGGTAGATCATCCTGACCTGAAATTGCTAGAGCTTGACCAGATCATATATTCAAGGAGGCGATTGGTTTGAACAGCATTTGGTCAAAAGGTGTATCCATGTTGCTCGTGTCCATCATGGTTGGAGGTTTGCTGAGCGGCTGCACGAGTTCATCCGGGAACGGGGAAGGTGCAGAAGGGGAGAACGGTAGTAAACTTAAAATATTGCATAATTGGAATGGCTCAGGCGGATCGGATAATGGAATGACACCTGTGGAGGAAGTGATCAAAGAGAAAACAGGCGTTACCTTGGAGTGGGAATATACGAAAGGAAGCGAGACGGAGAAAGTAAACCAGATTTTCGCTACACAGGATTTGCCGGATATCTATACCGGGCCTGCATGGGGAGGCGAGCTGGACGGAATCATCAAGGCTGCCAAAGAGGGGCAGCTGGTTGATATATCCGATAAATTGGGAGATTATCCGAACCTGGCCAAATCCATTGCCAAAGAGAATGTACCGCCAGCACTCTATGAAAAAGCAATAGATGCGTATGACGGTAAGAAATATTTACTCTTACAAAATCAGCCCGCGACGAACGAAGATGGCATGGATTGGTTGTATGGCTTCTATGTTCGCAAAGACATTGCCGAGAAAGTCGGCGTTGATCCACAGTCTGTGGTGACCAAGGAAGACTTCTATAACTTCCTCCAAAAAATTAAAGATGCCAATCTGAAGGAGAGCGGTCAGCCCGTATTTCCGCTGGGCGGCTTCAGTAACGGATGGTCCGTGGGTATCGGCAACACCATGTTCTATTCGGGCGCAGGCTATGTAGACAAAGGTGACGGAACGGTAGAGCATAACTTTTTCACCAAAGGTTATGAAGAATACACGCTGTTCTATCGTAAACTGGTTGAAGAAGGGCTGATGGACCCCGAAGCCTTTACTCAGACCGATCCCATCGCCAAGGAAAAAATCAATCAAGGACGCATTGCTATCCTTGCTGCACATTATCCGGCCATTTTGGACGCCTCCAAAGAATATGTTACTTCCCATCCTGGAAGCGATTACATCCCAATCGGACCATTGGAACGAGCAGATGTTGATCCGAGCCGGCCTGTCGATCTTGGCATTCAAGGAAACAACGTAACGGCTATCACCAGTAGCTGCAAGGGTGCATGTGTAGATGCAGCACTTAAGTTTCTCGATTACATGGCATCTGACGAAGGCTTCATGTTGGCCCGGTACGGAGTTCAAGGGGTTCATTGGGATATGAAGGACGGCAAACCCGTACCGAACCAGGATTGGTTCGACAAGTTTACAGCAGATCAATCCGGTAAAGCTCGCAAGAATGAGGGCATTAGCATCGGACTGGAATCGATCACAGGACTTGATCGCATCAACTCGGCAGCAGGCGGAGACATCTGGGCAGATCAGGATCGGCTCGATGCCATGGAAAATGCCCGGAAAATCCTGCGTCCCAATGGTATTCACGTAATAACAGCCTATAACCCGGGCGATGTGATTACCAAGTCACCGGAATGGGAAATGCTCAAGCCTTCCATGGACCGGATGGGAGATGCCTGGAAGGAAGCCATTTTCGCAAAATCAGATGAAGCGGCCCTTAGCATTATCAACGATCTCAGGGATCAGCTTCGGAAGACCGGATACGATCAAGCGATGCAGTTTACCAATGAGAACCTGAAAGGAAAAGATATCGTAACTGTTCAAATGCCGAACTAATGCCGAAGTGGCAGGTTACCGATTAGCACGGGAGTCACATAGGCTTTGCAGCGCCTTGGTCAACAAGTCGAGCAAAGCCTATCCCTTTTGAATCAGGAGCACAGTTTATGCTGGGAAAAATGAATTGAAGGAGATGTAACCAATGACGACGTTTAGACCACCATCAGTTCCGTTGATCACGGTAGACCCTTATTTTAGCGTATGGTCTGCTGCCGATCACCTCTATGATGATACCACTCGGCACTGGACGAACCATCCGCAGGGCATGGTCGGCATGATTGCCATTGACGGCAAAATCAGAAGGTTTATGGGAAAAATAGGTATTCGTGAAGATGCAGCCGTTGACGAGCCGGATGCGCTCATGCAGTCGAATCTTACCGTTGAGCCTGTAACTACCCGTTACACCTTTGAAGGAGAGGGCATAGAGCTGGAAGTTCATTTTACCACGCCACTATTGCTCGATGATCTGGAGTTGTTATCCAGACCAGTGACGTATGTTACGTTCCATGTTAGAGCGATAGACGGTCAGGGCCATCACGTGAAAATCTATTTTGATGTGACAGGGGAATGGTGTGTACATTCCCCTGATCAGCAAGTTACCTGGGCATCTCATGTAATCAATGAGCAGTTGCTTGCATTGTCCATGGGAACAGTGGAACAGCCTGTATTAAAGCGTGCCGGCGATGATACGAGAATTGACTGGGGACATATGTATCTGGTGGTTCAGCAGACTTCTCAAAGTCATTCGGTCATTCATTCGGTATCCAGCCGTGAACAGTATGCCCGAACGGGTCGTTTGAAGACAGAAGATGACTCTCGTAAGCCGCGGTCCATCACTGGCGATATGCCTGTTATGGCAACCGAAATGGATATGGGATCTATCCATGAAGAGTCAGCCACACGCTATCTGATGCTCGCCTATGATGATATTCATGCGATTGAATATTTTCACAAACCGCTGAATGCGTATTGGAAGAAAGATGGTGTGACATTCCATGCAATGCTGGCAAAAGCAGCGGAGCAATATGAAGAGATTATACAGCGGTGCAATCGCTTTAATCAGGAGCTTTTAGCGGAAAGTCAGGCCGCAGGCGGGAACCAATATAGAGACATCCTGGCACTGACCTATCGGCAAGCGATTGCTGCACATAAATTGGTTGCTGACGAAGCGGGAGAAGTATTATTTTTCTCCAAAGAGAATTTCAGTAACGGCTGCATCGCTACGGTGGATGTGAGCTACCCGTCGATTCCGTTGTTCCTGAGGTATAATCCCGAATTGGTCAAAGGAATGATGCGCCCAATCTATAGGTATGCGGAGAGCACGGATTGGACATTTGATTTTGCTCCGCATGACGTCGGAACTTATCCTCAAGCCAATGGTCAGGTTTACGGAGAGAACAAGCTTGAATATCAGATGCCTATCGAGGAATGTGGCAATATGCTCCTGATGGCAGCAGCGGTATGTAAATATGAGAAGCAGGTTGAATTTGCACGTGAGCATTGGGGGCTTCTGACAACATGGGCTTCGTATTTGCTGCAGCATGGTCTGGACCCGGACAATCAGCTGTGCACCGACGACTTCGCTGGACATCTTGCGCACAATGCGAACCTGTCGATTAAAGCGATTTTGGGTATTGCCGCTTATGCCTACATGAGCGCCGAACTTGGTTTGCCCGATGGTGTCGTTTACCGTGAAGCGGCTGAAAAAATGGCAGATGAGTGGGTATCCATGGCAAATGCAGAAGATCACTACAAGCTTACCTTTGACAGCTCGAATGAGTCATGGAGCATGAAATACAATCTGGTATGGGACCGCCTGCTCGACTTCAACCTTTTTCCAAAAGAAGTGGCTGCCAAAGAGTTGGCATATTATCAGCTAAAACAGAATCGATACGGCATTCCGCTGGATAGCCGTGAGACATATACCAAGTCCGATTGGCTCGTATGGTGTGCCTCCATGAGTGAAACACAAGCCCAGTTTGAGCAGATGATCTCACCACTTTGGGATTTTATGAATGAGACATCGAGCCGTGTGCCCGTAACGGACTGGTATGATACCCTCACCGGAAAGCAGTTGAATTTCCAAAATCGTTCGGTCGTCGGTGGATTTTTCATTCCTTTGCTAACCACAGCATTTGCATCTGATCAACATGAGAACAGGTGATGAATGTGAAATCGGAAATCACGGACATTCACAAATTACTGCAACAATTCAAAAATCCTGAGGCGACGTATCGGCCACAACCCTTTTGGTTTCTAAATCATAATTTCACCAAGGCTGAGCTTGAAAGCCAAATTCAATCCATGTATGAAGCGGGTGTTGGCGGCGTAGTTTTGCATGCACGTCATGGAATGCAGACCCCGTACCTGTCCGAAGAGTTCATGGATACGCTGGAATTTTGCACAAAGGAATGCGAGAAGCGCGATATGGTGGTCTGGCTGTATGATGAGGACAATTGGCCGAGCGGAACACTTGGTGGTAAGCTGACAAGGCAGGATCCCGAATATCGGATGAGATACCTGAGGGTCGAGGAACGAAGATACTTACACAAAGCACAACAGGGAACGTTACCTCTCGATTTTGTCGCCTACGATAACAATGAACTCATCGCTATTCTCGTTTATCGTGGCATCCAGCAAGATGGGGAATGGCTGATATATGATCAACCCGAAGATATTACAGCGTTATATGGGCAGGAATGGAAACCGAATTCGGACGATGATTATATCATACTCGGCTGTTGGTCCTGTGAAATTGCCGAAGGGATCACGTTTGCAAAAGGCTATTACCTGGACACCTTGAATCCGGAAGCCGTTCAGGCTTTCATTCAATTGGCTTATGAGCCGTTTCAGCAATTACAGCCACACTTCGGTGCGACCATTCAAGGCGTATTTACGGATGAACCTGGACTCATGATCCACGATGGTTTTTTTGGCGTAGAAGCCATTCGAACGTCGGTTCAAGATGTGAACGCAACTTTGCCCGGAATGGTGTTTGCTTGGACACACAGGATGGCGGAACGCTATCAACAGGAGAACGGATATGAGCTAATTCCCTGCTTAGGCGCTTTGTTATATGGGATGGCTGATGGCAACAGATCTGTGAGGCAGGATTATTATGATACGATTACCCGTTGGTATGTGGAAGGGTATCATGCGGCTATTCGTACGTGGTGCGAGTCACACAGTCTGCTGTATATTGGCCATACACTGGAGGAGCCAGTGTGGGGGCAGGCTCGGTCGCAGGGCAATCAAACCCGCGTATTGCAACAATTCCATTATGCAGGTGTGGACTATCTGACACATGGGATCGGCACAAGGGAGAATCCGCATCGTATCGTATCCGTAAAGACCGCAGCGTCTGTCGCTCAGCTGAATGGGAAAAAGAGAGTCATCTGCGAGTCCTTTGGTGCGAGTGGTCATGCCTACGCTATGCGACAAAGGAGGCTTGATGCCAATTTCATGGCATTTCTGGGTGTGAATCTGTTTATTCCGCATGCATTCTATTATTCGTTTGCAGGGTATCGAAAAACGGATTTCCCGCCTACTGAATTCAAGCATGCTCCGCACTGGCCTCATTATCGGGCTTTTGCCGATTATCTTGGGCGGCTGAGTGTACTGGGGGCTTCCACGAAGCGCATGCCGGAAGTGCTGCTATTGTCACCGATCCATACGGTGTATGAGCATATGTTCGTATCCGGTGAATCGAACCAGCATCCAACTGCGGATCAATTATTCTCCTTATTGTCTGATCGTATGCTGCGCAGCTCCATCGATTACGATTATGTAGATGAGTGCCAGTTGAGAGAGGTAAAGAATGCTCATGCTGACGGATATCCGTATGCCGGTAATCTAAACGCATATTCGATTTTGATTTTGCCTGAAATTACGGTTATGTCCACGGATATCGCAGAACAGCTTGTATCCTTTGTCAACAGAGGTGGAACGCTGATTGCTATTGGGGCAATTCCTTGTGATAGTGGAATCCTGCGGCAAGATCCGGAAATATTGAAGCCTATGAATGTACTATTTGGTTCCAACCCTCAGCACGGGAAATTACAAGCAGTTGGCAAAGGGCACAGCCTATTCTATTCCATGAAGAATACAGTCCATGAAGATGAGGTAGCGGAAGGAGAAACGGACGAGGACGAGGACCCATATCATAATGATACCCTTATGAAGTTTTGTGTTCTTTTAAAAGAGTTATTGACGGTACAACCGGCCATTGCTTGGACACAGGTTGAAGGGCACAGCGAGGATCTAATTCGTGTTGAACGAACATTCGAAGCCCATGTGTATACATGGCTGATGAATTGGTCGGAGCGGCCCGTGTCCATTCAATTCGATCCGATTCGAATAAACGGTTTCATGGAAGAATGGGATTTGGAAAACGGGAGTGTGAATTCGCTAACTCATGATGCTGTTCTAGCATTGGTACCGGGGGAGCTTCGTGTACTATCGGTTAGATATGATCAAGTGACCGATTCATTTGACCCCGATGATCATAGATTTTCCTTACCGCAAGAGCACGGGAAGGGTAAAGCTCAGTGTTCCACCGAAGTGATGGTTTTAGGTGATCATTGGCAGTTTCAGACCGTAGAACCCAACGTACTTGTGCTGGATCAATGGCAGGTAACGTTGAATGACCGCAAGTCCAGGATGAATGCAGCGATGCCGGGTCAAGTCAATACGTACCGTACAACATTTGTCGTGACAGAGGAATGGATCGAGCTTATGAACTCGCAGAAGGGTTCAGAACATACAAACGAATCAGGAGAGGAACGTCGCTTCACCAAAATGGAGCTGATTCTTGACGAAATTGAGCAGAAGATTCCATCCCATATCGGTTTTCTGCAGCGCAGACGTAATGTTGAAATCTTTATTAATGGAGTACGGATGGAAGCACTCCGACCATCGCTATGGCAAGATATTCATTACAATGGTGTGGACATTAGCAAATACCTCGTGAAAGGCGAGAATGAGCTTGAAGTTCTCACGGTTTCATTGCTGGAGCCTATGCCTGCCATTTCCTTTCCTGCTTACCTGATTGGTCCATTTGTTATAGAAGATCAGACTACTTTAACCGTGGAACGGGAACAACTGGCAGGGGTATGGAATGCCGCCGGTTATCCATTCTATTCGGGAGCAGCATCATACTCGCAGCAAGTGGACTTGTCCAATGTCAGCTTGAATCAGGCAGATGAACTGTGGCTGGAAGCGGAAGATATTAGAGAGACAACAAGGCTTTATGTGAATGGGGAGGATGCTGGCATCCGCTTATGGCCCCCCTATCATTGGAATGTCACGTCTTATATTTTGCCGGGGATTAATGTAATCAACATTCAAGTGGGCAATACACTGGAAAATGTATACGGAAAGTCATCACTGCCTTCGGGCATGAACGGGTCAGTAAAACTGGTGACTAGAACCTTAAAATAATGCAATATTCCGGTTCTGGGCAAGTAACTGTTGAGCAAGAATACGTACACATAAAAGTCGCCATATTGGCGGCTTTTTTGGCATTGAACAGGAAAGACTGAAGTTTGCTGTGCTGGAAATAATTATATTTAAAGCAGGTTATTCATTAAATCCTTGGACCTCACACGTTATGAAAGCGATTTAAATATGTGTTGACGAAAACCATTTTCATAATTATTATGTAAATGAAAATAGTTTTAGAGAGGTGGATATCACAGTGAAGCAATATTTTGAGAAGGCTCAGAAGTTTGGTAAATCGTTCATGCTTCCTATTGCTGTTTTACCTGCGGCGGGTCTATTACTGGGGATTGGAGGCGCCTTATCCAACGCCAATACAGTTAATTCGTATCCGTTTTTGCAGATCACGTGGCTGCAGCAAGTGTTTACAGTGATGAGCAGTGCAGGAAGTATTGTGTTTGATAATCTGGCATTGATCTTTGCCATTGGTGTGGCGGTTGGACTTGCCAGAGCGGACAAAGGTACAGCAGGTTTGGCTGCAGGTCTTGCCTATCTGGTGATGAATGCATCCATTAATGCGATGTTGGTCAATTCGGGGAAACTTGCCGCAGATCATTTGGCTAGTGCCGGTCAAGGTATGGTACTCGGAATCCAGACACTGCAAACCGGTGTGCTCGGAGGGATCGTCGTAGGATTGGTTACCGCATGGCTTCATAATAGGTACAACAAAATAGAACTTCCGCAATTCCTTGGCTTCTTTGGAGGTTCACGTTTCATTCCTATCGTTTCATCCTTTGCGGCCATCTTTATCGGTATTGCGTTGTTCCTGATCTGGCCAACCATCCAGCTCGGCATAACGCAGCTTGGAGGTTTGGTCGATAGAACTGGGTATATCGGAACACTGTTGTACGGATTTGTTTTACGGATGCTGGGTCCACTTGGGTTGCACCACATCTTTTATCTGCCTTTCTGGCAGACTGGAGTCGGAGGAACAATGGAGGTTGCGGGAAAAGTTTACGAAGGAACACAGAATATTTTCTTTGCTCAACTGGGAGACCCAACAACCGAGAAATTCTTCTCGGGTACATCCCGATTTATGTCAGGACGTTTTATCACGATGATGTTTGGTCTGCTGGGTGCCGCACTCGCTATTTATCATACAGCCAAGCCTGAACGTAAAAAAGTAGTCGGCGGACTGATGTTGTCTGCGGCGCTCACCTCGTTCTTGACAGGAATTACAGAACCACTTGAATTCTCATTCCTGTTTGTTGCTCCAATCCTGTATGTGATTCACGCTGTATTTGATGGTTTGTCATTTATGTTATCGCATATTTTTGAGATTACCATTGGTCAAACGTTCTCCGGTGGATTAATCGACTTTATTCTGTTCGGGATACTTCAGGGTAATACGAAAACCAACTGGATTATCGTTCCTATCATTGGTGTGGTCTGGTTCTTCCTGTATTACTTTACCTTCCGAATTCTGATCGTTAAGCTCAATTTAAAAACTTCAGGACGTGAGGATGAGGGAACAGCGGAGCCAGAAGCCAAAACACAAAGTCAGCAAACGAATACACCGTCATCTGCAAAAGGGGAAGAACGATCGATAGCCATCCTGAATGGATTGGGCGGTGCAGACAATATCAATGAATTGGATTGCTGTGCAACGCGGCTTCGCGTATCCGTGAAGGATATCGAGAAGGTTCAAAAGGATGCACTTACAGCTACGGGAGCCAAAGGAGTCGTCCTGGTCGGTAACGGAGTGCAGGTTATTTACGGCCCTCAGGTAACGGTGATCAAAAATGAAATCGAAGAAATTATGGAAACGGAGTAATTGCAATGAATATAGATAAATTGGGTTTACAAAGCGGTCTCGTTGTATCATGTCAGGCATTGGAGCATGAGCCGCTTCATAGTTCGTTCATCATGGGACGCATGGCAATCGCAGCAAAAGAAGGTGGAGCCATAGGTATTCGTGCCAATACGGCGGCTGATGTGAAAGAGATTAAGGAACAGGTTGATCTTCCAGTCATAGGTATTGTGAAGAGAAATTACGGAACCAATCCGGTGTTCATTACACCAACGATCCGGGAAGTGGATGAGCTAGCCGAAGTGCATGCGGAGATCGTTGCGGTAGATGCGACGCTGCGAGCACGGCCGGATGGTAAAACATTGGATGAATTCGTGCATGAAATTCGTACCAAACATCCTCAACTTCTATTAATGGGGGATATTTCAACCCAAGAGGAAGCTATAAATGCAGAACGGCTCGGCTTTGATCTGATTTCTTCTACATTAGTCGGATATACAGAGGAGACAGCAGGGATTAAGCTGTATGATAATCAATTTGCGGCCTTGAAGGAAATTCTGGCAAGTGTGCAAACACCTGTTGTTGCGGAAGGAAATATCATGACGCCGGAGATGGCAGCAACGTGTCTCGAAGCTGGAGTCTATTGTGTTGTTGTCGGTGGGGCCATTACGCGTCCCCAACAAATTACGGAACGTTTTGTCGCTGAAATTGCAAAATTGAAGGAGTCTTCTCCTTCTGCTAAATAAGAGGAGAAAACATGAAAACAGCCAACGAATCAAGTTGGCTGTTTGTTTATTCAGCAGAATAAAGAGCTTTTAACGTTTGCTGCCGCGCATGAAGTAAATGTTCATCCTCAAGTAATAGAAGCGAGATTACATCCAGGATGTAAATAATGGCCAATTGGCTGTTAATGAAGTTCACATCTCCGTTTCGCCCGATATCCGGGGTGAAAATACACAAATCCGAAATTTCAGACAGGGGTGTATGATCAAAATTAGTAATTCCCACGACTTTGCTTCCTCTTTTTTTGGCCGCGTTTAATGCGTCGCTGACTTCTAATGTTCGTCCAGAATTAGATAAACCAATAACCAGATCGTCTTCGCCCAGAAGAGAAGCACTCATGATCATCATGTGAGAATCGGTTACCGCATCGATTACGATATCCATCCGCATGAGCCTGTATTTGAATTCCAAAGCAGACAAGCCTGAACTTCCCAAACCATAGACATAAATTTTGCGAGCTTTTTTTATGTACTGGACCACTTGTTCAATTTTGTCGGTATCCAGCATTTCCGCGGTCGCATTTATAATATCATTGTGAATCTGTTGTGTTCGTATAAAAAAATCCGTTTCATTGCGGGGTTGGTGTACTTCACGGCTGAGCCGAATTTTAAAATCGACAAAGGTGGAACAACCTACTTTTTTGCAAAATCGAGTAATGGTGGACATGGAAGCATTGGTGTACGTAGCCAGATCCCTAATATTGATGTTATTAATGGATGATTTATTGCGCATAACATAATCGGCTATTTCCTTTTCTTTTGCTGAGAAGCGCTGGTATTCAAGCTGTAGCATATCAATGACACTGGAGGACATTCGGATTCTCCTTTCCCAGAACGTGTTAACTTCTATATAGTCTATCCTCATTAGTCTACTTCCTAAAAGCCAAATCATCAAACCTTTATAAATAGACGTATCGTTTCATTCGATGAGGTTAAAGACCATATTAATTATTATGTTAACTTAAAAGTATCATACGTGAACAGAATAAATAAATGTAAGAGTTTACATACGTTTTACTTCAAGCTGACTGGATGCTGAATTCCATTTGCTATGATTGGCCTGTTTGGATTTTGATAATCCAACTAATCATACATAAAAAGGAGAGAATTATGATCAGTCACCTCTACAAAAAGTGTTTACCCATCCTGTTATCGCTTTCTTTGGTATTCGGATGGTTCGCGGGATTTGGGGGAGCTAATTCAGCCCAAGCCGCATTGGCTAATGCGCCATCGCTGGATATCAGCAAAGTTACGGTTACTTTCTATGGTGATGCGACAAGTGCCAAAGGTTTCACTTGGTATACTCCTCTTGCATCTACACAGAGCACTGTTCAAGTGGTACCTAACCAGGGAGGTCTTGCAGATTTCAACCAGGCTCAAAGCTTCAACGGACGTGAATCCGTAGCCTCCAACTCCCCGGGAGAAATGGTGCATAAGGCGGAAGCGACGGGGCTTATGGCAGATACCGCTTATTATTTCCGCGTTGGTGATCAGAACCTGGACATATGGAGTGAGGTTGGAACGTTCAAAACGGCTCCGGTTGATGGTGACTTTACCTTCATTGACCTGACGGATACGCAAGCAAAGGAAGAAGATGAGGCGATTCTGTCCGGCTCTACACTTGCCAAGGCACTCGCGACTGTTCCGAATGCTGAATTTGTCGTCCAAAACGGAGACGTTGTGGAGAATGGCACGTCAGAGCAAGAATGGAACTGGCTGCTTGGTCACTCACAAGACAGTCTGCTGAACACGACCATTGCACCATCCGCTGGTAATCATGAGAACAAGAATTATGCGTTCTACGAGCATTTTAACGTAAAGCAGCCAGAGGGTGCTGAAACAAAAACAGGCGCATATTACTCTTATGATTACAGTAAAGCCCACTTTATCGTACTGAACTCCAACGAGAATTCAACCGAGTATGCCAATTTCTCGAATGAGCAAGTCGCATGGATGAAGCAGGATGTAGCGGAGGCAAAAGCTGCAGGAGCCGAGTGGATTATTGTTAACATCCATAAAGGTCCGTACACGACATCGAATCACGCCACGGATAGCGACATTATTGGTGCAAACGGTGAACGGAAAAAAATCGCCCCGCTCATGAACGAACTGGGAATTGATCTGGTCCTCCAGGGACATGACCATATATATGCTCGCACCAAGCCAATCAAGAGCGATGGCACCGCTGAAGAAGTGTCCAAAATAACAGAGACTTTTAATGGTCAGAGTATCGAGTACTCGGTCAAACCGGATGGAACCATTTATATGATTCCCGCAACTGCCGGGGCCAAAGTGTATTTCAAAAACGTAAAGCCAGAACTGGGTGAAGCATATTTCAGCTTGTTCGACCGTGCGGAAGAAAACCATGCACGGCAATATGGCGACACTACAAGTTTGGCCAGAGGTCATGTGCAGAACTTTGTCTCCTTGACCATTAATGGAGGCAAGCTGTCCGCCATAACATATGAGATTGACCAAAATAAATATAATGCAGAGCCATTTATCGTGGATACTTTCG
This sequence comes from Paenibacillus sp. UMB7766-LJ446, assembly GCF_030226665.1. NCBI lineage: Bacteria > Bacillati > Bacillota > Bacilli > Caryophanales > Paenibacillaceae > Paenibacillus > Paenibacillus sp. UMB7766-LJ446. The sequence goes on from NZ_JASOYM010000004.1 coordinate 576,866, forward strand.
GAATTATCAAGGAATCGGATACGGTACCTGTTCCTGAGAAAGTCAGCAAAGTAACGGTAACGTTCCATGGAGATCCGACCAATAGCAAGGGCTTTACGTGGTATACCTCTGATCAAGTGACAGAGAGCAACCTTCAAGTTGTGGAGAAAACAGCTGCAGCACCTGATTTTACACAAGCCAAATCGGTTCTAGGGCGCTCTGCCCAGCCTGCGAATGCTCCATCGGAGTTGATGCACAAATCGGAAGTGACCGGACTCAAAGCGAATACGACCTATTATTACCGGGTAGGGGATGCTTCCCGGCAAGTATGGAGCGAGACAGGAACCTTCCGCACGGCACCGGAAAAAGGCAAATTTACCTTCATCGATCTGGCCGATACACAAGCCAAGGAAGAAGATGAAGCCATCCTTTCCTCCGAGACACTGGCTAAAGCGCTCGCCACAGTACCGGATGCACAGTTCGTCGTACACAACGGTGACATCGTGGATAATGGTATCAAAGAGGAACAGTGGAATTGGCTGCTTGGGCATTCGCAGGAAAGCCTGTTGAACACAACCATCGTTCCATCCGCAGGAAACCATGAAGACAAGAACTATGCGTTTATTGATCATTTTAATATCCAGTCACCAGAGAATTCAGCAACGGAGACAGGAGCGTACTATTCATATGATTACAGCAATGCACATTTTGTTGTGTTGAATTCGAATGAGGATTCGGACGAGTATGACAACTTCTCAGTAGAGCAGGTCGAGTGGATGAAGAAAGATGTCCAGGCTGCCAAGAAAAATGGAGCCCAATGGATTATTGTGAACATTCACAAGGGTCCATACACGACCTCAAATCACGCAACGGATTCCGACATCATGGGAGCAAACGGTGTACGTACCAAGATTGCACCGATCATGGCGGAGCTGGGCATTGATTTTGTTCTCCAGGGACATGATCATATCTATGCCCGCACAAAACCGATCGATCAGAATGGAAAAGCACGTCAGCCAGAGATCATCACGGAGATGCAAAATGGAGAGAAAATCGAGTACTCTGTGAATCCGAATGGCTCAATCTATCTGATTCCGGCAACAGCGGGTCCAAAAGTGTATTACAAAAATCCGAGCCCAAGTCTCGGTGATGCCTATTATAGTCTCTTCGAACTGGCAGAGGAGAATCATGCAGCCAAATATGGCCCGGATCCGAACGACAACCGCCGTCCAATGCGCAGTCAGGTCCAGAATTTTGTGGGCATTACGATTGACGGCAGTAAACTGACAGCTATCACGTATGAAATTGACCAAAATCTAAACGGAGCAACCCCGTTCATTATTGATCAGTTCGGTATCGTGAAGAAAACGGAGACTACAAATCCTGGGACTGATCCATCCAATCCGGGAACATCCAATCCGGGTTCTGGCTCAGGCTCCGGTAACGGATCAGGCAGCGGTAATGGCTCCTCAGGCACCGGCGGCGACACAGGAACCGGTAACGGTTCTAACAACGGTACCGGCAACGGAACTGATTCTGGCAATGAGCCGGGTACTGGATCAGGCAATAACGGGAACGCAGGGACTACGCCAACGATAAAAGATACAGCCGGGCACTGGGCAAAATCTGCAATTGATAAAGCCTTGGCGGCTGGATTTGTAAATGGCTACGGCGATCAGACCTTCCGTCCGAATCAAAAAGTCACACGGGCCGAGTTCATAACGATGCTGGGTCGTGCCCTGAATATGAATACCGTAAGCGAGAGCATTCAATATACGGATGATAACAAGATTCCTTCATGGGCGAAGTCATATATTACAGCAGCGGCATCTGCTGGCATTATCAATGGTTACGCTAATGGTTCGTTCGGTCCTGGCAAGACGCTGAGCCGTGCGGAGATGGTGACCATGATTGCACGCGCTGGCGGGATCCCAACGGATTCCAATGCGAAGCTGGATTTCAAAGATGCAAAGGATGTTCCGGCATGGGCAGTATCCCATGTAGCTTCTGCCGTGGAGGCAGGTCTGGTAGGCGGTATTGGTGGCAATCGATTTGCCCCAATGCAGACAGCCACCCGGGGTGAGGCCGTTACGCTTATTATCGGTCTTCTTGAACAAACAAAATAATGCCAAAATAATGCCTCCTAGAAACCAATGTGGAACTTTCCGCATTGGTTTCTTGCTTATTTAGAAGACTTGGAGATAATAATGAAGACGTTGCAAAAGAATCAGAGTCCCTGTACAGTGGATGGATCGTTAATTGAACTTGTAAATCTGATTTCGAACTCAACAATAGTTAAGATAAGGAAGGACATAAATGAAATCTCAAACCTCTGCGCGCATCAAACTCCCGGCGGGATTTTGGACAGGTTTACATCAATTAGGGATTGTCGCCCACGATGTGGCTCGGAAAGCACAACTGCCGCTCACCATCATAACTGAACCAAGCGTCACCACCGCTCAATATTTTGCAATCTGGCAGGCTTATTCCGATCTGGTGGGTGACACTGCCGAAGGGATCATCAAGCTTGCGACTATCTTTGAAACGTCGAAATATCCGCCGAGCGTTTTAGCGACTTATCATGCTCGTGACTACCGGGACGCATTAAAGCGAATGGCTCGCTACAAGCAGCTTTGTCCTCCTGAAAGCCTTCGTATTATAGAGGAAGGAGAGGACTGTTCCATTGAACTGAATTGGTTGTCTGGTGAGCAAACAGGTCCACCTTTATTGGTTGGCGTCACACTGGCATTTCTTCTGGAACTTGGACGCCGGGGAACAGGTCAACCCTTAACAGCGCGGCTTGTTGAATTTTCGCTCCCTATGGGTGATGTAAAGGCCCTGGAGGATTATTTCGGTTGCCCGATTCGGATGGGTGCAGCATGTAATCGGCTTACGCTGGATCGTAAAGATTTGGACCGGCCTTTTCTTTCATATAACGAGGAATATTGGAGATCCTTACTCCCATTCTGGACCGATCGCTGGATGAACAGCAGGGCAGTCGCTCTATTTCCGAGATGGTCAAATGGATTATGAAACGCAGTCTCACAGGTGGTCGCCCCGACATTCAGATTGTAGCCAAGGAATTGGGTATGAGCGATCGTACCTTGCAGCGTCGGCTAACTGATGAAAACACAAGCTTCAAACATCTGTTGACGCAAGCCAGACATGAGCAGGCACGTGCTTACTTGGCGGACCCCACACTGGATATTAAAGAAGTAGCTTTCCTGATTGGATATGAAGACCAGAACTCGTTCTACCGAGCCTTTCGTTCATGGGAAGGGGATACGCCTACGAATTGGCGTACGGAATATTTGGGAACGAATTCCCTATCCGAAGGATCATCAGAATCATCAACGCTTCATGAATTGAATGAAATGAATGCTTTTTAACATTTGGCGTGTTATGCAAGAACTTTGGCGGAATACGCTAGTTACTGAACCATGCGGACCCTGTAATATAAACCTATCCGGAGCACAAGACTGTTTTTTAAATAACTACGAATCAGCTTGCCGCTACAAGTAAAAATAAAAGGAGTAGAGTGATATGGATATGGGCTTACACGGTAAAAAAGCATTGGTTACAGGATCGACGAAGGGGATAGGAAAAGCCATTGCGATTGAACTTGCCAAAGAAGGAGTAGATGTACTCATTAATGGACGAAATGATGAGGACGTAGAGCGCACGGTCAATGAAATCAAATCCGATTACCCGACTACCTCGCCCCAAAAGGCTACAGCTGATCTGGTAGATAAGGGGCAAAGAGAAGCATTATTTGAGAAATACCCCCAGATTGACATTTTAGTGAACAATATGGGGATCTATGAAATCATGTCATATGATGACGTAGATGATGAGGTATGGGAAAAATACTTCCGTACGAATGTGCTCGCAGCAAACGGATTATCCAAATTTTATCTCCCTAAAATGGTGAACAATGATTTTGGTCGCATTATCTTTATCGCGAGCGAAGAAGCGGTCATGCCTTCAGGACAAATGCCGCAGTATTGCATGACCAAATCTATGCTATTATCCTTGTCCAAAAGCTTGTCCAAGTTAACCATAGGAACAGAAGTGACCGTCAATACGATCATGCCCGGACCGACCCTCTCTGAAAATGTGCAACAAATTATTGAGAGCATCTACCTTGATGAATCGATGACTTTTTCAGAAAAAGAGAAGGATTTTATGAAGAAAAACCTTCCACAATCCGAAATACAGCGATTTATCAAACCTGTGGAGATAGGGAGATTGGCCGCGTTTGTGTGCAGTCCTTATGCATCCGCATTCAAAGGCTCTCCAATTCGCATGGATGGTGGAATGGTGCCAACCATTTTCTAGTATTACTTTCTGAACGCAAAGAACCTTGAGATTTATCTCAGGGTTCTTTTTTTGGTTTTTTTCATTGTATATGTTAATCATCTTAATGAATTCATTCCAAGTCGTTATCCGTTGAGGGGATCGACTTAATTACAAGCTCAGCAAAAGCTTTAACGGCAGGAGATAACCATTTTTTCTTTTTAATCAACATGTGGGAGTAAATGGGGTCAAACGTTTCGGAATGATTAACAATGTGAAGCTTTCCCCGTTCCACATCTTCTTTAACTGTAATGTAAGGCAAAAATGAAAAGCCAAGCCCGCTCATAACGGTTTGTTTGATGGCCTCAATACTCCATAACTGTGTGGTTTGAAAAGGAGGAATATCATGCTTTACAAGATATCTTTCAAACATCGTCCGATAACTGCAGCCTTCTTCGTTGGTGATAAAAATGGTTCGGTTGTTCTCCAGTTTATAATCATCAAAATGTTCCGGGCCATCTTTGCTGCATACCAGGACCATTTTTTCCTCAACCAGCTCGTAATGAATGCATTTTTCCGGGTGCAGCTCCGGATACACCATCAAAGCCACATCCACACGTCCGCTTATTAAGTCAACCTGGTTTTGCTCACAAGTACCGTTGGTAAGGATGAATCTGACTTGAGGATACTTCGACGAATATTCCCTTATGATGGGACTTAGTCTGGAAATGGTTATAGACTCTGGAGCAGCTACCCTTAATACACCTTTAACTTCCTGGTTGCTTTGTATGCTCTTAATTTGATCATGGGTTGCCAGCAAATCTTCTGCCAGCGGAATTAACTCCCTCCCAAGAGGAGTAAGCTTCAAATGTCTTTTTTCGTATGTGAAAAGCTCCCCGCCAATCTCTTCTTCCAGGGACTGTATATGAGTAGTGATAGTGGATTGCGTATAGCCCAATTGGGATGCAGCCCCGGTATAGCTTCCAATCTCAACAATCGTCTGAAATGTTACAAGATGTCTGATTTCCATCCGAGTTCTCCTTAAATTTTTTAGACATGTATCGATAAAATTGATAATGATTGTAATGATTTCAATTTTATTAATGGATTAAATCATCATACAATAGAGTCCATCACATCGTAAATGACTTTACTTGGGGGTATACCAGGAATGAAAACATTCAGAATCGCTATTCCAGAACAGCAATTGCATGATCTATCTAATAGGCTGAAACAGGTTCGATGGCCTACTCGGTTCAATGAAGAACCATGGGCTTTGGGGACAGATGCTTCCTTTTTGAAACGTTTAGTGGATTACTGGGGGTCGGAGTATAACTGGCGTGAACAGGAGGCGTGGTTGAATCGTTTCCCGCAATTTATTGAACACGTGGATGGGTTGGATATTCACTTTGTGCATGTTCGGGGCGAAGGAGTTTCATCCCGGCCGCTGCTGCTGACTCATGGCTGGCCAGGATCATTCGTAGAATTGTTAGAACTGATTCCTTATCTGACAACCCCATCATTATATGGTGGACAGCCTGAAGATGCATTTGATGTCATTATTCCTTCTTTGCCGGGGTTTGCATTTTCGAGTAAACCCACTCAGCGTGGAGTAGGGTCAAAATATGTAGCCACACTTTGGGCAGAACTGATGGTTCGTTTGGGTTATGACAGGTATTTTGTTCAGGGTGGGGATATCGGAGCAGGAGTCTCGACGTGGTTAGCGTTCTTGTACCCTGAACGGGTGAAAGGACTTCATCTCAATTATATTCCTGGAAGCTACAAGCCACCACTCACGCAGAATACACCTGAAATGAGCAAAGAAGAGCGCTCATACCTTGACACTGTAGCGGAGTGGTTAGAACGAGAAGGGGCTTATAGCTCCCTTCATCGAACGAAGCCGGAAACCTTGGCTTTTGCGTTAAGCGATTCCCCGACTGGTCTTGCCAGCTGGATGGTGGAGAAGTTTCAGAGTTGGAGTGATTGCAAGGGAGATATCGAAAGTTCTTTTTCACTTGATCATATCCTCACCAACATCTCGATATACTGGTTTACCAATACGATTGCTTCTTCCATTCGCATATATACGGAAGGGGCCCATATGCCACTGCATTTCGCAGAAGGTCAGCATATTACGGTGCCAACAGGAGTGTCCCTATTTCCCAAGGAGCTGCCCACGCCTCCCCGAAGCTGGGTAGAACGCGTATATAAGGTTACGTACTGGGAGAAAGCGAATAAAGGAGGTCATTTCGCTGCGATGGAGCATCCAAAATTATTTGCCGAACATCTCTATCATTTTTTTCGTTCCACTGATATTGGATAGATTGCTTTCCTGAGGTTAATGGAACAGAACATACACATTTAAAAAGTCGCCTGTTGGCGGCTTTTTTTTTATAATTATGAAATTTTATAGTATGAAGGATTTTTCTGTCACTACATATTTTCTCTTACGGTATATATACAGTTTCTTCCGCCTGCCATAATATACTCTCCCCGTTCAATATGAACATGATCTCCAAGCACCGTTTTAAATAAATGTAATTCGTTCTTACATAACCCGGTACATACGTTGGCGGCTTCACAGATGGGACAATGCTTCTCTATAAATAAGAGGCTACCATCACCTTGATCCCTGACCTCAGCCATATAACCTTCATTTGTTCGGATTTCAGCCAGTTTCTCCAGTCTTTCCTTCACGCCAGTTACATCCCCGATGTACTGAAGATATTGGTCTTGCATGTTCTTATTCCGAACACTCAGCAGTTTGTCCAGCCCTTCATTTCCGAAAGCTTCTTTCATGGAATTGATCAGACTGACGGATAACTCTGAATATCCACTAGGAAAAAAGCGATCAGCCGCGGGGGTTAGTCTCCATAGCTTGGTTGGTCGACCCATGGGACGAGCCTCTTCTTCGAAAGTAACCAATCCTTCTTCTTTCAGTGCATTTAAGTGCTGCCTGATAGCCATTCCAGATAACGCAAATTGGGAGGAGAGTGCCACAACATCCATTCCACCTTGCTGCTTAAGCAGGTTAATGATTGCTTTTCGGGTACTGGTTGAGGCAGCCTTTTTCGTTTGGTCCTGGCTCATGGTGAACCTCCTTTTTAAGCAACAGAATCTGCATGATTTCATACATTTTAAACAAAAATATTGACAAAGTCAAAGGCGAGCTGTAGCTTATACTTTATAAATAAAAATGTTTACTAAGTATCCGGTATCCTATACATCATGTATGAACTTACACCCAACGGAGCCGCTCTAGCCGCTCTCATACCCTGTTTGATGGGCTGGTGTACTAAAAACATGAATTTAGGAAGAGAAATATCCTGCGATTGCGATCATTTATCCGGAGGTTTTCTGAATGAACCATGTGTTAGTCTTGTCAAACACGCATCACATCGTTAAAAGTTTAAGTTTGTTGATTCGAACCGAGCCCTCCTTGCATGTCCTGGACGCTACGCGTGATGTGGTCTGTGACATTAACCATCTTCCGGATAATACTGTGATCATCGTAGATATGAATTTGGAGAATATTGAGCCGTTTATAGAACAATTTTCCGGGAAATATAGGATCGTTTTATATAGCGGATCTCTTGAAATCATGGATATTCCTAACCATCTGCAAGCAGCAGAATATCGATGTTTTAATGCTTATACGAGTCCAGAAGAAATCATTAGAATTTTAATGGGCAGCGTTTGAACAACACCGGTCTAACCCAAAATACGTTTCAAGGAGGTATAAACGATGATTCAGGTCAGTGAAACAGCATCCGAAAAGATCGTTGAAATTCTGGCAAGTGCGGATAGCCGAAATTCTTTTCTTCGAGTAGGGGTGGATGAAGGGGGCTGCAGTGGTCTGTCCTATACCCTTATCGTAGATGAACAGCAAGCAGAAGGGGATATTTTATTAGATAAAGGTGTATTTCGTATATTGGTCCACTCAAATACGGTTCAATATATTGAAGGACTTGAGATTGATTACGAAGAAAGCGGGATGTTGGGGGGATTCACCATGAATAATCCTAATGCAAAAGTGTCATGTGGCTGCGGAGCCAGTTTCAGAATGGCGAATTACCGTGGTGAGGTTAAAAAATGTGATTAAATGATATGATGTTCGGAATAATTCCAAGTAAAATCTCATATTAAACATACAATGAAGGAGTTTTCTGTTCGCCGATTGTGCAATCATGTCTTTTCAACTCAGGGAGAGAATGTCATGGATATTTTTGAGAATCACATACCTTTGGAAAAATTGAAATTGAATGAGCCATTAAAAGACCATACCTATATAAGACTTGGTGGTAAAGCAGACATACTTATTCATCCTACTACGAAAGAAGAAATTATTAACATAGTTAACATTGCAAAAGTACATCAAATACCTCTGACTGTCATTGGCAAAGGGTCAAACGTCATTATTAAAGATCAGGGGCTGCGTGGAATCACGCTCTCTCTGAGCCAATTCGATCAAATTGAGGTCTATGGTGACAAGATTGTCGCGCAAAGTGGTTCCAATATTATGGACGTCTCACGGATCGCTTTGGATAACAGTCTAACGGGTCTGGAGTTTGCATGTGGAATACCAGGGAGCACTGGTGGTGCTTTATATATGAATGCGGGAGCTTATGGCGGTCAGATGGAAGAGGTCGTCGAGCAAGCGCTTGTTGTTACTAAACATGGAGAACTGGTTAACATGGCCCGAGATGATATGCAGCTTGGTTATCGAAACAGTATCTTCCGAACAGATCAATACATCATACTTGAAGTCGAATTTAATCTCAAAAAAGGCAATAAGGATGTTATCTCCAGTGTCATGCAGGATTTAACGTTTAAACGGGAATCCAAACAACCGCTTGAGTACCCTTCTTGCGGAAGTGTTTTCAAACGTCCAGAGGGATATTATGTCGGGAAACTTATTCAAGAATGTAATCTACAAGGTACTCGCATTGGGGGAGCTGAAATTTCGAAGAAACATGCGGGTTTTATCATTAATGCAGATCACGCCACTGCTGAGGATTATTTGGAATTAATTAGATTAATTAAAAAAAGAGTACACGATCAATTTAATATTGAATTGGAGACGGAAGTCATTATTTTGGGAGAGTAAACAGGAAATTTAACAGATGACTACGACTTATTGGAGGTTATGTTGTGAAATTAATAGGATTGTCCGGGTCGTTGATTGGATCAAAGACACCAGTGGGTGTGGATACGGTACTCCAATTCGTGAAAAATAATCATCCAGAAATTGAAGTGGAACTCATAGATTTAAGAGATTATAAAGGGATCGAATTTTGCGATGGCCGCAAATTGGAGGATTATAATGAAGACACCCAGTCGGTGGTTCAAAAATTGATTGATGCCGACTTTTACGTAATCGGCACACCGATATATCAATCCTCTCTGACAGGTGTACTAAAGAATGTATTCGACCTGTTGCCAGTGCAGAGCATTTACAATAAAGTGATGGGTTTTATAGCAACCGGGGGCACCTATCAGCATTATTTGGTTGTGGAAAATCAATTAAAGCCCATTGCCGGCTTTTTCCGCTCCTATGTCGCCCCAAGCTATGTTTATTTGAATAGTGATCATTTTGATACTCAGAATAACATTAAAGATACGGAAGCACTAAGTCGGCTGGAAAAATTGGCTGAAGAACTGGTCTTCATGCAGACTCAATTAAAAGTGTCTTCCCACTGAACAAGGAGTCGCCAATTGGGCGGCTTTTTTGTTTTGAAATCAATTTGAGTCGTTTAACAAGAGTGTAACTATTAAGCAATTCAATGCGTTATATTCATAATGATTATAGGCGATAGCTCTCTAGAAATACACATCTAAAGGTAACTAATGTAGAAACCATTACAATGGAGGGTATTATGCTCAAAACGAAAAAGAATCAACAGTTTACGAATTTGAAAGGACAACTATTCCGCTGTATCGTCGCAAGCCTTACAGCTGTGGGGCTTCTTGCTCTGGGGGGGAACGCAGTAATTTTGTCTCAGGCACATGCAGACGCACCTGATGTTTCGGTACGCAACTGGTATTCCTATATGGGGATATCGGTACCCGAACTTAAGCCTACCTGGACTGCACAAGTGGACAATTATTTGAATATGAACGAACCTTATATTGGTCATCAGGCAGTAGCAGAAGAGGGTAAGGTATTCACTTTCGCCGATAGCAAACTGATTTCATTGGATGCAAAGACAGGCAAACGTCTATGGTCTTACGGAAAAGGATTAACACCCTATGTTGTTTATCATAATAATGTCATTTACGGTCTCACTGGGGATCATAAGCCTTATGCTTTGAACGCGAAGACAGGAAAAGCGATATGGCAATCAGGCTCATCCACCTGGATCGATACACTGAATCGTACAGAAATGTTAGTTCCAACTGGTGATACGCTTTATATTATCCAAGGTAGTACAACATTTGCATTTGATATGAAGACGGGAAAGCTGAAGTGGAGGGCTGACGAGCCGCTTGGTGAAGGAAACGGTACCGACTACCTGGAGGAATCAAATGGCGTCGTGCTTCGAACCTTTTATGTACAGGGGGCACTTACGTCCATCCAACTAAATGCATATGACAAGAAGACAGGCAAAAAGTTATGGGACGATTTCGGTCAAGGAGAAGCACTTCAAATTAAAGACGGTCTCGTGTATTCGGTTGATTATCATTCTTCCAGACTGACAGAATATCAATCAAAACCGGAACGTAAAGTGAGTGTAAATGCCTATAACCTCAACACTGGCGTACAAAAGGGGAGCCTTGAATATAACTGGAAAATGAACGGTGATCCACCATATGACTATGGGTATGGGAGTGTATTTGCAAGCAATGGAAAGTTATACATTGAACAAGGAGATCGGGTAGCGGAATACAACTTCGACAAATATACATCTAATGCGGATCCGCTTCGGACTTATCCTCGCCCTTTTTATAAAGAAAACGGGGTGTCGCTTGGTATCGTGCAGGAAAGGCTGATATACAAAAATGAAACAACGGGTGAACTAGCGGGCATCAAGCTGGTGAATGGACAGGAAATCAAGTGGTATGGCGACGCACCTGTTGCTCAGATTAGCGTGTACGGCAAAGGAATGTACCGGACGCAGCGTAACGGAACAATGTTCGGGATTAATATGTTGACTACTACACCGGTCTTTCGGGTAACCACCGGGGCAGATTTACACGAAGCGACACTGAAGATAGACGGTATGATCATAATACAGGCGGAGGGTAAACTCCTCGGTGTAAAGCTGCCCGCATCGCTGAGATAAGCAAAGACTAGTTGTGTTTCCATAAAAGAAAAGAATAAAGGTAGCCGGTCAGTGCGAACGGCTGCCTTTGTTTGTTTTTCATCTTCATAAAAGCAGCATTCATACTAAAGCGGCGAAGAAGCCAAAAAAAATTTTCCTCATGCGTGGCTTTTTCGCTTCCTCCGGTGTCTAATTAAATGTAAATCAAGAGGAGGTTCACCACCATGTCAGGAGCTCATGACACGAAACCTGTTTATCCGGATGAACAGGAAAGCATCACCATCTTTGAGAACACGTATGAACAATATCGTCAAAGAATCAGTAAATACTTCTCACTGAAATTGAATCCGTTGGTTGCAGATGATTTGACCCAACAGGTGTTTTTGAAAGCGGTCGAAAACATTCATAGCTTTAAAGGGTCCTCAAATTTATTCACCTGGATCTTTAAGATTGCTCAGAATACGGTGAAAAACGAATATCGCAGGTTATCGCGACAAAAAGAATCTCCTTATGACTTTACAGATTATGAATCGCAATCCATCTCCCTTGAATTTACGAAACATGTTGATATCCGAATTGATATTGGCTCCGCGTTACAAAAGCTGGATGAGATTGATCAAGAAATTATTGCTTTACGCTTTTTCGTTGACTGCACCTTGCCTGAAATATCCAAGATTGTTGGAAGGCGGGAGAGTGCAGTAAAGAACAGACTATACCGGGCTTTGGAGAAATTAAGAAAAGAACTGAAAGAGTGGGGGGACATTGCCATCATGTCTATTCAAGACCTGATTTCTATTGTAAATAAAGGTGTAAGCCACGAAACGAATGATCGTACGAAGAAAGTGCATCAAGATTTGTTCGATGAACTCAACAGTAGTGTTGAACGAGTGTCTACCAAATACAAACATCGTCCATCACAAAAAGTAGTCATTGAAATTTATCCCGATTTGCCAACGTTCCATCAAGCTGTCGGAGAAACTGATGCCCCCAATTGGTTTATGGGCACATATGAAGGGCGTACTCTGAAAATTGTCTCTCCATTGAACCCTGGACCGGAGCATACGTATCAATCCATTCTGAAAGGCACAGTCCACTTGTTCGCCATGTGGCTAATCAGCGATATTAATCCTGCAGCACCGAAATGGATCAGACAGGGCATTGGTGGATATGAAGCTAAGCAGATGTCCCAAGATTTTATTAAAGGTTCGACGGAAGATAGCATTCGCAACCAGACCATTCCATCTTTTGATGAATTAAATAACGATACGTGGGATTTTGAAACGATGAAGGGCTTTCAGTTTTCTTATATGATGGTGGAATTTGTGGTTGAGCGATACGGAATAGATGCATTAAACAAACTGATCCGTAATCCTCAAGATTTCGAAGGGATCTTTCAATGTAGCGAGACTGAGTTGCATGAGGAATGGGCGAAATATATACAAATATAACCTTATACTTTTAATTGTATGCCCGGTGATGAACCGGGCTTTTTTGTGTTGAGATGTCCTTTGAGAGCAAGCTTCTATGTAATAGATGTTTTATAATCGTTTGTTATATATGCCTCCAATGGTCTATTCCGTATAATTCGTTGTAGCTGGGATTCGCTTGCGGATATTTATGGAGGAGGCTTATGATGACATTTTTTCAAAATGGGACACATGAAGAACTTCAAAGTTTGCTCGTTCAGGCGAGAAGTGTTTGTCTAAGAGCATTAAATCAGTATGAATTAGCATGGGATTGTATACATTTCATTCAGTTGTCAGATACCATCACGTACAAAATCGATACAGCTCCATCGAAAAGCTATTTACTTCGCATTCATTCCAATCGGCTAAGTAAAGAGGCTATCCGTTCAGAACTTACTTTGCTTCAATCACTGGGCACATCCAATAATCTCCACGTACCTCAGGGTGTAGTGAGTCGCGATGGCTCGTATGTTTTGTTCATGGAGGCAGAAGAAGCGGGAATGTACTTTTATGTTACGATGATGAATTGGGTAGACGGAGAGCATATAGACGGAAATGAGGTTAATGAACGTTGTGCATACCGTATGGGCTCTATGGCCGCAAATCTCCATGAAGCAACAGCCCGTTTTGTACCATCTGTTGATTTTGCTCGGCCCACATGGGGCGAAGAAAGTTTTAAAGTTGATATGGCCAAGCTGAGACGTTATTACACAAGGTTTTTATCCGATCAGGCATGGAAGACGTATCAGAAAGCATCCCGTAAAATATTATCCCAACTTGCAGACCTGGATCAGAATCCACAGCATTACGGAATCATCCACGGAGATTTACATATTGGTAACATCGTGTTCAACGATGAACAACCTAATCCAATTGATTTTGGCCGATGTGGCTATGGATATTATCTTTACGATATAGCAAGCACGATTTTAGGGCTTTTCCCCGCACAACGTTGGGAGTTCATCAGAGGTTATGAAAGTGTAAGGTCACTCCCATCAAATTATGTTGAAGTTCTGGAAAGTTTCTTTATCATGTGCATGATTGAGAATTACAGCCATCATTCGTCCGACCCTAGAGAAACATCACGAATAATAGATGAGCAACCGTACGCACAAGCATGTATCAGAGAATATTTAATGAATGCTCCATTTCTCTTCAATGGGATAGAAGTGCAAGAAGTCACCTAAATGGTGGTTTTTTACATAAACAGATCGTTACGGAGCAATACAAGATACACACCTATCACCGGAATAAACATTCTGAAATCAGCGCATCATCTTATATTGCTCGATTATATCCATGTATTCATGAAGTTATAAGAAGTAACAGATTTAATTTTTAGTGTAAGGTCCTATTTGTTTCTGTGAAAATGGATGACTGGAGTTCTTGTTTTTAAGCCACATGTTACCTTTCACAATTAATACATACACAGCTACGACAAAATAAATGGTGCTCAAAATCCAATTTGTTGGTGTTAATATATTTTGTTCATAGACATATTTTATGTACCAGATCCCAATGGGCAAATGCAGAAATATCGCTGAAAACAATCCGGGATTGTACAGGCTTCTTGTTTTTATATTAGCGAAGATGCCATGCCAAATAATCTGGAAAAATCCCATTAATATAGGAGCCAGACCCAGCCATACAACGGAAGGGAAGAATACAGCCGGCAAATAAAATACATAGGCGATAATCAGATTAATAATCATAGCTGATTGCTGATTTAGCGGATATCTCTCAGGTGCATCACTATGGAACAGAACTTTATTAAATAAGCCTGCAAAATAACCCGGCCAACGGTATTCTTCGAATTGATGCAGGAGTATGGCAACAAAGCTTAACCATAAAATGCTGTTAACACGCGGCAACGTTCCCCAATTCATAGTGACATAAATGCATACAAGTAATGCAATGATCAAACCCAAGTCCTGCCAATGTTTTCGTAACATGTTCATCTGAATGACCTCCAAAAATGTTTTTTAATGAAAGTATTTTTCAAAGAGCAAGTCAATTTGTTCATCTAACGGTGCGATCTTCACAGAGGCTCCTTTTTCCAGAATAGGACTCATTAGTGCTGGGAGAAAAAGCGCCCCAAAAATTTGCGTCATCATTGTGGTCAGTCGCTCCGGTTGTTGTTCTCCGGTTAACTCTTTTAACGTATTTTGAACTTTGGGAAATCCCATTACATTTAAAAATGAACCATACTCCTGCTGAGAAGCGAGGTCTGCTGAACCCATGAGAATAATTCTGGATAACAATTCGGGATACTCCCGGATGACTTGTAAATAATTCACCAAAAACTGCTTTAGTCGTTCTCTGGCGGGTATGGAAAATTCATCAAGTATGGCAAAGGTATGCTGAAAGCTATTCAGAATCATTTTAATAGATTCGTTAATTAGATTTTCTTTGGAGCCGAAGTAATAATTAACAAGGGAGACATTTGTACTGGAGGCTTCAGCGATTTTTCGTATGGTGATGCTTTCAAAGCCATTTTGTTTGGTGAACTCCAGCGTAGCTTGCATGATCTTTTCTTTGGTTTCACTTTTTTTGTCTGGTTCCATAGTAACCCTCCTACAAGTAGTTTAAACAATGTTTTAAACGTTGTTTAAACTCATATTAGCACTTATTCTCAATATTGCAAGACACGTTTTTGGAAATTATTGACCATTAATGAAGAGACTTTATACCGGAATCTTATTGGAGTATTTTAGAACATGTTTAACTTTCTCGTTTGGTTGAACTAAAAGCGCTATACCTGTGGTATGTTTACCTAGGGATATCCCGCTTTAATGTGAGAGGAGATTGTATGCCACAAGTGAAAAAGGTAATCCGAAGCAAGTGGTTTCTATGGATAACAGGTGTTGTCGTTATTTTGATCGCTGCATTTTGTGCACTATCCTTCATCCTCGTAAATTCGGTATCAGCTACCTTCGAAACCGGAAGTGTAGAAGAGAGATATGCTCTACCCGGTACGTCCGAGGTAGATACAATGGAGATCAAGGACGATCATGGCGAGAAGCTGTACAGAATTTATTCTCCGCAATCAACGGATGTCTCGCACCCACTCATTGCTTGGGGCAACGGAACGGGAGCTTTGCCTGATAATTATGATGAGTTGTTAAGACACCTGGCCAGTTGGGGATTTATTGTCATCGATACATACAGCCAAACCACGGGCACAGGCAAAGAAATTATGGCTGCCATTGAATATATGCTCAGTGAAAATGAAGCGACGGTCAGTCCGTTCTATCACAGGATTCAAAAAGATCGGGTCGGTGCGGCAGGGCATTCGCAGGGATCAACGGGCGTCATTAATGCTCATACGAATTTTGAGAACGGTAATCTCATCAAAACGGTTGTATCCATTGCTCTGCCCGAGCTGAAATATTGTGATCCAGAGGACGTGTATAATACTTCAGCGCTGAAGGTTCCATTTTTTGTTATGGGAGGGACCCGAGATTTTATCATCTCCCCGTCAGATTCCAACCAATTGGCCTTACGTAATGCCAACCCGGATCTTCCGGCCTTAATGGCTATGGCTAAGGGCGCTGCGCATACAGCGATAGAGCAGGATGGCGGTCAACATCGAGGTTATTTGACAGCTTGGATGAGATATCAATTAATGGATGATTCGGAGGCAAGGGGTGCTTTTGTTGGCAATAATGCTGAAATAGAAACGAATGATCATTGGAAGGACGTTACTTCCGCAAATTTGCAATAGTTATCGTTCACATCATTCGAAGGACCCTTCCCGAAATGGGAAGGGTCCTTCTTCAATAAATGAACTGAACATCATGTAGAGGTAATAAATCGCAGTTTAATGCACACTGCAACTGTCAAAAAAGTAGATTTCATTCGTTTACTATAAACGTTTTCAGAAAATTGAGCTTGTTTAACTTCAGGCGAAGGTTTCTATGATTTCACCTTTGCTGTTGACTGTCTGGGAATAAGCATCGTGGGTAACTTAACCTGAAGGTACTCGCTGCTCGGATTCTCCACTTGTTTCAGGATGACTCTGCCCGCTTCACGTCCAAGCTCAAGTTCCTGCTGGACCACAGCCGTGGGTGGAATAATACAAAACTCCGGAAATTCCACATCATCGAAGAACACGACGGATAAATCTTCGGGTACAGAGATCCCCATCTGCATCGCCGCTTGAATAACATGAGGGCTGAAATTGGAGGAAAGAAGGGCTGTCATCTGCGGATTCGCCTGTAAAAACTTTTGAATCATCATGATAACCTCTTCATCACTGTCACTCATGGCCAGACGTGTCATCTGTATACTCCGATCAATCAGAATATGACGGTCCTCCAAGGCTTTCTCATATCCATGCAATCTATCCTCAATACTCGATGTGCCCTCAGCTAGAGTGGAAATAAAGCCAATTCGACTATGCCCAAGTTCATGAAGATGGTTAACTGCTTGAATAGCCGCCTCATGGTTGTCCGAGCTGATAGAGTTGGTCTCCACCCCTTTTAGATTGCGGTCCAACAGGACAAGGGGGAAGCGATTTAGCGTAAGCGCAAGAATCTCATTGTTATAGTGCTCACCCTCAACGGGATAGATAATTAGTCCTTTGACACCTGCCTGTTTCATTTCCTGGATTTTGATAATCTCCGTCTCTTGTGAATCATTTGTTTTGGCGAATAACAATTGATAGCCATTCTCTGAAAGGGTGTCCTCAATTCCGCTCAGCAGATTGGCGGTAAACCGATTGTCGAGACGGGGGAGAAGGAACCCGATTGTTGGCACTGTGAGCTGCTCTTTAACCGCTGAAGTGATGTTGCGAATTTCCTCCGGGCTGTGATCGTTAACAAAGGTGCCTTTACCTTGAAGTCGGTAGACCACCCCTTTATCGACTAGAGCGGTAAGCGCATTTTTCACCGTTATACGGCTCACACTGAATTGTTCAGCCAGTTCATTTTCGGAAGGAATTCTACTCCCTGGTTTCCAATTCCCGCTTCGAATCTGGTCAATGATATATGTCTCGATTTTCTTGTACATTGGCTTGAAGGTTCTCACCATCGCATTTTATCTCCATTCACTATTAGTTCGTTCTAAATATATTATATTAATACAACATATACAAGTGCTAAAAATCAATATCAAGTGAGTAAGACAAGAAGATTAAAATTATGAACAATTTTGATGAAAAAACCTTATAAATAAACAATTTATTAGAAATTGTCCCCCTTAGTTGTATCTAAAAATAAACATTTACAAGTAAAAGTATGTTGTTTATATTGTTTTTAAAGTTTGTTGGATAAAGCGTTTCCACCAAGCCTTCACAATCTTATCAATGCCGCGAATTTTATCTCACATGTTCCTGAATTCAAAAAGGGGGTGCAGCGTTTCTTAATGCCAATTGGTTGCCGTGAAATATTCATTAAGCTAGGAATGATCAAAATTCAAAGATAAGGGTGGTTGCAGGATGAAAAAAAGAGCAGGCATGATCGTTACTTTGTTAACTGTTTTCTCACTCATTGTAAGCGCTTGCGGTGATGCGCAATCCGGAGGAACAGAATCCAATTCGAGTAAGGAGATTACGATGTGGACGTGGAAGGTTGCTTACACGCCAGGAATTGAAGCTGCCGCAAAATTGTATGAAGAGAAAACGGGGATCAAAGTGAAGCTGGAGACCTTTACACCAGATGATACGTACCGCCAAAAGTTCCAGGCAGCAGCGAACTCCAAAAATTTGCCGGATATCGTCAACTGGTGGGCAACGGCGGGAGATTCCATTGAGAACTCGGTGCTTGAACTGTCTGGTGAAGTGGATGATGAGCTGTTGAACAGTTACTACAGTGCTGCAATGGACCCGATCATTGTTACGCAAAGTCAGGTTGACTCCTGGAAAGAAGACAAGAATGCCACTACGATTCAAAAGTCATTGAAAACTGGTCAGTTCTACGGACTGCCGCTCGATATCGGAGGATTCTTTACTTTCTATGGAAACAAGAAGCTGATCGAAGAAGCAGGGCTGACAGTGGAAGCACCAAAAACGTGGGAAGAATTCGTCACAATGATGGAGACCGTCAAAGAGAAAACAGGCACTCCTGGGCTTGTATTTGGTGCAAAGCTGCCTGACCTATGGGAAAACTGGGCCGGTTCGGCACTGTCCATCATGCTGAACGAACCTCAGGGTTATATTGATCTGCTCGAAAGAAAATCCAAACTGAGCGACCCTTCCAATCTGCCGGTTGTGAAAGCGATGGAGACATTGGCAAATAAGGATTTGCTTATGCCGGGAATTTTATCAACGGATATTGACGGAGCAGACCAGGCTTTTGCTGCTGGCAAAGCCGCTTTCGATCTTGGTGGTTCCTTCACGATGTCTACGTTACTCGCTATGGGAATGAGTCCTGACGATATTTTCACCTTCCCTGTACCACCGCTTGAAGGATCGAAAATGAACAGCTGGACAACTGATCCATTCACGTTAACGATGTTGTCGGTGAATAAGGATTCGCAGAACAAGGCTGAAGCGCTCGATTTCATTAAATTCCTGACGGGTGATCCGGATGCTGCCGTTGCTTTTGCCAATGCGGCATATACCGTACCTGCGCTGAACTTGGGTGATCGTGCCAAGGATCTGGATCCGAACCTGAAATCAATTTCAGATGCATTCGCTGCCGAGCCAGGTCCATACAGCCAAGCTTCACCGGCGATTAATACGTATCGTGGCAAGCATAAAGAGTGGGAAGTGTATGCCCAGTCCATGCAATCCATGATCGAGAAAAAGATGACTGCTGAACAAGTCGCCAAGAAGTTCGACGACACCATGGAAAGTTTGAAAGCGAGCGGGAACTAGGACAACCAAAGTAATTGGCGAGACCCGCAAGGGTCTCCCGATTGCCAAATTGAGAGCAAAAGGTGATTGATCATGATAAAAAGTCGAAATAAGTGGATGCCGTATCTTTTTTTACTGCCCGGTGTGCTTTTGTTTCTTGCCATCGGTGTGTATTCGGTCGGATTCTCGATCATGCTCAGTTTTTATAACTGGTCCGGGATCGATTTTTCCACCGCACGGTTTGAAGGTTTGGCGAATTTTCGTCAGTTCCTGCTGGGTGATGATCCGATTGTAACCCGAAATTTCTATAATGCCGTTCTGCACAATCTGATCATTGCGGTTTCACAGGTTGTGGTCGTCGTTCCGATCGCACTAGTGCTGGCATTTGTACTGCAAAATACGAAGGCAGCAACTTGGTACCGGACGATTTATTTTCTGCCGATGATCGCATCAGGCGTAGCTATCTTTTATGTATGGAAAGGCTTGTTTGAACCAAGTGGAGCATTCAACTCCCTCTTCCTATGGATGGGCTTGGATTTCCTAGCTGTACCTGGTGGGATGCTTGGGAGTTCGTCCACTTCCTTACTCGGTATTATTTTGACATCGATATGGGGTGGTCTGCCAGGAACACTGATTCTGTACTACGCTGGTCTGACTTCGATTGATCCAACACTCTATGAAGCGGCAAGTGTGGATGGTGCCAAGAAAACAACCATGATATTGAAAATTACCTGGCCGTTACTGAAGCCAATCACGCTGATTGCCGTCATTCAGATGGTGAACGGGGCATTCCAGGCCTTTGAGAATGTGTTCATCATGACAGGCGGCGGCCCGGCTGGCAGTTCGGAAGTTATTGGTACACTCGTGTACCGTACCGCTTTCCTCAACAATGATTATGGTCTGGCCAGCGCAATTGGGTGGGTTTCATTCCTGATTACAGGTGCCATCGCCATATTCAGTATTCGCTCATTCAAGGCAGACATCTAAAAGGAGGGGCACATGGTCAAATATATTAAGCATATCATTCTAATCTTGTACGGATTGACCTGCTTGTATCCTTTTGTCTGGATGATCGGCACTTCGCTGAAGACATCACAGGATGCATTAGCCAATCCACAGAGTCCGTTTCCACAAGCCGCACCGATGTGGTCCACATTCGGGGACGTATGGAATAAATTGAACTTCTATCAGTTTTTTATAAACAGCGTGATCGTAAGTGCAGTCGTAATTATAGGTGTCATTCTCATCTATACCATGATGGCTTATTCATTTGCCAAATTTGTCTATCGGGGCAAAAAATTTATCTACTACACGTTTATTGCATTACTGCTCGTTCCAGGTGTAACGACATTGATTCCGCTTTATATCAACATGACTAATCTGGGTTTGCAGAACACGTACATTGGTATGATCCTGCCCATGATTAACGGTGCTGCACCATTCGCCATTTTTCTATTCACCAGTTATTTCCGCACGATCTCACATGAGCTATACGAGAGTGCCGTACTGGATGGATGCAACAATTTTAAAATCTACTACAGAATCTATCTGCCATTGGCGTTGCCCGCGATCGGAACCATTGCCATTCTGAACTTTATCGGAAGCTGGAACAATATTTTGTGGCCTATGATCATCGTGGATAGCCGGGATATGTTTACGTTGCCGATGGGACTCATGTATCTGGATTCTTCTTCATTCAAGAAATGGAATGAACTCATGGCTGGGGCTTTAATTACAGTCATTCCAATCCTGCTAGCGTTCCCGTTCATGCAGAAGATGTATGTCAAGGGAATGACGGTGGGTTCCGTGAAAATGTAATTTTTTGATGGTGCGTTATAGCAAATACACAACAACTAAATCATACAAGATTGGAATGAAATGAATGACTACAAAAACCGCGCATATTGTCGCACATTCTCACTGGGACAGGGAGTGGTATCTATCCTTCGAGAAGCACCGAATGTTACTCGTTCGGCTTATGGAGGATCTAATTGAGACGTTTGAAAAAGACCCGGAATTTACGAGCTTTCACCTGGATGGGCAATTTATTGTGCTGGAGGATTACCTGGAAATTATGCCTCATCGGTCGAATCAGGTCCGCAAGTTAATTGAACAGGGCAAGCTGATCGTTGGTCCCTGGTACATCCTTCAAGATGAATTCCTCGTCAGCAGTGAAGCTAATGCGCGGAATCTGTTAATTGGTATTCAAGCCTCTGAACAAATGGGGGGATATGCCAAAATCGGATATTTCCCGGATTCCTTCGGCAACATGGGCCAGGCACCACAGCTCATTAGTCAGGCGGGTATTGAGGTAGCTGTATATGGACGGGGAGTAAAGCCGGTCGGGTTCAATAACGAGATTCAGTCTGGCAATGAACATACCTCCAAATACTCGGAGATGTATTGGGAATCACCCGACGGTACTCGTGTACTGGCGATCCTGTTCGCCAATTGGTACAACAATGGCATGGAGATCCCGGTGGAACCTGGGGAGGCGAAAGCTTACTGGGCCGAAAAGCTGGCTGCGACAGAAGAGTTTGCTTCAAGTTCGGAACTTTTGTTCATGAACGGATGTGACCATCAGCCGCTCCAAAAGGATCTGACACAAGCGTTAAAGACGGCCGCCGAGATTATGCCAGATGTGACGTTTCGTCAATCCAGCTTTCCTGAATACATTCAGGCTTTGCAAAAAGCGAAACCACAGTCGCTGGACGTCATTCGTGGTGAACTTCGAAGCCAATGGACCGACGGCTGGATCACACTTGTAAATACAGCTTCAGCAAGGGTATATATCAAGCAGCAAAATGTAAAAAGCCAGACGTTACTGGAGAAAGTGGCTGAGCCGCTGGCAGTCATGGCCTCTCTGTCCACAGGCACTTATCCGAAGCATGAGCTGTTATATGCCTGGAAAACGCTGCTGAAAAATCATCCTCATGACAGCATCTGCGGATGCAGTGTGGACGAAGTCCACAGGGAAATGATGACTCGATTTGCCAAGTCGCAAGAAGTGGCTGAAGCTATATCGGTTCAGAGTGCTCGTAGTATAGCTGAATCCGTGGATACCTCTGACTTTGACGCAGATGTTGCGCTACCTTTTGTAGTATTTAACACTTCGGGACATCTTCGATCCAATGTAATTGTAGCGAGGATGGACGTTGAGCGACGTTACTTCGATCACCAGCCTCCGCATGAAAAGTATCAGGAATTCAAGCATGAATATGAAGCCTTTAACCCGAACGAATGGGTGGTATTGAACGCGGAAGGCCAGCAAGTGGAAGCCGTAATCACATCTGTTGGACCGACATTTGGATATGATTTGCCGGATAACCGGTTCCGTCAACCATACTGGGCGTATCAAGTGGATGTGGAGCTTCACGTCCAGAACATCCCGGGTTTTGCATATCATACTTTTGCGCTTGTGCCTCAGAGTGCCATTGCAGATACTGTGGCAAATGAGTCAATAAGCCTTGAACTTGTTGCAGGAGATAAAGTGATGGAAAACGCTTATCTGCGTGTCGAGATTGCGGGGGATGGATCGTTTACTATGTTGGATAAAGTGAACGGTAGTAATTATACAGGGCTTGGCATTTATGAGGATACCGGGGATATCGGAAATGAGTACATGTACAGACAACCGGATCAGGAAGCACCGCTGACTACGAAGGGAATGCCTGCCCAAATTATGCTGGTGCATCATACACCTCTTAAAGCCGTTTATGAGATCGTGCATAATTGGAAGCTCCCGGTCGGCGCAGATGAACTGCTGGATGAAGAGATCCGCTCCATGGTTCCGTTTCGTTACCGGAAATCCCGGCGGCTTGATGATACTAGGGAAGTGACCATTCGTACAGAGCTGAGCCTTGAAAAAACGGGTCGTTCCGTTGGCATTAAAAGCTATATCGATAACACGGTTCAGGATCATCGTATTCGCATGCTGTTCCAAACCGGACTCGAAGCAAGTCACGTTACCGTTGACTCTATTTATGAACTGGCGCAGCGTCCGATACAGCCGGAAGCAGCATGGAGCAATCCTAGCAATGCACAGCATCAAAACGCGTTTGTCAGCATCAGTAATGGTCGTGAAGGGCTGACGATTGCGAATAAAGGTCTGAATGAATATGAAGTGTTGGCTAATCAGAGCACCATAGCTGTGACACTGCTGCGCGGTGTTCGTGAGCTTGGAGATTGGGGCGTATTTGCAACACCTGAGGCCCAATGTCTCGGACAGCACATCCTGGAAATGGAGCTCATCTCACATGATCTGGATATTATTCAGTCCGATGCTTATGTGCAAGCGTACCAATTCCCGGTACCCTGGACCGTTCAACAGACAGGTGTACACGGTGGCACGTTACCCGCTACCCACGAGTTTTTGCAATGGGAGGGCGATCATCTCGCATTTAGTGCACTTAAACGGGGCGAGGCCAATGATGACCTGCTGTTCAGGGTGTTCAATGTATCATCGGAGACCACTTCACTGAATGTAATGCCTACGTTTAAAGCTAAGGAAGTGTACGAAAGCACCATTGTTGAAGAGCAAGGTGAAGCCATAAAGGCAGCTGATAATGGACATTATGTTTTGGGAGTGGGATCAGCAAAAATTCAGACGATTGGCATTCAACCCACAACAAGTTTCATATAAGCAAGTCAGTTTAGAGAGTTCTCTCCACTGCTGCGGATTGAAAACGGATGCATCATGTTCCACATACGACAACCCTGTTTTCGTGCAGCTTGATTACATGATCAAGTTAATGGGAGGTATATTGTGAACAAACGATTAAGGTCAGGTGCCAGATGTATTATTTCAGTGCTGTTGACGATTGTCATGCTATGTTCGGGACTTTACATCACACCAGCAACCACACACGCGGCAGCAGAGAGGGAAGATCATATTGAACAAGCAGATGATCCTCTAAATGATGTGTCTTCTGACTCGGTAAGTATAACGCTCGGAGAAGCCCCTGTTCAGCAGGGTATAACTGCTCGTCCCGGCGATGGACCTCCAGCAGGTCTTCAAGTGGGGACGCTTGACGGCAAGGCGTATTGGAAAACCAATCAGACAGTGAATCCATCGAATCCGGCGGATAATATCCTGTATTTTTACTTCAATGTTGCGGATGAGTATCTGTTTGAAAATACCGATCAGGACGTATTCGTTACTGTTGAATATTACGATAACGGTAGTGGCTCAATGGTTCTCCAATACGATTCGAAGCAATCCAGTTTCAAGGATGCCCCTTTGTTTCGGTATGAAAACACGGGAACGTGGAAGACGCATACCTTCAAGCTGAGCGATGCCAATTTCGGTAACCGCACGCATGAAGCGGATTTTCGAATCGGGGTTAGCGGCGCAGGCGCACCAGCCAACAATCCGGAACTTCAACTGGCCAAAGTAACCGTCCATAAGCAACCTCAGCAGCAGGCGGGTGCTCAGACCAAGGTCTATGAAACGGAATTCCCTACATCAGATATCGTCATTGCAGATCGGAGCGTAACCGATTATGGAGCAATAGGGGACGGAGTTTCAGACGATACTCAAGCGTTCAAGGAAGCGCTGGCAATAGCGGGAAATCAAGGCGGCGGAGTTGTGTTCGTGCCATCCGGAACCTATAAATTAACGGGAGAGTTGGTTATTCCAACAGGCGTTACGCTTCGCGGAAATTGGGGGAATCCCGATGAGCATGACGGGTTAGTCAAAGGAACGATCCTTGCTGTATATGGTGGCAAAGGTCAATCTAACGGGAACAGCTTCATTAAGCTGGAGCCTTCAAGTGGGGTAACACATTTATCTATCTGGTATCCCGAGCAGAATATGAATAATCCAGTGGCCTATCCATGGACGATGGAGCAACTACCTGGTGACAGTGCCACGGTGAAAAATGTAACACTCGTCAATGCGTACCAGGGGATTAAGATTGGCCCGGAATGGAACGAACTTCATTATGTGAAGGATGTATACGGCACCACGTTGAAAACCGGTATTTTTCTGGATTTCACAACAGACATTGGGAGACTGGAGGAGCTTCACCTGTCCCCGGATGTATGGGCGAACTCAGGTTTGCCAGGAGCTCCTGAACGGACACAACTGCGTGAATATATGACACAGCAGTCAGAAGGCATCGTAATGGGACGCTCGGATTGGGAGTACATGTCGAATATTCATATTTCGGGTTATAAAACAGGAATACGAATTACGACGAGAACAGGCAGCCTTGAAACAGCCAATGCGCAGCTGTACAAGATCCAGATCGACGATTGCAATGTAGCGCTGAAGATAGAAGGTGTGAATGATTATGGATTGCTGGTGACGGACAGCCAATTCGAAGCTAGTGCTGGTCAGAATCCTATTGCCATTTATGCAACGGAAGGTTTTCACTCCATTGCCCAGTTTAACAGCGTTACGGTGGGCGGGGAGCCCAAACATGCGGTTGTGAATGAAGGGCGTGGAACGCTGTCTTTTGAGAGTAGTTCCTTCGAGAATTGGGGTGAAGGAAGCGGAGATTATGCCATCGTTGCCAAGAGTGGTTCGCTTATACTGGGCAGTTCTACCTTCGCCAAGCCAGATCGGCATCTGCTTCTTCAGGGAGATGTGGCAACAATTAATGCCATTCATTCCGGATATGAAGGCAATCTTGCGGTGAACGACCAAAGTACATCGGCGGAACTGAACATCCATCAGGAAGAAGGTTTGGTATTGGAAACCATCCCTGACGTTCCTTCTGTGGACATTGCTGTACAACCCAAGCCAGGTACTCGTGAATTGTTTAACGTGGTGAGCCAGCCCTATCTAGCTGATAACACAGGGAGTGCTGATTCCTCCCAAGCGATACAACAAGCTTTAAATGATGCAAAGGCGGCAGGTGGGGGAACGGTCTATATGCCGGCTGGAATATACCGCGTTGAGCATGCATTGGTGGTCCCAAGGGCTGTGGAACTGAGGGGTAATTATGATGTGCCCCATCATACCATCGGTAATGGAACGGTAATTTTCACGAATTATGGAGAAAACGACCCAGATGCCGATGCATTCATTCAACTGGAGGAGGCAGCAGGGTTACGCGGATTATCTGTTTATTACGATCAGCAAACATGGTCTGATGCCCATCCGGTGAAGCCTTATGCCTGGACTGTGCAAGGCCAAGGGAAGAACGTATATCTGATCGATACAACCTTGGTTAATCCCTATCAGGCTGTCGACTTCGGAACTTATGATACAAGCGGTCATTATATCGATTATGTAGCTGGTTCTCCGCTCAAGGAAGGCATATACCTTGGGGGTGGGTCTGACGGGGGATATATGCGGAATGTGCAGTTCAACCCGCACTATTATGGTCGGAACAATTATCCGAATCATCCATCCAATGATGAAGAATTTAATCGGATTTGGAATTATCAAAAAGAGAATCTGGATGCTTTCCGTATTGGTGATGTTACCAATCAGGTTATTTTCAATACATTTGTGTACGGTTCAAAGTACGGTATTCATTTTGAAGAACAGAACGGAAGAGGGCCCGAAGCTGTCGTTATTGGTCATGGCACCGATGGCAGCAAAAAGGGAGCCGTATTACAACATGCGGGATCAGCAGGTCTTTCGTTTATCAACACAGAGCTTGTTTCCATGAGTACAACAGACAAGGTTTACGTGGAGGTTGGGCCAGATTTTGGATCGAAAGCAGTGTTCTTCAATACGTCCATGTGGGGAGACACAACAAGGTCCTTTGATATTCACGGAGGAGATATCCGCATACAGCAGGGCAACTTCACGAACGTTGGTGAAATCGGCATTAATGCCATTGGTGGTGATATTACCCTCTACAATTCCTATTTTCAACAGCCTCGTACGAATCATGTAGTTGCAGGTCCAGATATAGAGAAGATGGTGATATCCAACAACCTGTTTAATGGCGGTTTTCAAATTGAGAATGAGGCACCTCCTGGAAAAGTGACGGGTACAAATCTGTTTCCTTTAGGGCTCAAGCTGAATCAGCTGGGGTATGATCCATCCAAACCTGGTGAACCTGGAAGCACGCTGACTTTGACGAATGTTGCAGGTGCGGCTTTGCTGAAAGGGCAGATCGAATTGATTGAGCCGAGTGTGTATCGTGGGATGTTTAAGCCAGTTCGTTTTGAAGGGCTGGGTATTGGAAAAAGCATGGATGTGGCGCTTCCTTATATATCAAGTGACTTGCTCAAATTCAGAGTAACGCTTGAGAACGGGTTCCGTTATGACACTTCAGTCAAGCTTTCACAATCCTTTGCTGCGAAGAAGGATGCTGTTGGAACATTGCCGTTTATTGAGGTGTCCAGTTCGGAGCATTACAACAGCGTTGGTGGAAGCTGGGGAGGACCGAATGATCTCAGTATTCAAGCTAAAGCAAGTTGGGATTCGGAAAATCTGGTACTCAAGGTAGACGTCAAGGACGATGTTCACCATCAATCCAATACTATTGGTGACATATGGCAGGGGGACAGCTTGCAGCTGGGTATTGATCTTGGTAAAGAAGATGGGGCCGCCAGCAAACAGGTGAATGAGCTTGGTTTTGCACTGAATCAGGAAGGTGTCATCACGAAATGGAGATGGAGAGCTCCGGAAGGTGTTGCTACAGGATTATTGGAATCCGCTTCAGCAAATATTACCCGGGACGAGACGACCCATATTACTCATTATCAAATTACGCTGCCTTTTGCAGCACTTCATCAGGAAGGATATTCATTCCAACCTGACAAACCTATCGGTTTTGCATTACTTGTCAACGAAAACGACGGCGAAGGACGATCAGGTTTTATGGAGTTTAATGGAGGGATCGGTACAAGTAAAGATGCACGATTATTCGGAAACTTGTATCTGCTTGCGGGTGATTACGTGACATTGTTGGAGCAATCGGCAAGGGCGAGTGTTCGTACTGCGGAGCAAAAGAAAGATGTTACCTCTATAGATACAGCAACCAACTTCGTCACTCTTCTACCGGGCGGCACGTTGAAGTCCTCATTACTCGCGAGACTCGCTGCTCTTACATCAGGTTCCAATCCAAACCCCGGGGGACCAAATCCACACCCTGGCTCGGGTTCGGGATCAGAACCAGGCGCTGGAGCAGGCTCTACGACTGGAGGGAAGAAAGAAGAAACACCTGCCACTCCTAAGGCTACATTGCAGCTCCAGCCCAAGCTGGATAAGTCTGCTACATTGGCAACAGCCGAGCTCACCAACAAGATGATGGAGGAAGCCTTCAAGCGCATTACTCCTGATCAGGACGGGAAAAAGAAGCTGATTGTGGATTTGGAATATGTGGATGGTGCTCAAGGTTATGCTCTGACACTTCCATCGAGCTTTTTGCAGGAAACATCGTCTACCCAGTGGTTGGAAATTCGAACAGCATTGGGAGGACTTCTGGTTCCGAGCAGTTTGCTCGTCAATACCAAAGAAAAGCTTGGCGAGAACATTACCTTGGAGCTAAGCAAGGCCGACCAAAGCCATTGGAGTGCCAAAATGAAATCAGACTTCGGAGAACGGCCTGCAATTACATTATCTGTGATATCGAATGGCAAATCTGTTGAATGGCAAAATTCCATGACGCCAATCACAGTACGTTTACCTTATCAGCCTAACGAAACTGAACTTCTGGACCCGGAAAAACTCGCAGTGCGACGTATAACGGAGGACGGACAAATGATCTCCATTCCGAATGGGAAGTTTGATGAAAAATCGGAACAAATTCTTTTCAAATCACGGCAAAATGGAGTTTACGCAATTACACATGATGATCAAACATTCCAGGATATACAGCAGCTATCATGGGCCCGCCATGCCATCGAAGTTCTGGTGTCCAAAGGGGTCATTCGTGGTATGTCAAAGGCAGAATATCAGCCTCAATCCATGATCCGCAGAGCGGATTTCGTAACGTTGCTCGCCAATGCCCTGGAATTACAGCCTGATCAGGGAACCAAAGTGGAACGCTTCGCGGATGTACCCGAGCATGTTTATTACGAACAGTCCGTGAATACCGCCAGAACGCTTGGCATCATTCAAGGCGCAGGCGCTGATCTGTTCTCGCCAGCATCTCCAATTACCCGGGAAGAAGCAGCGGTTATGATCTACCGAGCTATGCAAATTATCGGGATGCAGCCTCTTCCTGAAGGTGAATCCAGTCTGGATGATTATAAAGATAATCATTTGATCAAAAATTATGCCCGCGATGCCATTGATTCGTTAACCAGATCAACCATTATGGAAGGCAGTAATGGCTATTTCCATCCGGAAAATACACTGACTCGTGCTGAGACAGCAGTGCTACTGTATCGCTTGTACAACCGTTTGCCTTAAATCTTCCAGGAGGATCGAAATGGAGCAGAGGAGAGTGAACGCATGGCTAAAATTACACGGATAGAATGTATACGTACAAGGCACGACGGAAGCTGGACAATTGTGAAGATTTCGACAGATCAGGATGGTCTTTACGGACTGGGGTCTGCTTCTGATCTCTATAACCCGGAAGCGGTGGTACAGGTCATAGAACAATTGCTGGCACCATTACTCTTGGGGAGGGATGCATCTCAAATTGAAGATTTGTGGCATCTCATGCATATGAGCGGATATTGGAGAAACGGGGCAATCCTTCATACCGCCATTGGGGGAATTGACATGGCTCTATGGGATATCAAGGGTAAGGAAGCGAATCTGCCGGTATATCAATTGTTAGGAGGGGCCTGCCGTGCGGCAGTTCCCTGTTACGGCCATGCCGGAGGCGCTGATATCAGCGAGTTGAAAGAAGATGTATCTCGTTTTATGGAAGAAGGGTATACAGTCATTCGAGTGCAGATGGGAGGCTACGGTGGCGGGGGATTTATCAGCGGCAAGGAAGCGAATTTGCCACGCGAGCCATGGAGCAGCGGTCCTGTATTCGATGAACATGCGTATCTGCATGCCATCCCTGACATGTTCGAAAAGCTTCGTCTGGAATTTGGCAATGGAATTCAGTTTACCCATGATGTGCATGAACATCTGTCTCCCATTCATGCCATTCAGCTGTCGAAACAACTTGAGCCCTATCATCTTTTCTTTCTGGAAGATGCACTTGCTCCGGAACAGATCGGATGGTATCGACAGCTTCGTCAGCAGAGCGCGACGCCGCAGGCAGTAGGAGAATTGTTTGTTAATCCCCAAGAATGGACCGGTCTGATTCAGGAGAAGTTGATCGATTTCATTAGAGTTCGCGTATCCAAGGCAGGCGGAATCAGCGCTTGCCGCAAGATTGCCACGCTGGGCGAAGCCTACGGTGTAAGAACAGCCTGGCAGGAGGGCGGGGAGAATGATCCCGTTAACCAGGCGGCAGCTGTCCATCTGGATATGGCCCTGTGGAACTTTGGTATCCAGGAAATCAATCATTTTAAATCCCATGAGCTGGAAGCTTTCCCGGGACACGTCATTAGAGAAGGTGGATATCTCTATCCGTCCGACAAGCCGGGGCTGGGCATTGATCTGGATGAAGTGAAAGCCAAATCGCTGCTGAACGATTCGTGGGATCCAAACAAATACCATCGGCCGTATCCTCTGGACCGTAAAGCAGACGGGACATTGGTGCGACCATAACCAAGTGACAAGAACAGACAGGAGAGATATAGGAATGAAGACGATTGCAGTTACAGGCGGAGGCGGAAAGCTGGGTTCACAGGTCATTGAGAAGCTGCAATTACAGGGTCATGATGTCGTATCGCTGGATAATCATCTGTCTGATCGGGTTCGTTGCAGGCAGATCATTGTCGATCTGAACGATTATGGTCAAGTCGTGGGAGCGCTTGCCGGAGTGGATGCCATCATCCATCTGGCCGCGATTCCTGCGCCGCTTCACTACCCTCACACCTACATTTTCGCGAATAATACACTTTCCGGATATCATGTGCTGGAAGCAGCTTCTATGCTCGGTATACAAAAGGTGGTCATGGGCTCCAGTGAATCATCCTATGGATTTGCCTGGGCAAACAAACGTTTTTCGCCCGATTATTTCCCGGTGGATGAACAGCATCCGCAGCAGCCACAGGAATGTTACGGTCTGTCCAAAATCGTTAATGAGATCACTGCCGAAATGTATCATCGGAGAAGCGGGATGCAGGTGATTTCACTCCGTTTTTCGATGATTGTTGGACCTGGAGAGTACAGACATCTGGCTATTGCGAAGGCCGAAACGTTCAAGCATATATTGTGGAGCTACATTGATATCAGGGATGCGGTTGATGCTTGTCTGGCTGCTCTGCATGTCGATTATGATGGGGCTGTTCATGTTAATGTTACCGCTAATGATACGTTAAGCGATCGCCAAACTGTGGAACTGCTGGGCACCTTTTATCCCGATGTAAACGACCTGCGGACACAATTCCCTAATCGAGAAGCTATTGTCAGCAATGGACTGGCGAAAGAGATTCTATCTTGGAGTCCGAAGCATTCGTGGACAGATGATCAACAGGAGTAACTCGCACGCAACTAAAATGAATAGGGGGATATTATGCTAAATTTCATGCAAAAAAGCAAGAGAGTATTGGCTTTTGCAAGTGCGGCATTATTGATTCTTACGTTGTTTTTGTCTATTTCTCCTTCCATCGTGTCGGCAGCCTCCGCTTTTAATCAAACGCAGGCTTCCAGCTACAATAGCCAATCCGGAGTCCAGCTGGAAAGTTCCAGCGAAGGCGGGCAAAACGTCGCATTTATAGACAATGGCGATTACATCGTATTCAACAATGTGGATTTTGGCAGCGGTGCCAATTCGATTGACGTGAGAGTTGCCAGCAACAACAGTGGCGGTAGCATTGAGGTTCGTCTGGATAGCCTTAATGGAACACTCGCAGGAACTGTTGCTGTTCCGGGCACGGGCGGGTGGCAATCCTGGCAAACCAAGTCGGGGTCGATTAGTGGTGCCACTGGTGTCCACACGGTCTACCTTAAATTCACTGGTGGCACCGGGAATTTGTTTAATCTGCTCTGGTTCAAATTCAGTACATCCGCCGCTGGTGGCGGAGGAGATGTCGTAGGCAAATTGTATGCCGGGTATCAAGGCTGGTTCAACGCAGCGGGAGACGGTTCGCCGAACGGAGGCTGGGTGCATTGGTCCAAAAATAGCAGTGCTCCATCAGCAAATAACAATGTGAATTTCGAACTGTACCCGGATCTTCGGGAATATTCCAAGCTGTATCAGACAAGTTTGGCGAGCCTCGGCAATGGTTCTCCTGCCAAGCTGTTCTCCTCATATGATCAGGAGACGGTCAACAAGCACTTTGAATGGATGCAAACCTACAATATTGACGGTGCAGCATTACAACGGTTCGGCGCAGATGAGAGCGACACACCTAACAATTGGAAAAGCAACCGAGACAGCGTAGCCGTCAAGGTTAAGAATGCTGCAGAAGCTTACAATCGCAAGTTCTATGTCATGTACGACATTACAGGAATGAATGCGAGTAATTGGGTGCAGGCGGTCAAACACGACTGGACGACCAATGTCGTGAACTACATGCACCTTCCATCATCATCCGCCTATGCGAAGCAGAACGGCAAGATGGTTGTCTGTATTTGGGGTATTGGGTTTACGGATCGTCCTGGTAGTGCTGCAGAAGCAGCCGATTTGATCGGTTGGTTCAAAAATCAGGGAATCTATGTCATTGGCGGCGTGCCTACGTATTGGAGAACGGGCAATAACGACTCCCGATCCGACTTTATGAATGTCTACAAATCATTGGATATGATCTCCCCTTGGTCTGTTGCCCGCTTCGGCACGATTCAGCAAGCGGACAGCTTCAAAACCAATCAGCTTCAACCCGATCTGACCTTTACCCAGCAGAATGGAATTGACTATCAGCCAGTGATCTGGCCTGGCTCAGCTTGGTCAAACATGACTGGTGGCCCAAGAAATGAGAACCCACGTCTGCATGGAGACTTTATGTGGAGGCAGGCCTACAATCTGAAGAGCATCGGTATTAATACCGGATATATCGCAATGTTTGACGAGTACGATGAAGGTACAGCGATTGCGAAGATGGCGGAGAACAGCTCCATGATTCCAACCAATCAATATTTTCTGACACTGGATGCCGACGGGGTAGCTGTATCATCGGACTTTTATCTCCGACTTGCAGGGGATATCAACCGTATGTTCAAAAACCAGATTCCATTGACGGCAAATCATCCAACGAATCATCAATAGAGCAAAGTGTGCATGATTTTAACAAGGAAATATACGTTCAGGAGGATTTAAAATGACTACGAATCATACAGGCTTTGAAACCACACGCCAAAAGACGACATCCCTGAATCCAGTAATTACATCCATATATACAGCGGACCCGTCCGCTCATGTATGGAATGACGGTAAAATTTACATTTACGCATCTCATGATATGGACCCAGCCAGAGGATGCGATCTCATGGACAGATATCATGTATTCTCCTCGGAGGACATGGTTAACTGGGTAGACGAAGGGGAAATACTTCGTTCGGATGACGTTTCCTGGGGCAGACCAGAGGGAGGTTTCATGTGGGCGCCAGACTGTGCGTACAAGAATGGAACCTATTACTTCTATTATCCGCATCCGAGCGATTCGAACTGGAACGATTCCTGGAAAATCGGGGTTGCCACGAGCAGTTACCCCGCACATGGATTTACGGATCAGGGGTATATCGAAGGTCTTGGCGGGTTTGCATTGATTGACCCTTGTGTACTTGTAGATGATGACAACAGCGCTTATATCTATTATGGTGGCGGCTGTGTCTGTCTGGGAGGCAAGCTCAATGAAGATATGGTATCCCTGGAAGATGGCATGACAGAAATGCTAGGGCTCGAGGATTTTCATGAAGCGGCCTGGGTGTTCAAAAGAAACGATCTGTACTATCTAACCTATGCGGATAATTTGGAAGGTAACAACCGCATGAGATACGCAACAAGCGAGAATCCGCTTGGTCCATGGACGTACAGAGGCATTTTTCTGGAGCCGACCGGCTGTTCTACAACCCATGGCTCTGTAGTGGAATTCAAAGGACAATGGTATCTTTTTTATCACAATCAAGCTATCTCTGGTGAAGGCACACTTCGCAGCGTATGTATTGACTATCTGGAGTTCGATGAGGATGGTTCCATCAGACCTGTGGTTCAGACGAGGGAGGGTGTGTCCTCCGTCGGTCCAGCTCCGCTTCCTGCCCAGCAACGGAAGGTTTATGCAGGTGCAGCCAGTCAGGTTTTTGGAGGAGCTGAAATCAGGGAATTGCAATCCGGTCAAACTGTGGTTGGGAATCTTCAATCCGCAGAAGCGTATGCTTTATTTAAAAACGTGGATGGAGGCGAAGGCGGCAGAGCCTCCGTTGAGCTCCATTATGCAACAGGCGAGCGGCTGGCTAAATTGCATCTGACGATCAATGACCAGGACTATTCCTTGCTGAACGCGCTATCTACTGGCAGTTTGCAGGAATTTGGCGGGATTACGAATATTACCGTTCCTTTGGAGCCGGGAAACGTCAACACAATCAAAATATCAGGTGGACATGGGGAGATCAACCTTTTA
The DNA here is from genome assembly GCF_030226665.1 of Paenibacillus sp. UMB7766-LJ446. Lineage (NCBI taxonomy): Bacteria > Bacillati > Bacillota > Bacilli > Caryophanales > Paenibacillaceae > Paenibacillus > Paenibacillus sp. UMB7766-LJ446. The sequence continues at coordinate 612,205 of NZ_JASOYM010000004.1, forward strand.
TGCCTCACTGTCAGCCCGCTCGTGGATTAATATGTAGGTAACTGGATAGACTTCAAACCCTCAGGAGAGTTCTCCTGGGGGTTTTTTTGTATGTATGAACGAGCGAGCTCTAAATTAAAGATCAGCACTTTTTTCCAACAAAATGCCAAATGAATGACAACGAAATGTTATTTCTATTTGTAACGGCTTACTTTATGCTAGATTTTAACACCGACTGAAGAGTCTGAATTCTCTTTGCGAATACTGCTATGACGGTTAATCAATGGCAGATGAGAACAAGACCTTCAGACGTAAGAATGCAAACGCACGTAGAGAGTTTTGATGTATTTGTAAGCGATAACAAAACACGGACTAGGAGGAAATAACGTGAGGAAGAGTCGATTCATGTTCACGCTGATGGTCATTTTATTAATGGTTTCTTCGGTGCCGATCACTGCCACAGCGTATCAAAATCCACAAACGTTACCGGATGAATGGGGACAATACGGATTGGGAGATCCCTATGTATTGAAATTTAATGGATACTATTATTTGTATGTAAGTACAAGAGATACGGACGATGGTGTCAAAGTATGGAGCTCCAAAGACTTGGTGAATTGGTCGTACCGCGGCTTGGCTGCAACAGACCCCATTACGCACGGAGCTTATGCTCCTGAAGTCGTTTACTGGAACGGAATGTTCTACATGTATACATCACCGGCCGGAAAGGGGCATTACGTACTCAGCAGCACGAGTCCTACCGGACCTTTCAATGTAGTGACTGGCAATCTTGGAAAGTCGATTGACGGTAATGTGTTCATTGACGATGATGGCTCGTTCAGCTTCTATCATGCCGCGCAAGGCCGCATCGATGCTGCACCGATGAGCAGCCCCACTCAGATCGGAACGAGTGCGTCAACAGGAGTGGGCATGGGAGGCTGGACGGAGGGTTCGACCGTTTTCAAACGGAATGGAAAATACTATATGACCTATACAGGCAACCACGTATTTAGCAAAGGATATCGAGTGGATGTGGCGGTTAGCACCACAGGTCCGAGATCCGGATATGTAACTGATAGCACCAACCCGGTATTAATTCGTACGGAGGGCCCAACCGTGGGATTGGGACACAACACCGTAGTAACGGGACCCAATCTGGACACTCACTATATGATGTATCATAATTTGGAAGGTAACGGAATAATTGGACCGCTCCGGCATCTGAACATGGACCGAATTGTATGGAACAACGATAAGATGATCGTGCTTGGTCCAACTTCAACGGATCAACCCAATCCGGAAATGCCTGTTTTCTACGACTACTTCGATCGTTCTGCCATCGGGAGCAATTGGAACAACGTGAACGGTGGTAATTGGGGCATCTTCAATCAAGAGCTCATGTGGCAAAATTCATTGGGCAGCTCAACTTGGTACAAACAAGTGACTGCTTCCACCAGTGCGTCCGATTATACGGCAGAATTTAACATGAAGGAAATGAATCGGGGAACTTCCACCAATCCGAGATATGGCGCTACATTCTCCTATACGGATGAAAACAATTATGGTGTTGCACTGATCAGTTCAAAGAACAAGAGACTGGAAACATTTTTCCGGGTTAACGGTGTGGATCAGGCTTGGCAAACATTCAATTTGCCCGCGGACTTCAATTATTCGAAATGGCATAACATACGCATAGAGAAGTCGGGATCAACGTTTAAATACTATGTAGACGGCATGTTCAAAGCTACGCGTTCCGCCAATGTAGGAGCAGGCAAAATCGGTGTGCTAACAGAGGATACGCATGCGGATTTCGGCTACACTGCCTTTAATAACGATGTGAATGGAAGCAGTGCATGGAACGCTTCCAAGCCGATTCCGGGCACGATCGAGGCTGTTCATTATATGAAAGGTGGCGAAGGTGTCGCTTATCACGATACAACGCCTGCTAATCTTGGTGGGGCTTATCGGACCGATTCCGGTGATATTCGTCTAAATAGTGAAGCACTGTTCAACTTAGGCTGGAACCAGACCGGAGAATGGTATAAATACAAAGTAAACGTAGAGACAAGCGGATATTATGATATTGATTTTCGCATGGCTACCGCGTTGGACGGGGCTCAAATTCGGCTGTGGGATGGTGCGACCGACTTGACAGGTATCGTCAATGTACCTAATACGGGTGACTGGGAGAACTGGAGAAACATATCCAAGAAAAAGGTCTATTTAAATGCAGGGCAGCGGGAATTAAAGGTTGAATTCGTAACAGGTGAGGCCGATTTCTCAAGAATGACGTTTCATAAAAATGTCGATGTGACCAGCGTAAGCGATAATTTTAACGACGGGGACGATAATGGATGGACCCGGTTTGAAGGAACCTGGGCGGTAGAGAACGGTGAATACAGTGCAGCGAGCACTGGGCCTGCCAAATCTACAATCGGGGATTCGCAATGGGCAGATTATACGGTGGAGTCCGATATCAAGATGATCGATACAGGCGGTGACGGGGGCTTGCTCGTCAGAGTGTCCAATGCATCCCACGGTACGGAGCGAGGGCAGAACAATTATGATGCTTTACAAGGATATTACGCCTATCTGACTACAAGCGGAGTCAGTCTGGGCAAGATGAATTATAATTGGGCGCTGCTCAAGAGCAATGCGCAATCGTATTCAACCAATACCTGGTATCATATGAAAGTTGTCGTTAAGGGCACCAATATCAAGGTGTTTGTCGAGGATATGGTCAATCCGAAGATCGACTATACCGACAACAGCTTGAATCCGTTCACACATGGCAAAATCGGTGTCAGAACCGCAAATAAGCACACGCATTTCGATAACGTATCCGTTTCTCCTTGAGAAAGCAGCATGAAAATCAAGAATGAAACGGTTGTTACGAGAATTGAGGTGTATAAAAGAGTCGCCAATCGGCGGCTTTTTTGCCTTCCTCTGATCTCCTTCACCACCGCCATTTCCCATTAGCCAGTTCATCAAATTTCACTGATAATGAAATGAGGAATCCAAAGAGGAAGTGGTTGTAATGAAAAAGTGTGATCTGCTCATTGGATCTCATGTATCCTTTGGCGGGAAAGAGATGTTTCTGCAGGCGAGTAAGGAAGCCGCTTCTTATGGGGCATCTACTTTTCTGATGTACACCGGGGCACCGCAGAATTCGAAACGAAAACCTATTTCGCAATATAATATAGAAGCAGGCCATATGCACATGAAGCAGCAGGGCATTTCCAACATTGTTGTGCATGCTCCGTTCCTGATAAATTTGGCTAATAGCTACAAACGAGAGGTATTTGATTTTAGCGTACAATTCCTGCGGGATGAGATTGAGAGAACGGCTTCGCTTGGGTCAAATCAGCTTGTTCTTCATCCCGGGGCTCATGTTAACGCTGGGGTAGACATCGGCATTCGGCAAATTATCCAGGGATTAAACGAAGTATTACAGGACGACAATTACCCTGAGGTCCAGATTTCGTTGGAGACGATGGCCGGAAAAGGAACAGAATGCGGAACAAGCTTTGAAGAACTGGCACAGATTGTCGATGGCGTGCAACGGAATGAACGACTTTCCATATGTCTGGATACTTGTCATGTTCATGATGCAGGATACGACATCGTCCATCATTTTGACGGGGTACTGGAGCAGTTTGATAAGGTCATTGGCCTTGAGCGATTGAAAGTACTGCACATCAATGATTCCAAAAATGTGCGGGGATCGAGGAAAGATCGCCATGAGAACATCGGGCACGGTCATATCGGGCTTCAGGCTTTGGATTATATCGTGCACCATCCCCAGCTCATGTCACTTCCAAAACTGCTTGAGACGCCGTCGATTGGTAAAATAAAATATAAAAATGCTCCTTATCGACATGAAATCGCCCTTTTAAGAAGAGAATGCTCCGAACCTGTGCAAAAAGAAGAGGACTCTATAGAAAGCACCAAGTAGGGAGTCCTAAAAACAATCGCTTAATCATTCGATGTTTATTCTCACGGGACATATGTTAAAATGGTTGTAGCACGTTACTTTTTACTCAAAAGGAGGCCGCCATGCAGCCAATAGAGCCTCAAGACATCCAACACCGGATCAATCAACTTCTCGATCAGGACCTATATTTACACCTCGAACTCACGTCAGGTGCTTACGCCAGTCACTTTGATAGCACCAGGCACCCGGGGTCGGCATTCATTTCCAATGCGGTCATACGATATACGCAAGGATCTATCTCGGGCACGGGCCCATACCGAGTTGGCTTAAAGACTACTCACGGCTGGATATACGCTGAGGGACTTACACACATTGACGAGCTGGAACAAGAACGACTCATTCTGGCTGGTCACGATAGTCAAGGAAAGCTGGTTGTAGCCTTACAACTTAGTCGGGAATTGTTCTGATGAAAGCGGAGGATCAAATAAGCATGAATAACAAACAGATTGAACATCAACGCATTTTAGTTGTGTTTCCCCATCCTGACGATGAAGCGTTCACTGCTTCGGGAACGTTGGCGAAATACATAAAAGGCGGTGCTCAAGTCACTTATGCTTGCCTGACTCTAGGGGAGATGGGACGTAATATGGGCATCCCTCCATTTGCCAACCGGGTCACCTTGCCAATAATCCGTAAGGATGAACTTATTGAGTCCTCCAACGCAATTGGCATTCAAGATTTAAGGATGCTCGGTTTTCACGATAAAATGATCGAGTTTGAAGACCCTGAGCTGCTAGATGGCCATATCTTGGCGCTGATCAAAGAGCTTAATCCGTCACTGGTCATTACTTTCTATCCGGGGTATAGTGTGCATCCCGATCATGATGCAACCGGAGCTGCGGTTACGAGAACGATTGGTCGACTGCCCGCTGAAGAAAGACCCATTGTCTACTGCTGTGCATTCTCCAACAATCATGAGGAGAGCATCGGGAAAGCGGATGTGATTGAAGATGTGAGCGGATTCCTTGCCGAGAAAATGGCGTCGATTCGAGCTCACCGTTCACAATTCCAGGCGCCGGAACTTGTCGGCAAGCGGGAATTGGATGATGAACAAATCCGGAATCGATTTGGAAGAGAAGCATTCTGGACGTATAAATTCAATTAATTTTACTACAGTTTGCCAACATCTAATTTGCCTAAAAGTCGCCATTATGGCGGCTTTTTTTGTTATAAGGAGGTCTTGTTCTCCCAATAGAGTCTTTCCGCAAGTGGTGAATGGAGAAGGAGGGGAGAGTCATATCATGAGAATAGGGAGATGTTTGCAATATTCTATAAGTAAGTTAAAGGGATTTACAGTATGTGTATAAATCTATAAAGTATAAATACGGGTTTCCAGCCGCTTCCATGGGTAATAACGTATTAACAATTAACTTGGAAGGAGTACTACAAATGAATGAATTTCGTTCTGTTTATATGAAGATCCCGATGTTTGTCATGTTACTTGCACTTACAGCTTGCTCTGGGGAAACAGAGCCGTCGGCAAACCCTGAACCATCCGCAGTAACCAATGAGTCAGTTTCAACTCCCACGACAAAAAATGAGGTAACCTCTGAAACGCCGCGACCGGAGACAGAACGTTTTGATTTGATGACAGGGGAGGGCAATACATCACAAACGGCAACGTTGCATCAAGGAGAAGGTTTTTCACTGTACGTGTTCGAGAAATTTTCTTTTGACGCTGCCAAAGGCCGCTTGTCGCTGACAAGCAATTCGGACTACTATGTGGATATTGAACCACTACCCTCTGATTATGATCTGAAAAAACTTGAGACAACAGGGCGAGAGGATTTGGAAAAAGCGGGCAAGGTGTCTGATTATAGTGGCGAACTGATCGAGCATCCGCTTGGTTTCGCTGAGCTTTATCTTCAAACCTCGGGTGAAAGCGGGATAAACGATTATATGGTCTGGAAATCTGAAAAAGGTGATGCTTTTTTATTCCGTCTTCACAATCCAAAAGGGGAAGAAGCCTCCGATTTCGCTGGTCCAGTGCTTGTTTCCTTATCTACTGTTCAGGGAGAGTAGTAATGAGCGTTATCTGAAGGAGTGGACGTAGTAATGCAAACAATGCGAAGCAAACGAAGCAAACGACGAATTACAGTGATAGCTCTCTTACTTTTCCTATTGTGCATCGCATTTATTTATGTTAATGACAAGGCTGGTGGATTGTCCGATTGGCGCATGTCGAAGGCAATGGGAATGAGTGGAACCATCCATATTCCTATAGGAAAAACTCCTGAAGAAGCGATTGAGAGGTTTAGAGGTCATAATGATTCATTACAGATCATTCATCAAGAACCGGTAGACGGGGGAATGGTTTTGTTTAAACAAAAAACGAGTCAGGCAAATAGCAGCAATCTTCAGATGGAGTATGCGCGTAAAATAGTATTCGGCTGGAAGTGGGTGTGGGGTGGCGGATATTCCATAGGTGAATCATCTCAATTCACGTCAGCGCTGGATTATATGAGCATACCTGAATTAAGTCATATATCGAAACCTTTTCCTATGCTGTTCGGACATATATTAGACCCCGCTATTAAGCGTGTTGCCGTCGAGTTCAAAGAAAATGATAAACCAGTGGCTACCGAAGCTAAGTTGGTGGAGGTGGGCCCTGACAGCATAATCTGGTTTGTATTCCTGCCCTCGTCTGCAACTATTCCGTATGAAATCAAGGGATTCAACGACAGAGGAGAGCTTATAATCCATAAACAAATTGAAGATTCGAATGATATGGGTTCCATGGTTCTTGGAGAGAGTTAAGAAATAAACGTGTGGAGGATAATACAAAGGGAACAACCTCTTGATTAGAGGTTGTTCCCTTTTACGTTAAATGGATCTCCTGTTTTACAAAAAAATAAGTAAAAGAATTCCGACTACGAAGCAATAGTATGAAAAATAAATCAGGTTCCCTCTAGCCATAATTCCCATAAACCATCTCATTGAGAAGTAGGTAACGATAAGCGTAGTGATGAATGCTAAAATGTAAGGTATAGCTAGCTGTGTACGCTGCGGATCGGTTACGATGTCAGATGCACCTAATATTACCCCTCCAATGCTAATCGGAATATAGAGCATAAAGGAAAATTTCAAAGCCGTTTCCTGTTTCATCCCGACAGCGATAGATGCAATGACTGTTGCACCAGAGCGGCTTATCCCCGGAATAAGAGCCACGGCCTGAGCCAGACCTACCAGTACTGCGTCTTTCACCGACAAATCGCCATCTCTTTTCCGCCCGCGAAGGTTTCGAATGAGCCACAGAGCAACCCCGGTGATCAGTAAACTAATCGCAACCGTATAAACAGAAGTGAAAATTTCTTCAATTTTATCCTTGAATAGCACAGCTCCGATCGCAGCAGGGAGAGTACCAATGATTATGTATAGACAAAACATGAAATCTGCTCTGTACGCTGCATTGCGAGAGATTAGGAATCGCCAGCCTCCGACTATAAGTTTTTTGATATCTTCCCGAAAGATAAACATAATGGCAATCAGTGAGGCTGTGTTTGTCAAAATTTCAAAGGATAATCCATTCTGCTTCATGCCAAGCAATCGTTGAGCAATAATTAAATGTCCGCTTGAAGAAACCGGAATAGGCTCAGTAGCCCCTTGTACGATACCTAATAATACATATTTCAACCACAAAATAATGTCTTCCATTGTATCCTCCTACTTATTATTTTCGATGGGCTTTGACATATTTAAGCTGAGCAACAATGATGACACTAATGATAACCAAAAGGAACCACGAACTGATCTTGCTAAAACTAACCAGCTGCCAGGAGTCGTGTTGGTCAGGATATTTCCACCCATTAAAAAAGGTAGCTATATTTTCAGCCGTCCAGATGAAGAAACCTACGATGATGAAAGCGAGTGTAAGCGGCATACGATAGGTCGTTAATCGTACCTGATAGATGATCCACGTTTTTCGAAAAACAATAAACACAAGAGCGGTCAACCACCAACGAAAATCGGGAATAAAATGATGTGTGAAAAAGTTGATATAGATGGATCCACCTAACAGAACCGAAGATACAAACCCGGGCCATCCAGTCATGTCCATACGCAATCTGCGCCATATTTGACACATAAAGCTTGCTACACTTGCATACATAAATCCACTATAAAGGGGAACACCAAAGAGCTTGGTATATCCAGGCTCAGGGTATGACCAGGATCCCATCCACACTTTATACATCTCCAGCACCAAACCAATCACGTGAAATATACATATGACTTTGATTTCATCACGTGTTTCCAATCCGCTCCGGTACATAAGGTATTGCACTGCTAATAAAATCAGCAGAATGGCATCATAGCGATAAAGAAAGGGGATCTGAATTACGCTAGAGAGGGCCAACGTTCCAAAGATCGCCACAGGAAAAATGCAACTCATCGCTTGATGATAACCAAAATGCAGCAGCTGTACTAAAGGTTTCAAGTTATGTTTATCTCCTTCCCAAGCCTTGTTCATAATAATATAGATATGATCCGTTTGTAAAAAGAGAAAAAATGCTATATATATGTTCTTATTTTCAATTATAGCCGTATTCAAAGACAAACAAGGCCCCTCGTCAATCGGAGGGACCTTGTTTTTTTGCGCTATTTCATTTATGCATTTTCAGATAGCTTATAGGCAGATTTAATCGTATGTTCGATGAGCGTTGCGATTGTTACAGGCCCAACGCCGCCCGGTACAGGTGTAATGGCTGAAGAAGGAACAAAGCAAGCTTCATAGTCCACATCTCCGACATTCCCTTTGTTATAACCTGCGTCAATAACGACAGCACCCGGTTTAATCCAGTCTCCTTTGACAAACAGAGGTTTACCCACGGCTGCAATGACGATATCACCAAGCTTCACGATCTCTTCCAGGTTCACAGTTTTGGAGTGGCAGGTCGTCACCGTTGCATTCCGGTTTAGCAGCATGGCTGACACAGGCTTGCCCAGGATGGGACTTCTTCCGATGACCACCGCGTGTTTGCCCTCAATTTGAATATTGTAGAAATCCAGAATACGCATGATAGCCTGTGGTGTACAGGAAGGGAATTCGGCTTCTCCAAAAGCATTAAGTGCAAAACCGAGGGTCGTTACACCATCAACGTCTTTTTCGATACGAATGGCGTCAAAAGCTGCTCTTTCATCGATATGATTCGGGACAGGGTGCTGCAGCAAAATACCGTGTACGGAAGGGTCATCATTTAGTTTGTTAATTTCTTGAATCAATTCATCCGTGGTGGTATCCGCAGAAAGAACGATCTTTATGGAATGCACGCCTAAGCGAGCACAAGCATTTCCTTTCATACGCACATAGGTCGCTGAGGAAGGATCATCTCCGACGAGAATTGTAGCGAGACAAGGCTGAATGCCTTTTTCCTTAAGGATGCCAACCTTTGTGGCCATGTCTTCCTTCATAAAATCTGCTACCGTTTGTCCATTCAAGATCAGTGTGTCTGTACTCATTTTCACATCGCCCTTTCAACATAAAAAAGAGGCAAGGAAATAAATATTCCTTACCTCTGCCCAGGCGTACGGCTTATTACAAACCATATGCTCCCTCACGGTTCACCGTGTTCGCCAGTCACATATGGTCGTTTGAATTGTTTAAATTGATAGTACTTGAAAAAGAGCAAATGTTCAATAGGTAATGGATCTCTCTAAGATTCCAAATTTACTGGCCAGAGTTTATTGTTGATAACCGTTATCAATCATGATATATTGTTGTTAACGAGTAAACTATTTAAGATTGAATTAGTGAATAATATAGATTATTTAAGGTTTTATTATTGTTTACAAGTAAATAAGGAGCGATAGCAGAATGGATTCAAAAGATCAAACAAAACAGTTACTGTATGACCAATTTATCCGATTTTTACATGTATATGAGAATCACAAGGATACGGAAATCGAACATTTTCTAAGTATCGCCCAGCGGGAAAGCATCGACAAAATCCCTCAGCATTTGACTGCAGTTCATATGATAGATTGCATTGGCAGGCATGAACCCATTAACAATACGGGCATTGCCGAGGCGATGAATTTGTCCAAAGCAAGTATTACCAAGATCGGCAACAAACTGCTGGAGGAAGGATTCGTCAAACGCACGAAAATGAATGATAACAAGAAAGAGAGCTATTTCAGGTTGTCACCAGAAGGGAAAAAGATTTTTGAACTGCATGAACGTCTGCATGTACTTGAGGCCGAACGTTTCTATCGTTCCATGGACAAATATTCGGAACCAGAGCTGAAAATAATACATCAATTTCTTCAAGACAGCAGCATGGATATGGAATCCAGATAAACCAAAGGAGAGTGAAGCGCTTGAGTCTGGCCGAATTGATCAGGGAACGCAGAAGTATTCGTAAATGTAATGCAACCCCTGTGGAACAGGAGCTGGTTGTTGAATTGCTGCACAGGGCCACACGGCTTCAACCAATCGTTGACGCTGGTTCGTGGCGTGTTGTATATGCCGGAACTCCAGAAGCACGCAAACGGCTGGTGGACTGTATGCTGGAACAGATGTCGCAGAGCAAGCTCGGTAAGCTGATTCCGGGAAAACTGCTGGATGTGTTTAAAAAGAGATTCACCGATATTCCTGCCCATGTCATTGTTATGTCTGCTGTAGGGCCGGATCGTCTGACCGATGACCGCAATTTTGCGGTTGCCTGCGAAATGATGCAGAGCTTTCAACTGCTGGGATGGGAACGAGGGTTAGGCATGCTGTGGGATACAGAGTCCATGATTCAGCACGAAGGATTTTTCAAAGGAATTGGACTGCGTGAGAATGAAAGATTTGTTGGCATTCTTCATATAGGATACTTTGACAGAGCGCCAAGAAGCCGAAAAAGAACACCAGCTGAGCAAAAGTGGACTGTTTTACAGGGCCAGATTACGTAAAAGGGGAAGGTGTAAAAATGAAATTGTCCGATCTGGAAGGAGACATGCACAGTCCGCAAGATTTGTTGGATCGACCAGTATCGCAGGAGCTAATCCTTGAATTGCTTAATCACGCCGTATGGGCGCCAAATGATGGACTCCGTGAGCCGTGGCGATTTATTTTTGCCGATAACCGTAATGGGAAACTCATGCAGGGATTGCAGGAGCACGCGCCAGCGTATCTTCTGGTATTGGTGAAGGAAGAGGCCGATCACCATAAGCGGGAAGAGGACTTTGCAGCCGTATACTGCCTAATCCAAAATTTTCGCTTGCTTGCCTATGAACAGGGACTTGGTGTACGTAGCACGCTGCATGACTGGATGTACGACCGGAGCCGTGCTGAAACATTTGGCGTACTTGGCAACGAGCGTATTGCTGCGGTTCTGGAATTGGGATACGCTGCTGAACAGCCCAAAGGGAAAGCTCAGGTACCTGAACCTCAGCTTCAGTTCGAACTGCTGTAGTGTGAAGACATAGGGAAGAGAATTCAAATGAGTGAGGAAAGACCATGCCTTGAAAGGGATTGTCTTTCCTTTTTTTGTGTGTTTGTCAAAAATAATCATACATCTCCGAGCTATCATAAGCGCAGAACAACATTGATTCTCCAAAAGATCAAGCTTGGATGAGGTTTGATATCTGATCTTTCACATTTACATCACTTAATCCCCCGTGGTAACAAATCACGGATGTGATGTCTAGATCTAAGTACCTTTTCAACGAGAGCTTTGCTGAATTCATGTCCGGTGTGGTCGGTGCATGAATTCCCCCAAGCATTCCGTCTACACTATAAATCGAATCCCCGGCAATAAGCGTTTTACTTTCCTTCAAATAAAGACTGATATGGCCTGGCGTATGCCCAGGTGTGTGAATAACACGAATCCCGCTACAAAACGATAGTTCCTGACCATCTATTAGAGTATCACTCACGTTGCCCTTCGGGGGATTTTCCAGGTGGCCATCTTTTAAAAGAGGCAGCTCTCCCTGGATGTACGGCTTATCCAGTTCGTGTGCATATACTTTAATTTCGTTTCCACACGTTTGCAAAATCTCCGGAAGATTCCCTATATGATCGACATCCTGATGGGTCAAAATTACTGCATTTAGTTTGTCTAACGAGACACCAGCCATTTCTATCGCCGCACGTAAATCCTCGAATTGACCTGGAAAACCAGTGTCTATTAGAATAGTCATTTCTTGATCCTTTAAAAGAATGGGGTGGATGACATTCCCGTGATAATCCAGATGAAGCATTTCGACTCCCTTTGAAATTTCCATATTATTAGTCCTCCATAGAAAGAAATATATAAATAAGTTATCTCTTTGTAAACGAACCAAATACGTAGAAAGATACGGGGGTAGAAATTTTGCGAACGGTTTGTTAAATTTTGTGTTTTCTTGTGAACCAAACCAAGTATAGGATGATCTAATGGATAGAAGGAATGAGAAGAAAGGGGGAACCACTAGTGGATTTATCGGAAAAAGCAGAACTTGCAAGACATGGGGATAAGGAAGCTTTTGTTTATTTAATACGTGCTGTCCAGCAAAGCCTATTTGTTATAGGAAGATCAATCGTTAAAACAGATGAAGATTGTGCAGATGCGATACAGGAGACCATTGCCAAAGCTTTTTCTAATGTACATACACTGAAAGAGCCCGCTTATTTTAAAACTTGGATTATTCGGATTTTAATTAATGAGTGTAATCAAATTATTAAGAAAAAGAAGCGAGTATCCCCCTTGTCCCTTATGATCTGAGAAAGACATCATATAAGGGGGATTTTGAACAAATCGAGCTGTTTGAGGTGATTGACGAATTGGATGAACAGCTTCAAACTATCGTAACACTTTTTTATATCGAGGATTTATCGGTCAAAGAAATAGCAAGAGTGCTTGAAGTTTCCGAAGGAACAGTAAAATCACGGTTATTCAGGGCCAGACGGCAATTATCCGAGCTCGTTCTAAAGGAAGGAGAGGGCAAATATGAATTTTCATGATCCGGTTGACCGTGAGCTCAAGCAATTATTTAATGCCAAAAGAAAAGACATGATCATTCCTGATAGAGTACAACTTGCTATGGAGAACGCACTTTCTTCCCTTTCTGAGCAGAATACAAAAAAGAGATATCCCCATAAACGATGGAGGTGGGTAGCAGCTGTCGTAGCCCTCTTTTTCATCCTAGGAACAGTTTCGGTTTATTCAGTGCCCACATTTGGTGAAATGATCCGGTCTTTATTTGCCAAGGATAACCCAGATATTGGACTTATGCGGGCACAAGAATTGGGACTAGTTCATAATCCTCATATCAAAGTAAGGGACAAAGGTTATACGCTGGTAATTGATGAAGCTGTTGCAGATCCTACCCGAGTGACGCTGGCTCTTCAACTCTTTGATAAAAAGGGGAAGCACAATCGTGATAAGTTACTTCTTGGAGATCTGAACAACATTACGATTAAAGATGATAAAGGTAACGAATTGGATACCATGTACGATATGGGGTACACAAATGATTTTTATTATATGGTTGCTTTCTTTAATGAGCCATTACAAACAGACAAGATTACAATAGAAGGAAATATTGGCACGCTTGGTAACAGGAACGAGCCTTTCATTGAAGGAGATTGGGACTTTAGCTTTGATATAGATATGAGAGAGGCTAACCAGCAAACAAAAATAGAGGAACTGACCGGTAGCTATTCTACGCCACACGGAATGACTGTCACTTTAAAAAGGTTAACGAGAATGGTACAAGGAGTCCGTTTTGAACTGGAGACTGAACTTGATGCTGCTGCAATGGCAAGATCTCCCGGTGATTTATGGAAAAAGCAGATGTTGAGCTTTCACTTTGAAACTATAGAGAATGAAGAGATTCATTCGGTTAACCCGAGGAAAATGGGTTACATGGATAGCTTGATGTCAACTGATCATGCAGTGACTGAAGAAGGAAAGATTCGTTGGAGTTATATTTTCAAGTACCTGCCGGAACATGAACCGTATCGTTTTATTTTGGATGGATATTCGATCGCGGAAACAGACGGCAGCAGAATTTCCTTTAAGCCTTCAGAGCTGATAGAACCCAAATCTTTTCAAATATTAACAGATCGCATAGAGGTGGTTGGGACTACGCTTAAGGACTCACAAAACCGCGATGGCACATATGAAACGGCCGTATCGTTCTATGGGGAAATGGATAATGAAATACGAAATGAAGAATGGAAAGCATACGATTCAGAAGGCAAGCAGTATGAAGTTAGTAAGAGAGGAGCATCATCCTTAGAGGGTGCGCTTACAGATAATTGGAGAGAAGGAGTTATTAGCATGGGGGATCGCAGTATGCGGCAGCCTTATGAATACCGGATCACGGGATTAGACTACATCCCGGACGAACTTATCCTGATAAGACAAGTAGTCGATAAATGGTACAAAGACCCTGACTGGTCTGTATTGTTAAAATAACTTATTAATATGTAGTCTAAAGATCACCAATACCCTCATTATAATTTCCATGCCGCCCGAATGGGCGGCTTTTTGCATATTTGTTTCTTGTAGATACAAGTCGATTTTTAGAATACAAGCAGAACATATATAAACATATTAGAGATTATTCTATAGTTTGTCAGGTTTTTATGTAAACGCTATCATTCTATAATTTAGTCAGAAAGGAGGTAAAAGTAAAAAAAGTCCAATGGGTAAACCGGACACATCCCAGAGAATCAAACTAAACGAGTTTTATAGTGAAAATACAATCATATCGGGAGGTAGAGTATGTTTAAATTCAGTAAAAAATTGTTGACGGTCGTTCTTGCGGCTTCTATGAGTTTTGGTGTGTTTGCAGCAACTTCAAGTGCGGCAACAGATTATTGGCAAAATTGGACCGATGGCGGTGGAACAGTCAATGCTGTTAATGGATCAGGCGGTAATTACAGTGTAACGTGGCAGAATACAGGGAATTTTGTAGTTGGTAAAGGTTGGAATGTCGGATCTCCAAACCGGACAATTAATTATAATGCAGGTGTCTTTGCACCATCTGGCAATGGGTATTTGACCCTTTACGGATGGACGAGAAATGCACTTATCGAATATTACGTTGTGGATAACTGGGGTACGTATCGTCCAACCGGAACGTTTAAAGGTACCGTAACCAGTGACGGGGGTACCTATGACATCTATACAACCATGCGATACAACGCACCTTCCATTGACGGGACACAAACCTTTGCCCAGTACTGGAGTGTAAGACAGTCGAAGAGAGCGACCGGGGTGAACTCCGCTATTACATTCAGCAACCATGTGAACGCATGGGCAAGCAAAGGCATGAATCTGGGTAGCAATTGGTCTTATCAGGTGTTAGCGACAGAAGGATATCAGAGCAGCGGAAGTTCCAACGTAACGGTGTGGTAACCAATCCACGGTAAGCCTTTCTATGAAAGTAAAACAGATTTTTATACATTAGGGCAGGCCCATGGCCTTCCCTCAGATCCAACCAGTCCGTCCTAATTCGTTGAAGGCCGTTTCTTATCGAGCAAATGGCCTTCAACGTTAACGGATGGCAGACATCATAACCTGTTATTTTCCCATTAGCTTAAAGGAGATCGTTCAATGAGAAAGCTATTAATGTTCTTTTTAATAGCAACAATGGTAGTAATCAGCGCTTGTTCGCAGGATAAACCCGAACCGAAGGATAACCTTGTATTCGTGCAAGGCGGGACGTTTAAGAACAACAAGACCAATTTTGCTGGAAGAAATGTGACCCTGTCGAACTTTTATATCGGGAAATATGAGGTAACTCAAAAAGAGTGGGAGGATATCATGGGAAATAATCCTTCCGGATTCAAAGGAGATGAATTGCCAGTAGAAATGGTGAGTTGGTATGACGCGGTAGAGTATTGTAACAAAAGAAGTATACAAGAGGGCTTGAAACCGCATTACAATATCGATAAGGATAACCAAGACCTGAATAATAAGAATGATAACGATAATTTAAAGTGGACAGTAACCATTAATGAGGGAACTAACGGTTACCGACTGCCTACAGAAGCGGAGTGGGAGTATGCCGCAGCCGGAGGTCAGGAGAGCAAGAATTACACATACAGCGGCAGCAATAACGCCGACGAAGTAGCATGGTATTGGAAGAACGCCGGGGACAAAATCTTAACTGGAGATTGGAACTGGCCTGCCATAGAGAGCAACAAAAACAAAACCAAATCGATTGGTACACAAAAGCCAAACGAGCTTGGAATCTACGATATGTCTGGTAATGTAAGAGAATGGTGCTGGGACTGGTACATCGACGCGGAGAGTCAAATTGCTTCCTTCCGGGTTGTGAAGGGCGGAGGCTGGATCGGTGGGATCAACAATAACGAGATCGCTTTTCGAGGAAAATTTGATGCCAATGGGTTTGGTCCCGATCAAGGTTTTCGTGTTGTTCGCGGGGAATAGCTAAGGAACAGGGGAAACTGCCTAAAACAATTGCAAGCCCTATCAAAAGAAACAGGTTAAGCACCAAACGTTAACACAAGAACGGTCATTCAGAAAGTCGCCTAATAGCGGCTTTTTTCTTCGTTTTATAGCAGGATCAAAAAGTATCCTACGATACAAAAATGATCTGATCATACAAAAAAGTGCGTACTACTCAACCATCAGAGAACCTGATAATCTAGCAATCGAACGGTAAGTTGAATTGTCGTTCACAATAAAATCGTACTGATGGGGTGGAAAAAATGGCAGAGTATCAACTTCATTTGAAAGATAAACGTATCGTATGGGGAAAAGCAATAGATGTAGAGTCTCTCATTGGGACATATGCACAGGACTCAATTAGACCAGGCGAGAATGCGGCTTGGGATTGGAAATTGCCTGATGGCATATATAGAGCAAAAGAGGTCGTCATTGAGCTGGATAAACTGCTTGAGGGGATACTTGTTCAGCTGGGAGAACCGATAGACGGTAATCCTTCGGTGTTGTTGGACAGTCTTCAGGCCAATTTGGCGATCTCTGGCGATGTGTCATCGCTACCACTTGGACCGTTGGCTTTGAAGGATAATGCAGGTGTCGAACTTACAGCACAGGCGGCACGCATTGGTGAACAATTGGTTCTCTGGGCACGAGAGGTTAATTCTGATAAGAGGGCACTTGCGCAATATGGACCAGAAACTCTTGGAGAACTGGAATTTAGAAGTCATTGCTACGGTCATACCCTTATACCGGAAGCTATTGCTCAAGTTTGGGGACCTGTTGGGGGACCAAGGGTCATGCAGTTGTATAATGAATACCTGCACCAATTTGTATTGCTGCGAGATGCATTACTTCCCTTTGCCAATTGGGAACAAGTACCGTTTGAAGTCAAGGAACTCACGCAATTCAAAGGACTGCGTTTTCTGGAGCCTGCCCGTAAGGTATTTCTAACTCAGTTGATAGGGAAGGAATTAACTCACAAAGCGATTGTTCAGTATGCACAGAGTGTGCTTAGCTCGGGTTTGACCTCTGCGGGTTACGGTTTTCAATATCCTTTGGGGACCGTGTTGCCGGCTGGATTGGGAGAGTCGGCCGGTTCAGCCGCGCGCTATCTATTGAAGTGGCATTCGGTACAGACCATTCAGGTAGGAGAACCACAAGATACAGTTGCAGTCTCGTTCGAATATGAATATGACGATTATTATGCTGCACCACGTAGCGAAGCAGGAGCGGGTATACCGGGTAGCAAGGATCATCTTCAATTTTCAGGAGAGCATACGGATTTTCCATCCAGCGCAAGGTTGGTGCCGAATACAGGTACTGATCGAACAACCGTGCTATTCTGTCTGGAGAGAGAAGGTCATGCATTTACTGTAGATCTTGGTCAGCTCTTTAGGGGACATCGATTTTCATATCGGCCTAAGGGGGAAAACCATTCCAACGGTGCAATGGTGAATCGCACAGCTATTAGCTTGCACCGGGTAACAGACATTCTGTCCCATACCGGATTGGTAACGAACACGGATGATGGAATTCACTTCATTCCAACCGGAGGCAATGGGCTTGTACAATGGGCTTTGTTAGGGAGGTTGTATCCCGAAAATGTGGTTTTACTGGAGAAGGGAAATGAAGAGGAGCTGGAATTAGCTTTTCGTTCTGGAAAGGGCTTTGGTACGCAATTTTTAGTGCTATAATTCTTTAAACCTTCCATGTCACAATATTTGACGGCAGGGCTTTGGGTGTAGGGCTGCTGCCGTCAAATCATGCCAACATTGCTTGATTAATTTTATTGCGATAAAACGGTTTCTCAAAGAGAAGAGAGCTAGGGGCATCGGGTTTACCGCACGTTAACGGTGTCACGGCGAGAGTCATCATTGTCGCATGATACTTCGTCGGGAAATTTCTCGATATAGGTCGATCCAAACTTGCACAGCATCTGGAGCATGGGAGCCAGTTCCTCCCCCAGATCGGACAAATAATATTCTACTTTTGGCGGGGCAACCGGATAAACTTTGCGAATAATAAGACCGTCGCTTTCAAGCATTCTAAGCTGCATCGTAATCATGCGTTGGGTTGCGTCAGGCAGAAGTCGCTGCAGCTCATTAAACCGAACCGGACCTTTAGTTAAGTGATTCAGTATAGATATTTTCCATTTACCACTCAGTAAGCTCATAACAATTTCGGAGGTGCAGCGATACGTTTTATTTCTAAAGTTAATCATCCTCGAGTACACCTCTTTCACTTTGATTTTTAACTCCCCATTCACATAAGCCTTCCAAAACGGGGAGTAACGTTTCCGCTTTATCGGTCAGACTGTACTCCACTTTAGGAGGAACTTGAGGATACTCTTTCCGTTCGACCATCCCATCCGCTTCCAATTCTTTGAGTTGTGAACTCAAAGTTTTAAACGTAATCGCTCCAATTTGTCTTTTCAGTTCATTAAAGCGCACCGTTTGGTTTTCTGCCAAAAGATAAATAATGACCATCTTCCACTTGCCGCCAATGACAGACAATGTGTAGCCAAAAGGCGTATCTTGAATATGTTTAACCTTACCTTGATATTCAGCCATGCTCATATTTATGCTATCCTTTCGGGTAGTACCTGTCATAATAGTGCGTACTACTTTTTGATTTGGGTTCAGTTTATACTAACCTTACTTTGAAGTAAAGGAGAGAAAAACATGAATCAAAAAACAATACGTCTGTTAATGCCACAATGGCAGGGGGGAAACAATCCTAATTACTCTTTTGGGGCGGAACTGCTTGCCTGGCTGGCTCCTGATAATGATCAACCACTGATTCAAGTGCCTGTACAAACATATGATGGAACTCCACTGGAAAACGAGAATGGTGTAAATGGGAGAAAACAGCTCATTGAACAACTGGAAGCAGCCCAGCATATTATTCATGCTCACAAGCCGGACCGCATCGTCATGTTTGGTGGGGACTGCTTGGTTGAACAAGCCCCGTTTGCCTATTTAAACGAACGGTATGATGGAGAATTAGGCTTGATCTGGATTGATGCGCACAGTGATTTGGTTGGATATAAGGGGTATGATAACGGACATACGCTACCCCTGGGGAACCTTTTGGGAGAAGGGGATGAGGAGTTTGCAAAACATGTGAAAATCCCTCTCAAACCTGAAAATATCTTTATCGCGGGGTTGGCAACGCCTACGGAGCAAGAAAGCGAAGTCATCTCAGAAGCATTAGAAAGATTAGGTATAACTACTGCAGAGTCAGATGCAGAAATGATCCAAAGACTCGGCATCAGAACAGCCGGAGCCGAAGAATTAATGAGGAGTACACAATCCATAAAAGAGTGGATCAAAGAAAGCAATATCAAGCATTTGGCAATTCACCTTGACTTGGATGTGCTGGATCCTAAAGCTTTTCGTTCTTTATTATTTGCGAATCCTGAAGGACCCTACACCTTTTCTCCTGCGGGAGCCTTGCAAATTCCTCAGCTTCTTCATCTGCTCAAAGAGCTATCGGAAGAAACAGATGTGGTTGGTTTGGGTATAACCGAGCATATGCCATGGGATTCGATTAACTTGAAGAATTTGCTTGGAGAGATACCCATTTTAAATAATTAATAATGTCACTTGCGTTCCCGGAAAATGAGTTGGCGGGTTTCAAAACACCAATAGTCATTCACCTACATACATTATTTCAGGACAAATGACTATTGAAGTCAGCCATGGAGGGAATCTAATGTCAGTTAATAATCATTCCAATACAATACATCCTTATTGGATCGAGAACATGGGGGGAAGAGAAAGGGAAGCCATGATGCCTCATCCTGTTGTAGTGGAGGTTAGGCAAGTTGCATCCAATCAAATTGTAGTGACGTATGATCAGCCAGCGGATTTAGCATCAGCAACAAACATTTCGAATTATTGGATAAGAAGTAATATGTCTAGTCCATCAGACATAGCCAGTGTAGGAATGGGAGAGGCCATTTCTAAAGAAAATACGATTCGTGCTGATCGGGGAATGATAACTCCAATCAATAATTCCAAAACGAGATTTGTTATAACCTTCAATGTTAACGCGACGATGGGTGTTCTTTATATTTTGCTTCCATGCTTTGTGAACTTGGAAGGGAGATCCGGATACACAGGTGGAAATTGGGGACCCTTAAGCAGAAATATGTTTATTGGATTGTAGTAAACAGTTTATCTAACGTCTTGAGTATCCCCTGACGTTATACTGGATAAAAGGGCATAAACATGAAAAAAAAGTCGCCAGAAATGGCGACTTTTTTATATAAATAGCCAACCGTTAAAGCGGATCGAAAGAAATAAACTTGCTTCTTACAGCTTGACCCAGGCCACCAGCCCATCGGGTTGATCCGGGTTAATACCATGGCGTTCAGCATTGGCAAGAGCAGTGATTTGCGAGATGAAAATGAAAGGGATACCCCGCACCGCTGTATCAAGTGGGCGATCTGTCGTGATCTCAAGGTCAAAGAACTCCTGCGGAATGTCCTTCGCCCGATCGGCAAACGTAATAATGGTGGCTCCGCGCTCCTTAATATCCCTCAACAGATTGCGCTGATGCTCAATACCGCTATCCGACAAGGCTGCGATCACTAACGTATCCGAATCCACTGTGACCATCGGCCCGTGCCGTACGTCAAGAAGATGGTATGCGTGTGCTTGTGTCTTCGCAATTTCGGTCAAAGCGATGGCGCCCTCGGCTGCCATTCCTTGTAGTTCACCGTCTGCAAGCAGTACCACGTTTGTCCAGTTGAAGTCGGAGACTCGGCGGATGCTGTCCTCTATACGTTCCATGTAGGCTTCGCCTTGATGAATCGCCTCCTGCATGTCGATAATCAGGTCCTCATCTCCAGCAAGAAAAGCGGCAAGAAGGAGATTGGCTGCATACAGATTGGTTACTGTCCGGGTCTGGCAAACGCTATGATCGAAAGCCCAGGGCAGTTCCAAAGGGAAATCGGCGCTTTTAGATAACGGCGAGTCCGTTACACAAGAAATTGTTAATAATGGAATACGTTGATCGGACTGGAGTAAACGCAGCGCTTCAACCACTTCACTGGTGCTGCCAGATCGAGACGGCGCTATGATCAGGCTGCGCTTCAACATGGGACGGTACCGATCTGCATGGAGCATGAGATCACCAGCGGCAAGTGACATTGAGGGTAGGCCAGCACGCAAACGGAAGGAAAAAGCGGCCGCTTCGCTCAAGCAATAGCTGGACCCGGCGCCAACAAAGGTTACGGAGGTAATTGCTTGAGCTTGGACAAAGGCAGTAAATTCCGTGCGTTTGGCAAGTAAATAGTTGTAAGTCTGCTGCAAGGCCTTATATTGTTCTTTTACTTCACGATACGTCAAACTCATAAAAATACCTCCCGGGAATGTTTTAGATTGATAACATCAGTTTGTGATCTTTTTGATCAAATATATAGTTGTATGATTGTGTTAATCATAATTATGCCGTTATAACCTTCTAAATTGCAATAGTTTTCCAAAATAATGATTGATTTAATCAAATAAAAAGATTATTATGATCACAAGCAAGAAAAGTTCAAAAGTTTTCCAATCTCATCTGACCCGTGAAGGGAGGTGCAGGATCGTTCTAATCGTCGCTATGTAGCCTGCTGATAAAGGGTAACCATTGAATCCTAGAAGCAGGGAGCGGCGCAACCTTTTAAGGGGGAATGGATATGCCACTGATCTCGTCCACTGAACTGCTGCAAACAGCTCGCAGGGACCATTACGCCATTGCTGCATTTAACGTACACACTCTTGAGATGCTTCAGGCTGTCGTTGAAGCAGCAGTAGAAACCGAATCACCGCTGATTATTCAAACCACGGTGGGCACAGTCAACCATTTGGGTCCGGAATACATCGCCCATGCGGCTAAAACCGCAGCGGACTTGACGGATATCCCCATCGCACTTCATTTGGATCACTGCACTGATTTTTCGACAATTATTCGATGCATACGAGCAGGCTATACATCCGTTATGATCGATGCATCCATGTACCCTTTTGAAGAAAACGTGAATCTAACCCGTAAAGTGATGGAGGTTGCCCAAGCATCTGGTGTAAACGTGGAGGCGGAGCTAGGCAAAGTCGGAGGCGTCGAAGATGATATTGTCGTTGAGGAACAGCATGCTTCCTTGGCTGATCCCGAAGATTGCGTACAGTTTGTTGAACGTACCGGCGTAACTACCCTTGCTCCGGCAATCGGAACTGCGCACGGTATATACAAAGGCCTGCCGAACATTGATTTCGAACGAATCGAAACCATTGCGAATCGTGTAGCAGTTCCTCTGGTATTGCACGGTGGTTCGGGCATTCCAGCCGAGCAAATTCATCGGGCGGTCGCGTTGGGGATGTCGAAGGTAAACATAGCTACTGAGCTGCGTATTGCGTTTTCCGAAGCCATCAAGGATGTGTTCTTAATTCACCCGGAAGAGAATGATCCACGCAAATACATGGCTCCGGCGAAGGAAGCAGTTAAACGGCTTGCCATGGAGAAAATGCGATTATGCGGATGCACTGGCAGAGCCGGCGTGGCCCGATGATTACCACAGTCACACTCCACGCGGCCATTGACCGGACGTTGTACGTTGACAAGTTTGGCGTAGGCCAGGTGCATCGGGTTACACGGGAGGTTAATGAACCGGGTGGCAAAGGTAATAATGTAGCCAAAGTGATTCGGCAGCTTGGCGGTCAAGTCACAGCTACAGGCATTATTGCTGGCAATAACGGCGGATTTATTGAGAGCAGTCTGACTGAACGGGGGATACGAACTGCTTTTATCCAATCCGCTGGAGACTCGCGAGTCTGCCTTAACATTCTGGACGATTCCAGTGGGAGCTCTACCGAGCTGCTTGGGCAGGGTCCAACCATGTCAGAAGCCGAAGTTGAAGCAATCAAGAACAAAGTACAGGAGCTTGCCATCCAGTCCAGTGTGGTTGTCATGTCTGGGAGTTTACCCCCAGGCGCACCGAACACATTGTACGCAGAACTGATTCGGATTGTCCGTTCAGCAGGCGCGAGAGCTTTTCTAGATACAGGTGGAACAGCTTTCAACATTGGGTTGAGTGCAACGCCTCATTTCGTGAAGCCTAATGAGCACGAGCTAGCCGAATGGCTGGGACAGAAGCCGAGAGACGTAAGTGAGTGGACTCGAGCAGCACATATGCTGGCGGATCAGGGAATTGACGAGGTGTGCATAACACTAGGCAGTAACGGTGCTCTGGCCATTCTAAACGGAACAGCGTATATGGTGAAGCCGCCAGCCATTCAACCCGTAAACACGGTAGGATGCGGGGATGCCTTTGTTGCTGGCATGGCGTATGCGGCAGAGCGCGGCGATTCGGCTGAGTCCAGGCTGCGAACAGCTGTCTCGGCGGCAGCGGTCAATGCCATGTCTTCCAAAGCAGGTGACATCGACTATGTTCTCTTTGAGGAGTACGAACATCAGGTGCAGATTATACTTTTATAAAAGTTGAAGGTTGTACAAATCAGCTTCACATCCCTCATGAATAATCGCCAGAGAGATGCTTTTCTGATGGAATGCAGTTCACGTCGGCATATTGCAATCCATCCTTTCATCCTACACAATAGAGCTAGCACGGGCTGTAGTTAACGGATATCTTACAAGCCCAGACATAATAAAGGAGAGACTTATGCAATATTCAAAGGGTGAACTGCGCAGAGCACAAACATTGGAACTGATTAAATCGCATGGGAAAATATCGCTGCTAGAGATTGTCCAAACGGTCGGTTGCTCGGAAGCTACCGCAAGACGGGATTTGGATGCGCTCGAAAAAGCGGGCGAGATTATTCGAACAACTGGGGGAGCCATTTATGAAGGGAGTCTGACGTCGGCGATATCGGAGCTGCCTTTTGCAGCAAAACGCGATTTCAGACGGTTGGATAAGGAACGGATCGCCGCCACGGCCGCCGCCCTCGTTGAAGAGGGGGACATTATCTGCCTGACAGGAGGTACAACGACGTTTTTTATTGCGAAAGCACTCAAAAAGCACCGTAATATTACGATTGTCACGAACGCGGTGAATATTGCTTATGAACTGGCTGATGCCGAAGATATTCAGGTCGTGGTTATTGGCGGCGTTATGCGGTCCAAAAGCTACGAATTATGCGGTCCGCTGGCGGAAAGTGTAATTGATAAAATTAACATTACGAAAATGTTCCTCGGGGTGGACGGAGTAACGCAGAATTTCGGCTTTACGATGCATTCCGAGCTTGAAGCCCGTATAGCCCAATTAACAATGGAACGTTCCAGCGAGGTTTATGCTGTATTCGATCAAAGCAAGGTTGAGAAAAGTGCTTTGTTTACCATTGCTCCCTTGAATCAGGTGACAGGAGTAATTACGAATAAGCAGCCGGAGGGATGGTTTGAGCAAGCGTGCAGGGAGCAGCAGATTGCTATACATACAACTACAGATCACAATGCTTCTATATAAGTACGCCTGATTCTCAAACGACCCTCTCTTCAGATGCTGGCTAATTTGCAGAACAAGGGAGGATATGCGAATGCATTTTTCCAAGTTTATGCTGATCCTTGCGATGATTTGCGTTGTAATCGCTGAAGCGGGCTGTTCCAGTTCTTCCACTTCCGGCGGCGAACCATCTGCAGACTCGCAAGGCAAGGTGAATCTGGTCTTTTGGAGTCATCAGGAAGACGCCATAGTGGGCGCTTACAAGAAATTAATATCCAAATATCAGAGCTTACACCCCGATGTAACAATCGAGTATCAGACCTTTCCGTATGATGTGTACAGCCAGAAGCTGAAAGCTTCATTCTCCGCGAAGAAACCACCTGACATTGCCGAATTCTTCGGCACCTGGGTGCCCGAATATTCCAAGAACAACCTTCTTGTTGAAATTCCTGATAGTGAAAATGTGAAAAAAGCATATTATGATGCCCCCCTGGGGGGATATTTGCGAGACAACAAGTTATATGGGCTGCCGCTCGAATACAACATTGAGAACGGTGGCATGCTGATTCATCCGCAAATGCTCAAAGAACAAGGCTTGGATCATCCACCTTCAAGCTGGACAGAACTTGTGGATTACGCCCAAAAACTAACCGTACGTGAAAGCGGTATCATCAAAGTAAAAGGCTTCGATTTTGTATCGGCAGACAATATTACGTTCACTTTCCTATCGCTCATTTTGCAGCAGGGCGCAAGTTTTATGAGTGAAGACGGACATGTTAATTTTCACACGCCGGAGGCTCAGAAAGCGATGTCCACCTTGGTTTCGCTTGTAGCTGATGACAAAGTTGCGGATTTAACCACTTTCGGTGGTGAGCTGGACACTTCTGACTATTTTTTTCAGGGGAAATCAGCGATGACCTATCGCGGCCCCTGGACCATTGCTGCAGGGCAGAACAACTATAAGGTAGATGATTTTGAATATGTTTCCGTGCCTTCCTTTACGGAGAATCCACCTGTTTTTGCTGCCGAATCCGGTTGGGGGCTAGCAGTATCTAAGCAAAGCAAACAGCAGGAGGCCGCACTTGATTTCATCCAATTCATCTCGGAGAAGGACAACCTTACGACATGGAATACGGACACCTTTACCGTTCCAGCCAAAAAGGAAATTGCTGAAAATCCGGAATTCCTGAAGAACAATCCCCATTTAAAGCCCTCGCTGGCTATATTGGCGTTAGGTCAATGGATTGGGCCTATAGCAGACCGGGATTTCTTCTTCAAGCAGATCAACGACAATTTTCAATTGATGGCTGGTGGACAGCAAAGTGTTGAAGACGGATTGACGAACATTGAACGGACGATCAACGATAATCAGGATCAACATAAGTGATAGGGGTGCTGGGGCATGAGTACTGCTATATCTACCAAAAAGGCCGAAAAGGGTAACCCAGCGGTAAAGTCGACAGCTTACAGGGCAAAACGAAGGTTCATCATCATTTCACTCGTACCGATCTTGCTTCTGTTCGGGGTGTTTGCTTTCCTTCCCATCGCATGGAGCCTGGGCTTGTCCGCATTCAAGTATGACCCGCTCAGTTCAAACGCGATATTCGTGGGGGCGGAGAACTATATCCGTATGTTCCAGGATTCCATATTTCTGAAGTCACTATGGGTAACCTTCAAATTTGTATTTATCGGGGTACTGATTAACATTGTCATTACGCTTTTAATCGCTTCAGCGATTCAGCGAGTCCGCATCCCGTGGCTCAAAAATGGCTTTCGAACTATATTCTTTCTTCCTACAATCGCTCCGCTGGCGGGAACGGCCATCGTATGGAATACCATGTTCAATTACAATGACGGCTTGTTCAACATGATTCTTGCCAAGCTGAATATGGCTCCAATCCAGTGGCTCAGTGATCCACATTATGCGCTCTATTCCGTCATTATGATGACCTTGTGGGCTGATATTGGGTATAACATCGTTCTTTTCATTGCCGGATTGGATTCCATCCCGGATATGTACTATGAAGCAGCGACACTGGAGGGGGCGGGCCGATGGCATGTCTTTCTTCACATCACACTGCCTTTACTGCGCAGAACGACGCTATTTGTTTCTATCACGACAGTTGTTTCCTATTTTCAAGCCTTCCCGCAATTTCAGATTATGACCAAGGGCGGACCCTTCAACGAAACACGAGTGCTATCACTGCAAATTTATGAGCAGGCATTCTCCAGTTCCAACATGGGGTACGCCTCCGCTATGGCAACAGTGTTTCTAATGATCATCCTGCTTGTGACACTGCTGCAGCTGCGATGGGGACGCACACAATGGGAACATTGAGGAGAACAGGAGGAGAAGCCGATGCGACGTAAAGTAAGTCTATGGGAAGGCGTCACGATCGCAGTTCTTGCAGTCATAGCCTGTATTATGCTTTTGCCTTATGCCTGGATGGTATTGTCATCTCTGAAAAGCAACATGGACATCGTCTCGGGTTCTGGCGGGTTGTTACCAAGCAAGCCGAGCCTCGATGGATACCGAACGGTTTTTAGCGAGGCGCCATTTGTTACGTGGCTGCTTAACAGCCTGATGACATCTGTCATCATAACGATAGTTACCTTATTTACCAGTGCTCTAGCCGGATATGTATTTGCCAAGCATCAGTTTAAAGGCAAGAAACTGCTGTTCATTCTGATCCTGGCAACGATGATGATTCCCTTTCAGGTTATTATGATTCCAACTTATCTGATTACCGCTGAGCTTGGACTGGTTAACCATTTGCTGGCGATCATTTTGCCCAATCTGGTCAGCTCCTATGGTGTATTTTTGGCTAAACAATTCATTGAAGAGATTCCACAAGAGCTGCTGGAAGCAGCCAGGATAGACGGTTCGGGCGAATTCAGGCTGATGCTTCGCATCGTTATGCCGCTTATTATGCCCATGCTATCAGCCTTGGGGATATTCACGTTCATGAACTCCTGGAATAACTATCTGTGGCCATTGATTGTATTAAATGATGAGAGCAAAATGACCGTTCCGCTGGCATTGGTCTATTTTAACGGAACGCATCAGGTCAACTACAACGTCGTCATGTCAGCTGCGGTGCTGATTACGATACCGGTTATTATAATGTTCCTGATCTTCCAGAAGCAATTCATTAAAGGCCTGGCGATGACAGGCATGAAATAACGGGCGAGGAGAAAAGTGATGACTAAAATCTCAATTATCGGAGCAGGCAGTGCATTTACGCGCGAGATCGCTATGGATATTCTGCTGATTGAAGGCTTGGAGGGTGGTACCATTGCCCTTGTTGATATCGACGAACGTCGGCTTGAGTTGGCACGCAGGCTGGTACTCCAGATCGTGGAAATGACAGGGAAGACGTGGGAGGTGCTTGCCTCCACGGATCGCAGAGAAGTAATCGGCGGTTCACAGTTCGTAATTAACCAAATTGAAGTGGGCGGGCTGGAGACGGTTCGTTATGAATATGAAATTCCGCTGAAATACGGGGTAAAGCAATGTATTGGCGATACGTTGGGACCGGGAGGGCTATTCAAGACACTCCGAACCCTTCCCAGCTGGGTAGAGATCGTTCGGGACATTGAAGCGCTCTGTCCAGACTGCATCATTCTGAACTATACTAATCCGATGTCTGCGGTTACACTCCTGACTTCCCGCATTACGAACATTCCGGTAGTGGGATTATGTCACTCCATCCAGAACACATCGGCTCAACTGGCCGAATATGCCGGAGTTCCTTATGAAGAGATGTCATGGAAAGCCGGAGGTATTAACCACATGTCCTGGTTCGTGGAGCTGTCTCACGAGGGGAGAGATCTGTACCCTGTTCTTTTGGAGAAAATACAAACCACTCCTGAACTGCTGCGACAGGACCCGGTCCGCTTGGATGCCATGAAGTATTTAGGCGCTTTTGTCTCGGAATCCAGCGGCCATTTCTCGGAATATATCCCGTATTACCGAAAACGCCAATCGCTTATCGATCAACACTGCAGCACAGGTTATAACGGAGCCACAGGGTTCTATGCGGATAACTGGCCGATCTGGCGGAGAGAAAATGATGAGCAGATCGTTTCGCAGCTTGAAGGTACGGTACCGCTTGAGCTTCAATCGAGTAATGAATATGCAGCCATTATCATCGAAGCGGTATTGAAAAATGAGCCGAAGGTCATTTATGGTAACGTTCCAAATCGAGGATTGATCGAAAATTTGCAGCCTGACGGTGTGGTGGAAGTGGCCTGCCTCGTTGACGGGAAAGGCGTTCAGCCTTGCCGCTTCGGAAGACTGCCTGAACATTTGGCTGCCTTGTGCCGCTCGAATATGGCTTTTTTTGATCTGGCTGTCGAAGCTGTACGGAGAAATGACAAGGAAATGGCCCGCCATGCACTGATGTTGGACCCGTTAACTGCTGCCGTATGCTCCCTAGAGGAGATCGGAAGTATGTTCGATGAACTGTACGAGGCGGAACAAGGATTTGTTCCGGTATTGAAATGATGAAGAGACGGGAAACAAGTCCCGTTGTTGTCATTGCTGGTGAGCTAAATGTAGACGTCATTGTATCCGGAAGGGACGTGATGCCGGAATGGAATCGGGAGAAAATGGTCGATGGCTTCGAGGTTGTACTGGGTTCCTCTTCAGCAATTACAGCTTGTGCACTGGCAAGCTTGGGAGCAGATGTGAGATTCGTCAGCGTCGTGGGGGATGACGATTTCGGAAAGTTCTGTATAGCTGAGTTACAACGTATGGGCGTAAATACAGAGCATGTAACCCGATTGTCTCGCATCAAAACAGGTGTGACCCTATCCCTCTCTACACCTGTGGACCGCGGACTGTTAACGTACGCTGGCAGCATCCCGTTGTTGACACCGGATTATATACCAGAGTCACTGTTGAAGCAGGCCACGCATCTTCATTTTGGTTCTTATTATTTACAGGATGGAATGAGACCCCATTGGGCTGGGCTTTTTGCAAAGCTGCGGGCCAATGGGATCAGCACATCTTTTGATACAGGCTGGGATGTATCCAATCAATGGGACCGCGAGGGAATAAGTGCACTACTGACGGTAACTGATTTGTTTATTCCCAGCGAGGATGAACTACTGCACATTTACCCAGCGGATGGGGTAGCCGATGTGCTTGACTCCATGCTTCCTGCTGTGGCGGGAATTGTAGCAGTCAAACAGGGATCAAAAGGTGCTACACTGCGCGACCTGGACGAAAGTACAATATCTGCTGGATCTTACACTTTGTCTCCTATCGATACGACGGGAGCAGGCGACTGTTTCAACGCTGGGATCATATATGGATATTTACTGGGAATGCGAGGGGGCGAACTGCTGCGCTTTGCCAATGCATGTGGTGCATTGTCCACGCTTGGCATCGGTGGCACAGGCAGCCTGCCGACGATGGAGGCTGTACTTCATTTGCAAGAAGGGCTTAAATCGTAAAGTCTGGCTTTATTCTGCGTAACCTATTAATCAAAGGGAGTTGAGGGTATGTTGAAATTCGGTAAAACATTGCTGGTAGGATTAAGTATGGCGGTAGGTATAGGAATGGTTTCAGGGATTGAATGGTCCTCATCCGCTGCCGCAGCAGGCACGGATTACTATGTGGCGACAAGTGGAAATGACTCCAATGCGGGCACGAGCAGCGCGCCGTGGAAGACACTTCAGCACGCAGCTGATGCTGTTCCTGCAGGCAGTACAGTGCATGTTCGTGGCGGTGTTTACAACCAGAAGCTGAAGTTCACCCGCTCTGGCTCTGCTTCACAGGGACCGATTGTATTCACTAACGACGGCACAGAGACTCCAATCATTGACGGCACCGGACTTTCCGTTAGCGGGATTGAAGGGTTGATTGACCTGACCGATGTAAATTACGTTACCATTCAGGGATTTGAGATTCGCAATTACACCACGGCAACCAAGGACGTTATGCCCGTAGGCATCTATGTTCACGGATCAGGCAGCTTTATCAATTTGTCCAGCAACAAAGTTCATGATATCAAAAATACGGCTACACCAACCGGCAGTGACCTGCTGGGCCGGGATGCGCATGGAATTGCCGTATATGGTACAAAAGCGCCGGACTCCATTCACGATATTACGATTAACGGTAATGAACTGTACAATCTCGTGCTCGGCTCCAGCGAATCACTGGTTCTGAATGGTAACGTAGATACCTTTTCGGTGACCAATAATGTCATTCACGATAACGATAACATCGGTATTGATCTCATCGGTTATGAGGGTAAAGCGCCAAATACGGCTTACGATCAGGTACGGAACGGACTCGTGAAGGGTAACCGGGTATATAATATTTCTTCCAATAATAATCCTTCGTACGGGAAGTCACTTCCGAATAACAGTAATGCCGCGGATGGTATCTATGTCGATGGCGGCAAGGACAGTATTATTGAACAGAACTACAGCTATAACAACGATATCGGTATCGAGATTGCATCCGAGCATGCCGGTAAGTCCACCAGCAATATTACGGTGCGCAGCAATGCAGTCTACAACAACCGACTCACCGGCATTGCTATGGGTGGCTATGATACCAAACGTGGCTCCACAGTAAACTGCAAGATCGTCAACAATACGGTTTACAAAAATGACACGCTTGGCGATGGCAGCGGCCAGCTTTACGTTCAGTTTGATACACAAAATAATGTAATTAAGAACAATATTTTCGTAGCCAGTTCCACAGATGTGTTGATTTACAATGAATACACCAAAAATTCTGGAAACGTTGTGGATTACAATCTCTATTTTGCTCCTGCAGGTAGCACTGGGGCGAACTGGACTTGGAAAAATAAAGACTACACCGGTTTCTCCGCTTATAAAGCGGGAACAGGCAATGACGCACACTCTTTGTTCGTCGATCCCAAATTTGTGAATGCTGCAGCATACGATTTCCATCTCCAAACTTCGTCTCCAGCGATCGATGCCGGGAACACGGACAATGCAATCATTGGAACACTGGACATTGAGGGGAAACCAAGAGTACAGGGAGCTGCTGTAAATATCGGCGCCTACGAGTGAGACGTATAATTTAACGAAATATTCTTCCCTGAAGCCAATCCATCAAAGGCAGCTGATTACTCAGCTGTCTTTGTTCTATTTAAATATAAATAACCCTCTTTATATGGCTGTGCCTGTGTTAGACCCTACCTAAACCCCAATATTTAGGTAAGGAGCGGCATTTCCATTTCGAGCCAGGGATAGTAAAATCGGTTATAGCATAATTAATGCTAAGGTTAATTCATAACTGTAACCAAGAAAGGAGGATATATGGAATGAAAACCAGTTTCATCAAGCACTGTATGTTCATCTATTGGAGCATAATCCTGATGCTAGTCTTGGCAGCGTGTTCCGGGTCAGAGCAAAGTGGAAATCTGTCACCCCCACAACCTACTCACCCTATACAACAGCCAGGTGAATACAAGCCGGACCCCGATGAACCTGCATGGAAGCTTGATACCACGCCTGTGGATTTGACCTGGTTTGTTGGCGCGAACTGGTATGGTCACACCTGGGGTGAAAGTATGACCTCCAAGTATGTAACAGAAAAAACAGGCGTTCATATCAAATTTGAAGTGCCATCCGGGGAAGCGGGCGAACAAATTACGCTGATGATGACCTCCGGCAAAATGCCGGATTTGATGACAATAGGCTCGTGGGAAAGTGCGATTAATAAGTTGTTGGAGAGCGATCAGGTATATGCTTTAAATGAATTGGCGGAGCAGTATGATCCCTACTTTTTCAAGGTCGCGGGCGACGGTACATTGAAGTGGTATCGTCAGAAAAACGGAAATACATATGGCATTCCAAATGATTCATACAGTCCCAGCCAGATGCAAGCAACTGGTTTGACGGCTGCCAACCAAACCTTTTTAGTGCGAAAAGATCTGTATGAAGCTATGGGCAGACCGGATTTGAGCACTCCGGAAGGTTTTCTGAACGCATTGCAATTGTTAAAGGATCAGTATTCTGTGTATAAAGGTCAGCTCATCAGTCCCTTCTTTGCTCAGGGAACTGTCTCTTACGGGATGACCGAGTACCTGCAGAACCTGCTGGCTATTCCACATGAAAAGGACGGCAAATATAACGATCGTATGACCGACCCGGACTATATCACCTGGCTGAAAACCTTCCGCACAGCCTATGAGCGTGGCTTGATTAATGTAGATTTTCTGGTGGACTCGAATGCTCAGGTAGAGGAAAAAACCAGTAATGCCCGCTATTTTATGATGATTCGTGAGTGGAATGGCATGGCGGCGATCAATCCGATATTGGCAGCAGGTGCATATCCGAATTCGTACTACATCGCTGTGGATGGCCCACAAAACAAACACGGTGATTCCGCAACACTGTTCCCCGGCAATATGGACGGCTGGATGGTTACAATGATTAGCAAATCCACCAAAAACCCTGAACGAGCCATCCGCTTCTTGACCTATCTCGCAAGCGAAGAAGGCCAAAGGGATGTATTTCTGGGCAAAGAAGGCGAAACATGGGTGATGAGGAATGGTAAGCCGCAGTTGAAAGCCGATATGGTTCAATTGCTTGATACGGACAGAGAGAGGCTGGAAAAGGAATACGGCATCATGGATACCTACTGGATGCTGCGAAACCCGGCCTTCGTTAACCCATGGAGACCAGAGAAGGCTCCATCCGTTAAGCAAATGGAGGAGTTCGCTAACAAACAGGCCGATATGGACAGCGGCATCTATAAGGGAATAGATCCGGTAGGAGATTCCGATATAGCGTTAGCTTGGTCCCGTATTTCACAGAATTGGGAGGAAGTACTACCGGAATTGATTACCGCCAAGGATGAAGCTGCTTTTGATAAGATATTCGAAAATTTCCTAGCCCGCCGTGTGAATTATGGATTTAATCAGGTAATGGAATACCGTCAGGCCGAACTGGATGCGCGAAAAGCCAAGATGTCGGAATAACCATTCCCTATCAGCCTCGTTACCTATCAGACAACTTGTAATATATGGTATAACAAAGGTGGGGAGGCATCAGAATGAAATATTTACGGACTAGACTGAGGAAGCTTTACCGCAATTCCCGTATTTCCCAAAAGCTGTTTCTTGCGTTTAGCCTGATGATTGCCATACCTGTTATTTTGGTATCCTTTTTATATATTCGGATGCAGGAAACCCAGCTATACAAGGACGCTATGGCGACGGGCAACAGCCATGTGTCATGGCTAAACGAACAATTACGCAGCAGAATGGACATCATTGAGAACGCTTCCACTACTGCGCTTACTCAAAAGGCATTTGTGGATTTTATTCATTCCAACATGATTGTGGATGGATTGCGACTGGTGAAATTCAAACAAAACCAATTTGAGCAGATGCAAAATATCATTCAAAGCAATGCGATGATCAGTGAGCTCAGCTTTTACGTGGATAATCCGAACTTGTATGAAATCTGGCCTGAAATCTATCATTACAAGAAATTTTGGCCGCAGGATTACTGGGCAAAGCTTCGGGATGAAGGCGGGGCCGCATATCGTTTATTTTCCTTTAAGGATGGTGAACATACGTTATCCTATTACCGGCTGGTTCGCCTACAGGGACAGGAGCAGAAGCGTCCCAGTATTATGGAAATTCGTGTTCAGCACAGTATGTTTTTCAGCGACCTGCTCCAGGAGAGCAAGGGAGACTTCTTCTCTGTTTTAATGAATGAAAGCGATCCTCCGCAGTATGTATACAATTCCCAGCATGAGTTTTCTCGAAAGGCCGGGGATGGTCTGGACGAAATCCTTGGCAGTATTCATCGTCAACTGGATGTACTCCCGCAGGAAAGTCCCGTTAAGATTAAGGTAGGTGATCAGAGCTACTATGCACTATACCGCTACATCGCTCCGCTGAATACTTATGTGGTTGACATTGTCTCCCATCAGGCGTTGATGAAGGGGCCGCGCAGCTGGTATGCATTTGTGGTAACGATTACATTGTGTGTACTGCTACTTCTGATGTTACTTGTATCACATACAACTCGGCGCATTTTCCGACGATTGGACAGCGTACTGGCTTCAATGCGCCTGGTACGGAAAGGTGAGCTGGATGCAATGATTGATACAGGCCTTGATGAGAACGAAAGAGGGGATGAAATCGACGAGGTGGCTGTGAGCTACAACAAAATGTTATATGAGGTCAAACGTCTGATGACACAGGTCGTGGATAAACAGTTAATCGCCAAAAACGCGCAGCTGCACTCCCTTCATTCCCAGATCAACTCTCATTTTTTGTATAACGCACTGGAATCTATTCGTATGCTCGCTGAGGTTCAACGGCAACCTGCTATTGCCAATTCTTTGGTATCGTTAGGTTCGCAACTTCGGTACAGTATGCAATGGCGCAGCGATACGGTTGCCCTTCATGAGGAGCTTGCTAATATCCAAAGCTATATTCAATTCATCAATCTAATGGAAGGCGGCAGCATCCTATTGACGGCAGATCTCCCACAGGAAGTGCTCCGCTATGCGATTCCGAAGATGTGCATGCAGCCCATCGTTGAAAATGCAGTTCATCACGCAGCGCCTTCGGGCGGTAAGGTTTGTATTCAGATTACGGTTTCAGTGGAGAATGACCACGTACTCCTTATTAAGATACAAGATGATGGAGTGGGGCTAGACCCTGAGATGTTAGTCCGACTGCAAGCGGCACTGCGGGGAGATTTGGATACGCCTATTGTTACCAGTAAGAACGGACTAGGTCTGGAAAACGTGAATAAGCGGTTGCAGCTTCATTATGGCCAGGATTGTGGTCTTTGGATTGATAGCACGCAGGGCAATTATACGTGTGTCACAATACGGCTGCCTTGGGAGAATGTAAATCTTGGGGGGTGGTAGGAAATGATGAATATTCTGATTGTGGATGATCAAAAGCATATACGTGATGGTCTGCAGGCGATGCTGCCTCAATTTCCTCTGGAACTGAACAACATTTACTGTGCGGCGAGCGGGATTGAGGCGCTAAACCTTTTGCGCCAGCACAGCATCCACATCGTTATAACCGATATTAGGATGCCGGATATGGATGGACTTGCCCTCATGGCACAAACCAAAGAGGAGCGCATTGAGGTGGAATACCTCATTATTAGCGGTTATAGTGATTTTACATATGCCCAAAAAGCTATTGAACTTGGGGCAAAGGGGTACTTGCTAAAACCCCTGAAACGGGAGGATCTGCAAACTTCGTTAGAGCATATATGGCAAGAACTCCAAACACGGCTGGTACTTAGGCATAACATGCAGCATGTATCCCGTCTCGCCCGAGAGACAGATCGTAAAGAATTACGAATGTTTATGCAGGGAGCATTAAACGAGGAGACTTGGACTCTGCAAATCCAGGAACAAAATCCTTCCTTATGGTCCAATTATCGTCTATGCCTGCTGCGGGAGAAATGTTGGATTAATCAGCCCGGGGCGAGCAACGTCCATAGCATGGAAGCTATTGCCTATGGTGTGTTCGGTAGACAAGGTTGTATTTGTCTGCAACACAGCCCTTATCTGATCCTCGCAGTGGATGCAGCCATAGACCCGGATGCTTTGTCAGCGGCGCTTAAGGAAGGAATGATCGATGCCGTAACCGTTATGACTGACCCTCAGCAGGGATTAAAGGTGCTGCCAGGCAGCTATACACAAGTACTTGAGCTATACCGCCATAGTTACCTGTTTCCAGATCAGTACAGCATCCTGCCAGCACATATTGAGCATATGG
This sequence comes from Paenibacillus sp. UMB7766-LJ446, assembly GCF_030226665.1. Classification (NCBI taxonomy): domain Bacteria; kingdom Bacillati; phylum Bacillota; class Bacilli; order Caryophanales; family Paenibacillaceae; genus Paenibacillus; species Paenibacillus sp. UMB7766-LJ446. The sequence continues at coordinate 648,754 of NZ_JASOYM010000004.1, forward strand.
AGCAGCAGTGGCAGCTTCCCTATGAAGAGCTCTATGATCTGTTCCAATCCGTAGGGACCGACAACAGTGGTAAAATCGCTCAAGGCATTTCCATAATATTTCACAAAAATGTGCTGCAGCGCTATCATATTCGCTATACGCAGCAGCTCTGCGGCGCTACCGTGCAGATGATGGAAGAATACGAGCGTGTTATTCGCCCCTATATGGGGGAGGAGGCGCTGGATCTTGAGTCTTTGCGTAATCTCTTTGATTATCCGGGGATGCGCGATTATATTCAAGCACTGCAGCAGCAGCTGCTTCGGTTAAATCAGTTCTATTTTGAATATAAATGCAGCTATCGCAATTCGCAGGACTTAAATGAAGCCATACGTTTTATACATGAGAGCTACCATAAGCCGCTGGACCTCGCAATGGTATCCAATCATGTGTCACTTAATTATGCCTATTTCTCAAATCTGTTCAAGAAAAATATTGGCAAAGGCTTTGCCGAATACTTGCGAGATGTGCGTCTGGATAAAGCGCGGCGGCTCCTAGCCGAAACCGATTATAAAATTGTTGAGGTAGCTTCTATGGTAGGCTACGAAAGCTACAAAAGCTTTACACGAGCTTTTCGCCTCGTGATGCAGATCCAACCCTCAGAGTACAGACAAATGATGAGGCAAAAGGCAGAACGTGAAGTGCAGTACCACAGCTCAACACCCTGAGGCAGCATGCTTACTTGGGAAATACCATGGGGTGAGTATGCATATGCATCAAAACCCAAAAAAATGGGATACAACAAAAATAAATGTACCTTTTCAGCAGATTATCCTATTCGATAGAATAAAGATATTCCCCCATGTAAGCGATTTCCTTTATACGCATAGATTGGGAGAAACTATGATTCTATCAAAGGAGGGCAATTATGAAACCATCTCACTTTGCGGAGAAACGGTTGATGAAGAAGGTTTTTGGTTTGTTCTTAGTGGTTGTGATGCTGGCTAGTGTTGGCATTTTGCCAACTTCGAAAGTTCAAGCAGCTGGAACCACAGTTACTTCAATGGAGTACTTCTCACCAGCAGATGGACCTGTTATTTCAAAATCTGGGGTTGGCAAAGCCAGCTACGGATTTGTTATGCCTAAGTTTAATGGAGGCTCCGCTACGTGGAACGATGTATACAGTGACGTGGGTGTCAATGTGAGAGTGGGTAACAACTGGGTTGATATTGACCAGGCAGGCGGTTATATCTATAACCAAAACTGGGGGCACTGGAGCGATGGCGGCTTCAATGGTTATTGGTTCACGCTTTCCGCAACAACCGAAATTCAACTGTACTCCAAAGCCAACAATGGTGTTAAGCTAGAATATCAGCTTGTATTCCAAAACATTAACAAAACAACGATTACGGCTATGAGCCCAACACAAGGGCCGCAGATTACAGCAAGTTTCACAGGCGGTGCAGGCTTTACATATCCAACGTTCAATAATGATTCTGCGGTAACCTATGAAGCCGTAGCTGATGACCTGAAGGTGTATGTAAAACCTGTAAACAGCAGCACATGGATTGATATTGACAATAACGCAGCCAGTGGCTGGATCTATGATCACAACTTCGGCCAATTCACCGATGGTGGGGGCGGATACTGGTTTACCGTAACGGAGTCGATCAATGTCAAATTGGAATCAAAGACTTCTTCGGCTAACCTCATTTATACAATTACCTTTAATGAACCGACAAGAAATTCATATGTCATTACGCCATACGAAGGAACAACTTTTACAGCAGATGCAAATGGTTCCATTGGGTTACCGCTTCCCAAAATTGACGGAGGTGCGGCAATCGCCAAGGAACTGGGCAATTTCGTATACCAGATTAACATTAATGGTCAATGGGTGGATTTGAGTAACTCCAGTCAGAGCAAATTTGCATACTCCGGTAATGGCTACAACAATATGTCTGATGCCAATCAGTGGGGATACTGGGCTGATTATATCTATGGCCTTTGGTTCCAGCCAATCCAGGAAAATATGCAAATCCGTATCGGCTATCCGTTGAACGGACAGGCGGGCGGAAATATCGGCAACAACTTCGTGAACTATACCTTCATCGGTAATCCAAATGCTCCTCGCCCGGATGTATCGGATCAAGAGGATATCTCCATCGGAACACCAACCGACCCGGCTATCTCGGGTATGAATCTCATCTGGCAGGATGAATTCAACGGAACTACGCTTGATACAAGTAAATGGAACTATGAAACAGGCTATTATCTCAATAACGATCCTGCTACCTGGGGTTGGGGCAACGCAGAACTGCAGCATTACACGAACAGCACCCAAAATGTATTTGTACAGGACGGAAAGCTGAATATCAAAGCCATGAACGACAGCAAATCTTTCCCGCAGGATCCGAATCGGTATGCACAGTACTCCTCCGGTAAGATTAACACCAAGGATAAACTCTCCTTGAAGTACGGCAGAGTAGATTTTCGTGCCAAGCTGCCTACGGGCGATGGAGTTTGGCCGGCACTATGGATGCTTCCTAAAGATTCTGTATATGGCACATGGGCAGCATCGGGTGAAATCGATGTCATGGAAGCGAGAGGACGTTTGCCAGGATCTGTAAGCGGAACCATACACTTTGGCGGACAATGGCCTGTGAACCAGTCTTCGGGTGGCGATTACCACTTCCCAGATGGGCAAACTTTTGCCAATGATTATCATGTATACTCGGTAGTCTGGGAAGAGGACAGCATTAAATGGTATGTCGACGGCAAGTTTTTCTATAAAGTCACCAACCAGCAGTGGTATTCCGCAGCTGCACCGAATAATCCGAACGCACCTTTCGATGAGCAGTTCTACCTTATTATGAACTTGGCAATCGGCGGAAACTTCGACGGTGGGCGTACGCCAAACGCGTCCGATATCCCGGCAACGATGCAAGTGGATTATGTACGTGTGTATAAAGCACAGTAATAAGACAGACGTCTCCACGATGCGGTCGTGTTAAGGCTATCCACCATAACTATTACTGTTTGAGAAGGGAGCTATTCAATTCAAATAGTATCTCTCTTCTTAAAATAATGAAGCAGCCTTCGTTCAATTGTTGAACGAAGGCTGCTTCAATTTTGTATATAATGCCTAGTTATTTTCCAATCGGTTAAAAATGATTTTAATGACTATTAGAAGCTTCTATCGCTGGACTACGGACTACAGAAGGTTCCTCACGGACCGCCGTTTGCTCCGATGGACGTGACACCACAGAAGATTCCTCACGGACCACTGTTCGCTCCGATGGATGTGCTACCACAGGAGTTTCTTCGCGGACAACCACCCGTTCCGATGGACGTGTTACCACAGGAGTTTCTTCGCGGACAACCACCCGTTCCGATGGACGTGTTACCACAGGAGTTTCTTCGCGGACAATCGCCTGTACCGATGAACGTGTTACTACAGGAGTTTCTTCGCGGACAACCGCCTGTTCCGTTGAACGTGTTACCTGGGAAGCTTCCTCACTCGCAACCACCCTGGGAGTATTGCTGGAAGCCCAAGCCGTTGACACCGTAGTAATTGCAGTTACTAGAAATAGTGTTGATATCGCTATAACAAAGGTTTTCTTATTCACATTCTTTACGTTAAGCATCATAGTTAATCTCCTTTTTAGTTGTTTCCCATCCCCGGATAAAGAGGAGCAGAATTGTAAAGGTAAACTCCTTGATCCGGCCACTACGTTAAGAATTGTTTCTCCATAGCGTTTACGATCCGCATAGGACATTCCCTTTACAACTTCTTCATCGCAGGACAGTTCACTCCATGTCTGAATATCTTTGGAAAGCATATGCACCAATGGATTGAACCAATGCAATGCACGAGCTATTAATATGAGCGCCTTGATCCATAGGTCTTTCCTTTTCAGGTGGATCAGTTCATGATGGAACACCATACCGATATCCACATTTGCAGAATTCTTCACAGGCAGATAAATAGTAGGTTTTCTCAGCCCGATTAGAAAAGGACTGCGAATCATAGCGCTGTAAGCAAGCCTAACCTCGCTCTTGAGACCCAGATTGCCCTTGATTACCGGGAGCAGCATAGCCACTTCACTGTTATTCGGAACAGTGGTTCGCGTAAGTTTTAATTTCTTGAGAAACCTGCGATAACAATAGATTTGCCATGCTATAAAAGCTATGGCTCCGATTACCCATAAGCATATAAAAACGAGAGCAACGTTTGCCGAAATGGTCTGTACCTGAATGGCAGGAGCCGGATTCAATGCTCCAGGGAATACATGTTCAACATTTAAGGGTAACTCGTTTACTGTAGTACTAGAAGTGAATAATGGAAAAATCCAGTTAAAAACAAGAAAGACGGGAAATAGATATAGACTTAAAGCCATTTTCCCAATTCCAAAACGCCATTTTGCAGGGAAGACTTGAAAGGGAACAAGACGTAATAACAAAATGAAAGCGACGATGACACTTCCGGCAACAGTTAGAGTAGACAGTAATACAAGAAGGGTATTCATAGACTACACCTACTTTTCCGAAAACCATTGTCTCAGCTCTGCAATGTCTTGGTCAGAGAGCTTGTCGCCATCATACAAAGCTGAAATCAAATTTTTTACCGAGCCTTGATATAATCCATCCAGGACTTGTTGTGTCTCCAACAGCTTGTAATCTTCGGGGGAAATACGGGGGACATACTTATTGGTACGTCCATGCCTTGTAGCTGTTAGCGCCCCTTTGTCTACCAGCCGAGAAAGAAACGTGGAGATCGTTTGTGCTTTCCATGCTTTACCTCTTTGTGAAAACATGTGCAGCAGTTCGGTGGAGGTGACAGGTGGCTCACACTCCCAGATGACTTCCATCAGCTCCATTTCAGTATCTGATAATTTTTGAAGTTGGTTCACGGTGAACACTCCTTACATCGCTATGCGTCCATAACGAATGGTATTACTACACTACGTAGTACGATCAATTTACTACATCACGTAGTAGATAGTCAAGTGTCGAAAATGTTGAGGAGCAACAGATGATGGATTGTACTAGCTATAAATATCAATCGGAAGGTTGTTCTGTTAGGGCGTGTCAGTGTACATAGTAAGCTCAATCTGCGATTTATTTTAATGCAGAGACGAATGTCTGGAGTATATACTTAGGCATACATCCTGAAATCACAATAGGGAGGAACCACATGAATCTGTTTCATATACAATCCGTACTGCAAGAGATCAACTGGAATGCTTCGTTTCTGGAGAATAACTTTATCGGCATTGGTTGGCCTGCAACAGGAGATTTGGAGCATGAGCCTGCAGAAGAATGGAAAGAGCAACTGGTTCAACACTATAGGATAGGAGAGACGGAACTTAGTGATGTCCTGGAAACTCTCCATACTTTTGTGTCTATCATGCAGGATGGAGACTACGTCTTGGTAAACGATGATGAATGGGCATACGTTGGAGATTTGGGCGATTATTTTTACGATGATTCCAATGGTACCGGAGAGGAATACATATGCCACCGGCGAGGAGTTACCTGGCTAGGTCGTCTTCCCTTATCAGAGTTAAATGATAAAGTATTGGCACTAGTTAGTCATGATTCAATCATTGCGAAATTCGAACATGCAATTACTCAGGCGCAACTGGACCCCTGGATTTCAATCCCCTCCACAACGACTGGAGAAGAAAATCATTCTTCAGTTAGGGTAGGTGAAGACACAATTCAAGAAGCACTCTATGTTCTGAAAAAGGCATTGCAGAGCGAAGAAGAAGACCTGCGAATTCGTGCAGCGACGGCAATTTTGCAATATGCAAAAGCCTAGAGAGTTTAGGGTTTGGTGCCATGCGGTGGGAAAAGGACACATCGTATATAAGCTGAATTACAGCTAGTCTTGACCAGACAGCGAATGGTGTCATAATATTTAAGCGACGCTACATGGTGTTGAATGAAATGAAGGGTTTTTTCTTGGCAATCATATGTAGAGAGCACGTTACGAACGAGAATAACCATTCGCTGGATGTGTCGCCATATGATTAGAATGATGAAGGATGGTCCCTGATGACAACGAATAAAACAAACCCCAAAGTTGATGGATATTTAAACAAAGCAAAGAAGTGGAAGGAAGAATCGGTAAAGTTAAGAGAGATTATCCTTGACTGCGGTCTGACCGAAGACTTTAAGTGGATGCATCCCTGTTACACGTTGGAGAATAAAAACGTGGTGATCATTCATGGATTTAAAGAATATTGTGCGCTGCTGTTTCACAAAGGTGCCTTATTAAAGGACAAGCAGGGCATCCTAGTCCAACAAACAGAGAATGTACAGTCCGCCCGGCAAATTCGGTTCACCAATATTCAACAGATCGTTGAAATGGAAAACATCTTGAAAGAGTATATTCAAGAAGCCATTGAGGTTGAAAAGACCGGCTTGAAAGTAACTCTTAAACAGCATACAGATTATGATGTTCCAGAAGAGTTTCAACATCAATTGGATGAAAATCCTGCTTTGAAAGAGGCTTTTGAAGCATTGACGCCTGGACGTCAACGAGCATACCTATTTTATTTTTCCCAACCCAAGCAATCCAAAACCCGGGTATCAAGGGTTGAGAAATATACGCAGCAAATTCTGGACGGAAAAGGTTTAAATGATTAATGTACTTTAACCCTTTGGTGTGAATGTAGGCCAAAGGGTTTTTCAAAATCATTTTCATGATAATATGAGATGAAGTATGCGAAATAAATCTTGGTTAGGAGAAGATATGATGGAAGTTTTTGCAGAATATTTAGCACGTATTGATAACCTTGGACATCGGGATCGAACGGAAGAAGTTCTAGAATGGATTACCAAGGAGTACCCAAATTTAGTGCCAAAGATAGCGTGGAATCAGCCCATGTTTACCGATCATGGCACATTTATTATCGGATTTAGTGTATCGAAGCATCATTTGGCTGTGGCGCCTGAAAAGGCTGGCATTAATCATTTTTCCGACGAAATTGTGAAGGCCGGCTATGATCATACCAAAGAATTGGTGCGTATCCGGTGGGATGGCCCGGTTGATTTCTCATTACTGGGGAAAATGATTGAATTCAATATTACGGAAAAGGCAGACTGTTCAACTTTTTGGCGGAAATAGGCATCGCGGATACTACATCAGAAAAGACCTCGCTCAGACATTCAATGATGAGCGGGGTCTTTGCAATGGTCAATCATGAATTGGTTGGGACATTCCACCAAAATAGTCTATAACAACGCTGCGAAACGCGATAGCTGCTTTCGAGATATATCTGTTTTTAAGCGACAATAAAGCAATTTCCCGCACAAGGTTCTGATCCTCAATTGGAAGATATACAATGCGTTCCTGTGGATTTCTTGCTGTACCTGGTATAAAGGCAAGCCCAATCTCGGCTTCCACAAGTGCAGTTAATCTTGCAGGTTCATCTCCTTCGTAAACATACTTCGGTACATACCCGGCCGCCAGGCATTTGGAGTCCACCAAATCACGAATACCATATCCTTTTTTCACCCCCACAAACCACTCATCCTTAAGCTCTGCTAATGTTATGCTGCTTCGATCCGCATATCGATGACCCAGAGGCACAGCTACGACAATAGGGTCCAAGAAGAGCATCTGACATTCGATGTCATCACCCTGGATTGGAGGGGAGGACAGGCAAAAATCAATTTCGCCTCGATGAAGAAGCGTGGACATGTCTTCCAAAGTAACCATTTGTACATGAAACTGTACATTCGGCTTATTTTTGCGGAATTCCCGCAAGATCCCTGGTAATGTGCTTGCTGTAGTGACCGCCAACTGAAGTTTGCCGTGATCCGGGTTGGAGAGATCCGCAATTTCCTGTTTTCCCTGTTCTAATTCGAATAGGGCTTTTTCGGTCCGTCGAAGGAATGTTCTTCCGAATTCGTTTAAACGCAGCTTTCTGCCCAATCGATCAAATAATGGTGCTCCCAAGTCATCCTCCAATCGTTGTATCGTTTTACTCAATGAAGATTGAGTGACATGCAACTTACCCGCTGCCTCCGTAACATGTTCACACCGGGCTAACGTCAAAAAATAGCGTAGTTGAAGAAGCTCCATTTCGCACCACTCTCTTATTCCTTTTAGTTCATCAAATCATAACATAAAATGCGTTGGAATAAATAAAGGAATTCCATTAAGATGACAACAGAAGAAGGAGGTGCACACATAATGAACACTCGAAATATATGGTTAATGTTAGCTGTCGGCTTGGGAATCATGTTGAATCCGTTAAATTCCTCCATGATATCTATAGCGATTGCAAGACTTCAACAAGTATATTTACTTGATGTTACGGCAGTTTCGTGGATCATTTTTTCCTTTTACATTGCCAGTGCTGTGGCTCAACCTGTCATGGGCAAGTGCGGTGATCTGTTCGGCCGCAGAAAGATTTTCCTTACTGGTCTTGTTGTTGTCTTCGTTTCCTCCATGTTAGCTCCGTTATCTCCAAATTTTTCGTGGCTCATCGTAATCCGCATCATTCAATCTGTTGGCACAAGCATGATGGTAGCCGTTGGCATGGCGATTGTAAAAATCCATGTTACTGAGAAACAGGCTGCCGCCTTGTCAGTCCTCGCAATGTTTCTGTCTGGTGCAGCAGCGGTAGGCCCTTTTATTGGTGGTGTATTGATTCACTGGTGGGACTGGCCAAGCATTTTCCTTGTGAATATTCCATTGGTAATCGCAAGCTTTATAATCGCCTGGAAAACGATTCCCAAAGATGGGGCACTCATATCCAACCATGGTGACATATCCATCAGGAAATGGTTCCTGCTGATTGATGCGCCAGGCATACTTTTGTTCACAATCGCTTTGGTAACTCTGCTAATGAGCTTGCTTTCAGTTAATTCAACCGGACATCTTTCAACATGGCACCTTATGGCAGGCGGAGTCGGTTTGATTGCATTAGCGACTTTTATACGGCATGAATGGAAAACGGCGTCCCCCTTTATTCCGCTGCGGGTATTTGCCAAACATCCCGAGATGACATGGGTAAATGTACAATTTATGCTGGTTAACACTCTGTTTTACGCTCTGTTTTTTGGCATACCATCTTATTTGCAGCAGGTTCGCCATCTCAACGAAGTTCATACAGGAATAATCATGCTCACCCTCGGTTTATGTTCACTCATCAGCTCTCCTCTAGCAGGACGGTGGATTGACAAATCAGGGACACGACCAGCCTTGATCGTTTCTGCCGTGTTAATGACGCTCGGGTCCATCATGATTGTGGTATTGGATAAAGCTTCGCCGGTTGTGAATGTAATCATGCCCCTAGCTGTATTTGGTATAAGTAACGGGTTGAACAGTGTCGGTATGCAGGCGGCTTTGTTTAAGAGCACACCCGAAGAAATGATTGGTGTCGCATCGGGTATTTTTAATACATCGAGATATCTGGGTACTATTTTGTCGTCATTGTTGATTGGCATTGTCATGGGAGATACTTTCAGTTTTATCGGTTTCCAAACGCTCGGAATCATCCTGACGATATTAGCTGCATCTTTAATCTTGATGACCGTACGACTCCAGAGAATATCAGGAAAGCAAGTGTTATAGCGTTAAATTTATCATTATGAGTAAATGAAAAAAGGACGGAGCATAACGAAAACCGATTTCTCCCAACCTGGATAATCGTTCATCATGCTCATTTAATACAAATAGCCACTTTTTTTAAACGAAATTTAAGATACACATTAAATCAGTGTAAGGTTGGTCTCCTATACTTGCATTTGTGCTTCAAAAATCATTCGAGGGAGAGATTTATATCAATCATTCACGTTCCTTAACATCCAATCGAGTCAAAATAACAGCAGTCACCGCACTCGCTTTGATTCTGACCGCATGCCCATTAATAAGTACGGGTAGTGCTGCTGCTCAAGCATCTCCTGTATCTGCTATTTCACAAGCCGCAGACGACGTTAATGCTCAGGCGCCTATTCAATACCGAATTCAAGCCCGGCTGGATGAGAAGAAGATGACGATTCAGGGCAATGAATCCATTACTTACCGAAATACAAGCAAAGATACATTGAATCAGCTGGTTCTTCATACTTACGCGGATGCCAACCTTTCGAAATCGACACAGACGAGCATGTTTACACGTTCAAATGAAGAAATCAGCAAAAATAATCCTGATAAGAAGCCGGAAGATTTTCTTGGAGGCATTGATATTGAGAAGGTGGCGACCGGCGGGAAAGCCCTTGATTTCAGTAATAAAAACCAAGCCTTGACGGTGAAACTGGAGCAGCCTCTTCAGCCCGGAAAATCCGTTTCGGTTCAAGTCCATTTCAATCTGAAGATTCCCTATGGCTCACAGCGCTTGTCGTATTATAAAGATATTATTAATGGGGCTCACTGGTTCCCTGTGATGTCAGTTTATAACGAGGCCAAGCATGAATGGGATAGCAAACCATATAGTCAAACCTTTGAAACGGATTATTATACGTCCGCGGATTATGAAGTTCAGTTCAATGTTCCCGATCAATATCAGGTAATGATGCCTGGTGCGTTAACTACACAAGATGACGTGGAGAAAGGGCGGAAAGTGGTATCCACCGTGGCAAAGAATACAAGGGAGTTTGTTTTCTTTGCCAGCCCAAACTTCAAAGTGGACAGCGTAACCCGCAATGGCCTCACCGTAGAGTATTATTATTTTGATAACCAGCCAGGTAAGAAAAAGATCGTTGATGGATATATTGACCAAGCATTCAAAGCCATTGATTTTTTCAGCGACAAATACGGTAAATACCCTTATCCTGAATTCCGAATTGTTGAGTCGTATGTGGAAGGTGTGGCTATCGAGTATTCTAGGGCCATTCAAATGGGACAAATCGGAATAAACGCGGCTCCTGAACAGGACACGGTATTTGTCCACGAAATTGCACATCAGTGGTTCCATGCGTTAATCGGAAATGATTCGGAGACGGAGTCCTTTCTGGATGAAGGCTTTGCGGATTTTTCCAAAGTTTATTTTGCTGAGAAGCACGGGGATAAGCTGAATGGTTTCAAATCCATCCAATTTGACGATTCCACGGTGGATAAAGCCATTGCTTCTACCAATGATGAAGTGGGAGATTTGGCAAGCCCTGTTTATTACGATAAAGGTCGCCAAGCGATATACCAATTGTACCGCTCCGTCGGGGAAGAGAAATTTGATGCATTTATGAAAGAGTATTTTAAACGCTATGTGTATCAAAACGCTACGATTGACGGATTTCTCCAAACTATAGAAGATGTACTGGGGGAAGAGGCGCGAAAGGAAATGAAGACGGCTTTGTATGAGCCCAATTTTGTGCTGAAGCCTGAATATCAACTGTCCAAGGAGGAGAAAGCTGCATATCTGCATGATCAATTTCAATTGCTGTATGAATCAGCCTTAACTCAGGTTCCGAATTTGCCTTTTGAAACCATGAGCCGCGTGATGGACAAAACCCTTCAAGGTGAGCCATTAGCCATTGTGCTGAGAGATCAGATGAGCAAGTCAGCGAGCAAACAACAGGAAGCTATGGTTAAACAACTGACAACTCTTCTGGATTTAAGCGGAGTGAAGTATGATGTGATTCGGGACCGTTCGGTATTGAAGCAAAAAATGAAAAAGGAGCTGGCCACCAGCAATCTGATTGTAATTGGTAATGCCAAATCCAATGGTTTTGTACAAGCTTTGAAACCCAGCATCATGGACCGTGCCACCCGTATCGGCTTTCAATGGAAGACGACCATGAATCAACCGTCGGCAGCCGGAGCGTATATAATCAAACATCCTTATAATCAGAATCGCTTAATGCTGCACTATTTCTGGAATGAAGATCTTCTGAGCGGTGGCAGTCTTGAATCGTTTATGATGAAAATGCAGGAATCCATTGGATTCACGAACGCTTATTATCAGTACTATGTACTTGATAAGACCGGCAAGGTAACACTGGATAAAAAAGTGGAAAATCCACTTTCAAAATTTTTTGCTGAAGAATAATTTGCAGTGTTCAATCTATAAAGAAAGATTAAAATCCTTTGGCAATTGTCATGGGAAGATCATAATATCGTCTGTTATAGAGTCGCCTATATGGCGACTTTTTTATTTAAGTTGAATTTAGGTTTTTAAAAGCTATCCTGAAGGGTAAATATAACGTGGATCTTTAAATGGATGTAAAATATAACGTTGCGGAGGAAAGTGAAGAATATAAGGGAGAGCATTGATTGTTAATTTGTTAATATCCTGCAAATAATAACAATATAATGTGTGAAGACACCTGAAAATGAACGAGAGTAACATGAACGACAAGAAAATGATCAGAATTCGGAGAACGCCGAGATGAGGAGGACATATGAAAACAACCAAGGTCTCATTTTTTGTACTATCACTAATTCTGCTCCTAGTAGCGGGGTTATCCGGATGGTCGGGGGATGCCAATGCAAACTCCAATTCAGGAAAAACGTATGTGATCGGCACGGACATTACATTTGCACCGTTTGAATATCAAGATGAAAATGGGGATTATGTAGGCATTGATATGGATTTGCTGGATGCCATCGCCAAAGACCAGAATTTCAAGTATGAAATCAAAGCCCTGGGATTTAATGCAGCAGTGCAAGCACTTGAGTCCAATCAGGTAGATGGCGTCATCGCGGGAATGAGTATTACGGATGAACGTAAACAAAAGTTTGATTTCTCAGAGCCTTATTATCAATCAGGCGTAATGATGGGGATAAGTGCCAATAATGATACTGTAAAAAGCTACGAAGATCTTCGCGGTAAAAAGGTCGCCGTGAAAACGGGCACAGAAGGATACAGCTTTGCTGAATCCATTTCCTCAAAATATGGCTTCACCATCGTTCCATTTGATGATTCTTCGCAGATGTATGATGATGTGAAAACCGGTAATTCGGTTGCATGTTTTGAAGATGAACCTGTTTTAAGGTTTGGGGTAAATCAGAATAACGGTTTGAAAATCGTTACTGACAGAGAAGATGGGGCTTCCTACGGATTTGCAGTAAGTAAGGGTAAGAATCAGGAACTACTTAAGATGTTTAACGAGGGTTTAACGAATATTAAGGTAAGCGGCGAGTATGAACGTATTAAAGAGAAGTACCTTGGTGAAAATGCCCTAGTGGCAACCCAGAGTCGTTGGGAATTGATTCAGAAATCGCTTCCTGCGCTGTTCAAAGGTTTGGGAAACACACTCTTATATACGATTGTATCTCTGTTTTTTGCCTTTATCATCGGCTTGATATTTGGCTTTATGAAAGTGGGACAAAATAAATTCCTTCGTGGTGTTGCGACCGTATTTGTGGATATTTTCCGCGGGATACCATTGATTGTCCTCGCGTTCTTTATCTATTTCGGGATTCCGCAGGCTATGGGCTTTACGATGCCGCTGTTCCTGGCCGCCATTCTGACACTGAGTCTGAACGCAGGGGCATACGTAACCGAAATTATTCGTGGCGGGATTCAATCGATTGACCGTGGACAGATGGAAGCCGCCCGTTCACTGGGTCTTCCTTATCGTAAAGCCATGATGAAGATCGTAATTCCTCAAGCCATACGTGTTATGATCCCTTCATTTATTAATCAGATGGTCATTACACTGAAAGATACGTCGATCTTATCCGTCATTGGCCTTGTGGAGTTGACGCAATCCGGTAAAATTGTCATCGCAAGAACATTTGCCTCTTTTGACATTTGGTTAGTTGTTGCGATTATGTACCTGATTGTTATCATCACATTGACTAAAATCGCTGATTATCTGGAGGTGAAGGTTCGTCGTGGGTAAAATTATGGTTGAAGGATTAAAGAAAAGTTTCGGTTCGAATCAGGTTCTAAAGGGAATTGATATGTCCGTCCTCGAGGGTGAGGTTGTCTGTGTCATCGGACCTTCAGGTTCGGGCAAAAGTACGTTTTTGCGTTGCATTAACCAATTAGATGAGATTACAGCTGGACGGGTTATTGTGGATGATCGGGATCTGAATGATCCAAAAACCAACATTAACAAAGCACGGGAGAATATTGGTATGGTATTTCAGCATTTTAACCTGTTTCCCCATTTCAGCGTGCTTAAAAATATCATGTTTGCACCCAGAGAACTGGGGATATTAAATGAAAAAGAAGCCCGCGATACCGCACTTCGTTTGCTTGATCGTGTTGGTTTGTCGGATAAAGCAGACAGCTATCCAAATCAACTATCAGGCGGACAGAAACAACGTGTAGCTATCGCAAGGGCGCTTGCCATGAACCCTGATGTTATGTTATTCGACGAACCAACATCAGCGCTTGACCCCGAAATGGTAGGCGAAGTACTTGGTGTAATGAAAGACCTTGCGAGCGAAGGCATGACGATGATGATCGTCACCCATGAGATGGGGTTTGCCCGTGAAGTTGCGGATCGGGTTATCTTCATGGATGGTGGATTTATCGTAGAACAAGGGACTCCCGAAGAGATATTCGGAAATCCGAAGAATGAGCGCACGATCAGCTTCCTGGAGAAAGTACTCTAAAACGCCAAATTAAAACCCTTTTTAAGATCAGTGAAATGCACCCCTTAGAATAGACATTGGAAAAACCGTTAGGTTACCGATGAAATTCTGAGGGGTGTATTTAGCATTCTTTTCAATCAACACTGGCCTCTTCGGCCGTCGCATAAACCAATCGGTTTCGGACAAGTGAGTGGAGGGCGATATCTCCCATCTCCCAGAAGCATTATGATGCAACGCAAGCGGATCACATGAATGCGAATCACTCTTCCAAATGGAAATTTTCCAACGAATGTGCAGTCATTTGCATGTTTTTGGGGTAGTCGATTTGAAAAATACAGGAGTAAATCACGTTTAATACGTAATCGAAGGCAATTTGTGATGAAAATGTACCGATCTTTGCGTGTTTTGTTTCATCATTCGGCACCTGAATACAGATCGTACTCATTTTGGCCAACTCACTTTGATGATTAGCGGTAATCGTGATGAATGGAATTTTTTCTCGCGAGAAATGTTGAGCTGCTTTTAGGAAAATGGGCGATTTTTCATGGTAGGTCAAAAAAATGGCGCAATCCTGTGATGTCAGATTGATGGTGTGGTAGGCCCATTCGAATAGCTCTGTTGTAATCACGACGTATTTATTGATTTTAATCAGTTTATTTTGAAAGCTCTTCGCGCGAATTTGAGAATCACCCAATGCATAGATGAAAATTCGTTTCGCCTGATCCAGCAAATGGGCTGCTTCTGATAGAGAGGTTTCATCCATAAAGGCAAAGTTTTTCTCAATCGTTTCTTTCATTAATTCAGCAATATCTTTTGCTACCTGGAGTGAGGATTCACCTAGAGCGAATGGATAATTGGGATCGATATTGGAGATGTTCTGAGCATCCTGCTGAAACTCTCGAGCAAGCTTAATACTGAACTCCTTGAACCCCGTCAGTCCAAGCTTATGAGTTAAGCGGTTAATGGCAGAATGTGATGTGTATGTAGCTTTGGCAAGCTCTTGAATATTGAACTGAAGCATGAGCTCCTTATGCGTCAGAATATAAGAAGCAATGCTTTTTTCATTTGGTGTAAAGTTGTTCATGTCTGTTAATTGAGTCAATATTTTCAACAGGTTCACCCCGGATTCATTAAAATAACGTTGATGTAGAGCGTTCAGTAAACATTTTGTTTGAAAAAAGGGCATTAGGAATACATAACATTGGTCAAAAGTACCGTAATTTCTTCAAAGCTCCTATGGAGGATTTTGTTCTTCTATAATAATTGAAAAAGAGGCTTAGGGGGAATTCACATGAAATTAGGAATTGTCGGAGCCGGAATGATTGTAGGGGATCTATTAAGTTTTATTCATGAAATTCCTGCAATTACGTTGGAGGCCATATGCTCCAGACCTGGTCATTTGGAACAATTGCTGTCTCTGCAAGAGCAGTATGGTATTACGCGTATATATTCGGAATATGGCGATATGATTGCGAATGACGAAGTAGATACGATCTATATCGGACTTCCAAATCATCTTCATTATGCTTATGCCAAAGAAGCGTTATTGGGTGGCAAACATGTCATCTGTGAGAAGCCGTTCACTTCCAATCTGCAAGAATTTCTTGAACTCAAAGAGATTGCACAGCAAAAAGAGCTTGTGTTGGTTGAAGCCATCTCAAACCAATACTTGAAGAATTATTTATCCATGAAGGAGTACTTGCCTAAGCTGGGTGACATCAAAATCGTGGAGTGCAACTATTCCCAATATTCATCCCGCTATGCGGCTTTCCAGGCCGGAGAAGTGCTGCCGGTATTTAATCCGGAAATGTCTGGTGGAGCCTTAATGGACATTAATTTATATAATATTCATCTGGTCGTGGGGCTTTTCGGGAGCCCGAAGAAGGTCGATTACTGGGCTAATATGGAACGCGGGATTGATACTTCAGGCATGTTGCTTCTGGACTATGGTGAATTCAAGTGCGTTTGTATAGGCTCTAAAGACAGCTCAGCTCCCAATGCAATGAACATACAAGGTAATAAAGGATATATTCACATGACGAGCTCGGCGAATAAATGCGAATCCTTTGATTTAGCGCTTCATATGGAAACACCGGTTCGAGTAGATCATAAGGATCACCCTCATCGGATGTATGACGAGTTTGTTGAATTCGAGCGTATAATCCGTGAGCAAGATCTGGAGAAGGTTACTGCTATGCTTAAGCATAGTGAGAAGGTGATGGAGGTTATTGAACAAGCCAAACAATCCGCAAATCTTGTATTTGGACCTGATCTATAATATATCCTTGAAATTTTTGATCGATTGTATCTTTTTGTGCATTTCCCAAGATGACGTGTTAAAATGCGGTGAATGAGATAAAATGCATTTACCAGTGAACCAATAACAGTCTTCTTGGGGAGTATTTCATGATAACGATTAAAGATGTAGCAAGGTTAGCGGGTGTCGCAAGTTCAACCGTATCCTGTGTACTTAACGGCAAGAAATATGTAAGTGAGCACACAAGACAGAAAGTACTTGCAGCGGCAAATGAGCTTAATTACATCAAGCATGGAGCCGCATCCGAATTAAAGCGAAAAAATACACAAACCATCGGTATTATTGTTCACGATATGTCCGTCCCCTATTTTTCCGAATTGGTCAGTGCGATTGAATCCGTCGCCATAAGTCAGGGATATGACCTGATCGTATGCAGTTCGTTAGGTGGAGATCGATCGACAGCCGCACGCTTCATCAGGGAGAGAAGGCTGGACGGCGTGATTGTAATCGCTGAAAATATTGAAGATGAATTGTTGCTGCAGGCTGCTGACACGGAATTTCCTATTGTTGTGATGGATCGGGAACTGCACAGTGAACATATAGTAAATGTTCTGATGGATGATGAGCAGGGTGGTTATATGGCAACCCGTTTCCTGCTGGATAAAGGGCACCGTGCAATAGCGTATATCAGTGGACCTTTAAGTTCGGAGTGCAATTTGATGCGATATCAGGGTTATTTGAGAGCTATGCATGAAGCAGGAATGGAAGAGAATAAGAATTGGAGATTAGGCGGACAATTTATAAAAACAGGCGGCTACAACGCAGCCAAGATGTTAATGGAAGGAGAACTTCCAACCGCGGTCTTTTTTGCAAATGATGAAATGGCCATTGGAGGCTTGCAGGCATTTAAAGAAAATCAGGTCTCCGTACCTGAAGATCTATCCATTATCGGTTTTGACAACATACATTTATCCGAATACCTGAATCCACCGCTTACCACTTTTCGACAACCCAAAACAGATGCCGGATCCCTTGCCGGACACGTATTATTTCAAATGTTAAAAGGTGAGGCTGTAGAATCGACTTATAAGGTCAATATACAGTGTGTCGAACGTGACTCTGTTTCCTGTTATTCTATAATGAAAAGCTAAAAAGGCGGGTCTGCTCATGTCCGTGAGAAGCAAAAAAGTAATCAAGGCACCACAAGAGCTGGAACGTGCACCAGACAAGCAAGGAAGTTTAAAGCAGAACGGGTTATCCGTCATTAAATTTTGTTTGCACACACAAGGGACAACAGGTTCCTATTTTCTGAAAGATCACATGTTGCTGTTCGTCATATCTGGCGTGTATACGGTTCGATTCAAGGATCAGGAATACACCTTGCGCAGTAATGAAATGGTTTTTCTTCACAAATCCATTCGAATTGATTACATAAAGTCGGGAGAACTCGGCTCTGAATTCATGCTGGACTACATGATGTTTTTCCTGAACGAAAATATGCTTGAGGAATTTGTTCAGTTCTCTGGTTTCAAACCGACAGAGATCGTAAATGAGTTCATTCCAGTATCCGTTATTCCGGTCAATGAGCTCACTCGCTCTTATATAACGTCATTGAAACCCTATTTTGAAACACCGGAAGAGGTAAATGACGGGCTGGTACGGATCAAATTCATGGAACTCCTGTTTCATCTGGCGAATGCCAATGAGCATTTCTTACAGCAACTCCTGCAGCCGAATCATGATATAAACAGTAACTTCGGCAAAATGATAGAGGAGAATATCACCAATCCCATATCCATAAGTGATCTGGCTTATTTGTCCGGCAGAAGCCTGTCTACCTTCAAAAGGGACTTTCAGGCTGTATACCATACTTCACCTCTGAAATATATTCGTAATCAGAGACTGGATAAAGCCAAAAAACTGCTGGCAGAGACGTCTCTGTCTGTCACGGATGTCTGTTTCTCAACAGGTTTCGAAAACGTTGCCCATTTTTCCAAAGTATTCAAACTTCAGTTTGGGCTTCCACCGTCGGAGTATAGGCTGCAATGCAAGCACAGTGAGGAAAATGTAAAATAAGCTCATCTGGACCTCTTCAGCCTTTAAAAAAGATAGTTATGGTTATATAACGTTATTGTGTAAAGCGCTTCGCGATAAAATGTCGTGAAGCGCTTTTTTGTTTATCTATAGAGACAAATGGGCTAAATAAACAAATCAGATGAACTTAATAGCAAAGAAACGTATCTCTTTTCTTGTTATTCTTGACTCATGGGTACGACGTTGTAGCAACCAAAAAGACTGAGACTGAGGAGAGGATTAACTAATGGAATATGTCAAATTAGGAAATACAGGTATGGATGTATCTCGGCTTTGTCTTGGCTGCATGGGTTTTGGTGAACCAGGGCGTGGATTTCATCAATGGGTATTGGATGAGGAGAATAGTCGTCCCGTGATTCAAAAAGCCTTGGAGATCGGCATTAATTTCTTTGATACAGCAAATGTATATGCAAGTGGAACAAGTGAGGAGATCCTGGGGCGGGCTCTCAAGGACTATGCAAATCGGGATGAAATTGTCCTTGCGACAAAAGTGTTTTCCCGCATGCATGATGGTCCGAATGGCGCTGGACTTTCTCGAAAAGCAATTATGAGTGAGATCGACAAGAGCCTCAAGAGACTGGGTACCGATTATGTGGATCTGTATCAAATTCACCGTTGGGACAACCATACCCCGATCGAAGAGACTATGGAAGCATTACATGATGTGGTGAAAGCAGGGAAGGCAAGATATATTGGCGCTTCTGCCATGTCCGCATGGCAATTCCAAAAGGCTTTATATGTCGCTGAGAAAAATGGATGGACCCGATTTGTATCGATGCAAAATCACTATAATCTGATCTACCGTGAAGAGGAAAGGGAAATGATGCCTCTTTGTCAGGAAGAGAAAATTGGTGTGATTCCATATAGTCCGCTTGCTTCTGGTCGACTGACCAGAGATTGGGAGGAAACGACAAAGCGTTCTGAAACGGATCAGGTGCAAAAAGCAAAATACGATGCAACAGCCAGTACCGATCGGTTGGTGGTAGAGCAGGTTGCAGATATCGCAGAAAAACGCAGCGTTCCCCGGGTCCAAATCGCCCTTGCCTGGTTGCTGCACAAGGATCCGGTTACAGCTCCGATTATTGGCGCTACGAAGATATCCCATCTCGAAAATGCTGCCGAAGCTCTGGCGATTACGTTAACTTCTGAAGAAATTGCATGTCTGGAAGAGCATTATGTACCTCATCCGGTATATGGACTTAATGTTGGTTTTAAGTAATAGCAGTTGGCATGGCAGTGTATTTTTGGGCAAAATCCGTGCCTCGGCGAATCGCCGGTTTCAATTCAGAAGTATTGGTTCTGGGAGGAATACCCCAAAAAGGTGATGTTGTTCTATTAAAACCAGATATCGAACTGCCCGTTGGGACACCGATTGGTTAATAGAGCGTTTTGTCATATTGGTGTAACAGACAACGGGTAAGATGGCTATCGAGGTGATTGATTATGAAGAAAATATCAACAAAATCGAGTTGGCCAATCGGAAAAAATGTTTTACTCTCGGCTGTCATTATGCTTGCATTGGCTGGTTGCAGTTCTAATACAGCCTCTCCAAAACCATTGGAGGTTTCAGGGATGAACAGCCATCAGGAGGAGAAGGCAGCAGTTCCTTCAGAGAAAATGAGCTATTGGAATGAACAGCGGAAAGGGACAAATTTTATGAATTCCACGTCTCTTCCGGAAAACTATGAAGCGGCCAAGGATGAAGGCATAGCGTTCGTCCGGCTCGCGCCGGATAAGTGGAGCAAAGATCGGGATTTTTTGTTTAACGATCAGCCGGATAAACATATGAATGCAGATTTTTTGATCGGGAGCTCGGATAAGTACGAAGGTATCGTGGAAGCGGATTTTGCCCGTCTCAAAGCGGACCTGGATGCCGCCGAGGCTAAAGGGATGAAGGTTGTGGTTACAGTGCTTAGTTTGCCGGGAGACCGTTGACGACAGTTCAATGGAGCCAAAAATGATGATCGGATCTGGAATGATGTTGAATATCACAAGCAAGCTGCTCAGTTCTGGAAGGATCTTGCGACACGATTGAAGAATCATCCTGCCGTCATCGGCTATAACCTGATTAATGAGCCTCATCCGGAAACGGCAACGGGCTTCCACGACTTCTGGACACAGGATTATATGGAGTGGTATAGCAAAGTGGAACATACCGCAGCGGATCTGAATTCACTCTATGACACAATCGTAAAAGAGATCCGGACGGTTGACCAGGTGACCCCCATTATTGTAGATTCTGGACTCTATGCAACGCCTTGGGCCTTTACGTATTTGAAGCCGATTGATGATCCTAACGTGCTGTATGCTTTTCATATGTACGAGCCTTATGAAATGACAAGCCAAAACAAGAAAAAAGGATTTACGTACTCTTATCCGGGAAGTGTAAAGGTCGGGAATGACCAGACGGAAAAAGAATTTAACCGCCAGGCTCTCAAACAATTTGTCGAGCCAGTTGCCAAGTGGGCATCGGATCATGACATACCTGCGAACCGGATTATCGCTTCGGAATTCGGAACGAACCGAATGGTTCAAGGTGCAGATCGCTACATGGCTGATCTGATTTCTATCTTTAATGAGTATGGATGGCATTGGGCTTTCTACGCATTTCGTGAAGATACGTGGGACGGGATGGACTATGAATTAGGCAGTGAGAAGCCGAACTGGAAGTATTGGGATGCGATTGAAAAAGGGGAGCTGCCTGCCCGCAGTAAGGCAGATAATCCAATTTGGAATGAAATAAAGGGAAGCCTGACGAAGTGAACCCGTTATTGTGTTATTAACAGGCAAGCAGAGGAATTGTTAAAGGAGGTGCGTTCCTAGTAAAATAATCTTGTCAAAACATCCGTATCATGATATCGTTGATAACGATTATCAATATCAATGAAGAGGATGGGTTTATTTTGCTGAAACGAACTAATTCGATATTTCTTGTGCTTGCACTGATGGCCCTTCTCATAGTGAGTGCGTGCAGCCAGTCTGCAACGACGGATAAGGCGACTGGGACCAGTACAAATGCAGTTGCGGAGACAGGTACAACGACTGATGCAGCTTCAGCTGATGAATCAGGAGAAACCATTGCGTATCAATCGGATGCAGGAGAAGTACAAGTTCCTAAAAACCCCAAGCGCATTATCGATCTAACTGCATTTTCGACAGGATACTTTGTTGCTCTGGACGCTCCGGTAGTCGGGGCGCTGTCAGGTGCGATGGACAACAAGTACATTAAGGATCAGCTGACTAATAAAGGTGCAACAGATCTGGGTGAGAAGCCAACAGCCGAGCAACTGGTCAGCTTAAAGCCTGACCTGATCATCGTTTATACAGGTACAGAGGGAATCGATCAGTTCTCACAGATTGCACCTGTAGTACAGATCAAGTATGGTGAGCGCAACTATAAAGACCTCATGCTGGAACTGGGTAAGCTGACGAATAGAGAAGATGCGGCGAAAGACTGGATCACGAAATGGGAAGCACAGATTAACGAGCTGAAGCCGAAGGTGCAAGAGGTCGTAGGCGACCGCACAGTTTCGATTTTGAATCCATATACCAAGGGACTGTATGTTTTCGGCCATAATTTCGGTCGTGGCGGCGAGATCATCTATGGTGAATTTGGCCTTAAAGCCCCAGCCAAAGCTCAGACAGAGGCGATTGACAGTGGTACAGGTTGGGCCTCCATTTCGATGGAAGTGTTAACGGATTATGCCGGTGACATCATCTTCACCAGCCCGTGGTCGGGAGATACAAGCGATCCGCAGATTGTTTACGATAATGCTCTGTGGAAAAATCTACCTGCAGTCAAGGCAGGCAATGTGTTCCAGCTTGATCCGACATCCGACACATACAACGACCCTGTATCACTGGAAGGCCAGCTGAAGTTTATCTCGGACAGCCTTCTTTCGGTGAAGTAAGGTTTGTACCAAAGAATCTTCCAAATCATTTAGCAATACGCGCAGGAGCAACGTTGATAGTTTCCATTGCTCAGAACACGATTGTACAGAACTCACCAGAATGTTTAATTTTATCTATCAACTTCAATGGAAAGTCGCTAAAACAGCGGCTTTCTTTGTTTGTTTTTTGTCCTGAATTTCAGATCTCCACCATAGTTTCCAAAAGGAATATCCATAAAGTTATAATAAAGTGAAGTTCTTCTCATCCATAGACCCTTACCGGACAAATCAAAGCACATCCTGACAGGATCGTGGATACCCCTTCGTCTATTATTGAAATTAAGGAGTGATTAACCGTATGAACTGGATCGAATCATTACAACAAGCTATTCAATACATGGAAGATCACTTACTGGAAAATATAACTATCGAGCAGATATCGGCTCAAGCGCATATCTCTCCTTTTCATTTTCAACGTACATTTGCGTTGTTAACGGATGTTACTGTCGGCGAATATATAAAGCGGAGACGATTGACTTTGGCAGCAAATGATCTTCTGTTGACCGGTCAAAAAATCATTGATCTGGCGTACAAATATGGCTACGACACTCCTGAATCTTTTTCCAAAGCTTTTCGGAGACTACATGGAATTTCACCTAGTGAAGCACGTAAAAATAGTACCTCCGTCAAAGCGTATAATCGTTTGGTTATTCAAGTCAGTCTGAAAGGAGCAGAGCCCATGAATTACAAAATTGTTGAACATCCCGGAATGACGTTAGTAGGAATAAAGCAAACTTTCTCCTATGTAGAGGGTGAACATTTACGAGGAATCGGGCAGATGTGGCAAGAAGCCTACACGAGTGGTATGGAAGATCGTTTATTTGAATTGAACAATGATGGGATCAAAGGATTACTTGGTGTCTGTGTGGATCAGAGCGAAATCCAGGAGAAACAAATGGAATACTGGATTGCTACAGCCTATGATGGTAAAGTGCCGGAAGGGCTAGCCTCATTCACGATCCCTTCTTGCAAATGGAGTGTATTTGAAGTGCAAGGACCGATGCCCGAGAGCATGCAGAGCCTATGGAAACAAATTATTTCCGAATGGTTCCCTTCGAATCCATATGAGCATGCGGGTATACCCGAACTAGAAGTATATCCAGGTCCGGGTCACCCTCCGCAAATCTGGATTCCGATTAAATAAAGATGCTACATAGTGCCACACTGCGTTCCAGCAGTGCTCAGCCTGTTACGAAATGCCCCTGGAAATATTCCAGGGGCAATTTTATTTCTCTTGTTGCGATTCTTTCCCGGCGTTTGGAAGATGCAGGCTTTCATAAGCTTCCATTCTTCGGTGGTCTTCTGGCTGCGGCTGGATTCATCTGGTTAAATGAGCTGCCAATGCATCCGAACTATGTTACTCAATTACTTCTTCCGAGCTTGCTCATTGGAGGTGGCTTGGGGTTGATGTTGATGACAGCTACTCATGCCGTACTTGCAGGCATTCCATCGCAAGACTCCGGCATCGCCGCAGGACTTCAAAACACAGCCCGCCAGCTCGGCGGCGCGCTCGGAATTGCGGTACTTGTAACGGTGAAGCATATAGCGGCAGGGGGACAAACGAATCAAGGTGATATAACTGCAGCTTCACAGCTGGCCGGATATCATGCTGCTTTCCTGGCATGCGGCGTAATTAGCGGACTATCAGCTCTAGCTTCATTGTTTCTGCAGCGCAATGAAGACCAGTAATCTTCGGCCAATAAAAGACAAAAGGGCAAGCAATCATAAGCGATCGCTTGCCTTTTTTTGTTTCTAACTGGCAGGGATACAAAAATAAAATTGAACAAGAAATAACGCAATGATATAATCATTAGCGTTATCGACAATTCAACATAAAAGGTGTATACATTTTAATTCCTAATTTAATTGTACATCTGGAACTTTGATTTGTCAATGCTCTTTTTTATCCCAAAAAAAGGAATAAGGAGTGTGTTGGGAGAGATGGAAACGAAGGATTGGCGATTGGAACAGGAACGGTTGGAATGGGTAAGAGAGAAACTTCAGGCGAGAATTACCGAACTGGAGCCTGAGGTTGCGGGAATGCACGATCAGGCTGCGGACATCCGCAAGCGGTTTTGGGAAGAAGTTACGATTAACACAAGCACTCATGAAGATTTCGAAGAGACCTTTTACACGATTAACCAGCAGTCAGCGGTATTGGCCGAGCGGGAAAGAGGTCACAAGCGGTTGACGCAGCAATGGAATAGCATGAAACGTCTGCTCCCGTCTCCTTATTTCGGACGCATCGACTTCCAGGAGAAGGGTCTTGGCATCAGCGAGCAGATCTATATCGGGGTATCCTCTTTCGTCGACGAAGACGGCTTGAGCTTTCTGATCTATGACTGGCGTACGCCGATTGCGAGCATGTATTATGACTCCTCCCCAGGTCTGGCGTCTTATATGACGCCGATCGGACGAATCGACGGAACGATGGAGCTCAAACGGCAATTTCAAATTCAATACGGCCAGATTCGGAACATGTTTGATGCGAGTGAAACAATTGGAGACGACTTGCTGCAGCAGGTGCTTGGCAAAGGAGCCGACTCGCAAATGAAGAGTATCGTGGCAACCATCCAGAAGGAACAAAATGCCATCATTCGTGATGATAAAAGCCGGATGCTTATCGTACAGGGGGCGGCCGGCAGCGGTAAAACTTCCGCAGCCCTGCAGCGGGTAGCGTACTTGCTGTACAAACACCGTCAGACGATCAGTGCTGATCAGATTGTTCTTTTCTCACCGAATCCGATGTTTGCGAGTTATATCTCCACCGTCCTTCCGGAGCTCGGTGAAGAGAATATGCAGCAGACCACATTTCAAGAGTATCTCGACTATTGGCTAGGATCTTCGTTACGGCCAGAGGATGCCTTTGATCAGATTGAGTATGTACTGACTGCAAAAGGAACGCCAGGGTATGAAGCTCGTCTTCAGGGAATTGAGTATAAAGCTTCCGATGCTTTCCTGCACGCTTTGCAGAACTATGGAATATGGCTGGGTCGGGAAGGCATGCAATTCAACAGTATTCGGTTTCGGGACCACGATTTGATTACCGCAGAGCAGATCAGAGCAAAATTTTACGGTTATGATCTTTCCTTGCCACTGTCCAATCGTGTCGTTCTCTTGCAGGAATGGTTGCAAAATGAACTGACTATGTTGGAACGCATGGAACGGGAGGCGGCTTGGGTACAGGAAGAAATGAATTATCTCGACACCGAGCAATATGCAGAAGTGTTCGGAGTGCTGCATAAGGATAGGGAAGTATTCGACGTTGCGGAACAATATGCCAAAGTTCGTGAGATAATGAGCAAGATGCGCCGGCAAGATGAAGGGGACTTTGACTTTGCCGGGAAGGAAGAGGATATGCTCCGCCGGAAGATCGTGAAAGAAAGCTTTAAACCGCTAAGGAAAAGTGTGAGGAAATTCTCATATGTAGATGTCAAAGGCATATATGAACAATTGTTTGTAGACGAAGCTGCTTATAGGGAGAAAACAAATGGGGCGGTTACGCCCACGCTGTGGCCTGAGATATGTAAGCAAACGAGGGAAAGCATGCTCCGGAACGAGTTGTTTCATGAGGATGCGACTCCCTATTTGTATGTAAAAGAAATGATTGAAGGCATCCGGACAAACACGGAAATTCGGTATGTCTTCGTTGATGAGGGTCAGGATTATTCATCGTTTCAATATGAATATCTCAAAAAGCTGTTTCCACGTGCCCGTATGACGGTGCTTGGCGATTTCAGGCAAGCGATCTTCACACAGGCTACAAATTTGGCCGCAGCCGATTCACCCCTGATCCGCCTCTTTGGCGAAGCCGAAACCAATCTGATCTCCCTTGTACGCAGTTATCGCTCAACCAGAGAAATCGTTGAATTTACAAGAGTGATGCTTCTAGACGGAGATGAAATTGTACCATTTGAAAGAAAAGGCCAGAAGCCACTGTTGACGAATCTCAACGAAAAAGATGACCTAATTGCACAAATGGTGGCAAATATCGCTGCTCTAAAGGCAGAGGGCTTTGATTCCATTGCCGTCATTACGAAGACTGCTGCCGAAAGCCAGAAGGCCCATGAATCGTTACGGATTCAAGGAGGTGAAGATTTGCAGCTCATTACTAAAGAGACGTTCAACTTCGAAAAAGGCGTAATGGTCATTCCTGTTTATCTCGCCAAGGGTGTTGAGTTCGATGCAGTCTTGATCTACGATGCTTCGTCTGAGATGTATGGTCGTGACAATGAACGCAAGCTTCTTTATACGGCGTGCACGCGGGCTATGCATCGACTTCATCTGTACACGACGGGTGATTGGTCGCCTTTCGTGCAGGCATTGCCAGCGGATTTGTATGAGGAATGGAACTTCCATACATCGGAATAAACATGTCGGCATTGACGGAGGTAACCCAATAAAGAATCACACGAGTCGCCTTTCTGGCGACTTTTTTTTCATTTCTAATTAATCGTAGAGGTGAAATTTGATTAGCAACTTTCTTTGAATTATTTCCATATTGTTATACTCAGCATAATTATTATTATATGGGTGGACTAAGATTACAGTTATATAATAGGAATACGTACTATTAATTTTGGGACTTCTATTTATCGAAACATAGAGCCAGAAGTAAAGATTACATACATCAGTTCATAGAGGAGTTGAAATCATGTTAACCAGAATTAACTTGCAGGGAAGCTGGGAGCTTCAACTAGATGAACATAAACAAGGCGTTCAAGGCCCATTTGGCGACACTATAACACTGCCGAATACGACCTCTCATGCACGCAAAGGAAGAAAGACTGATGCGGCTCACATCGGGTCTTTGACCGATGAATATTCATATGAAGGCTGGATTTGGCTGAATCGGGAGATTGATATACCCGCAGCGCTTGCTGGCAAGAAATGCGATTTGTATCTGGAACGCACGCGCATAACCAAGTTGTGGGTTGATGCTGAAGAGTATGGAGCACAGGATAGTCTCAACACCCCTCATGTGTATAGCTTGCCTGAAGGGCTTTCCGAGGGGAAACACACCCTCACCATCCGGGTCGATAATACGGACTATCCGACGAAAGGCGGTCATCTTACATCCGTCGATACTCAAACCAACTGGAACGGAATTACCGGAAAGTTGGAGCTTCATTTTTACCACGAGCTGCACATGAGTGAGGTACAGATCTATCCCGATGCTAAAGAGCGAACATTCAGAATCGCAAGTACGTTATCACAATCCATACCAGGTACGGTACTGTCCGTTACTGCGCAAACCTTCAATCCCCTTTTAAAAGAGACTCATGGATATGTGCCTTCCGACAGAAATCATGCGGTGTTTGAGCAAACCTATCCATGCAACCAGAACGAGGTTAATGTGCTCTACAAGATGGGTGACGACGCATTGCTCTGGAGTGATTCGGACCCCAATCTCTATGTGCTGACCCTCACTCTGTTAGGGGAACAAGGAGATGTGCTGGATACAACTGAAATCATAACAGGACTACGAGATTTTGAAGCCAAGGGAGAGGCTTTTACCATTAACGGCCGAAAGACCTTTCTTCGTGGAAAACATGATGGTCTCCTATTTCCGCTTACGGGTTACGCGCCAACCGATGTGGAAGAGTGGCTACGAATCCTGAGCATTTCCAAATCATATGGCATAAATCATTATCGTTTCCATACCTGTTGTCCGCCGGAGGGAGCGTTCACTGCTGCAGATATGCTGGGTATCTACATGGAGCCTGAGCTTCCATTTTGGGGTACGATTACAGATGAACTTGATCCACAGCATAATCAGGCTGAACAGGACTATCTCATTCGTGAAGGCTTCGCCATGCTGAGGGCGTATGGGAATCATCCTTCTTTTGTAATGATGTCACTCGGTAATGAACTTTGGGGCAGTAAAGAAAGACTTAATGCCATTCTAAAAGCGTATAAAGCATTTGATCCACGCCATCTGTACACCCAGGGTTCAAACAATTTTCAGTTCACTCCGCTTATTCTGGAGGAAGAAGATTTTTACTGTGGCGTACGATTCTCCAAAGATAGACTTTTTCGCGGGTCCTATGCCATGTGTGATGCCCCGTTGGGTCATGTGCAAACGGATGTGCCTGGTACCCTGAAGGACTACGACGACATGATCTTGCCGGATGGGATGGTTTCGGAAAAAGAGGGAATTCAAGCAGCTGAATCGGAAATTCAGATTCAATATGGTACGGAAGCGAAGACCGTGAAAGCCGCGTCGGCTGAACAACAGCTTATTCCACATCTACCCGTCATATCCCATGAAATTGGACAATATGCCATGTACCCCAACTACGAAGAGATCGAGAAGTACACCGGGTCGCTGAAAGCAAAAAATTTCGAGGTGTTTCGTGAGCGATTGCAAGCCAAAGGAATGGCACATCTGGCTGAACCATTTTTCCAAAGCTCTGGCAAGCTTGCCGTAGCCTGTTATAAGGAAGAGCTTGAAGCGGCATTTCGATCCATTCATCTGGCAGGATTTCAATTGCTTGATCTTCAGGACTTTAGTGGACAGGGGACAGCGCTGGTAGGCATTTTGGATGCCTTCATGGATTCCAAAGGATTGGTTACGCCCGAGGAGTGGAGAACATTTTGCTCCGATGCCGTACTTCTGGCACGATTCGAGAAATACAATTACACTTCGGGAGAAGATTTTAATGCCCACATTCAATTAAGGTACTTCCGATCACAATCATTGAAAGGTCATACCGTGGAGTGGGAGATGCGTGATTCGGATCATCTAATTACATCAGGAACAGAAGAGATTCCCTTTATTGCTGGAGAAACTTGGTTTGAGATAAGCCCAATAAAGCTCAAGTTTCCTGCTGTGAAAAAGATGACGTCCATCGTTCTATCCCTGTATATTCCGGGTACCGATATCCGGAAACAGTATGAACTTTGGGTATACCCTGATCATGATGTGACAGCTATGGAGCATGACCCTATTTATAAGGAATTGTCCGATGAAGTTATTAATTTACTGGAAAAAGGCGAGAGCGTGCTGCTGCTTCCAACATTGGGAGTTAACGATAGTTCAGTCGAAGGTACATATTGTACCGATTTCTGGTGTTATCCGATGTTTCGATCCATCTCGGAAAGCATGAACAAGCCCGTTCCTGTCGGTACGCTAGGCTTGCTTATTGATAATTTGCACCCGGCATTGAAGCACTTTCCAAGTGAGACCCATTCCACTTACCCGTGGTGGCATATCGTCATGAACTCACGTTCTCTAATTTTGGATGAGGTATCCACGAATGTTCAGCCTTTCGTTCAAACCATCGATAATTTTGAACGTAATCATAAGCTGGGTCTGCTGTTTGAATGCCAGGTTGGAAAAGGGAAGCTGCTGGTTGGGGCGCTAAATTATGATGAATTGATTAACAAGGCGGAAGGGCGGCAATTACTTTACAGCCTAGCACAATATGTAAAAAGTGAAGAGTTTAATCCGGAAACCAAGTTAGGGCTGGAAGAGCTGCAGCGGTTGTTGGGCAAAAAATAGATTCACCATATTCAACGAGAAGTCTGTTCTCAGGAACTAACATTAAAACCCTTCAAGCTGTTTTTTCAGTTTGGTCTTACCCCTGTCAAGTAGACAGATGAAAAAAGCTATGCTGCCAGTGCGCATCGATATTCAATCGGTGCGCGCT
>NZ_JASOYM010000031.1:0-2603 GCF_030226665.1 Paenibacillus sp. UMB7766-LJ446
ACGTGTGACTTGTTCCGCTATAACCGAACAATTCGGGAAAAGCGGGGACTTAACTAAATAAGTCCAACTTTGCGACCGAGAATTGGAAAGAGGGAACCATGTATCCTGAAACAATTCCGTTAATCTCCTGCGTGCGTGACACGGACAGCGTGTCGGGTATGAAGCACAGGTGAAGTCGGCAGAAGGGAAGCTGGAGCCACTCTATTGAGAAGGTATGCTAACTGATATGCCGGATGGCTGAAAAGCGGACTATGGTGAGAATGGTTGTAAAAAACCTGACGAACCTCCGAATGTACGGGTCTAAATTCATAACATATGGAAACATATGTACTGACAGAAGTCAGGGTGGATAGCGTAGAGTACGATTGTAGTCTAGGAAACACGCTATATCGAACAATGGCGATATCAAGTCCACAGGCTCAAAGGAGGCACCTAAGGTCTAGCAAGCATAGCTAGGTCACAAGGTACAAGGAAAGCAAGGAACGTCGATTTACAGGACTGTCATCCTAGACGTCTACTATAAGGCAGAAATTTGCTGAAATGTACTAATCCTTGTGAGAGTAGAGGCACGACCAATGAAGTGGCTGTAATGGCTACGGAGGAACAGCCTCAAGTCTTTTTAGATAATAAACAATTTTTCCGAAAAGTGAATTGCACCGATCAGGTAGGAACGTGGGGAATCACCGTAAGGAGGTGAAGCCACAGTGCAAACTCTTCGATACTGGGACTACTACGACATGACGAGTACTTTTACTGATTTACACGAAAAAGCACTAGGAAGAAAAAAGTTCGATAATTTATACGGGCTAATAAACTCACATCAGAACATCCTCCTAGCTTTTCGAACAATTAAATCAAACAAAGGCTCACTTACACCAGGAACAGATGGCAAAACCATAGAGAATATAAAGACACTAACAGAAGAAGAGATTGTGAGCCACGTAAGAAACAAGCTTTTGAATTATCAACCCAAAAAGGTTAGGCGAGTCCTTATACCAAAACCTAATGGAAAGAAAAGACCGTTAGGCATTCCATGCATAGTTGACAGAATCATTCAGCAATGTTTTAAACAAATTATTGAACCAATTGCGGAAGCTTACTTCTATAAACATAGTTACGGGTTTAGACCGGTAAGATCAACACACAACGCTCTAGCGAGAGTACAACATCTTATAAACACAACCAATCTCCATTATGTCGTTGATGTTGATATTCAAGGATTCTTCGATAATGTGAACCACACATTGCTTTTGAAACAACTATGGAATATGGGTATTAGGGATAAAAGAGTACTTCGAATCATCAGCAAAATGCTTAAAGCTGAAATTGAAGATGAAGGGATACCGTTGAAAGGCACACCACAAGGTGGAATCTTATCTCCTCTCCTGTCAAATGTAGTATTAAATGACTTGGATCAGTGGGTTGCAGGACAATGGACAAACTTCGAAACTCAATACGCCTATGCAGGAGACTATCACAGGATCAGAGCACTCAAGAAAACCAATCTTAAAGAAGGATATATTGTGCGATACGCCGATGATTTTAAAATTCTTTGTCGGGATTGGAAATCAGCTCAGAAGTGGTATCACGCTGTAAGACTCTATCTTAGAGACCGCCTTAAACTAGACATCTCACCCGAAAAATCACAGATTGTAAACCTCAGGAAACGTAAATCTGATTTCCTGGGATTCACAATATGGGCTGAGAAAAAAGGAAAAAGAAGAGTCGCCTATACGGGTATAAATGAAAAGAAGAGAGCAGAAATCAAGAAGCAAGCAAGAGAGCGCATTAAGAATCTGCACAAAGCACCAATTACTCAAAACGCTCTTCTCTTCAATAGCTTTGTACTTGGTTTACACAATTACTTTTCACGTGCAACACATGTTAGTGTAGAGTTCTCACGACTTGCCTTTGATCTGAAAGCATTCACATACAATCGTCTCAAAGTTATTGGTAAATACCAATATCCTGATAATGCCCCGCCAACCTTCAAGAAGTTCTACAGGAACAGATATAGAACCTTTAAGGTCGCAGGTGTATATCTCTTTCCGTTCAGAGATGTAAAAACGGTTAACAACCTATGCTTTCAGCAGACGTTAAATCCGTATACATCAGAAGGAAGAAAGAGACTTCATAGGGATTTAAAGACGGATATTAGATATGAACTAATTAAACTAATGCAGTCAAACATACCAAACCGTAGCATTGAATACCTGGATAACAGACTGAGTAGATATAGTATGCAGGGTGGCAAATGCGAGATATCTGGCATTTTACTAACTGCTGATTACGTGCATTGCCATCATCTTTTGCCAATCCATTTAGGTGGGACAGACGATTTTAGCAATCTACGTATTCTACACAAAGATATCCATAAACTTGTTCATGCTACAAAATCAGAGACGATTGTCAAACTCATGTCGCCGTTTGGATTTTCAGACTCTACGATTCAGAAAATCAACCTGTACCGAAAAATGAGTAACTTGGAACCTATTGTAATAAAAATCTAAAAAGATGGAGCGCCGTGTGCGATGAAAGTCGCACGCACGGTGTGGAGAAGGGGAAAAGGCGGTGATTATATCAAATCCTTACCTATTTCTATT